>CAZWCA010000016.1:0-15055 GCA_964632255.1 uncultured Smithella sp. | reverse complement strand
GGCCACTTTGACCATACATCCGGCAATTATGAATTGCTTAAGTTGCCTAAAGCGCGGCTTTTAAAATTCGCGGATCTTTCCGATAACAGGGAAATTCAAATTAACGGAGAAAAGATTATTGTTTTACGGACTCCCGGCCATACTGCCGATTCCGTTTGTTTTTACACGGGTAATACCCTCATTTCCGGAGACACGCTCTTTAATGGGACAATAGGAAATTGCTTTTCGGGAGACTTGAAAAGCTTTTATCTTTCCATCAAGCGCTTAATGGCTCTTCCTGATGAAACCATAATTTATGCCGGACATGATTATATCCAGGATTCTCTGGCCTTTGCCCGCTACCTGGAACCTGATAATAAAAATATTGCCCGCTTTCGAAATCTCTACGATTACGAATACGTATATTCGACAATGGCCGATGAGCGCCGGATCAATCCATACCTGCGCTTTAACGAAGAATCAATTATCATGCTTTTAAAGAAACGGGGTTTGCCCTGCACTACGGAATGGGAACGCTGGCAATCGCTCATGTCAATTGATTAAAAATCGTATCGCGCTTCATCTATATTCAAATAATTATAAATTCTTTTTGAGGAGGACTTTATGGCTGAAAATAATGATACACAGCAACCCCAACCAATTAAGATCAATACCACTGATGAAATATCACGAGGCAGATATAGTAACTTGATTTTAGTATCCAACAGCCCGGACGAATTTATGCTCGACTGGCTTTTGAATTCACCTAATGGAGCTCATCTCGTATCAAGAATAATTATGAGCCCGGCTAATCTAAAACGGACGATAAATACACTGACACTCAGTCTGCAGCAATATGAGAAAAAATTCGGTGTTATCAAGCTGGAATCGGAAGAGCAAAATTTTCATTAGATAAACCGGACTATCTTTGACTTAAATATTTTTTCAATGATCCGCCCACTGCAGGCTAATCATTGAAGTTTCTTCTTTTATGTCAGCAACCGTTATGCATCCTTTATCATAGCGGTTGCGTCCTTTTCACTTATGGTTTTGTTGTGTTGAGTTTTGGCATGCTTGGTCACTATATCAACCAGTTCCTTTTCATCATGGCTTCGAACTAAAAAGCCACACTTGGGATCGCATTCAATTTGCTTTAATTTTTCTGCCATTATTAATAACCTCCTTACATTTGTCTGCAATGGGCGGACATTTGTGCGCATTATTAATCATTATTTATTACATAATTAAGTAATTAAATTTAAAAGACAACGAGGATTAAATATTAGTATAGTAGTAGCCTGTTATTGGAGAGCTTAGTAAATAATAATCCGGATTTTGCTTTGCCGTTGAATAAATAATGCGGATTACAGCCGGGAATGAATTCAGGGGCTTGAGTATAATAAAGCGAACTTACTTATGCAGCTTTTTGGCTTTTTCGTGAAGGGCTATGTCTTCTGGCTCTGACGGACTAATTATAATTTTATGGGGAATACTCTGGCCATTGTTGTCAATACGGATGAACGATATAAAGCCGTCAAGAAGGAAATCTTCATTGAAGTTGTCCACTACTTTTACGTATGAGACAAGACGGGCGTTTTCCGTTAGGATAACCTTGCTTTCGAAGCGAATGACGGAGCCGAGGTGAACAGGTTTCATAAAGTGCATTTCGTGAATGCTCATTAAAACGATATTTTTCGGACCTGTAAGGCCGGCAGCAGCTATGAACCCGGCTTCGACAAACCACATTGCCGTTTTTCCCGCAAATAACGTTCCATGATGGTTAAGGTCATCACCCTTAACTAAGTGAGTAGTGACGTATGTTCTAAGGTTCATCGGTACCTCTTTCATGTTTAAGATTTGTTAAAAAATAAAGATCATTTATTTCTTTTAATTAGAATTATTGTGCAAGATCTCTGAAGACTTTATATTAGTAAAAAACTGCAGGTCATTGCAATCTGAAATTTTTTTTATTGTTAATTGAAAAAGTGAGCTCAAAAATTATGGTGAAGAAGTGGAAGCTGTCAAGCGTCTTCCAAAATTTTGTCAAATGAAGACCAATAATCTATCGCTTCGATGATATATGGATCTTTATAAAAGGACATCCAACCTTTGAATTCCTTTTAATATTTCTTGACAGAGCAGGAAGTTTATAGTTTATTTATGAACCAAGTTATAATAACTGGCGGGTACAATTTATGCTGAAAGGGGATAGTCATGAAAACAAGTGCGAAAAAGGCAACAGCCACTGCAAAGAAAACAGCGAAAAAACAGACAAAAGCTAACTTGAAGTCAAAAGTATCCCAAGAGGAAGAAGCCGATAAAGAGTTGGAAATTGAGGCGAAGTCTCAGAAAGGCTTAATAATCGTTATTACCGGCGACGGCAAGGGCAAAACAACATCCGCTTTTGGCCAGGTCCTTCGTGCCGTCGGACAGGGTTATAAAGTCCTGATTCTTCAATTTATGAAGGGAAGAAAATACGGTGAATTTAAGGCAGCCAAGGAATATTTGCCCAATGTAACAATAAGGCTGGTCGGCCTCGATAGTTTTGTCATGCGCGATAATCCCGCTCCGATTGATATTGAAATGGCGCAAAAAGGTTTCGAAGTCGCCAAAAGAGCCATTAAATCCGGTAAATATAATATGATTATCCTTGATGAAATCAATGTCGCAATGGACTTTAAACTTGTTGATGTAAATGAAGTTATCGAAGTTATTAAAAACAGACCCCCAGGCGTTGATCTGATCTTAACCGGCCGCAATGCACCGCAGCAAATAATAAAAATCGCCGATACAGTAAGCGAAGTCAAAGAAATCAAACATCACTATGCAGCGGGAATTAAAGACCGCGCAGGCATTGAATATTGATGCCGTAAACTCAAAAAAATTACTTTCAAAATAAAGCCCGTCTTCAAAAAACGGGCTTTATTGCATCGTGCCGGTTCCGGCAGTTTTGGAGTGCGGCGGCTAGACGCTGCTTTGTCCGTTCCCACACGGGGCATGAGAAATGAACGTAGAACGTTTTGAGCGGTGCGTTCCCACGTGGAGCATGTGGAACGAGATACACATTCCCATTCTTTTTCACCTTATATAATCAGTCTCTGTAGAAGCGAATATTATCAATCCAGACAGTTCCCTCGGTAGCAGGATTTTTCTGGTTGTCCACGCCTATTCTGATAGCTTCAACCCGGTGCAGGCGCATGATTTGATCACCAGGCGTTGCCCCGTATTTTGCCGCCCCCTGTTTAATCCACCGCCGGGCGGGCACCATTTTGTCAAAAGGTATACGGCATTTTTCCCACTTGGTATCAATTTCAAAAAAGCCGACCCAATTATCAATTTTATTGATGTTTTCCGGGACGGATGTCAGCATATTGAGCTGACCATATAGTTTTTCCGATCCGCGGACGAAAAATTCTATACCGTTGTACAGGCTAAGATTACGTTTCTTGCTGTTTTCCGCGTTGGCAAAAAAAGGCCATTCTTCATCGACATCGGCAAATTTAAAATCTATGCGGAGTGCTTTTTTTGAATTATCCATTCCGGACTTGCGATCGACACTGCTTCGTTCATATTCACCTGTTTGCTTGCGTTTTTTATAGCCGATTTTCCATGAGGGGTCGACATAATCAGACTCAAAATTTTCGTTCCATGATCCGGCATCGCGAAGTTCTGAAGGTTTGATGAGTGCGGTTTTCAAGACGACGGCTGATAGCGCCTGCCCTGTTCGGACATTGACCAGACGAAGATTAATATCCCATTCCCCCATATTTTCAGCAAGGGTTCCGGTTAAGATTAAATCGGCAATCAGTAATTTACCGGCAACTTTATCCTGGCTTTCTTTGGCCAGTCCGGAGAGGCTCAACTCCAATTCATTCATGACCGCCTTTAGTTTGGATCTTTCCAATACCGTAAACTGTCCGGTATCGATCAGCGCCGATGTCAATCCTTCCAGGGTAACACGGCCGGCCTCGCGTTCGGTTCCTTTGATTACTTCAAAATCGACAATAGCCAGTGTCTTTTTGGGAACAGAAATTTTTATGGATTTGCCCGGCTGATAACCGGCGCCATTTTCTGTTTCTATTATCGCGGTGTTGCCGCGTACTTCACGAATAATTGTCGCTTTACCGTTGACTTCTGTTTTCATGCCTTCCAAAAGAAGGCTTTTACGCACAATTTGCCGGGTAATTTCTCCAATGGGTGATCCTGCCGTGGCTTTTGTTTCCGGCAGTTGCAGAGATACGATCAGGTTGTTTCCTTTTACCTCCTGTACGGTTGCGCTGATGCTGAGGAATCCAGTCAAATTATCATTTTCGGTCTGGCGCATACCGGCGCAGGAAATGGATAGAAAAATTATAGCTACAAAAAATATTCTTACCAGTTTCATTATAATTTTCTCCGTTTTTATTCATATAATCAGCCTAAGCCTTAATTGACATGTTATTGAAAATCAAGCCCATTTTTTAAAATTTAGATCTTTGCATAAAAGGATATAAACTTCTTTTCGGCTACAGCATCGTTTTCTATAAATAATGCGTCTGTTTATGATGAGATTATTTTTAAAAAATATCTTTATTGACATCCGGGAATAACCATCATATAGCAACAAAACAAATAATATGGCGCTCTTATTGCGGTAAACGATAATCGATTTTGCGATTAATTTCTTTTAAGAAAGTAGGTTTATTTCCATGCTGGAATTAAAAAATTTATACTTTACCGTGCCGGAAAATAATAACGGCAATCCCGGTGAACGGAATATTATCGACGGCCTTAATTTTAATTTTGAAAAAGGTAAATTTTATGCCATTACCGGCCCGAACGGCAGCGGGAAAACAACTCTGGCAAAGCTGATAATGGGAATTAATCCTGTTTCCCGGGGTTCGATTATTTTCCGTGAAAAAAATATCTCCAATCTTTCCATTACCGAACGTGCTAAAATGGGTATCGCTTACAGCTTTCAACAGCCGGCGCGTTTTAAAGGAATTACTTTTCGTGATTTGCTTTCCATTGCCACGGGAATTGAAGATGAAAAGAAGCTTTTGGAAATAATTTCCCATGTGGGTATTTGTCCGCTGTCTTTTTTGGATAAGGAGATCGATGCCAAACTTTCCGGCGGGGAAATAAAGAAAATAGAATTGGCTGTAACTATTGCCGCCAATCCTCTACTGGCAATTTATGATGAACCGGATACCGGTATCGATTTATGGACAATTGGTCCGATGGTTAAATTGTTGAAAAAAGAGCTGGCCGAACATTCAACCACAACAATCGTTGTCAGTCATAATCGCGTATTTCTGGAGGCTGCCGATGTTGTGTTAATTATTGATAAGGGGCATTTTGTTTATACGGGAGATTTGGAAAATGCACTGCCGCTGCTGGCTGATCTGAGCGTTTGTACATATCGTGACAGCTGTGAAGGAGAAGAGAATGCTGGATGTCTTAGATAAAAATTTATTGAAAACCGTAGCTGACCTGGAAGACTTGCCCAAGGGAGCTTACAATATCCGAAAAAATGGAAAGCTTCTGTCCCGCCAACAATCGGCGAATATCAATATAGAGACAAATGCTGAAGGGACAGGTATTATTGTCACTATCAAACCGGGAACAAAAAATGAATCCGTGCATATTCCGGTTATTTTAAGCCAGGCCGGTCTTTATGACGTGGTGTACAATTCATTCATTGTCGGGGAAGATGCGGAAGTAACGATAATTGCGGGTTGCGGTATTCATTGCGGTACATCGGCTCCCGAAGGACATGCCGGTATCCATGAATTTCGGGTGGGCAGGAAGGCCAAAGTAACGTATGTGGAAAAGCATTATGCGACCGGCGAGGGCAAAGGCAGGCGTACACTCAATCCGACAACCAAAGTATTTTTAGCCGAGGGCGCCACAGCAGAAATGGAACTTACTCAGATCGGCGGTGTCGATGAGGCAAACCGGTTAAATGAAGCGGAACTGGAAGGAGGCAGCCTTTTGCTGATTACCGAAAGAGTAATGACTGACGGTGAACAAAAAGCGGTTTCCAATAATAACATTGTTTTGCAGGGCGCCAACAGTCGTGCGAACATGATTTCGCGTTCTGTGATGAAAGGAAATTCCAACCAGACTTTTTATGCCACGATAGAAGCGCTCAATAAATGTTTTGGTCATATTGAATGCGATGCCATTATCATGGATAACGGCACCAATGAGACAATGCCGTCGCTCAAGGCCAAACATCCCGATGCTGAACTGACCCATGAAGCATCCATAGGTAAAATTGCCAGTGATCAGCTGACAAAGCTGATGAGCCTCGGTTTAACATACGATCAGGCGGTTAACAGAATAATTCAGGGTTTTTTAAAATAATATTGCCGCGTTATCCTTTTGTTTATTTTAAATGAGAACCCTCCGAATGCCTTTCTTTTTTTAAGGAAATTCCGCCAACGCTTATAAAGCTTTTTTAGCAAGTTTAACAGGCAGCCGCCTGCGTTCCATATATGCCGCCGGCATTAATTGTGTCCGGTATCCTTTCCAATGACGAAACTCCGTTTTAACGGGCGGGCAGTCGTCCTGAGTGCTTGCAAAACTGCTTTGGGGCTTTCCTCGACCGGTACGGAAATAATGGGGCTGAACCGTGCTTTTTTATATGCCGGCAGTCCTTCGGTGATAGCGACTCCCTGAAATAGCGATGATCAATCAACAGCCGTTTTTATGGATTTTTTTTACGAAAATCTGAAGAAAAATGAAGATATTGCCGATTCTTTAAGAAAAGCCCGGGTGGAAATGATCCAACGTGGATATGGGCTGCACAACTGGGCGGCATTTACTTTAACCGGCAAGTATTAAACCAGTAAAAACGGAGTAATTACATGGATAAAGATGAAGTATTAAGACTTCTCGATGTCATTGAAGATAAAATGATAAACAAGGAAACCTTGGGTTTTGCTCCGGAGGTTCTTGATGTGCTGGATAATGTTGAAGCCGGCGTTCAGGAAATCGAAATGATCAAAATGCAGATCAGCAGTGAAATATTGATGCTTGTCTTCAGGATCGCCAATTCCGCATATTACAAGAATATAGCAAAAGGTAAAACTTCCAATTTTTTTGAAGTTGTAACTCGATTAGGAATGAGCCATGTAAAAGTGCTGATAATAATTTTAGCGTTGAAAATTCTGGCCAGAGACGACAAAGAATTGGAAATAATTTTTGTCCGAAGTTTTGTTTCGGCCGTTTTTGGAAAAATATTGGCACAACAATTCGGCCTGAGGGAAGATAATGCCAAGAAAGTGGAATTAGGCGGTCTTTTTTCTGAAATAGGGAAAATGTTTATTCTTTTATATAAAAAGCTGCATGCTGCCGATGACGAACGAATAAATGAATATTTTATTAAAACATATCATCCTTATTTGGCGGAAAGAATAATCGAAATATTTAATCTTCCTGATTACTTAAAACAGACCGTTTTTTCTGACAGCATTGTCGTGCAGGATAATTACATAGCAATCTCCGGTATTACCCGGATTGCCATTGATTTTGTCGCGGCAAGCTTTTATAAATTCCATAACCGCCTGGTTATTGAAGCTCCTCCATCACCTGTTTCCGGCCATGACGGGACGGTGACTTTGGCGAACATTATTGAAAATCAATTCAATGCCGTAGGATTGGGAAAATATTTGAGAATAATAAAGAATAAAGAAAGGCTGTTACCTGAATATGAAGGAAAAAAAGACAAATCGACCGAAAATAAATAATTTAATGATAACCGGTGGTTGTGGATTTATCGGCAGCAATTTTATTCGCTATTTAATTGGGAATGCCGATTTTTCGGGCAGAATTATTAATGTTGATAAATTAACCTATGCGGGAAATCCGGAAAATCTTGATGACATTTCCCGCAATTTCCCCGAAAGATATATTTTTCAGAAAATTGATGTCTGCGATGAAGTTAAGCTGGCAAAAGTATTTGAGGATTATAATATAGACGCGATTTGCCATTTTGCCGCCGAATCGCATGTGGATCGATCCATAAAAGATCCGGGAAGCTTTATCCGGACAAACATTGTGGGCACATTTAATCTTCTGGAACTAGCTAAATCCCGCGGAGATAAATTCCAACTCTTTCATCACGTCAGCACGGATGAAGTTTACGGCAGTCTTGGCGCTGATGGACTTTTTCGTGAAGATACGCCTTATCGTCCCAACAGTCCTTATTCGGCATCGAAAGCTGCTTCCGATCATCTGGTTCGCGCTTATTTCAAGACATTCGGAATGCCCGCGACAATTTCCAATTGTTCCAATAATTACGGCCCTTATCAGTTTCCGGAAAAACTTATTCCTCTGGTAATGTTAAATGCTACTGAAGGAAAACAGTTACCCGTTTACGGTGATGGGAAAAATGTGCGCGACTGGCTCTATGTGGAAGATCACTGCAAAGCTATCTGGACAATTATGAAATATGGAAATACCGGCGAAACTTACAATATCGGCGGCAATGCAGAAATAGAAAATATTGTAATTGTGCAAATGATTTGCGATATTCTCGATGAAATTGCTCCTCAGGATTCGGGAAAATCCCATAGGGAGTTGATTACCTTTGTTAAAGACCGTCCCGGTCATGACCGTCGATATGCCATCGATTTTACCAAACTCAAAACAGAACTGGATTGGTCTCCGCAGGAATCATTTGCATCCGGCTTACGAAAAACCGTCAATTGGTATTTGAGTCAACAGAAATGGGTGGAAAATATCAAAACCGGCGCTTATCAAAAATGGATAGAAGAACAATACGGTTCATAGCGAAACCGGTAAAATTAAAATTTGATTGGGAATTCTAAAAAGATACCATGTAAGATATGAAAAATACTTGTCTTTTCCAAAGACAGGCTCTTTACCGGAACTGATATTTCTAATGCATAATCGATTCATCCTTTGGTTCAGCGAATTTTGTGCTTAAAAATTCGCTGAATTTAACTTCAATGAAGTATTCCCGGTGGCAATTTTCCAGATTTTATGATCAGTCTCCTTCGAAAATATATTTCGTGGTGAGCATTTGCCCGTAACGCGCTGCTTTATTTGTCCCCTTTGGAGGGCGCAGGGAGAGGATATCTTTGCCCAAACACGTATACCCAGGGCAAACACGCAGGTTTGCCCTGGGTATACTATTAACAACCCCGATTAATTGGTCAACTGATGGATACCGTACCGGGCAAGGATGGATGCAGGGGCAGGATGTAGATGTAGGGGCAGATGTAGGGGCAGACCTGAGTGTCTGCCCTAGCCCTGAACCGGTAAAAGGGCGAACACCCAGGTTTGCCCCTACATGAACAATCCCTGTAACGGGAACTTAAAAAATGAAAGAAATCTTAATAATCATAAGCGGTATAATTTTGTTTTTAATCGGCATGGTCCGGCTCTCGGAAACAGCCAAACAAGTTATTGATATCCGTATAAAGCAATACATTAAATACGCAGTGGCAAAACCTCTTTACGGCCTTTTGGCGGGTGCCGTGTCCACCATCTTTTTTCAAAGTTCATCTGCTTCCATAGCCTTGACGATCGGCCTGGTAAGTGCCGGCCTGATCAGTTTTTACAGTTCACTGGCCATCATTTTGGGCGCTGACATCGGAACGACCTTAACTGTTCAATTTGTTGTATGGAAATTTACCGAGCTGTCCCCGATCTTAATTTCCGCCGGTGGACTTTTATGGTTGGTAAGCCGCGATAAATGGAAACTTGCCGGCGAAATGATCTTTTATTTCGGGCTTATATTTTTTGGTCTGCAAATGGTGAATCTGGCTGCTGAACCCTTGAAAAACTCGCCGGCCTTTGTACATTTCTTTGCCAAGGCCAGAAATCCTTTCTATGGCATCGGACTGGGAATAATCGTGACCGGTATTATCCATGCGTCGTCCATACCCGTCGCCATTCTGGTTATTCTGGCCCAGCAGAATATAATTTCGCTGGAAAATGCTTTGCCCATAGTTATGGGAGCAAATATCGGTACAACTGTTACCGCCCTTCTCGTCGGCACTGTTGCCACAATAAGCGGTAAAAGAAGTGCCATATCTCATCTGATCTTCAAGTGCACCGGTGTTTTGCTTTTCCTGATATTTATGCCGTATGTACTGATACTATTGAGGTTTATCTCTTCCAATGCCGCTCAGCAGATTGTTCTGGGCCATTTCCTGCTGAACGTATTCATCGTTCTTGTGTTTATTTTTTTCTTAAAACCGTTTGCCCGCACAATGAATAAGATATTACCCGGTCTGGATGAAACACTACCTTTGTGGCCGGAATTTCTTGATCCTAATGATTTGTCCGATACCACGAGAGCATTGAATGACGTTCGGAAGGAGCTTGAGCGGGAAATGGTTATTGTCCAAAAAATGTTTTTAACCGGTGTTGATTTAATTAATTATCCGAAGGAAGGCAAGAAAAGGGATATTTCGTATATTGAAACGGTTGTAAATAATTTAAGAGCGCAAATTGTTAAATTTTTATGGCAAATATCGGCCCGGCAGATTTCGGTTGAACTTTCTCAGAGAATTTTTGCATATACGGCAGTTGCCGATGATATTGAGAGTATTGGTAATCATGTAATATTGATGACCGATCTTGTTATTCAGAAAGGAACCAAAAAAATCCAGTTCAGCAAAAAAGGTGAGCAGGAAGTTAAAGAAATTATCGAACTGGTAAACAAAAACCTCGATGAAGCCTTAATTATTATCTCCGTACCGGATGATCAGAAAATCCGGGATATTATCAGTAGAGAAGAGGTAATAGACACAAAAGTCAAAGAAGCGCGGGAAAGGCATATTGAAAGATTTCATAAGCGGGTCTGCCAGGCCGAGGCCGGACCTTTTTTTGTGGAAATGCTTATTCATCTGGAGCGCATATCCGATCATTGCAATAATATTGCGGAATATGTCTGGGATATTAAGGAAAAGGATTCCTGAACAATCGTAATCAAGTTAAGTAATCATTTTTAAAAGTAATTTCTATTCTTGCCCAGGTAAATCATTTAAAGATGGCTAAGCCATCGTTTATGCCCGCCGTGGGGCAATCCTTTAGAAGTATACCGGATAATTACGTTTAAGCCCCGGGCAGTAATCGTTGACTATTCTTTTTTTGACATGCAAAAGCTCTTGTCATATACTCCTTGCGTCAAAATAATGCCTATCTAACTATAAGATTTTGTTTGATATCTTATGGGACGGCATATCGGGATAAGCTGGTATATCCATCGAAAAAAGGGATAAGGCTATGTTCTGATTGAGACAATATTAAAGTTGAAAAGGAGAGGGAATATGAAGAGAGTAATGGTTTATGTAGTTGGGTTTTTTTTCCTGTTCGTCAGCACAGTGACGGCGGTCGATAAGATGGCTACTCCGGAATCGACAGCCGAACAAAAAATTGGCGATACCGGTAAAGGTGAAAAGGTAGTAACTCAAAGTTCAAAGATGGATGCCGAAAAGAAAGCTGTCGCCGAAAAGAATGCCGCCGAAAGAAAGGCTGTTATTGAAAAAAATGCCGCTGAGAGAAAAGCTGCCGTCGAGAAGAATGCCGCTGAAAGGAAAATTGCCGTCGAGAAAAGGGCGGCCAAGAGAAAGGCTGCTGCCGAAAAGAAAGCTGCTGTAGAAAAGAGAGCCGCCAAGAGGAAAGCTGCCGCCGAAAAGAACGCTGCTGAAAGAAAAGCTGCGGTGGAAAAGAGTGCCGCCGAGAGAAAGGCTGCCGTGGATAAGATTGCCGCTGAAAGGAAAGCCGCCGCCGAAAAGAACGCCGCCGAAAGGGAGGCTGCTGGCGAAAAGAAAATCCAGGAAAAGAAGGCCGAGGTGAAGCCGGTGGTTCAAGAAAAGAAAGCACCGATCGAATCAGCCATCCCTTAGCAAAATAATTGCATTATGATTCTTTTTATGGAAAGGCAGGGTCAAAAAACCCTGCTTTTTTTATGCATTTCAAAGCTCAAATCCTTCAACTCGTTCCCGCGCACCGCGTGGAAAGGCATGAAATGAACGCTCTGCGTTCAGTTTTAAACTACAACAATCATGTTGATTGTTTCGCAAAACTAAAAACTTATGCTGATGTTTTAATCGAAAAAAGATTAAAGCAGCAAATAACTGGATCGTAATGCAACATGTGGTATAAATATTTAAGAACAATTAATAATCAGAAAACGATGATTAAGCCGGTATAAAAAGCAATATCTCCATCGAAAAATAAGAACTATTCCGGGGAGGCGATATTATATGAATATTATCAAAACCTTGTTTGTTCAGAGTTTATTATTGGTGTTAATTGGTTTTAATGTTTTTGCCGCCGACCAGTCAATTTGCGATCCTAACACCAACGTTGTTCTTTATAACAATGGATCACTGGAATCTTGTCAGCTCAAAGATAATTTCGATATAAACAACATTACATGTAAAAAAGGTGCCATTATCAGATTTTATGAAAACGGCAAATTGGAATCTTGCGTACTTTATGCGGAGACCACCTTATCCGATACCAGATGTAAACCGGATGCTCCGGTTTCTTTCTACATCAATGGCAATTTGAAATCTTGCATGAAGCTGGCCTTCTAACGAGTCATAGAAGATATTTACGATACAGTTTTGGAGTGCGGCGGCAGGACGCCGCTTTTCCTCGTTCACACGTAGACATAGGAATGATTAAAAAATCATTGTAAGCTCCGCGTCTTAACATGCCGCCCACCATGGTGCTGTTAACATAACGTATCTGCGGCGTGCAATGGAGCTGTGGAGCAGTGATGTATTAATAGCGAATCCGGAACGCAAACATTATCAGCTCCGCAGGAGCGAAATATTAATACTTCATGATGAGAATTATTATTGACCGGACGCCGTCTCCGCATTCATCTCGTCAAGCTTTTCCAGCTCTAAATTCAGTTCCGTCCAGTTATTATAGGCCTCTTCGAGCTCCGAATTAATGTCTTTCAGTTCTACATTAAGATTCTTGATTTGATTTACGTCTTTATGGGTTTCCGGATCGCACAGCGCCGCTTCATGCCGGTTCTTTTTTTCTTCCAGCAATTCAATTTTGTTCTCGACCGCCGCCAGTTCCTTTTTCCTTTTATTTTTTGTTTTGGCCAGACGGTTTCGTTCGTCCGCTTCCAGCCTCTTCTGCTCCTTGCTCTTAAAAGCCCGTTCCTTATCCGGCAGAGCCTTATCTTCACCTTTTTCATCCTTCAATTCCGAACGCTTTTCGATGAAGTAGGAATAATTGCCGTGATAATAATTGAGATTTCCTTCTTTTAATTCAAAGACTTTATTGACCAGACGATCCAGGAAATAACGGTCGTGAGAAACGATGGCTAACGTGCCGTGATAATTAATCAAAGCTTCCTGAAAAATATCTTTTGTTTTGAGATCGAGATGGTTTGTCGGTTCATCCAGGATGAGAAAATTGGTATCCAGCAATAAAAGCTTTAACAACGCCAGCCTTGATTTTTCACCGCCGGAAAGCACCGCCACCGGCTTGTAAATATCATCTCCGGAAAAAAGAAACGCGCCCAGCAAATTGCGCTTTTCCTGATCCAATGCCTTTGTGGAGACATCGTTTACTTCTTCCCAGATCGTATTTTCATAATTTAAGTTTTGTGAACTTTCCTGAGAAAAAAAGGCCATGTTGACATCGTTGCCATAATGAATCAGGCCCGAAGACGGTTGCTCGGTTAAACTGAGCAAACGGGACAAGGTAGACTTGCCGGAGCCGTTGACACCCACAAAAGCCACTTTATCACCGCGAAACAAAGTAAAATTAAAGTTATTGATGACATTCAGGCTGCCATAACTGTGATAAAGATCGGTGACCTTCACCACTTCTTTAGCGCTTTTTTTGCCTTCCGGGAATTTCATTGTGATCGCTTTGGACTTGGCGTCGAGAGTTATCGCCTCGAACTTTTCCAGCATTTTAACGCGGCTTTGCACCTGGCTGGCCTTAGTCGCCTTGTAGCGGAAGCGCTCCACAAAATCTTCAATCTTTTTGATTTGCGCCTTTTGCAGTTCCTGCTCTTTGCGCAGGGCGGCATAGCGCTTTTCCTTTTCATCAAGATAATAGGAATAGTTACCCTTATAAATATGCAGATGGCGGGCGGCAAGCTCGGCAACCTGCGTCACGATTTTATCGAGAAAAAACCGGTCGTGGGAAATAACAATGATCGTTCCCGGATAGTCCTTGAGATAGCTTTCCAGCCATTCCATGCTTTCCGTGTCCAGATGATTGGTCGGCTCGTCGAGCAGCATGATGTCCGGTTCGGCAAGGAGGATCGAAGCCAACAGAATGCGCATTTTCCAGCCGCCGGAGAAAAGAGAACAATTGCGCATAAAATCTGTTTCCTGAAAGCCGAAACCTTTGAGCACTTGCTTGGCCCTGGCTTCGAAAGAGTAACCATTCCGGGCGTTAAAGTGCGCCATCGCAGCCGCATATGCTTTAGAAATTTGAACGTATTCCGGAGAATGCTCTTTAGCCCCGGACAATTGATGCTCCAAAGCTTTAATCGATTCTTCCAAAGCGGCGATTCCGCTTTTATTCTTCAGGAATTCAATTAAATTGACCGGCTCCAGTTCCACCAGATCCTGCGGCAGATAGCCAATTGTCTTATTCTTCCGGTCTGCGATATCGATCAGGCCCGAATCCGGATGAACTTCGCCCAGAAGTACCCGAAAAAGCGTAGTTTTCCCCGTTCCATTATCACCGACCAGACCTATGCGGCTTTTGGGATGAATAGTCCAGTTAATATTGTCAAACAGCTTCCTTTCAAGAAAAGATAAGCTGACATTTCGTAAATAAATCATTTTTCTTCCCCACTTGCGACGGGTTTATAGGAAAAATAGAGGGAACTGTCAAATGATAATACGGCGGATTCTTGGCTCGCCTGGAGTGATATCACGGAGTACATCTACGAGTTTTTACTGAGTGTTGAAAAATAGTTGCAATGATTACTGAAAATAGACCTCAAAATATGATTTTCTGAAGTGCGGAAAAAACATCCTGAAATCCGCAAATATTTATTGAATAAAAATAGAGTGTTATGATAGGTGGTAACAGGGCGGAACAATCTAATGTTTTATCCGCT
>CAZWCA010000015.1:58274-59613 GCA_964632255.1 uncultured Smithella sp. | reverse complement strand
TCTTCAAAGAGAAAGACGTCGAAAAAACGGCGCAGAAGGGGATCGCCCCGGAGAAAGTCCCGCAGCACTTTGCGCTCACCGCTGAACTCCTTTTGAACACTGCTGATGAAGATTCGTATCGGCCTCATGCTGGTTTTTCCAGATATCCTAAGCTTTTCAAAAAATTGTTTAATGTTTTCAGGGTTGCGGTTCGTTCATTTTCCAAATCTCTGCTGGAAACGGCGTATTTATCCCAGAGATTCTCGACGCGGGCAATGAAGGCGCGCTTTTCGGCATTGAGATAGCGGCTTAATTCACCGGCGGCCAAATCGTAGAGCTTTTTAAGGATTAGGTTTCGGGCGTCGTCTTCCGTCAGTTGGCCCCCGATAGCCGTAAGCATGGCGTCGGCTTTTGCCATACGTGCGTTGAGGGTGGCTTTGTCGCGATTGAGCGCGATAATTTTCTTTTTATCATCCTTGTTTTTTTCATCGAGGGTGACCAGCTTGGCATCAACTTGCCGGAGAAGTGCCCGGCTTTCTTCTTTGAATTCGTCACCGCCCAAACGCTTCAGTTGAAGTTTCAGTTCCAGTTCATCCGACTTTAGTCTTAATTTTGCCTTAGTATCTTTAATTCGCTTTTCAACGCCGGTAATAGCTTTTTCCTGCGCCTGTAAATTGGCAAGTTCCCGGCGGGCGCTCTTGCCCTTGCTGTCTTTGAGATCGTCAATCAAGTCTTTGAGGACTTTTTTGATTACGGAAGCCGTGACCGTTTCATCCTCTTCCGGTTCATAGGCGGCCGCTTCCTGAGCGGCTTCCACGGCTTCGGTCAAGTCACTTTGCGCTTCGCCAATTTTTGCTTCCAGTTTTTCAATTTCAGCGGCATCTCGGCTGAAATATTCAGGGATCAGGTATTCGTCAGGAATCAGGGCATGATGCCAGCCCGTAGAAATAATTGTTTTTAGATCATAACGGATCTGCCGCCACCAGTTCACAAAAACACCGGCACTTTTGAATTCATCGAGTACCTGAAGGGGTATCAGCTTTTCTTTGAGCGCAGATAAAAGTTCATTGCGGACATCCGGCATTTTCCTGCCTTCACGAAGCTGGGCAAAGTCATTACGAGCTACATTCCACCAAGCTTCCAGCGTGTCCTGATGAGTTGTGATCGTTGCTTGAAGTGTTCTATCGGCTTCCAGCACGGTTTTTATGGCGGCTTTGTTGGCAATTTTATTCCCGAAGGCAAGGTAAGCTTTTCGGAGCGGTCGAAAAAGCCGTTTCGATTGAACACCGAAACGGGCGAAATCGGCATTTAGGCTTTTCACCTCGACTTGGGGAATACCACCGATCAGATGCGCCTGTAC
>CAZWCA010000015.1:56558-58174 GCA_964632255.1 uncultured Smithella sp. | reverse complement strand
CGGCCGGGAAATTTTACGTTGGCCCGGCTGTAATTTTGTGAAAAAGGCGGGTTGGCCAATACCCGGTCAAATTTGCGTATTTGGCCATTTTCCAGAATCAGCGGTTCTTCCAGCGTATCGCCGTTTTCTATGGTAAAGCGGGTAATATTGTGAAGAATCATGTTCATGTTGCAGATTGACCAAACGGTGCCGTTGGAATCCTGGCCGTAAAGCGCCAGATTGTTCGGGTCTTGTCCCTGTTCCTCTACGTATTGATGAGACTGAATGAGAAAACCGCCGGAACCGACAGTTGGGTCGTAAATTGTATTGCCTGCTTCCGGTTTTGTAATCTGCACCAGCAGGCGCACAACTTCGGCAGGCGTATAAAATTCACCGCCTTTCTTACCGGCGCTGTCGGCAAAGAATTTTATCAGGTATTCATATGCCGCACCCAGCAGATCGGGAAATTCAAAGTTTTCATTTACCAGCACAAAACGGGGTGAATTGAAGTGATCGAGAAGATCCTTCCATTTCTGATCGGGAATCTTTGTTTTTCCTTTGACAGCGTTGAAATCAATATTGTTTTTAAGCACGCCGGCCAAGGCATCGTTTTCTTCTTCCACGGCGGCAATAGCTTTATTGAGCATATTGCCGATATCATGCTTGAGGTCTTTGATGGCGGGAACGAGATCGCCGTTTTCATCTGTCCAGGTCCCATGCCAGCGGGCACGTAGGGGGACAAAGAAGGTTTCACCGTAAGAAGTTTTATCTTCCAGCAGTTCTTTGAGAAGTTCCGGCTGATCCTTTAGATGGGCGAGGTCTTTCTTTTGCAGTTGGTCACGCTTGCGGTCGAACTCGTCGGAGAGCCGCTTAAGAAATAGCATTCCGAAGATAAATTCCTTAAATTCCGAGGCATCCATCTTCCCACGGAGAATATCGGCGGCTTTAAAGAGGAATGATTCGAGCTGGGCGAGTGTAATTTTTTCGACAGGCAAAACTAGAATTCTCCTGAATGGTTATATTTGGGGAAACGATGGTATCTTCTGTTTTCCTCATATTCATTGATTTTATGTTGCCCGGCATCTTACAACTTTGAAAATACTTTGCAAGAGAAAATAAGGCTTTAAAATCAGGTGGAAGACTGAAGATTGTAGACGACTGTGAGATATATATAGAGGGTTGCTGCCTGAATAAGCATTTCTCTGGAATAGTTCTCAATAAAATGATTTTTAGTGCATTTTGTCGAAACGTAAGCATTTTGAGTAAAATTAGTTATTCGTGCTCACCGCCTCCTTCATCTTTTGCGCCATTGTCTTTTTCTCAAAAAGTTTTTCGATGGCGTCGCCAAGGGCTATGCTTGCTTCCTGGCCCAGTTGTTTTTCAGAAAAGGATACATCTCTTTTGAAATAGGCGGCGTCTACGTTGCTTTTATACAGCGTTTTGTCCTTTGCGGGATCGGCTATAACAATGCCCAGCCTCATATTGGCTTTGTAATCATTGCTGAAGACGCCTGTCCAGCAGCTTACTTCCATCTCCTCTATATAGCCGCCGATTATTGCCTTGCCTCTATACTTTGGGATGCTCTCTCCCTGAGAATCCCATTGAACGATTTTATCGGCAACTTTATATCCGGCTTT
>CAZWCA010000015.1:32817-56458 GCA_964632255.1 uncultured Smithella sp. | reverse complement strand
AAATACTGCAATTATTTTCGAGATAAATAATATTTTATTATTCATTTTTTTCTCCTGATTTTAAATGAATTCTTACAGTTTCTTATCATAATACTATGACGATATTGGGCCGGAGCTTATTTATCATTGGTATGGGAAAAATACAAAACAATAGAATAGGAAAGAGTATATATTGGGGCAAGCTGTTGTAAAAGCTAAGCTTCGTTTGCTGCTAACCTTACACGTGCCTAATTCATTTATGTTTCAGGATTCGACTAAAATTAGAATGACGAATGCCGTCCTGAAAAGGCAATTTCAATCTTTTGATTCCGGATCCCGGTATTCAAGAATACCTCCCGGCTGAAATTAGAAATAATTGTATTTCGATAATCAAATTACTGTTTAATGTAAAATACACATCGGGGCATTCATTGAGGATTGCTTCCTGAACAGTTCTTTTAAATCAACGTCAGTCCAATCCTGATATCCGGGGACTTTCAGCCAGACGTGTAAAGATTCAGGTATGGCAATTATTTGATACACCGTCCGGATAGTGCCTTTGGCCGGCCAGGTTGCACCGCCTTCACTCATGGATGTATCAAGTATTTCCTGCATTTTCTTCAGATTAATTTTACCTTTGTTTTTGTGTCCAAGGGTAAGCAGGTTTTCCCGCCTACGGACAGTTTCAAATCCGGCATTATCCTTAAGAACTATTCCCCAGGAAGGATCGGTGAAATGATTGGTGGCTACAAGCAAACCGTCAGTTTCTCCCTTTTGCAGGCGATGCTCAAAAGGCGCCCATTCATAAGAGATTCCCCGCGATTTGTCGGCCGCATTGATAATGAAAGCAAAGTCTGTTCGGGTTGTGTTAAAAAAAGCATCAACCTGGTCCAGGGTGCGATAATCGTTGAGACAAGCCATCAGGCTGACTATGGCCGGCACCCGGTTTGAGTAACTGAGCGCCCCGCCGGAGGGAAGCCCGTTATTAAGCTCCAAAAATATGCCTGCGGAATTCATGCCGGTGGTAGCATAAATCACACCGGCAAAGGTAATGATGGCATTGGAAATGCCGCTGTCAGGATTGAAAATTGTCAGGGTAAGATTTTGGGCAAATTCAGTGTATTTATCAAACCAGTCATAATTCCTTCCGACTATGAGGGGGCGATTGTTTGTATAGGCTTTCCAGGCAATGATTCCCGAGCACCCCGACATCGAACCGTAATACTCAAGGGCATTCAGCATTATTTGCTCATCAAGGGAGAGCCCGGAAGTTTCCGCCATACCGGTGATTATGTCTTTAAAACGCTGCGGATAAAGATGATACAAAGATATGGCGGCCTTTTTCATAGAGTCGGAAGAAAGACCTTTTTGTTTTTGAAAATAGTCAACCACCGCATTTTTATATAAAGCTTTTATTTCCTTGCCAAGTAGATGCCCGTATTGGCGGCCCATTTGGCGATAACTGCCCTGAAGCACGAGTACATTGATTTTGCCGCTACGGTATAGTTTGCCTTCTTCGAAAGTGGAAATAAATTTTATTTCTGTTGACGCGAATATCGATTGGGCACACAGAAAATTCACGATAACGATCAACAGAACAACTGCAGTTATACAGCGGTATGTCTTCATGATAAGCTCTCCTGAACGTTTTGATAAGAAATCACTTTTCGGAGTCAATAATAAAAAGTAAGTGCCGGTTATTTTACAGTTTTGAAAAGGCAATGCAAGGGAAAAACAGGAAAAAACAGGTCGGAGAAATTAAAAGTTTTGGGCTAAGGATCAATCTCCAACAATTTACGGTTCACATTGAGTAGGCACTATTTTGAAACATGCTTCTGGATTGCCCGCACCTAAAATTTGGTCATTCCCGCGGAAGCTGGAATCCAGAATTCTTTTATCATTAAGCGGGGTGATAAATTTTAATATGATGCAGAGCAAAGCGCTGGATGCCCGCTCCCCGATCAGGTCGAGGACAAGCTTCGCGGGCATGACACAAAGGGGACAGGCATGATAATTAATGACTTCGGACTGAGCAGGGAACGGTCCCCTCAAAAGCATAATTAACCAATTTTCATACTTCATTGTGTCTACAAGATCATTGGTGATTTCTTTACAAAAAGGGCACCTGCTATTGCAGCGCTCTTTCATATTCACCCGGAGCATAGCCGGATATTTTTTGACCATTGATAATGGCGAAAGGGACGCCGCTTTTGCCGCTAAGCTGCTTCATCCTTTCAGCGGCAGCACGGTCTTTCTCTATATCATACTCAGTGTAGGGAATATTTCTGGATCGGAAAAAATCAAGGGCCTTTTTGCAATAGGGACACCAGCTTGTGGTATACAAAATAATTTCGTTGGTTTTCTTTGTTTCTACATTAGTATTTCCGGAAGATGTTTTGCCGGATTGCGTTTGATTCTCCATTGGTGAAGATAAATTGTCCGGCTGATTTTCAGATTCATGAACTTTAATCTTTTTGCCCGAATTGGCCGGTGGTGGATAATCGGCAATAACAACATTTCCGTTTTCATCTTCCCATTGGTAAAACTCGGCAAATGAAACTCCTGTAAATAAAAAAAAGAAAGACAAACAGGGATAAAAAAAATTTTTTCATTTTTCATTTCTTCCTTTAAATAATTTTTTTGATAGAAATCACGTAAGGAGCCGGAATGTAAAAATTTTTTATTCATTTACAGTTCGTAGTTTCATTCATGTTACATCTTTCAAATGTCAATGCAAGAGGAATCAGTCAGACTGAATATGGGAATCAGTCTGCTTATATAGCATATGGGATTCCGGTTTTTTTCAGGCTTGGCATTGGAACCTTTTACCACTGTATATGTTTTTTAACAGCCTGCTTGCAGCCGTTTTGGCATATCTTGCCGGAATAATGTTTTTTATTGACATAAATCAGTCGATACTTATTATAAATCTATAAAATTAAATAGTTATAAATTACTACAAAAACACTTGCAATTAAATTGAATTAATTTTATTTGTAAATAACATTTGTACTTGAGACTGAAGATATGCGATCTTATATTCTAACTGTTAAAATTGTTGGCTACGACGCGGTTCTTAGGAAAATAAGACATTAAAATATTACAGTCTGTTTCAAAGCAAACTGAAGGAGTTTTTATGTGGGAATATACGGATAAAGTTAAAGAACACTTTCTCAATCCTCATAATGTCGGCGAAGTTGAAAGTCCGGACGGCGAAGCGGAGGTCGGTTCCCTGGCCTGTGGCGATGCCTTGAAGCTTACCTTCAAGCTTGATGAGAATAAGAGAATAAAAGAAGCTAAATTTAAAACATTCGGCTGCGCCAGCGCTATCGCCTCATCCTCAGCCCTGACTGAAATTATCAAAGGCATGACTTTGGATGAAGCATTGAAAGTAACAAACCAGGATATTGCCAATTATTTAGGCGGTTTACCAGATGAGAAAATGCATTGCTCCGTTATGGGTAAGCAGGCACTGGAAAAGGCGATTGAAAATTACCGCGGCGCCCCGGCTCTGGAGGCTGGAGCAAAAATTATTTGCGAATGTTTTGGCGTCACCGATAAGGAAATCGAACGGGCTATCCGGGAGAATAATCTTTCAACTGTAGAGGAAGTAACAAATTATACCAAGGCGGGCGGCGGCTGTGGAAATTGTCAGGATGCCATTCAACAGATTATTGACAAAGTTAAGGGCGAACCTGCGGCGGCACCGAAAAAACCAAGGCTTACCAATCTTCAGAAAATACGCTTGATCGAAGAAACGATTGAACGTGAAATCCGGCCTTCATTGAAAAATGACGGCGGTGATATTGACCTCATCGATGTTGTCGGCAACCGGGTTATTGTAGCGACACGCGGCGCTTGCGCAAGTTGTAAAGCATCTGGCATTACATTAAAGCATTTTGTTGAGCAGAGACTGAAAGAACTTGTTTCGCCGGATGTTACTGTTGAGGAGGAGTCCAAATGAAAACTATTTATTTTGATAATAATGCCACAACGCAGGTTGCCGAAGAAGTGCTGGAGGCAATGCTTCCTTATTTCCGCGATTTATATGGCAATCCTTCCAGTATGCATACTTTCGGCGGCCAGGTGGGGCAGAAAATCCGGCAGGCTCGTGAGCAGGTGGCCTCATCAATCGGCGCTGATCCGGATGAAATAATTTTCACCAGTTGCGGGACGGAAAGCGATAATGCGGCAATACATTCGGCATTGGCGACGCGTCCCGATAAAAGGCACATTATCACCAGTCGTGTGGAGCATCCTGCAATACGGGCATTGTGTGCTCATTTGGCAACACAGGGGTATTATATAACTGAACTTCCCGTCGATAAAAGGGGCATGATTGATCTGGAAAATCTGGCCAAAGCCATGACCACTGATACGGCTGTAGTCAGTCTTATGTGGGGAAATAATGAAACAGGGGTGCTATTTCCGGTGGAAGAGGCCGCTGCTATGGCTCATGAGCGAGGTATCCTTTTCCATACCGATGCAGTTCAGACAACCGGAAAAATTCCTATTAATTTAAAGAAGAATGCCATCGATATGCTTTCCATATCCGGGCACAAGCTGCATGCCCCGAAAGGGATCGGCGTGCTCTATATCCGTAAAGGCACCAAGTTTTCGCCTTTTTTAATCGGCGGTCACCAGGAAAGAGGCCGCAGGGGCGGAACTGAAAATACTCCCAGCATAATTGGTCTGGGGAAGGCTTGTGAACTTGCAGCAAAAAATATGGAAAAGGAAAATACATATGTTAAAAGCCTGCGGGATAAACTGGAAAAGGAGCTTCTGGCCAGGATTCCGCAAAGCCGGGTCAACGGCGATACGGCAAATCGTTTGCCTAATACAACCAATATCAGTTTCGAGTTTGTCGAGGGTGAAGCAATTCTGCTCTTGATGAATGAATTGGGTGTTTGTGCATCCTCTGGATCGGCCTGTACATCCGGTTCATTGCAGCCGTCACACGTTTTGCGGGCAATGGGCGTTCCTTTTACAATGGCTCATGGCTCCATCCGCTTCAGTTTGAGCATTTACAATACAGAAGAAGAGATTGATTTTGTTATTGATAAAATGCCGGCAATTATTGAGCGGCTGCGCGAGATGTCGCCTTTCTGGAATGCAGCTCAAGCTCAAAAGGTCTGTGAAGCCCAATAGAATAGACAAGACAATGTAATACTTGCAGCCGGACTTACCTGCCTGATTATCGCTTTTCAGGCAGGGACATTTGAAATATTGCCGGAATTCCCGCGGGTAATTTATTTGCCTGAAGATGCTGTTTGAATAAGCGGTATAATGCAGCCGGGGCAGGATTTGTTTTTACTCGTTCCCATGCTCCGCGTGGGACGCATGATGTTAACGCTCCGCGTTCAATTAAGGAATGATACGATGTCACGTAGGGCGAATCCCCGTGCTTGTCCTACGTGCGGCGGTGCAAAGACATCCTCCCCCTGCGCCCCTCCAGAGGGTGACAAATCATGGAGCAGGATCTGTAAATATAGAGTGCGGTTGCGAATAAAGGAGTAATGTTTTAATGACAGTTTCACCAAAGAAGAAAAAGCAATGCAGGGAAAATATAGAATCGGTTAAGCTTTCGAGAAAAGATATACCGGGTATTGTCGATAAATTAGTGGCCTCCTGTAATAAAGAAGGCTGCTTTGATCACGTCAGCGCTGAACCGATACCCTACCGGGATGCCATTATTGATGTGCTGCGACGGGCAAGCCGGATTCTTTATCCGGGATTTTTTATCAGAACCAGACTGGATCAGACGAATGTAAATTATTATTTAGGCCAGGAAGTAACAGGATTATTTGAAGTCCTGTCCGAGCAAATGGTTCTTGCCATACGTCATGATTGCATGCGTCATAATCTCCCGTGTGTGAAGTGCGAGGAGTTAGGACACGAGATTACAGTAAAATTTCTTCATGGTTTGCCGGAATTACGGGAAATACTGGCTAAAGATATTCGTGCCGCTTATGAAGGCGATCCGGCTGCCAAAGGTTATGATGAAATAATATTCAGCTATCCGGGCCTCGGGGCGATAACTGTTTACCGGATAGCTCATCTGCTGCACAGCATGAATGTACCGCTCATACCCCGGATAATGACCGAATATGCTCATAGCCATACCGGTATTGACATTCATCCGGGTGCTGAAATCGGAGAAAGTTTTTTTATTGATCATGGAACAGGCGTAGTTATCGGCGAAACGGCATCCATCGGCAAACGTGTCCGCATCTATCAGGGTGTGACTCTGGGTGCGCTGTCTCTGACCAAGGAAGAATGTAAACGCTTGAGAAATAAAAAACGGCATCCTACATTGGAAGATGATGTTATTATTTATGCCAATGCCACGATCCTCGGCG
Source organism: uncultured Smithella sp. (assembly GCA_964632255.1). Classification (GTDB taxonomy): domain Bacteria; phylum Desulfobacterota; class Syntrophia; order Syntrophales; family Smithellaceae; genus MVRV01. Next base: position 50,120 of record CAZWCA010000015.1, on the reverse strand, counting down.
GTGAAACGATAGTTGGAGCTCGTTCAGTTATCGGTGGTAATGTTTGGCTCACTCACTCCGTACCTCCTGATACAGAGGTGTTTGCTGAAAAGCAGGAACTGATCTTCGGCGGAAAAAAATATGAAAAACATACCGATAAGAAAATATTCCAATAAATTATAGAAATATCAGATAAAAAGAAAACTGGATTGCCAAATTTAATTTTGCAATCCAGTCATAACTGAGCGCTGTCAATATTGTCTCAATTCCGGAACTGCACATGATAACTTGAAAATATGTCAACCGTTATCAAGCAACCCCGAACCAACTAAGATGTTGCCGTATTCTATTTTTTTGCCGCCTTTCTTACTTCGTCGATAAGACCCGCTGCCTGGGCGGATTTATATTTGGAACCGGCAAGAACATCTGTCGGACTCTGTATATCTTGTCCGTAATACGCTTTGTTCATGGTATTCCTCGCAGCAACCACAGAACCTTGCAAAGATACACCGCCATAGAGGCCTTTGGCACGGGAAAAGCTGAGAATATCTCCACTCAGGTTGGCAGTCTGAGCTCCGATTCCAGCTCCTACGGGTCCTACGGCAACGGAAGCATTAGCGCCAAGCTTGAAGTTGTTGGAATGGAAAGCGGCTACACCACGGTTAGTCATTGCCAGAAGGATAACCTCTGACGCGTCACCGCCAATCTGCAGCCCTATGCTGGCACCGCCAACTGTAAAAAATGCCGGCCCCATCCAGTTGTTATCCTTGCCTTTCGCCAAAAAGACTCCGCTGCCCCCGGAAGCTCCGATAACATAAGCTCCCCTGAGCAATTGCGGTATGATAAATATTCCTTTGGCGTCTTTCATAAGATCGCGCATTACCCCCATTTTGGGATCGGTAAGGAAATCGTGAAAAGCAAATTTTGATTTTTCAACAAGTTGCAGAGCTTGGGTTCTATCATCGGCAGCAATTGCGGGCGATGTCTGGCAGATAATAATTCCGCATAATACGAGAGCAATAAAAGTCAATGAAGAAAATCTTCCTATTATTTTTTTCATTTTGTTCCTCCTTTTTAAAATTATGCTTTTAATCATGGTGATAATTATTAATTGTTTATCAGAAGTCTACAACGGTAGATAAATGACAGAGTATATACAGTTCCGTGCTTGGTATCTCTAAGAACTAATATATATTTTTTAAATACTTGACAAATTGCCAACGCTGGATTAATTACTACCATTTAGATAGTATTTATTTATTCTTTTTGTTGTATCAGAAGGAGTGATGTATTAAGGTTTGAACAATGAAATTATCTACGAGAGCAAGATACGGCGTTCGCTTCATGGCCGCATTAGCCCGCGAGTATGGTAAAAAATCGCTTTTTTTAAATGAAATTGCGGCAAAAGAGGAAATATCCGGGAAGTACCTGAGTCTTATCGTAATTCCGTTGCGTACCGCCGGTCTGATTACTTCTTTGCGTGGTGCTCATGGCGGTTATTCATTAGCCAGATCTCCGGGAGAAATAACTTTGTGCGATATCGTAGAGGCTCTGGATGGCGAGACCTGTCTTGTACGTTGCGTGAAGCAACCATTAACGTGCAATCGTGCAGCAATTTGTCCGACCAGAGACGTCTGGAGCGTTTTGGGAGACAAGATTCGGGAATCATTGAAAAGCATTACTATTGCGGAACTTGCCCAAAAAAATAAGGAAGTAAATAAAGATAGTATAAAGGATTAATCGAGACCTTATGGAATTAATTGAAAAAATCAATAAGTTAAAAAAAGAAAAAAATGCGGTCATCCTTGTTCATAATTATCAGTTGCCGGAAATTCATGATATTGCCGATTTTGTCGGCGATTCTCTGGGCTTGAGTATTGAAGCCGCAAAAACCGATGCTGACGTAATAGTTTTTTGCGGAGTTCATTTCATGGCGGAAACCGCAAAGATATTATCACCGCAAAAGACCGTTTTATTACCGGACAAAAATGCCGGCTGTCCAATGGCGGATATGATCGATGCTCAGAGCCTGAAGGCATTGAAGGCGGAACATCCTCAAGCCGTTGCTTTGTGTTATGTAAATACTTCGGCTGCGGTGAAAGCTGAGTGTGAATATTGTTGTACATCCGCCAACGCTGAAAAAATGGTGCGTCATATTTTGACCGAACATAAGGAAATTATTTTTGTTCCTGATAAATATCTGGCCCGGTTTGTGTCCTCGAAAGTTGGGTGTGATTTTACTTACTGGAATGGATATTGCCCGATTCATGCCGCTATTATTCCGGAGCATATTTTGCGGGCAAGACAGTTACATCCGCAGGCGAAGGTAATAGTTCATCCGGAATGCAGTCCTGAACTTACAGCCCTTGCCGATATTGTCACTTCCACTGAGGGTATGTGTAAATATGTAAAAAATGCGGCTGAGAAAGAATTCATTATCGGTACGGAAACCGGCATCATCCACAGGATGCAGAAGGAAAATCCCGACAAAAACTTTTATCCGGCCTCCGATAAGGCGATTTGCCCGAATATGAAGCGCACCAGTCTGGAAAAAGTTTTTTGGTCGCTGGCGGATATGGTTCATGAAATTACAGTTCCGTCTGAGATTATGGATAAAGCACGTCTGTCTATCGAAAGAATGCTCAAAATAGTTTAATCGATAGTTTTCCCGCTCATCTAAGGCGAATAGCGTTTATATAAAAACTTTCTCGCGCTTTGGAGAGATCGGGTTAATTTATTTACTGCATTTACTTTGTTATGAAAAACGACTCTTTAGGTATTGTACATACACGGTATTATACATTTGCCGAACCACCTCATGCTTTAAATCTGAAATCAGGCCGCAGCTTGGGACCGGTGAAAATTGCCTATGAAACTTACGGCCGACTAAATGCTGAAAAAACCAATGCAATATTAGTATGTCATGCCCTTTCTGGAGATGCCCATGCTGCCGGATTCCATAAAGACGAAGAAACGGTCGGCTGGTGGGATGGAATGATCGGGCCGGGAAGGGCGCTGGATACAAATCTGTATTTTATAATTTGTTCCAATGTCATCGGCGGCTGCAAAGGAAGTACCGGGCCTTCTTCCACAAATCCGGAAAACGGCAAACCATACGCTCTTGATTTTCCATTAATTACTATTGAAGACATGGTTGATGCCGAGAAGCATCTGATCGATTCTTTCGGCATTGAAAAACTTCTTTGCGTAATCGGCGGCTCCATGGGGGGGATGCAGACCTTGCAATGGGCGTCAAAATATCCGGAAAAAATGGTTGCGGCTATTCCCATTGCCACGGCGCTGAAACATTCTCCGCAGCAGATTGCCTTTAATGAAGTCATCCGGCAAACCATCATGGCTGACCCGGCCTGGCGCAAGGGTTTTTATTATGAACATGGTCAGCCGGAAAAGGGGCTGGCTGTGGCAAGAATGATCGGTCACATCACGTTTATGAGTGATCAGTCGATGGAAGAAAAATTTTCCCGCAAACTCAAAAACGATAATCTCAGTTTTCAGTTCATTGATGATTTTGAGGTGGAAGGGTATTTACGCTACCGCGGGTACAATTTTGTCAAGCGCTTTGATGCCAATTCTTATCTTTATATTACCAAAGCCTTGGACTATTTTGATTTGTCCGGCGAAAACTTTATGCCCGCCGTTAAAAAGACGGACATCCGGTTTCTAGTGATTTCGTTTAAGTCGGACTGGCTTTATCCTTCATATCAATCGCAGGATATTGTTCGTCTTTTAAAAAGAAAACATGCCTATACAACATATTTTGATCTGAATTCCGCTTACGGGCACGATGCTTTTTTAATCGAAATCGATGATGAAACAAGATTAATTAAAAATTTTCTGACTAATATTTCCCAGTCTTAAGAGAGCAGGAAGCACGATATGAAACCTGATCATCAAATTATTGCCCGGATTATTTCCGAGGGTGCCCATGTGCTCGATCTGGGCTGCGGCAATGGAGAACTGCTTTCAATTTTACGCCGCGAGAAACATGCTTTAGTACAGGGTATTGAGCTAAATGAGGACCAAATGCACGAATGTGTCGAACGGGGTTTGACCGTCCTGCAGGGCGATATTGAAAGCGGCCTGGCGGATTATCCCGACAAGTCCTTTGATTTTGTCATATTGAATCAAATCATGCAGGAAATTAAAAAAGCCGATTTTGTAATTCAGGATTCCTTGCGGGTGGGAAGGCGGGTTATTATCGGATTTCCCAACTTTGCTCATATCAAAGCACGCTCAACGCTCTTTTTTCATGGAAAAACACCGATAAACGAGGCATTGCCATATTACTGGTTTGAGACGCCGAATATTCGTTTCTTAACGATTCGTGATTTTATTGACTACTGTCAAAAGAAAAATATTAAAATCGAGCAGGAATACTATCTGGGAAGATCAGGCCTGGTGAAGATTTTTCCCAACTTGCTGGCTCAAAATGCCGTGTTTGCTATTACCAGGTAACTTAGGCTGAACAAAAGATTTTTAAGGAGTGAGTCGAAATGGGAAAAAAAATAATTAAATCTGAAAAAATACCTGTTATTGGACCTTATTCTTCCGCGGTGGAAGCAAACGGATTTGTTTTTTTATCCGGCCAAATACCTGTAAATCCTGCCACGGGTGAGATTATAACCGATATTCAAAAAGCAACCAGGCAAGTAATTTTAAATATCAAAACAGTGCTGGGAGAGGCGGGATTATCTTTGTCCGACGTTGTAAAAACGACAATTTTTATGAAAAATATCACCGACTTCCCGGCCGTCAATGAAATTTACGCTGAATTTTTTACCGAACAACCGCCTGCACGTTCAACAGTAGAAGTCTCTAACCTGCCTAAAGGCGCCCCTCTGGAAATTGAAGTTGTTGCTGTCAAAAAAGACGCATAAAATCCATTAGTTATTGATATAAAAATAAATAATTGACATGCAAAAGGAATTTACCTATATTTCTCCGATAAAAAAGAAACCCCTATTTAATCAAATAAAATTCAGGAAATAGATGTTTCTGTTCGGAGGTTGAATGGAAAATGCAGTTGTTCTTGAACAGTGCTTTCCTTCGGCATGTGTAAAATTTGCCAAAGTTATTCTTTATCCTGCCGTTGCCAGCAGCGTCGACCTGCCTGATTTCTCATTTTGCAAGAAAAAGGATGAAGACTCTTTTTTCCTGTTAACTCCGGTTGGGCAGCAGTCGCTTTTCAAGAAAAGTATCGTCGTCTCTGATGCAACACTGCCGCTCGACGATCTTCGATTGAAGACATTGCTTTCCCCGATTTTGCCGCTGTATGCTGAATCAAATATTATTGTTAATGTTATCAGTCAGCGCGCCGCGCTTTTGAGAATTGCGCAAGACGGTTCTAATATTGTTATTGATGCTCATTGGAACCTGTTTATTCCGTATTTCGATCAGATTAAAGAACTTCCCATTGTTCATCCGGAGATATTGGATGTTTTCGCAAGGGCTGTTTTTCATTATATGGCTCTGGCGCTGAAATATTCCAGGATGCCGAAGAATGAATTGAGGAATCTTATTATATGCGAATATAAGTCTCATCCTGAATTTTTACTGGCTTCTCTGGATATTTTTAATAAACCCAATATTTATCATATTCGTCCAACAAGAGTTTGGCTGGAAAGGATATCCGCCACCAATGACAGAATGCGTTTACAGATCGATGTTTCCTCCGCCGCTGGTTTAGTGGAGCCTGAATTTTTGGACGAGGTTGCAACCTTTGTTCATAAAGTTGTGAAAAATTATGCTTTCCGCTACGTCGATTATCAATGGACTCAACAATACAAAATCATAGTTGCTCCTCCCCGGTCCAGCGGTGGAGTGGCAAGGTTTAACGGCAAGAACATTGTAATTAATATTCAACCTTTAATACAGTATGCCGAGTGGAAATCCGTGCTTTATTTAAGCCTTGGCTATGCAATTATGCGCACCATTCTCCAATCATCCGAAAGAGAAGATAAAAAAGAAATCATCTATCTGGCGATGATGAAAACCTGGAATCGTTATCTGAGTCTGGATGAAGCCATAGAGCAGCAAAGCGTGCGTGAATTTTTCGGATTACCCAAGCTGAGCGAGGAAGAGCAGTGCCGTATCTGGTCGGAATTTATGCTGGGCAAGGAAAATTTTGAATGTATCGATGATTTCAACATGCTTATGAACTATTCCGCCAAAGAAAGTTTTGTAGAAAGGCTGAGAGTTTTGAACGAAGCCCGTTACGGCAAGAAAACCGGCGTTTATTTTGAGCAGATGTGGAATGCGGTCCGGAGTATGAATACATCTCTAATGAAGAATAATATTAATTACAGCAAGCTGATCGAGGTTTTGCGTAATGACAACATTGATCATCTGCAACTGGCGGAGTTTCTGCGTACGGGCCATCTTGGCAACAGATATGTTGTAGATGTCAGTGAATGGCATTTATTAAAGACTTTATTATATGACTTAATCAATGCACCCAAGGTATTTAGAAATGACTATAAAATGCTCTTAAAGGTGCTGACGAAAGTCAACAAAAGCCTGATCGTTTATATCTGGACATTGGGACTTGATAAAGACGAGCGTTATGAGATGGTCAGCGCCTATATTGCAAAACTGATGATTGATATTTTCGTTTTTAACCGTGTGAAGATTTACGAAATTGTCGCCGATCCGGTCGAATGCCTGGAGGCCGAGGCCGTGACGGGATATCTTTTAAATTGGGCCAGTATCAGACCGGAAGAATGGCGAAAAATTATTGAAGGAATAGTATCGGAATTACCCCGCAATGTGGTCGAACATTTATGTGTGCAGACAGCCGAAGATGTTGATCATTTAGTCCGGGTATTAACGGTAAGAAACAGCGGTCTTTTTGGATTTTATCTGCATCAGGCTTACCGGTGGGGGAGCATGCAAGACGAAGTTACCCAACGAATTCGTTTCAATTTTCCCTTAATTCTAAAAAAAGCTCAGGGAGCAATTCTTCCGGCCAAGAGAACGCTGGGCGGGGCGATGCTTCTTTTGCTTTTGGCGCAGATTATTTCCGATGAACGTGACGGTTTTACTGCTGATATAATAATTACCGAAGAAGAAAGGCAAATAGTCCGCGATCTGATCAAACAATGCAGTGACTGGAACGAGAAGCATTTTGTAATAATGGTCGCGGGAATAGCGGCAGGCTATATGGGAAGCATTGATGGGTGGATTTTGCAGCAGTTTGACTCACTCCTGGGTCGTTATGACGGCGGTGATCGCGTAGTATTGCGCAGCGTTGTGCAGTTTGACGTCGAAAATTTAATTGATCGCGTTTTTATGACCGCCAGGGATGGCGACGAGAGGGCGTTGTTGGATAAAATTCAACTTCTTTGTTTTGGAGTTGATCCCGTTGTCAGTGACCAGGCCAGCAAGGTTTTGCGGACGATGGCCGGCCGGTATGGAATTCATTTGCCGGACATGGTTCTGAAAAAGAAAAATATTCGTGAACTGGTTCTTGCTTTGTCTCAGCGAAGTAAAGAGCAAACCTGGTGCATATAAATTACATAATTTCCGGTAACAATTCACAAAAAAATTATGAAGTTCGCCTTTGGCCGGCAGAGTGTGACATCGACCTGCCGATAGAAGCAAAGTCTCCTTCCAGTTTAGCCATGATTTCCGCAGCCGGTCCCACATCCGTTCTTCCAGGATAAATATCGTAACGGCTCTTATAAATTTCCGGGGTAAAATCGGGCATAACGACGTTTGCCCCGGCCTGCAAAGCCTGAATTCTTCCGCGCGAGCGAAGGGTACCAAGGGCTGTTGTTGCCGGGATGTTGGTATTACGGGTAATCAGGCGGGCAAGGGCTACAACACGTAAAGTCAGTTCCAGGGCGTCATTTTCCAGTCCGGCAAGCGGGGTATCGGGATGGGCGATGAAGGGACCTATCCCCAGCATGTCGGCATCCAGTTCTTTCATAAAAAGCAAATCATCAGCCAAAATTTCCGGTGTTTGTCCAGGCAGGCCGACCATGTTGCCCGTTCCTGTTTCAAAACCAAGCTCTTTAAGCGTTCGCAGGCACTGCAGGCGGTTTGAAATACTGCAGCCCGGGCGCAGATAATTGTAAATATCAGTTGAAGCCGTTTCATGTTTAAGGAGGTAACGGTCGGCGCCGGCTTTTTGAAGCTCTTGGTAATCGGTAGAACTTTTTTCTCCTATGGATAAAGTAATAACGAGACCGGTCTCGGCTTTAATGCGGCGAATCAGATTGCAGATAATATCCTGAGAAAAGAAAGAATCTTCTCCGGATTGGAGCACGACAGTCGGTATTCGCAAAGTTTTGATTTGATTGGCCGTGGCAATAATTTCATCGTCAGTCATTCTATAGCGGCTCAGTTTCCGGTTGCCGCAGCGCAGACCACAATAGAGGCAGTTACGCTCACAGTAATTGGAGAATTCAATAATACCCCGTAAAAATATTTCACTACCGACTTGTTCCTTTCTGACTGCATCGGCTGCAGCAAAAAGATCCATTGAGTAAGCTCCCGGCATTTTCAAAAGTTGAATTATCTCTTTGCGGTTCAAATCATTTCCGGCTTGAGCTTTGCCGATCAAATCTTTAATGTTAAACTTGGTTTTAGATATAGATATCACGTTTACCGTCCTCAATTTGTTTGAGTTTATTCGTAATAGATTTTTTACGCTGAGGCTTAAAAGTCTGATCCAGCATCTGCTGAATCAGTTTTTCACCGGCCGCGCGGGTTTCAGGACTTGCGTAATCAATCAAATATTCCTTAAAAGAAAGGATGGCATTTGTCTGGCAAAATTTCTGAATCAGACCGGGTTTGGCAAGATCCATAAAGTCCTTGCCGGTACGTCCCAGCCGGTAACATGCGGTGCAAAAGCTGGGGATATGTCCGCGCTCGGTAATGTCGAGAATGACTTCATCCAGTGTGCGCGTATCACCCAGATTAAATTGCGCGGCGCGGAAAGCATCGCTTGAGTCTTCCTGGTAACCGCCGGGATTGGTACGCGAGCCCGCACTGATCTGTGAAATTCCCAAAGCAAAAACTTCATCGCGCAACGCCGAGCTCTCTCTGGTGCTTAAAATCATGCCGGTGTAAGGAACAGCCATTCGTATAATCGCCACAAGCTTTTTGAAATCATGGTCGCTTACCGGACGTGGAGGAGCTATGGCTGCCGGTGCATTAAAAGCCGGTTCCAGTCTGGGTACGGAAATTGTGTGCGGCCCGACTCCGCAATCTTTTTCCAGTTGAAGAGCATGCAGAAGCAGTCCCATAACTTCATATTTATAATCATAAAGCCCGAAAAGCGCGCCGATGCCCACGTCGTTGACGCCCCCTTCCTGAGCGCGGTGCATGGCTGTAAGCCGCCAGGCAAAGTCCTTCTTTGGCCCGCTGGGATGCATTTTTTTGTAAGTTTCGTGATGATAGGTTTCCTGAAATAAAACAACCGTGCCGATGCCTGTTTGCTTTAATTGACTGTACTCTTCAACTTTAAGAGGAGCGATCTCCACATTGATCCGCCTGATCTCGCCGCCTTTTTCGGTTTTTATTGAGTATGCCGTTTCAATAGCTTCCATGAAATATTCCAGGCTGGAGCGGTTAGGGTGTTCGCCGCAAAGCATCAGCAACCGTTTGTGGCCTTCGCGTTCAAGAACACGTACTTCACTGGCAATTTGCTCCATCGTCAGGGCTACACGGTTTAATTCCTTGTTATCACGACGAAAGCCGCAATACAGGCAATTGTTGGCGCAAAAATTAGCGATATAAAGCGGTGCAAAAAGTACAAGGCGATTACCATAAATATCTTCTTTGATTTTATGTGCCGCCTGCAGAATTTGCAAAATAAGTTCGTCATCTTCTGTTTGGAGCAAAACGGCGACTTCTTCAGGAGCGAGACCTTTGAGTTCCAGAGATTTGTCTATAATTTCCCGAACTCTGGCCGGATCAGGATTTCTTGCTTGATCAAGTACGGCTTCAATTTTTGCATCATCAATAAAATCTTTAATCATCAAAATACTCCTTATGCTTTTGTAAGGGCTGATTTAACCTGAACCCCGGTTAATGTTCCAAGTTTACCTGTCAGAGCGCCGATTTCATCAGTGGAGGCATGCACAATTAGAGCAATAATATTGAGGTTTCTTGGTGCATAGGGAACACCCAGCCGGGCAATAATAATATCGCCGAATTCACTGAGTATCCTGTTTACTTTCTCAGACTGACTGGCTCGGTTCGTGATAATTATTGTAATTGTTCCAATACGTTTCTCCATTTCTCTCCTCATATATTGCATATCAAATTTATGCCGCTTCGCTACTGAAACCCGGCCATTGAAAACAAAAAAGGTTTGATCCAGGAAGAATCAAACCTTTACATTAAGGACTTCAGATTCCCCTCAAGATCAGATATTTCCTCCCTCTCAGGCAAACGCTTATTTATAGCCTCAATATCGTCATTTACGTGATTTTGTCAATTATATTTTTGTTTAAATATCAACTTACTCAAAAAATTCCGGGTACAATCTTTTAGCACATTCCGGGCATATGCTGTGGCTGAAATCAGCTTCTGAATGATTCTTTATATAAGCTTCAATTTGCGTCCAGTAGCCTTTATCATCCCTAATTTTTTTGCAGGAGGCGCATATCGGCAAAAGTCCGCTTAATGTTTTGACATTGGAAATTGCTTCCTGAAGTTCCTGGATAAGTTTTTCGCGCTCTTCTTCCACACGCTTGCGTTCGGTTATATCACGGATTGTTCCCTGAAAACCAATCGGATTTCCTTCTGCATCATAACGCGCCATCGATGTAATAATTGTATGCATGATGCTGCCGTCTTTTTTACGCAAATCAACGGGAAATTCCTTGGTATAACCATGTTGAGCAATGAAATTGATATGCTTCTTCCGTTCATCCGGAGTTGCGTAGAGATCCGGTATTCTTACCAGCATAAGTTCTTCACGGCTGGAGTAGCCGAATAAGCCTACCGCGGCTTCATTCAGATCAATCCAGAATCCATCATTTGATGTCATAAAAGCACAATCCATTGAAGTTTTAAAAAACTGATTATATTTTTCTTCGCTTTCTTTCAGGTTTTTTTCAGTATATTTACGTTCGGCAATTTCTTCCTCCAGCGCCCTGTTTGCCTGAATCAGTTCAATTGTCCTTTCCTGTATCTTTAGCTCCAGCTCCTCATAGGCTTTTTGCAGGGACTCCTTTGTCTGCTTGAGTTCCGTAACGTCTCGAATGGACTCAATGGCGCCTATAACATTACCGCCACCGTCACATAATGGTCCGGCCTTTCCCCAGAGTGCCCGTAAAGCTCCTCTGACGGTTGTGCTTGTTTCAGCTAAAAGAACCTTTCCTTCTCTCCGGATGAAATTGTATTTATTCTCGCTTTCTTCTGAAATTCCAAATACCAGATCAATAAGGATTGGTCTTCTGATTCCATAAAACGGCAAGGCATATTCATAGTTGCTTTTTTCCAGCATATCTTCAGCCATTATGCCGGACATCTCTTCAATAGCCCGGTTCCAGGCTATTACTTTTCCGGATAGATCAATTGCATAAGTTGCATCGGGGAGAAAATCGATTATATCCGCAAGCCGTCGCTTCGATTCGAAAAACGCCAATCCCATCCTTTTACGTTCTGTTACATCACGCAATATTGCCAGAATCAGCCTGGTGCCGTTAATGGGCATTACATTTACAACGATGTCTTTTAGTTCTTTCTGATTATTGATAAAAGAAAACCCATATGAACGGGGAGCAGATTGAGTATCTATCCGGCTTAAATATTGATAGTAATCGATCCTCTTCAAATCTTCTTTGCGGACAACCATTTGTGTCCACTTCTTTTTTCCTTCCACTTCCTTTTTTTTATACCCGGTAAGTTTTTCGAATTCTTTATTTACAAGGCGGATAGTATTGTCTTCTTCAATAATAATGGCTGCATTAGAGATATTTTCGAATACAGACCGGTAGAAATTATCCTTTGCCGGCAATGCTTTGCCTGACCGGCTTTTTTTAATTCCTGATTCATCAGCTTTCCCAATGCTTTTAATCATCTCTTCGGTTTTGGAAATTTGCTTATTCGTCTGTTCTTTACCTTTCATCGGAAATACTCCAATCGAATAAGATCGTATTTTGAATACAATGATTACATTTTACAAAACTGCGGCTGATCGTTCATTAACTGTTATTTTTTATCTATCTCCTTTTCAAAAGCATATAATGCTGAAGGGAAGGAGGCGAGGCTTCGTTTGAGTACACCTTGTAAAAATGATATCGCCACGCCATAGTTAGTTATGGCAACGCCTGCTTCTTCCGCTTTGCGCAGGCGGGCAAGCATTTCCCGGCGTGTCAGCATACATGAACCGCAATGAATAATCAGTTTATATTGACTTAGATTCTCCGGATAATCCCGGCCGGTGGAGACATCAATTTGCACATCAACGCCCAGATATTGCCTGAGCCAGCGTGGAATTTTCACCCGGCCGATGTCATCTTCGAGAGCATGATGGGAGCAGGCTTCGGCGATCAAAACCCGGTCACCCTGCTGTAAGCGGTCTATGGCCGCCGCACCGCGGGCCATAATAGACAAATCCGCTTTTTGCCTGGCAAATAAAATTGAGAAGGTGGTGACAGGAATACTTTTCGGCACATCGGCCGTTACTTTGAGAATGGCCTGTGAATCAGTAACAACGATTGACGGTGGATTTTTCAGATTGTCAAGTGCTGCGGATAATTCCCTTTCTTTGACAACCAGGGTCGCCGCATCGTTATCCAGAATGTCGCGGATTGTCTGCACCTGAGGCAATATAAGCCTCCCCTTGGGGGCCTGTAAATCAATCGGGACAACGAGAACAGCCATACCGCCGGGTGGAAGCAAATCGCCGATCAGCGATGGTGTGGCAATAAAATCAGCGGGCGAAATCTCCGCCAGACGCTGTTTCAGCTCGTTGAGGAAAGTATTGCGCATTGAGAAATCGGTAGAAGAAATACAGATTGCCCGTCCGGTTTTTTGTTGCAGTATTGCCAGATAATCCGCCGACGGCGACTTCAGATCGATTTTATTGATAATGGCCAGAATGGGTATTTTTCTTTTCTTTGCTTCGGTCAGAACTGTTTCTTCAAAATCGGTCCAAATCTCAGCTTCCGCAACAAGAAAAATAATATCGGCCCGGTCAAATATTTTGGTGGTTTTTTCCAATCGGGAGCCGGACAGTTGCGAGGTATCGTCGAGCCCGGCGGTATCCAGGAATAAAACCGGTCCCAGCGGTAAGAGTTCGATGGCTTTTTCAACAACGTCCGTTGTCGTTCCCGCGATTGGCGAAGTAATGGCAATGTCCTGTCCTACCATCAAATTAAGCAGGCTGGATTTACCGACATTTGTGCGCCCCATAAGGGCAATGTGCAGTCTATTACTTTTCGGTGTCTTTTCCATAATCTCTATATCCTAATGCGGTTAAACTGGAAGAAGAAAAAACTTTTTCGATTAGGGATTCACCGATTTTTTCTTCTAAAAATTTTCGCATATTCTTTGTTCCGGTTCTATTAAATTCGGCTATTAACTCTGTTGCCCGTTCATAACCAATAATGGGCAACAGAGCGGTAATAATCATCGGGCTGTGGTCGAAGAATTCCCGGCATTTCCCGGCATCGGCAATTATGCCTCGTACATGAACGGCAAGTAATCGATTAATGTTCGTCAGCAAATCCAGCGACTCCAGGAGAGCATGAGCCAAAAGGGGCAGGAATTCATTAATCTGTAAAGTCGCGCGGGCGGCGGTATCAGCGATAATACCGTCATTGGCAACTACTTTAATGCCGATTTGTATAGCAGCCTCGATTAAAACAGGATTCACCTTTCCCGGCATGATAGAGGAGCCGGTCTGCAACTGGGGCAGTTTTATTTCTCCAAGTAAATTCATTAAACGCAGGTCATTGCCGATTTTCATCAGATTAGCCGCATGGGCTTTAAGGATTCCGGAAACTTCAACAAAAGCATCGGCATTGGCTGTTTCTCCAGGCAGGTTTTCACCGCGTGATAATCCCAGCCCGGTTACTTCTCTTAATTTTTCAATGACCAGAAAAATATAATCTTTGGGTGCTGTAAGGCCGGTTCCGACGGCGGTTCCTCCTAAATTTACCACCCGCAGACGCTCCTCACATTTAAATGTCCGCCAGCGGTCGCGGGATATTGCTTCAGCAAAGGCGGAAAATTCCGCTCCAAGCGTGATCGGAACCGCCTCCTGCAGTTCCGTTCTTCCGATTTTAATTATTCCACTGAATTCTTTTTCCTTTTCCTGAAAAGAACCCTGCAGATCGGCAATGGATTTTGCCAAATTGCGGAGTCCGTAAATTCCCGCAACTTTAATCGCCGTAGGGAAGATATCATTTGTGGATTGATGCAGGTTAACGTCTTCCAGCGGATGAATAATGGAATAATCACCCTTAATTCCACCAAGAATTTCAATGGCCCGGTTGGCAATGACCTCATTGAGGTTCATATTGGTGGATGTTCCGGCGCCGCCCTGCAAAGCATCAACGGGGAATTGATCAGAAAAACCGCCCTCAGCAATCTCGTTACAGGCACTGATAATTGCCTCCGCTTTTTCTGCAGTAATATGACCGGTGTCAAGATTGGCCTGACAACAGGCTTTCTTGATAAGCGCCAGACTCTTTATCAAGCCCGGATTAACATGGAGTCCGCTGACTGAAAAATTAGAAATTGCCCGTTGGGTATGAATTCCCCAGTAAACACCGGCCGGGATATCAAGTTTGCCCAAAAAGTCATGTTCAGTCCGAAATGCTGGCATAAATAAGACTCTCTCTTTAATTTATTTCATTTCCGAGTCATGGATTATATTGCGGCTAATATTGCGACTCAATCTTCAAGATTGAACCAGCTTAAGAAAATCCTCCCTGGCCCTCCTTTAGAAAAGGAGGGGATTAAGCGATAAATTAAATTGGCAATCAAACGAGAAAGAGGTTTGCTCTTTCGGAACAAACCTCCTTCTTTCAACAGGCTTGATAGAACAAGGGGTTGCAACCCCTTGTTCTGTTTTTCTTAACTGTCTTTTTTCTGAGGCAATTCAGTGCCTCTCTGCTTATACTTGGTATGCAGGAGCTCATGGGATTTATGTCCCAGAGGTTCCTTCAAGAACTTCTCATAAAGTTTTTTAACTGACTCATTCTCGTGTGACTGACGCGATTTCTGCACTTGACTGTCATCACGATAGAGGGCAGCCGAACGTAGCGTTCTGATTTCGTTATTAGTCGGAATCGGTTCACCACCGCCGGCAATACATCCACCCGGACAGCACATGATTTCGATGAAAGCGTAATCGGCTTTGCCTTCGGCGATCTTATCCATAATCTTACGGGCATTACCCAAACCGTGGGCTACTGCAAATTTCACATCGCCCAGTGCTCCAACTTTAACCGTTGCTTCCTTAACTCCTTCCAAACCGCGGACAGGAGTAATATCGAGACTTGGGAGATTTTCTCCGGTAACGACAGCGTATACGGTACGCAATGCTGCTTCCATAACGCCGCCGGTTGCTCCGAAGATTGTTCCGGCGCCGGTGTACTCGCCCATGGGAGCATCATAGTCTTCATCGGCTAAATTAACGAAATCAATTCCGCCTTCCTTAATCATGCGGGCAAGCTCTCTCGTGGTCAATACATAATCCACATCCTTGTAACCACTGCTGTTCATTTCGGGACGCGAGCATTCAAACTTTTTCGCCGTACAGGGCATGATTGAAACCGAAACTATGTCTTTCGGATCTATGCCTGCTACTTGAGCATAGTAAGTTTTGGCAAGTGCACCGAACATCTGCTGCGGAGATTTGCAGGTGGAAAGATGACCCACAAGTTCCGGATAAAAATGTTCACAGAATTTAATCCAGCCGGGACTGCACGAAGTAATCATCGGCAGCTTGCCGCCTTCTTTAACTCGTTTAAGCAGCTCATTTCCTTCCTCAATGATTGTCAAGTCGGCTGTGAAGTTCGTATCGAAAACTTTATCAAAACCAAGTTTTCTTAATGCTGCGATCATTTTTCCAGTAACTAGAGATCCCGGAGGCATTCCAAATTCTTCGCCCAGTGCCGCACGAATTGCCGGAGCTTCCTGAACAACTACATGTTTGGTCGGATCGTTGAGAGCTTTCCAAACCGCATTAATATCGTCTTTCTCGTATAATGCACCAACCGGGCAGGCCATAATGCACTGTCCACAGGCAACACAGTTGGATTCGATAAGCGGGAGATCAAAAGCCGGAACAACTTTAACATCACTGCCGCGATGAGCCGGAGTTAAGACACTGACCGTCTGAATCTGTTCGCAAACTGTTACACAACGATGGCATTCGATACATTTGCGGCTGTCTCTTACGATAGAGGGGCTGGAACGGTCGATCATGCCTTCTTTTGGGAATTGAGTATAATCGAATCGAACTTCCCTTAATCCAACAAATTCGGCGACTTTCTGCAGTTCACAGTTGCCGTTTCTTATACAGAAATTACATTCCTGCGGATGATTGGCAAGCAGCAGTTCCACGACCATTTTTCTGGCCTGACGAACTTTCTCCGTATTGGTGTGAATGACCATACCTTCGCTTACCGGGAAAACACAGGCGGCAATTAAACTACGCTGGCCTTCTACTTCCGTCATACAAACTCGGCAGGCGCCGGGAGTATGACCGGCTTCCGTCCATGCGCAGAGGGTGGGTATTAAAATTCCATTTTGTTTGGCAGCTTGAAGAATTGTTGTACCCGCCTCGACTTCAACTACACGATTATCAATAGTCACTTTAACAGTTGACATAAAAATATTCTCCTCTAAATGTATTAAAGCTCGGCATCGCAACGCAGGCAGCGGCAGGCTTCTTTCATTGCTTCTTCAGCGGTGAATCCTAATTCCACTTCTGCAAAGCTTACTTTGCGTAGAGCGGCTTCCATTTCCGGCATGGCCACCTGGGGACATTCCGTTGTTTCTTCATCGATGATCAATGGAATATCAATTTTTTCCGCAGCGGGTATTTCGTAAGCGGGCTCACCATTTGCTTTGCGAATAGCTGCATCGATATCCTCGGCGGCCTGATGACCGGCGCCGATTGCAGCAACAACAGTATCGGGACCGGTTACGGCATCACCACCGGCGAAATAACGTTCGTTCGGTGTACGTGATTTGTAACCATTGCCTACCGAGAAATTGTTCCACTTGTTAACACCAATGCTTTGTCCTTCGGCAAAACTCATATCTGAAACCTGGCCAACGGCTGCAATAACCGCATCAACATCTAATGTGAATTCCGAGCCGGGAATAGC
>CAZWCA010000015.1:0-32717 GCA_964632255.1 uncultured Smithella sp. | reverse complement strand
GTATTTAATTTGATTTCCACTCCCAGAGCCGTAATGTTATCAATTTCAGCTCCTAAAATATTGCGGGGCAGACGATAGGCGGGGATACCCCAACGAAGCATACCACCAGCAAAATTAAGCTCTTCAAAAACGGTTACTTTATAGCCGCGCAATGCCAGATCACGGGCTGCAGTGAGTCCGGAAGGTCCGGCGCCGACTACGGCGATCTTTTCTTTTCTGGAAACCGGTACAACTTCAATCTTCGGCCGTGGAGCGTTATCGGTGATGAAGCGCTTCAGGAATTTAATTGCCAAAGGTTCATCCAGGTTGCCGCGGCGGCACTTGGACTGACATTTGTGATCGCAAACCCGGCCGCAAACAGACGGGAAGGGATTGGTTTGCAGCAATACCTTATATGCATCATCAAATCTTCCTGATCTGATGAGTGCGATGTAAGCAGGAATATCCATCTCGATCGGGCATGTATGCTGGCACGGTGATTTGAAAAGAGCCGTACAGACTGCAGCGGAGCAGCGATGATTAAAAATGTGATCTTCATACTCATGGCGGAAATAACGGAGCGTGCTCAAAACGGGATTGGGAGCGGTTTGTCCCAGTCCGCACAGCGCCGCGTTCTTAATTACTTCGGCCATTTCTTCCAGAAGCTCGATATCTCCTTCTTTTCCCTTACCCTGGGTGATATTGGTCAGAATGTCCAGCATTCGCTTGGTACCTTCACGGCAGGGTGTACATTTACCGCAGGATTCATCCTGGCAGAAATCCATGAAGAAACGCGCCATATCTACTGCGCACTTGTCTTCATTCATTACGATTAATCCGCCGGAACCCATAATGGCGCCCAGTTCGGCAACTTTTTCATAGTCAACAGATGCATTGAGATGTTGAACAGGAATCATACCGCCGGAGGGGCCGCCAAGCTGAGCAGCTTTAAATTTCTTTCCTTTGGGAATGCCGCCGCCGATATCATAAACTATCGTGCCCAATGAAGTTCCCATGGGAACTTCAACCAGACCTACGTTATTTACGTCGCCTGTCAAAGCGAAAACTTTTGTTCCCTTGCTCTTTTCAGTACCGATAGCTGAATACCACTTCGCACCGCGTAAGATAACCTGGCCGACATTGGCCAGAGTTTCCACGTTATTCAGGATACTGGGCTTCTGCCACAGACCGGCAACGGCGGGGAAGGGCGGACGGGGACGCGGCATACCTCTTTTACCTTCGATAGAAGTCATCAGTGCGGTTTCCTCACCGCAAACAAATGCGCCGGCTCCCTGATAAATTTCCAGATTAAAATCAAATCCCGTACCCAATATATTTTCACCCAAAAGACCGGCTTCTTTGGCCTGAGCAATGGCTATATTCAAACGATGAATTGCCAGCGGATATTCCGCACGGCAATATATATATCCCTGATGTGAACCGATCGCTTTTGCCGCAATTACCATTCCTTCAAGAACGGCATGCGGATCAGCTTCCAGTACGCTTCTGTCCATGAACGCACCGGGGTCGCCTTCATCAGCGTTGCACAGAACATACTTTACATCGCCTTTAGACTGGGCGGCGAATTTCCATTTCATACCGGTGGGGAATCCCGCACCGCCACGCCCGCGCAGACCGGAATCCAGTACTTCCTGAACGATTTGTTCCGGTGTCATTTCGGTTAATGCCTTGGCCATGCCGGCATAACCATCACGGGCAATATATTCTTCCAATTTTTCCGGATCAATCAAACCGCGGTTTCTCAATACACGCAATTCCTGAAGGGCAAAGAAAGGAATATCCTGCATTGTCGGGATAATTTCATCGGTAGACGGTACCCGATATAAAAGACGTTCTAAGATTCTTCCTTTAACCAGGTGCTCTTCCACCAGTTCGGGAATATCCTTTTCTTGAATTGAAACGTATATTATACCTTCAGGATAAGCGACCATGATCGGTCCCAAGGCACAAAATCCATTACAGCCGGTTTCCACAACTTTAATTTCACCGGCAAGGCTTCTTTTATCGAGTTCCGCTAACAAAGCCTTTTTAACAGCAAGACTGCCGGAAGATTGACAGCCGGTGCCTCCACAAATTAGTAAGTGTGAACGAAAAACTTTCATTTAGTCAACATCCTCCTTAAGAAATGATCATGCTTCTATAATTTGATATGCATGATGGCAATAACTTTACTTTATTACTTCAGCGCCTCTTGCCAGAACGAAAGGCATTTGAATTTCTCCCTCCAAAACGTGCCGTTTAAATATCTGTTTCATCTTTGCGGGATTAACGTACTCATATTTAATCGGTTCCTGATTCAATATTTCTACGGTGACTAACGGTTCGCGGCTGCAAAGACCCATACAGCCCGATGTTGTCACGAAAATATCGGTGGCTTTGGCTTCATCTATTTCCTGAAGCACTGTGTCCATAACTTCTCTGGCACCTGAAGCAATACCACAGGTTCCCATATGCACGGTAATTTTTACTCTGCGCTCACCATCCCTCAGAGCCATGTCGGCGTGTACTTTTTCTTTTATCTTTTTAAGATCATCTATAGTCAACTTCGCCATCGGCGGTTCCTCCTTATTATTCTAGCGTAAAGAAATTAATTGTATTGACTTAATACCTCTTTGACCTTGGCAGGTTTAACCCGTCCATGAACATTTTCATCGACGACAATGACGGGCCCCAGGCCGCAGGCACCCAGGCAGCGTACAGTTTCCAGAGTAAACATTCTGTCTGGGGTAGTTTCTCCCTCATCAATACCAAATTCTTTCTTCAAGGTGTCGGATAGTGCCTTGCCGCCGCGAACATAACAGGCAGTTCCAAGACAAATCCGTACAGTGTGTTTGCCGCGCGGCGTCATGGTGAAAAATGAGTAAAAAGTAACAACTCCATAAACACGACTCAAGGGCAGATTTAACCCTTCGGCAATCTTTTTCTGCACGGAAATCGGCAGATATTCCAGTGCAACCTGCGCTTCTTCCAACACCGGGATCAATCCTCCAGGTTTTCCCTTGTACTTGTCAATAATTTCATTGAGCTGGTTAACCTGTTCGGGTGTAAACTCTTTCAAAAGTTCAGTGTCTTCCGCTTTCATCCAATCCCTCCTCAATATATTTCATTTAGGCTTCTATCTTAATTTCGTTAAGACCTTCTTTAATGACATCCCGGATGTATTTTACTATCTCGGGATGATAAATAGGTATATCTCCAATTTCTTTGCGTATTAATTGTGTATCCAATTTAAATCGCCGATCATTATGCCAGTGGTCGTAAATAAAATCAACGTTTGAATTCGCGACTATAAGACTGACTAACGTCGAGGATATGTTTCCCAGAGGTTGCCTGTCGATGTGATCCAGTCGAAAACTGGCCGTGACTTTTGTTCCTTTACCAGCTTCAGAATGTAACTCCAGTTTGCCTCCCGACGTGCGGGCGGCATCCGTTAAGAGAGGCAACCCCAGACCAACACGCCGTACATCTTTTGTTGTATAAAATGGGTCTAACGCCCTGCTTATTTCTTCTCCTTTCATTCCACAGCCGTCATCGCTTATTTCGATAGTGAGCAAATTCCTGGCGGAGTCTTCAACTACGGAAATAACAACTAATTTTGCACCCGCCCGGATAGAATTTTCAGCAATATCGAGAATGTTCTGGGCCAGTTCAAGCATTCTTACTCCAGAACATAGCGGCCGTTTTGTCCGGCAAAAGCCATTTTTAGTTCGGCAATTGTTGCCTCCTCTAAAATAATTCTGGTCATTGCCCTGCCGATATCTTTGAGGAAATGAGCATCCGACGAAGTAATGAAAGAGTAATTACTCAATTCCTGGTATTTTATTCTTGCCTTCTCAATCCCGGTCAACGGTGTTACTTCCAAAGCGTCAAATTTTACATTTTCGTCGATAAAGCCAAGCTGACTCAAAACGCTGAAACTTTCCCTGTCTATATGAGCAGCAATGGCTAAACCGCCAAACTCGTGAATGCTTTTTACTAATTTGTCCAACGATAAATCGGTGGCGCCAATCAATAATTTGTTATTCAGACCCTCTACTTCGCCAATTTCATTAACGATAGCCTGAATACCGAAACGTGTTTCATCATTTTCTCCGGCAAGGTTCTGATAAACAAGCTCTTGAAGCCGGGCCAGATTATCGAGAGAATCAAAAATTGCGAGTATGTGTACTTCTTCTCTGGTTGTAACCTCCATGCCGGGCAAGATATTTAATTTTTTACCTCGGGCTGCATTCATTACAAAAGAAGCATTTTCCGAGGAATTATGATCACAGATAGCTATCAAATCAAGCCCTGCTTCCAGTATTTTTTCCACTAATGCTTGGGGATGCATGTCAAGATCGGCACAAGGTGAGAGGCAGGTGTGAATATGGAAATCACAATGGAAAGTTTTAAGCATCTTCTTTGCCGGAAAAAAATGACCGGAACTTTTTATTACAGCCGCAACCGAAAATCAATCTTTTTCAGCCAGAAGATTATAGATTTTGGCTGATAATTCAAATGCACTTAAATCCGAAATCAGAAGGGGGATATTTTCCTGGACGGCTTTTTCCAATGTGTCTTTTGCCGGCTCGCTGGAATTAACCAGTATAATTCCTGCGTGATCTTTAAGGCTGGCGACGGCGACAATATTCTGGTGCACTTGTCTGGTTATCCAGATATCTCCTTCGTGAGAATTGGCCATAACATCGCTTAGTAAATCTCCTGTATAACCTCCGGAAACAATTTTTTTAAGGTTATCTTCCGCAGACCTTACTTTTAAATTCAAAGCTTTAATTATTGCTTCAATATCCACTATCAAATCCTTAAGAACGTCAATGTATCTTAATTTCCATTTTCAGGGAAGTTCCCTTGCCGACTTCTGAGGTGATATCAAACTTATCGGAATAATTCTTAATATTACAGAGTCCCATACCGGCGCCGAATCCCATTTCCCTAATTTTATTGTCCGCCGTGGAATAGCCCTCCTGCATGGCGAGTTCAATATTCGGTATCCCGGGGCCTTCATCAGTCACCTCTATCTGAATGACATCAGGAAGAACTGTTAATTTAATTACTCCTTTTCTGGCATAAGAAACAATATTAATTTCCGATTCGTAAGAAACAAGTGCTGTTTTTCTTACTATATCATTGGGAAAATCCATTTGTTTGAGAATGGATTTTATGCTTGTCGATACTATCCCGGCGTAACTAAAATTGCCGCCTTCAACATAAAAACTCCGCTGATACGGTATATCGTCCGTTGCTTCCACAGTTATTTTTTTTCCAGGCTACCAACTATACCCTTTGTATAAAGTCGTCCCGCTGTATCAAAAAGAATATATTTAGTCGCCAAAATTGGGATTTTTAATTCTCTAGCCAATTTAACGGCTTCGGCAGTCGGCTTTTTGCCTCGTACCAGGACAATAGCAGCAATTTCGACGATATCGGCAGTTCTTACGACCTGGTCATTGGTGAGGCCGGTGAGCAATAAGCTGCCTGGTTTAGCAAAGGCCAGGACATCACTCATTAAATCAGCCCCAAAAGCCGTCTTTACCTCCATATCCAACATTTCTTCACCGACAATTACTTCCGCATTAAGGATTTCTTTTACATCGCGCAGCTTCAAAAGGGACTCCTTCCAGAAAAACAAATCCGACAATTTTGTCCAATGCTGAGTATGGTTGATAATCTTTAAGCACATTTATTTATTAACTTTTGCTATCATAATGTATTCTTTTTTGTCAATCAATTTATATGTAAGAACCGTATCGTAAGATAAGGAATAAGCTATGGATTTTAATCTAAAAAATATTACAAATTTTGAATCTTCAATTTACCGGTTATGCGAAAATATCCTCAACATTATTAGACTTAAGGATGATCGAAAAACCGTAAGACCTTATATAAAGTGGCAACGCAATTTTCATAAAACTCATTCAACTGTAAAATCAAAATAAGTATTCGGATAAGGTTCATTATTTAATGTATAATGCCACCATTCCTTTTCGAAATTCCTGAATCCGTGTCTTTCCATCAGCGATTTCAAAAGCAGTCTGTTTATTTTTTGCGGCAAGCCGATCTTATTATTCGCTGTATGGGATAAATCGTCAAAACAATCAAACCCGGTTCCCATATCTATGCTGTTATCAGAGAAGCGCTGACCAACGGGAAGATAACAGGCTGACAATTTTTGCCCCGGAATATAGCCAGCCTGCCTGGGCAGGGGTAGGGGAACAATTGTCAAATCGACTGTGCTGCCGCGGCTATGACCTGATTTGGAATCAATATAGCCGTCTTTAAATAAGTTTCTTTTATCAACACCGGGATAAAATTCCTCTCTGGTTTTTGTGTTCTCTATCTCGGTTGCCCATTTCACGAAATGGTTAACCGCCCGCTGTGGACGATAGCAGTCGTAAATTTTTATGGAAAGTGAAAATGGGGATAAATCTTTCTGAACTTTTGCAAGCGCTGTTGCTGCTTCTCTGGTCAGGATGCATTTACCGGCATTATAACCATTGATCCTTTCCCCTACAAAATTATGCGGTCCGAAGTATCTAATATCAAGCTGAATATCCGGAATTATCTCCTGAATATTGACAAAACCGGGAGGCAATTTGTCATCTGAATAAGACATTGTTGTAAATTGAAAAGAGATTAGTGCAAGAAAAAAACTCAGTATAATTTTTGATTTCATTGAATAAGCCTTTCTATTATATTTTTCGTGCCCATTACTACCAGCGGCTTGGCCTGCGGGTCCAGCCACCCGAGAATCTTGATAATGTCATTTTCGGAAACAGCGACGCAGCCTGCAGTCGGGGTCATTTCTCCACCCCAGATATGTAAAAAAATTGCGCTTCCGCATCCCGCCGTCACCGGATCAGTATTATATTCGATAACAATCCCATATTTATAAAGATCATCGTCACGTTTCATTCTTTCATAAGATAATGCTTGAGTATTCTCTTTTTTTACCCATTGATTGTAATCAGAAGCATTAACATCATCAATCCATAAATCATCAGCTAATACCTGCTGATACGGCATCTTTGAGTGAATAGACCCGCCGTAACCGAATGTTCTTTGAAGATGAAAAATACCGGAAGGAGATTTGCCGTCGCCCTCGCGTTTCTCACCGGGATTCGCAAAACCATTTTTGCCGATTACTCCTTCGATGGGACCCTGAACCATTTCCCATTTTCCGTTTTTCTTTTCCAATAAATAAACTTTCACATTAAAAGATGATGAAAATCTATTTGCTACAACTATAGCTTGAGAAGAATTTCCTGTTTTTAAAGTGTCAATGATTGGCCCGATACCTCTTGTGCATGGCCATGGCATACATGAAGCCAGTGAAAGAAGCACTGGAAAAATTATGATAAAAAATTTCTTTTTAACCATGATTAACTCTATTTTATTAATTTCCAAACATGGTGAAAGCAGGTTTAAGAATGATTTTACTAAGATTTTAAAGCCTGTTGTCTTTCGATGATATACTTATTGGAAAGCTGCCGTTATTTCAACATAAAAATACGAATTGAGGCAAATAAACAACAATAATAAAAAGATTGACTCTGCTTAATCAAAAAGTATAAGATACCGCAAAAATAACGAGAAACTGGTGACAGCCTCTCGCCCATTCCCAAGCTGTTTTCACTGGAATCATTATGAATTTTCTTGACATGCTTTGTCGCTCACGACATATCTGCATGTAAAAAAATGAATGATATTTTTCGTACTTATTAGCTTAATTTAAGGAAGGAATCATGTCTGTAATCAAAAGAAACATCAAGAAAGTGCTGATTGCCAACAGAGGTGAAATTGCTTTACGCATAATTAGAACTGTGAAAGAGCTGGGTCTGGAAGCGATTGCCGTTTATGAGAAACCGGACTCGGAATCAAACTATATCCGGTCAGCCAATGATGCAATAATGATCGGAGAGCGTCCCCGCAAGGAATACCTGGATATTGATAAAATAATATGGGCGGCCCGCAAAAGCGGGGCGGACGCTATTCATCCGGGTTATGGTTTTCTTTCGGAAAATGCTGATTTTTCGGAAGCTTGTGAAAAGGCAGGCATCATTTTTATTGGTCCGCCGGCGCAGGTCATCCGTGACATGGGCAACAAAGTCGTTGCCCGGGAAATTATGGAAAAAGCCGGTGTACCGACAATTCCCGGTACGGATAATCTTGCTTTAGGTGATGAAGGAATTGAATTTGCCAAAAAATTCGCCGACAAATGCGGCTACCCGGTAATGCTTAAAGCTGCGGCCGGTGGTGGAGGCAGAGGTATTCGTAAAGTTAATAATGAAGAGGAATTAAAGGCACAACTGCCTTTGGTCAGAGCCGAAACACGAACCGCCTTCAATGATGATCGAATTTACCTGGAAAAATGCATTGAGTCGCCGCGCCATATCGAAATACAGATCCTTGCCGATTATTACGGAAATGTCATCCATCTCGGTTCACGTGACTGTTCAATACAGCGCCGCCATCAGAAATTGCTGGAAATTGCACCGGCCGATTTACCAGCCGATGTTCTCGAAGCAATGTATGACGCCGCTATCAAAGGCTCCCGCCAGGCTGGTTATGTCAATGCCGGAACTGTTGAATTTCTTGTCGATTCCAAAACCAATGAATTCTGGTTCATGGAAATGAATACACGGCTGCAGGTAGAACATACTGTTACGGAGGAATTGACCGGAGTCGATATTGTCCGGCAGCAGATAAGAATTGCTGAAGGCAATGTTCTGGATATTCCGGCTAATCGCGTTCAGATGCTGGGTAAAGCTGTCCAGGTAAGAATTAATGCTGAAGATCCCAAGAATAATTTTATGCCGGAAGGGGGCAAGACCCTGGAGGTCTATCATTCGCCGGGTGGTCCGGGTGTCCGGTTGGACGGCGTTGTTTATCAGGGATATCGTATACCTACTGATTATGATTCTTTAATGGTCAAGATGACTGTGCGTGGATATGACTGGGAACAGACCATCGAGCGATTAAAGAGGTCTTTGAATAATTTTCTGATCGTCGGGCCGAAAACAACAATTCCTTTTTATCTGGCCATTTGCGACGATCCCGATTTTCGGGCGGGTAAGTTCAATACAAGCTATCTGGAAACACATGAAAAATTATTTGATTATCCTGAGCAGGAACGCGAAGTGGCGAAACTTGCAAAATTGATTGCGGAGATTCATGCCCGAAAAATGAATCCTTATGCAGTTTGATCTATCTCTAGGAAAGCAGGGTTTATTAATTTATGGAAAAAGCAACAAATGTATTTGAAGAAAGAGTAACTCCCCGGGAATTAAAGGAAAAGGGCGCAAAATACATCATTGATAAAATAAAGAGGACTAAAGGCTACTATGTGACCAATACGGAAAGAGACCTTTCTCAATCCGATTTCAAAAACAGGATTATGCCGCATACCCAGCTTCTTGTGGCCAAGGAACGCAACGATTCCGGTTTCTTTTCTATTGAAATATCGGGCGGAGCCTCGGTGCATGTCGATATGCTGCGCAAACAGATGAATCCGCTGGAAAAATTACAGATTTTGGCGGAAAACATGCCGGATACTTTGTTTCAAAACCTTTGCCGGGGCGTCAATCTGTTCGGTTACCGTCCTTACCCGGAAAACGTTATCCGGCTTACGGTACAATCTTTTGCCCGTTATGTTCATGTCTGGCGGGTGTTTGACTTTTTGAATCATATACCAAATATGGTTGCCGTATTTGAGGAAGTTAAAAAGGCCGGGTGTATTTTGGAGCCTAGCATCTGTTTTTCCACCGGCCCGGAGCATACCGATGAATATTATGTGAAAAAAGTAGGTGAAATCATTGATGTTACCGGAGAAGACATAATCCTTTGCATTAAGAATCACGGCGGCTTGGGAACTCAGCACCGGATTGGTCAACTGGTCAAGGCAATTTTAAACAAATACCCGGATCTAATCGTTCATTATCATGGACATAATACGGATGGCAACGATATCGGAAGAATCATCGAAGCCGTTAAAAACGGCGCGAAGATTATTGATGCGGGTGATCATGCCTTTACGGGCTTTTTCGGACCGCCGCCGATAATCACTGTTGTGGATACACTTGAAGACTACGGATACAGAGCCGCCGGCTTAAACAGGCAGGCCGTAATTGATGCTTCAAATATTTTACGTCCGGAAAGAGAACATTATAAAGACTTTGAATCTCAGTTCCTTGGTTTTGATCCGACCGTGCAAGTGCATAAACTGCCCGGAGGAGCAACCGGATCAAGCTTTGAACAGGCAGTAAAAGGCGGATTTTTATCCAGAATGCCGGAAATTCTGCAGAAAGAACTGCCGCGTGTGCAGGTAGAGTTAGGCAATTGGTGGAGCGTAACTCCAGGTTCACAGATTCTTTGGACAACGGCGGTAAATAATGTTCTCAAAGGCGAACGTTACAAGTCCGCCAGTGACGACTTGAAAAATCTAATGCTGGGAAGATACGGCGAGCTGCCATTTTATAAACCTGCCGATGAAATTTATAAGGCCGTGTTCGGAGCGGACTGGCAGGACTATGTAAACTGCAATTATTGTTACCAAAAGATAGAGAATATCGATCTCGATATTGAAAAGAAGGTTCTGGAACGGCGCCTGGGACGGCCGGCAACTGAAGATGAGCTTGTTTTATATTTGCAGCATCCTAATGATGCCGTAGATTTCTTTAAATTTGAGGCAAAATTTGGAAAAACATGGATATTGCCTCCTTATATATGGTTTAAAAAAGGCGGCTTTGGTTTAGGAGAAAAATTTGAGATAACCGATGCTTATGGTAAATTACATGCAATTGAAATAGGTCCGCAGCGTAAGACGAAGACTGGCGATGCTGTTACTTATTTTAACATTGATCACCATCCCGAGCCGATCTATACCGAAATGGACCAGGAAGGGGACGACAAGAAAGGTTCGGCAAGTCAGAAGAAGGTTTCCATTTCCCTCAAGGAATTAAATGATTTGGCAAAAGCCGGTGATGTCCGTTCTCAAATGTCCGGAACTGTTAATGAAGTGCGGGTTTCGGAGGATAATGAAGTATCAGCCGGTCAGGTTCTGATTGTTCTGGAAGCAATGAAAATGCTGACAAACGTTGTTTCCGAGATTAATGGAAAGGTCAGCGAAGTCATGGTGTCACCCGGTGATAAGGTTGAAGTCGGCGATCCATTAATTTCGATTATCAAGTCCTGATTTTATATATTTGAAGCCATTTATTCAGGATAGTTATGATAGGATATCCACGGGCTAAATTGCCGGGTATGTCTTGACTTAATTTTTTTTTATGATAATTAATATGATAATTAATATAAGGTTACCGAAATTTGTGAGTTCCTGAAATAGTCCGGATTGAGGGTTATATTTGAATTTAAAAATTTTCTGATTCGGGGATCCGGTTGCAATTACGGGCTTATCTCCATATATTCTATTTAAATTAACAAAGACCGATTAATGAATAGATAAATCCAACAATTAAAATTAGTTGTTGAAAAAGATAAAAATTAATCGATATTACTATGGAATAAGTTCGTTTATGAACTACTTCGAATATTGATTACATACAAAGAATGTTAAATTCACCGGTAACATTACCGGTTTTTTTTTGAAGGTGAATTAATGCTGGATAAAATCTTAAAAAAGATCATTGGAACAAAAAACGATAGAGAATTAAAACGTTTATCGGTTCTTTTAAACGAAGTCAACAGCTTTGAACCGGCAATGATGGCATTGAGTGATGCTGAACTTCAAGCAAAAACACCGTATTTTAAAGAAAAATTGAATACGGGTTTCCGCCTTGACGATATTCTTACGGAAGCATTTGCCGTGGCCAGAGAAGCATCGCGCCGCACTCTTTTAATGCGCCCGTTTGATGCGCAGGTAATTGGCGGAATAGTCCTGCATGAAGGCAAAATAGCGGAGATGAAAACAGGCGAGGGAAAAACACTTGCCGCTACGATGCCTCTATACCTTAACGCTCTGGAAGGAAAGGGATGCCATGTTGTTACCGTCAATGACTATCTGGCAAATAGAGACGCGGAATGGATGGGACCGGTTTACAATTACCTGGGCTTGAGTGTCGGAGTTATTGTCCATGGGCTGGATGATGACGAAAGAAGAGAGGCCTATGGCGCCGATATTACGTATGGAACAAACAACGAATTCGGATTTGATTATCTGCGGGACAATATGAAGTTCAGTCTGGAAGATTATGTCCAACGGGAATTTAATTATGCGATTGTTGACGAGGTGGACAGTATTTTGATCGATGAGGCCCGTACGCCTTTGATTATTTCCGGCGCTTCGGAAGAATCAACTGATAAATATTATAAGATCAACCAGATCATACCGCGGTTAAAAAAAGAACAGGATTACGTAATTGACGAAAAAAGCCGTACCGTCGTTTTAACGGAAGAAGGCGTAGCCCATGTTGAAGGATTTTTAAATGTGAAAAACCTTTATGAGCCGCGCAATATTGAAATTGTTCACCATGTCAATCAGGCGCTCAAAGCACACACGTTGTTCAGGCGGGATGTGGATTATCTCGTCAAAGACGGAGAGGTTATTATCGTCGATGAATTTACCGGCCGGGTAATGCCGGGAAGGCGGTACAGCGATGGCCTGCATCAGGCACTGGAAGCAAAGGAAAAGGTAAAAATCGAGAGAGAAAATCAAACGCTTGCTTCCATTACTTTTCAGAACTATTTCCGGATGTACAGTAAACTTTCCGGCATGACGGGAACCGCAGATACGGAAGCCACGGAATTCAAAAAGATTTACAATTTGGATGTTGTAGTTATTCCGACCAATATGCCGATGATCCGCAACGATGAAAACGATTTGATTTATAAAACGGAACAAGAAAAAATTAATGCCGTCATTCAGGAAGTCAAAGCTTTAAATCAACAGAAACGCCCCGTTCTGATCGGAACGATTTCCATTGAAAAATCGGAGTTATTGAGTAAACACTTAACCCGTGCCGGTATCAAACATTATGTACTCAATGCCAAAAATCATGAAAAAGAAGCAGAAATAGTTGCCCAGGCCGGTCAGGCGGGTCAGGTAACCATATCAACGAACATGGCCGGCCGTGGTACGGATATTAAGCTGGGTGAAGGCGTGGCGGATCTGGGTGGGCTGCATATTTTAGGCACCGAACGCCATGAAAGCCGCCGTATTGACAATCAGTTACGTGGACGGTCCGGCCGTCAAGGCGACAAAGGCTCCTCACGTTTCTATCTTTCTTTGGAAGACGACCTGCTGCGTATTTTTGGCGCGGAAAGAATTTCGTCGATTATGGATCGCGTCGGCATGGAAGAAAATGAGCCGATCGAACACAAGTATATTTCCCGTGCAATAGAAAATGCACAGAGACGGGTTGAAGGACAGAATTTCGATATCCGCAAGCATCTGCTTGAATTTGACGATGTCATGAACAAGCAGCGCAATGTCATATATGAACAGCGCAAAAAAGTATTGCGTGGAGAGGACTTATGGGCGGATGCCGAAGAAATGCTTGAAGAAGTTGTTGACGATCTTCTCTTTGAATATGTTGATGAGAAAAAGCATTTTGAAGAATGGAATCTAAAGGGACTTGATGATGCCATACTAAAGCAGTTTAACTTGAAATTAAACATAGCGAATTCAACGGAAATCGCATCCGCAGATTCAATACGTGAATTGATAATTCAAAAAGTTCAGGAACTCTTGCGGAGCAAAGAACAAAGTTTCGGCAAAGAACTGATGGATTACTTAATGAAAGTAATCATGCTGCAGTCAATCGACTCCCATTGGAAGGATCATCTGCTCTCTATGGATCACTTAAAAGAGGGAATCGGGTTACGGGGCTATGGTCAGAAAGATCCGGTTCGTGAATATCAACGTGAAGGTTACGAAATGTTCATGGGAATGATATCCGAGATGAAAAGCGATTCTTTAGAAAAGCTCTGTATGGTGCAAATCCAGCGGGAAGAGGAAGTCGAAGAAATCAGACACCAGCAAAAACAGGATTATATATTAAGCCGTGGGGAAGATGTGCCGGAAGCACAAACCGTGAAGAGAGAAGGACGGAAAGTCGGCCGCAACGATCCCTGTCCCTGTGGCAGCGGTAAGAAATATAAAAAATGCTGTGGTGCTTAAGCGATATAAGAAGGAGCAGGCATTATGGTAAAGGAAAGAATGAAGATAAATGTTCCCGGATTTTTAGCTAACGGCGTGTCCGTAGGAATAAAAGACGGGGAAAAAAAAGATCTTGGTTTGATTTATTCCACTGTACCGGCAAAGGTCGCCGCCGTATTTACAAAAAATACTTTTAAAGCGGCGCCGGTGTTGATTGATATGGAGCGAGTCAAGAAAGGCATGGCTCAGGCCATAATAACAAACAGTGGATGTGCCAATGCCGCGACCGGAAAAGAGGGAATTCAGGATGCACTGGCCG
The DNA here is from genome assembly GCA_964632255.1 of uncultured Smithella sp. Classification (GTDB taxonomy): domain Bacteria; phylum Desulfobacterota; class Syntrophia; order Syntrophales; family Smithellaceae; genus MVRV01. The sequence continues at coordinate 18,285 of CAZWCA010000015.1, read as the reverse complement.
TATCGGCCGCTTTAAACAGCCAGTTAAAAATTAAAGAGGAACATATACTGGTTTGTTCGACAGGTGTAATCGGAAAAAGAATGCCTGTTAAAAAGATAGAGAGCGGAATTAGTGAACTGGTTACCGGCTTAAATGAATTTGGAATTGAAGATGCTGAAGAAGCAATGATGACTACGGACAAATATCCTAAGATTGCCATCCGCCGGGGAATTGTCGGGGCCAAGGATATTACAATCTGCGGAATCGCCAAGGGTGCCGGAATGATTGAGCCGAACATGGCCACATTGCTTACTTATGTGATGACCGATGCTTTAATTGACGCCAAGGCCTTGAATACCGTATTCCATCAGGCCATTGATTCCACATTTAATACAATAAGTGTTGACGGTTGTATGAGCACCAATGATACGGCCGTTATTCTGGCAAACGGTCTGGCCGGTAATAACCCCCTCGAAAAAGCACAAGCCCGGCTGCAGCGCTTCCGGGATATGTTGTCAGACGTTTTAATGGAACTTGCCCAGGCGGTAGTTAAAGACGGCGAGGGAGCAACAAAATTTATTTCCATTTTAGTGGAAGGTGCAAAATCAAGATCAGATGCGCGAAAAGCAGCATATTCCATTGCCAATTCCAATTTGGTAAAAACAGCTTTTTTTGGTGAAGATCCCAATTGGGGAAGAATAATCGCTGCCCTCGGTGCGTCCGGCGTTCCATTTGAAAAGGAAAGAGTCATTCTGTCGATCGGCGGTGTGCCGGTTTTCTCCCAGGATGCGCCGGCCGATGTAAGTTTAAAAACATTGGAAAGCTTATTCAAGAAAGACCGGATTGACGTTCAAGTACAACTGGGAAGCGGCGATAAATCATACTGCGTTTACACTTCGGATTTATCACATGATTACGTAAAGATTAATGCCGATTATACAACTTGACAAAGAATGAAGCTTTTTGCGTTCAAAGTCGCCGAAGATTGCTGTCCAAGTATTAATTCCATCAAACGGACAATAAAACTCTTAAGGCGATTTGAAATTAATAATCATCATTTAAACTTGAATAATTGATTTATATGTGTTAAGTGCCGCCAAACTTCGCACATCCCCGGATTGCAGGCATGTTGCTTAATTATTAAGTAGCCGGTGCAAGTTGAAAGGGATGGAGGAAAAAACAAAAAAGGAGAAAGAAAGATGTCAGTAATTTCAATGAAACTGTTGCTGGAGGCGGGTGTCCATTTCGGGCATCAAACCAACAAATGGAACCCCAAAATGAAGCCTTATATTTTCGGGGCGAGGAATAATATTTATATAATCGACCTTCAGCAAACCGTCGGAATGTTTCAAACGGCTTATAATTTTATTATTGACTTAATCACCGAAGGCAATGAAATTCTTTTTGTCGGAACAAAAAAGCAATCTCAGGAAGCAATCAAGGAAGAAGCTAAACGTTGCAGCATGCCTTATGTTAATCAGCGCTGGCTGGGAGGTATGCTGACCAATTTTGTTACCATTAAGCGAAGTATTGATCGACTTAATACTCTTGCCAAAATGTTTGAAGACGATTCAATAAAAGCTTTTCCTAAAAAAGAAATCGCTAAACTTCAAAAAGAAAAAGAAAAACTCGAAGATGTCCTGGGCGGAATTAGAAACATGAAATCCCTCCCCTCGGCAATATTTATTGTTGACCCAAACCGGGAACATATTGCAGTTCAGGAAGCTAAAAAATTGTCTATTCCTATTGTTGCCATCGTCGATACAAATTGCGATCCCGATGATATTGATTACATTATTCCCGGAAATGACGATGCCATCAGGGCAATTAAATTATTTTCATCAAAGTTTGCCGATGCCGTCCTTGAAGGAAAGAAACGTTTTGAAGAAAAATTAACGGCGGAATCGAATAAAGAAGCTCAGGCGGCTATAGAATCAACGGCTGCCGAAACAGATATTCCCGAGAGCGTCGAAATGGGAAAAGAATAATAATAACTAAATATTGAAATACTTAACAATACACATATTGATTTTTAAAGTTTTCGGGAGGTAAGAAAATTGGAAATAACTTCAGCAATGGTCAAAGAACTGAGAACAAAAACCGGCGCCGGAATGATGGATTGCAAGGAAGCATTGGCGGCATCGGACGGTGATTTTGAAAAAGCAATCGATTTTTTACGGAAAAAAGGATTGTCGGCGGCAACAAAACGATCTTCCAAAGCAGCTAAAGAAGGAACAATCGCTTCCTATATTCATATGGGAGGGCGCATAGGAGTTTTGGTTGAGCTTAATTGCGAGACCGATTTTGTGGCAAAGACGGATGCCTTCCAGGCAACGGCAAAAGATATTGCCATGCATATTGCAGCATCGAATCCTCTGTATCTACGCCCGGAGGAAATTCCGGCTGATGCAATGGAAAGAGAAAAGGAAATTTACCGCAGTCAATTGCGTGAAGAAAAGAAGCCGGAAAAGATCTGGGATAAAATTATCGAAGGCAAACTGAAAAAATATTATGAAGACGTTTGCCTGACTGAACAAAAGTTCATAAAGAATACAGATATCACAATAGCTACGCTTATTAACAACTTAATTGCCAATACCGGTGAAAATATCATTATTCGCCGTTTTGCCAGATTCCAGTTGGGTGAGGAAATCCGGAAGTAAAAGAGCATATCGATGGATGCCAAAAAAAAGGCCGTTTATAAAAGGATTTTGTTGAAATTAAGCGGAGAAGCTCTCTTGGGAAAGCAATCTTCCGGCGTAGATCCGGAAGTTGCCAATTTCATAGCCGAGGAGATAAAATCAATTGCTGATCTCAACGTTCAAATCTGTATCGTGGTCGGGGGAGGGAATATATTCCGTGGCTTGGAAGCAAGTTCAAAAGGAATGGATCGTACATCCGCCGATTATATGGGTATGCTGGCAACAGTGATCAACAGCCTTGCCTTGCAAAGCGCTTTGGAAATGAGGGGCATACCGACCCGGGTGCAATCATCCATAGAAATGCGCGAAATCGCCGAACCGTTCATTCAACGCCGGGCGGTCCGTCATTTGGAAAAAGGCAGAATTGTAATTTTTGCGGGCGGCACAGGAAATCCATATTTTACGACTGACACAGCCGCATCTCTCCGGGCGATGGAAGTCGATGCAGATGTAATCATGAAAGCAACGAAGGTCGACGGAATATATGATTCTGACCCGGTAAAAAACAAAGATGCCGTTATGTATAAAAAAATCAGTTATATTGATGTATTAACCAATAATCTTAAAGTAATGGATGCAACGGCCATTTCTCTCTGCCGTGATAATAAGTTGCCGATTATTGTATTTAATATGCAGAAAAAAAATAATATCCGACGGGCAATTTGCGGTGAACAAATTGGTACTTACGTAGGAGGATAATATGAAAGATCAGGTTTTTCAAAAGCTGAAGGATGACATAGATAAGACCATATCCACACTGGATAAATCATTCAGCCGCGTGCGGACGGGAAGGGCTTCCGTCTCGTTGCTGGATGGCATCAAGGTTGATTATTATGGAACGGCAACGCCCATTGCTCAGGTTGCAACTCTGTCCGTTCCGGAAAGTCGTTTAATTGTCATTTCTCCGTGGGATTCCACTGTGATTGGAGCCATTGAGAAAGCCATTCAAAAGTCGGATCTGGGGTTGATGCCTTCCAATGACGGCAAAATTATCCGGCTCGCCATTCCGCAGTTAACTGAAGAACGCCGTAAGGAACTGGTTAAAGTTGTTAAAAAAATGGCGGAAGAAGGCAAAATAAAACTGCGCAATGCCCGCAGGGACGCCAACGAAGAGTTAAAGGAACTCAAAAAGAATAATAAAATGGCTGAAGATGAACTTTTTACAGCCCAGGACGAAGTTCAAAAAACAACAAATAATGGCATAGAAAAAGTCGATAAAATTTTAGCGGCCAAAGAAAAAGAAATTATGGAAATATAAACCGATTTATATACTATTGAATAAAATGGGGAGCCTTAATAGCTCCCCATTTGTTTTTGCAGAGCTAATCTTGTAAAATACAATGGTTAACTTCAGTTGCTTTATTGAAAGGAATCATTTTTTAATAAAAAATTAACTTGAGGTTCGTTTTTTGATGAAAATTGACAGTAATGTTTTGCCGCAACATGTTGCAATTATTATGGATGGCAACGGACGTTGGGCAAAGCAGCACACTTTCGGGAGAATTCGCGGTCATAAAAAAGGTGCCCAGGCTGTAAGAACCATTGTGAGGTCATGCCGTGAAATAGGAATAAAACATTTGACATTATTTGCCTTATCCACGGAAAATTTGGGAAGACCCGCAGATGAGGTCAAGGCCTTAATGTCTCTTCTGGACGAATATCTGTCAAAGGAATTGCAAGAATTACATAAGCAGGGGATACGTCTTACGGCAATCGGCCAATTGGATAATTTGCATCCAAAAGTTAAAGATAAACTTTTAGAAACAATGGCAAGTACGAGAAATAACGATCAAATGATTTTAACTCTGGCTTTGAGCTATGGAGGCCGGGATGAAATAATTTTGGCGATAAAAAAATTGTTGGAGGATTTCAAAAGCGATAAGGTACAACTCAATGATATTAATAAGGATATGTTCAGCAGTTATCTGCAGACTTCAGGCTTACCTGATCCCGATTTATTGATTCGCACCAGCGGTGAATATCGCATCAGTAATTTTTTGCTTTGGCAACTTGCTTACACCGAGCTTTATTTTACCGATGTTTTTTGGCCCGATTTTAAAAAGGAAGATCTTTTAAAAGCAATTGCCAGTTATCAAAAGCGGGAACGACGTTTTGGTCTGACCTCCGAACAATTGGAAGATAATAGCGGATGAAAGTAAGAAGCGGAATTAACTATGGCAAATAGCATGGCGGCAAGATGGCTGACCGGTTTGATACTGGCTGCTGTAATATTGTTAGTAATTATCGTTGCTCCTCCCTGGGTTTTGGCCGTATTAATTGCCGTGGCTGCAGCGGGTGGAATAGGGGAATATAACAACATCGTTTTGGGAAAGGGTTTTTTTAAAGAAAAACTTGAAGGAACCGTTTTTGCATTAGCAATTCCCCTTGTTACGTTTTTTGGTACAAGCCAGCTTGTTCTTGCTGTGCTGGCTTTCTGCATTTTAGTGATATTCATTTTATTTTTGGGTTCTGTTAGAGATTTAACCTTCGATGTAGCAATTGTCGCCAAAGTTACTTTCGGTATTTTATATATCCCGTTTTTATTATCATATTTTATTTTGCTGAGGGCGGCGGACAAAGGAGTTTTGTGGGTTTTGTTTGTTCTTATTTTGGCTTTTGCCGGTGATATAACGGCTTTATATATAGGTAAATATTTCGGCAGGCATAAATTAAGCCCTATTATCAGCCCCGGTAAAACGGTTGAAGGTACAATCGGCTTAATTCTGGGAAGCACGCTGGCCTGTCTGATTTTCAGTTATTTCTTTTTCCCCGGTTTGTCTTTAATTAAAATAGGGATTCTTGCAATAATCGGCAGCATTGTCGGCCAGCTTGGCGATCTGTGTGAATCCGCCATTAAAAGAAATTACGGATTAAAAGATGCCAGTTCTCTTCTGCCCGGCCACGGCGGTTTAATGGACCGGTTGGATTGCCTGCTTTTTATTGTTCCTTTTGTGTATTATTATCGAATTTACGTATTTGGTTGAGATGAAAAAAATAACTGTTTTAGGATCAACAGGTTCAATCGGGGTCAACGCGCTGGATATTATCGAAAAAAATCCGAGGCAATTCCGGATCGTTGCCCTGGCGGCAGGCAATAATATAAAACTACTGCAGAAACAAATTGAAAAATTCCGGCCGAAAATAGCCGCTATAGCTGATCCGGCAAATATTGATGAACTTCGAAAAAGTCTGCCTCAAAAAATCAAGACAAAAATAGTTGCCGGGACGGAAGGATTAAAAGAAGTTGCTTCATTTAGCGATGCCGGCATTGTTATTTCGGCAATATCCGGCGCCGCGGGCCTCATTCCTACATTGGCCGCAATAGATGCAAAAAAAGACATAGCTCTAGCCAATAAGGAAACAATGGTCATGGCCGGGGACATAGTTACTAGAAAAGCTAAACAAAAGGGAGTCAAAATTCTTCCGGTAGACAGTGAACACAGCGCAATTTTTCAGTGCTTACAGGGGCAAAAAAAGAAGAATATTAATAAGATCATATTAACGGCTTCCGGCGGCCCTTTTTATAATTATAAAACAAGTGATCTCAAAAAGGTAACGCTTGACCAGGCTCTTCAGCACCCCAATTGGAAAATGGGAAAAAAAATAACCATTGATTCGGCATCAATGATGAATAAGGGACTGGAAGTAATCGAAGCCGGATGGTTGTTCGATCTGGAAATCAGTAAAATTGAAATTCTTATTCATCCGCAAAGCATTGTGCATTCTATGGTCGAGTTTGTTGACGGTTGCCTATTAGCCCAACTGGGTATTCCCGATATGAGAACACCGATTGCCTATGCCCTGACTTATCCGGAAAGAATTAGAAATCATTTACCTTTTTTAGACCTCGTCAAAGCTAAAAACCTGGAATTTGGCAAGCCGGATATGAAAAAGTTTCCCTGCCTGCAGTTGGCTTATGAAGCCGGAATCTGCGGCGGAACAATGCCGGCGGTTTTAAATGCCGCCAACGAAATTGCTGTTGAGGCGTTTCTTGGCCGGAAAATTAAATTTGTTGATTTACCGGTAATAATTGGTAAAGTTCTAAATAGGCATCAAACCGTAAAAAAGCCGGCGCTTGGCGACATATTGCAGGCTGATGAATGGGCAAGGATGCAGACAAAAGAATTGCTTGGAAAGGATTAAATCTTGGTAAGTTTAATATCGGTCATCGTATTACTCGGTGTATTAATTTTTATTCATGAATTTGGGCATTATCTTGTCGCCAGAATCAGCGGTGTCGGCGTAGTTAAATTTTCGTTGGGCTTCGGCCCGAAAATATTAGGTAAAAAGATCGGAGAGACGGAATATGTCCTTTCCTGGATTCCTTTAGGCGGATATGTCAAATTATTAGGCGAATCTACTGACGAATCGCTTCCTCCGGAGCAGGAAAAAAAATCATTTTTAAAGCAACCAACCTGGAAAAAGCTGCTGATTGTTTTGGCAGGTCCTGTTTTTAATTTCCTGCTCGCTCTGGTTATATTTATCATTATTTTCATGTACGGCGTGCCGAGCCTGACCACTGAAATCGGTGAAGTCCAAAAGCAATCAGCCGCCTATAACGCAGGTTTGATAAGCGGTGATAAGATTATTTCCGTTGATGGTAAGAATATTAAACATTGGGAGGAAATAAGACCGATAATTGCCGCTGGTAAAGGTAAAGAAACGGAAGTTATCGTCGAAAGGCAAACCGGAATTAAACGTTTTTTGATTAAGCCGATGGCGGCAAAATCCAAGAATGTATTCGGAGAAGAGGTGTCTACTTACCTGCTGGGAGTTTCTCCATCCGGTAAATCAATCATCGAGAGAAAGAATCCCTGGGATGCGGCAATTGCTGCCGGGGATAAGACGTGGGAAATCAGCAAACTTACCGTTCTTGCCGTGGTCAAGATGGTGGAAGGTACAATTTCGCCCCGCACTCTTGGCGGACCGATTTTTATTGCGCAAGTCGCCGGTGCGCAGGTAAAAGAAGGTCTTATCCCGTTTATTCTTTTTATGGCTCTGCTTTCCATCAATTTGGGAGTGATCAACCTTTTTCCCATACCTGTGCTTGACGGCGGCCACATTGCATTTTATTTGATAGAAATGGTAATACGCAGAGAGGTAAGCATCAGAGTGAAGGAGATTGCCCAGCAGATAGGATTTGCTCTTTTGCTCATCTTGATGATTTTTGTTGTTTTTATTGATATAGAACGGATGAACCTGCCGATAATCAAAAATATTTTCAAATATTTCGAGTAATATGCTGACACTGGCCTTTGACACTTCTTTTAAGACAGCCGCAGTGGCATTGTTAGAGGATGATACAGTCCTGTACGATTCCTTTATAAACAGCGGTTTGAATCATTCTGAAACACTTTTGCCTGCCATAGATCAGGCATTCAGGCAATTAAGATTAAAAATCAAGGACGTTGACTTATTTGCCTGTGCTCTGGGGCCGGGCTCGTTTACAGGATTGCGGGTCGGGGTTAGTACTCTGAAAGGATTGCTGCTTGCCTGCGCGAAGCCCGCCGTAGGAGCATCATCCCTAGCGGCTGTTGCTTTGAATGTAACGGATAATAATTCTTTGATTTATCCCGTGATGGATGCCAGCCGTGGCCAGGTTTATACAGCTACTTACCGTTACAGCAATAATTTGTTGCAACAAATATCTCCGGAAAAAGTTGTTGATCCGGATAAAATTCTGTTAGATTCTGAAGATGAAATGATATTTGTTGGTGAAGGGGCGATCAAATACCGGGAAATTTTCATGCAAAAAGCTAAAAATGCAAGGATTGCACCGGCCATGGAGCAGTTCATCCGGGCTTCAGCCGTCGGTATCTTAGGACGTGAAAAATTTCTTCGCAATGAATTGCTCGATCCGCTTACTTTTACCCCAGTATATTTGCGGGCTGCCGATGCCAAGCCGGGTAAGAGGTTATTTGAAACATGAGTGCCAATTCAGTATCAAAGCGCTGACGTTCGCTCTCCCCTGCAGCTTATTATAATTTTTGATATGAAATTGGTATACCTTTGACTTAGAAAAAGGATGGAATAACATGATTCAATTTCAAAAATGCGGCACTGATGAAGACTCAAGATTAAAAGCACTACGAAAAGTTTTGGAAAAAACGGAAAAGCCATTCAAGAGTGGCGACAGCGTCGGGATCAAGCTGCATTGGGGTGAAGAAGGTAATAAGCATTATTTATCCCCGGTATATGCAAGGGAAATAGCTCAGTGGCTCCAGGCCGATGGAATAAAGACGTTTGTTGTCGATACCACAGTCCTCTATTCCGGCGGACGCCGCAACGGCTGGGAATCACTGAAAACTGCGGAAAAGCATGGTTTTACTGCTAAATATTTGGGTTGCCCGGTTGTCATCGGCGATGGATTGAATGCAAAAAGTGTTATCGATCTTCCCTCAAATTTCAAACATTTTAAAACAGTGCAAGTGGGAAAAATTGTGAACGAAGCCGATGGCTTTGTAATTTTTTCACATTTCAAAGGCCATATGGAAGCGGCATTCGGCGGTGCGGTAAAAAATATATCCATGGGACTTGCATCAAGAGCACAAAAGCAGCGAATGCATGCTGATGCCAAACCTAAACTTATCAAAGAAATATGCGCGAGATGCGGAGAATGCGTTGATGTTTGCCCGACAGGCGCAGCAGCGATTGCCGATAATAAGTATCCGGCCTATGATATGGAAAAATGCATCGGTTGCGCCCAATGTATTGCCCTGTGTCCGTTAAGTGCTATACAGATAATATGGGATACTGATATTAAAGTATTCCAGGAAAAACTGGTGGAAACTGCCGCGGCAATTTGGAACGTGATTAAAAATAAAACGGTCGCCATTAATGCACTGGTTGATATTGTGGCGGAATGCGATTGTCTTCCGGGAACCCATCCTAAAATCGCCGGAGATCAGGGATTTTTAAGTTGTCATAATCCCGTTCTGGCCGATTACGAATCCGTTAAAATAATAGGTGCCGAGCCACTTGATCAGGCTCATCCGCAGATCCCATGGCAGCGGCAATTTGATTATGCCCACGAAATCGGCTTCTGGTAATGCGAATTGGTTTAAAACTTCTATTTGCGCTGGCGGTAATATTTTTCTTTTGCACAGGCTTCGGGCCTAAACCGGTCGAAACGCAAAACAGTTCATTAATCAGCCATTTAAAAACAACTAAAACATCCATCGCGCAAATAAAAATTGTTAATATTTTACCTCACAATCCGGTAGCTTATACGGAAGGCCTTGTTTATCATCATGGTTACTTATATGAGTCCACCGGCCGTTACGGCAAATCATATTTAAAAAAAACCGAATTTGATACAGGTAAAACAATCAAAGAAACCAAACTCAGCCCGGAATACTTCGGCGAAGGTATAACCATATTTAATGATAAGATCTACCAGCTTTCCTGGCGGAATCAGACCGGCTTTATTTATGACCTTCACAGCTTTCGGAAAGAAGGAAATTTTTTCTATAGCGGGGAAGGATGGGGATTAACCAACGATGGAAAATCGTTGATTATGAGTAACGGTACTTCTGAACTCACCTTTTTGAATCCTGCAACATTTCAAGTTATTCGCAAGATCATTGTACAGGATGGCGAAGTTCCCATAAGTAATATCAATGAACTCGAATTTATTCAGGGAGAAATCTGGGCAAACATTTTTTACGAAAACGTAATTGTGCGTATCTCACCACAAACAGGCAAAGTTTTGGGATGGATTGACCTGGGCTGGTTACAGACGCTGCTTCCGCGATCAGGGAAAAGAGATGTCTTAAACGGCATTGCTTATGATCCGGATGGTGGTAGGATTTTCGTGACTGGTAAAAATTGGCCAAAATTGTTTGAAATTAAAGTTCAAATTAAGTTGTCCAATCTTAAATAACAAGGAGGTGTTGACGTGAGAAATGCGAGATTATTGAAGGTTTTATGTTCTGCATTAACGTTGTTCTGGTCGATTGGTGTTGCACCTTGTTGGGCGGAACCACCGGTTCCCAAAGGACTTGTTGATTCTTCCCCTGATAAAGCCATCTTAATGAATTTCGACGAATGGTACGCAAAAAACAAAAAGCCTGATGACCCTAAAATCAGCGGAACCGTAATTTTTAGTTCTCCAAGGACAATGGTCGCTTTTCGGGATGCTGGAAAAGGTACCGTTGTGCCTGCCCATTTTCACGCTACTACCGATGAAATTCTCATAATTACCGGTGGAAGCGGGCAACTACTGGTTAATGGCGCATGGATTGCCGTAAAAGCCGGTGATGTACATGTCAATCCACGAGGGATTATTCATTCGGCCCGTGCCGGCAAAGATGAAGATTTAAGGTTTATTCAAGTCTTTACGCCTGTCCAACCAGCCGGGGGGGACACAAATATTATCAAATAAACCGGCGGGTAATAAGCGAATAAGGATAGTTGCGATGGGGAATAAAGGTAAGTTTCAGTCCCGGTGCGGCTTCCTCCGGTTTGGGCTTGCTCTGAACAGGCGGCAGTTTCTGCATAGAGACTCCCGGTTCGGCAGCGGATCGGGCGTCGGAAAATAATTTAATTTTTATAAAAAAGGCGGTACTCAATAAATCCCGCCTTTTTCTTTTTTATCTTCACACATGCGGATGGCGACCTTTATCTTATCCGCTGGTTATTTAGGACTTGTCTTTTTCGTGGTTGGCTTAGATTTGTTCATCATTCCTTGCTCTTTATAAAAAGGCGGATTCACACACATCTTATGCATGTTCTTAAACTGCTCATCCGTCAAAACAGCCCGCATATTTTTCATTGCTTTTAACATTTCCAGATGCTGAGCAGTTCTAATATCTTCAATTTTCCTAACTGCGGCGGTCGCCCTATTCAGATCAAAATCTTTAACATCCATGATTTCCATAAGCTCGATTTCCGCAAGTTTCCGGTCAGCTTTTAATTTAATTTGCTTCTTTTGCATTTCTCTGTGCAAAAGCTTTATTTTCGTCATCTGATCATCGGTAAGCCCCATCCTATTTTCCATGCACATCATAATATGGCAGCTCATCATATCCATATTACCCATTTCCATCATCTGTCCATGCCCGCCATACCCCCTCATGGGCATATCCCTCATCTGTGAAAAAGCGGGTACAGCAAAAACAACCGTCAACAATAGTGAAAATAATATTTTTTTCATAATTTCCTCCTGTTTGTCCGGTTTGAACTTCTTTTATTCCGAAGACCGAATGCTTGTACTTTCTCTTCCGGTCTTCGACCAACTGACTTAAAAGCGCCAACTCTCTTTTTGAATTGAAATGACTGCCTTACGTAATTGCAGCCGTCACCGCTGCCGTCTGCATGCTGTGAACCGAAAATTTCAAGAGCATACAAGCTGCGGCTGTGGTGACCTATCTCAAATATTTGTACCACATGTTGGGTCAGAGTCCATCTTTTTGATTATTTATAATTGAAATTTGTGCGAAGTGAGAAAAGGAGAAAAAACATTTCAGGAGGCATGCACACAGCTCTCTGTTTACCGTAGCCAAAATTTTCCAAGAGAATATAGGAATAAATATGGTTTTATTGTGTTGCAGAATGCTTCGATAGATTTGAATAAATGTGTAATGTGTCACTTTTTTATACATGTCATCTTAAAATTATCAACCATTACAATATTTGTCACTATTGATCAAGATTATCACATATGACATCTATTTTTTGTCGTATTTAATAAACAACACAGTGGCTACATTGCAAGCTATCGATTTTTCTAGTTAATTATATCGGCATAATTACTGCTTTTATTTCAAACCAAGATGGGCAGATGAGATAAGAGTGGGAACCTTCCCCTGCAACTACTCTGCGCCGGGCGAATATAGTCTGAGTGTATAAGGGTTAATACTGCCCTTGATTTTTGCTGTCTTTTCGACTTGTAGAACCCTATTCCCCAGTGCGTTGTTTACTCTCCACTGTTCTCGTTTTCCAATAATTACAAGATTTCTATATTTTTCGTTGTTTTTTAAGATGCTGGCCAAGTCACAACTTAAAAAACAAAATGCCTGTTGGAACATGAAAATTGGGCGCTGTTACCTGATTTATTGGATTTTCACGTAGAAATAAAATATCTGCAAAAAGGAGAAAAAGTATGGAAAAGATGGCAAACCCGGGACCAATCGGATTACTAGGATTTGGTATGACAACAATTTTATTGAATATCCACAATGCAGGATTTACTGCGCTGGATGATCACATTCTGGGAATGGGTATTTTTGTGGGCGGCTTGGCCCAGGTTATTGCGGGAATATTGGAAAATAAAAGAGGTAATATTTTTGCTTCAACGGCATTTACACTTTACGGCTTCTTCTGGATTGCGCTTGTCTGGATGGTTTATCATGCACATTCTGCCGGCGGCTTAGCCACTTTCCTGATGGTCTGGGGAATATTTTCCGTCTTCATGTTTATCGGCACGTTTCGGCTGAACAAGGCGCTTCAGATTATTTTTGGGACTGTCACATTATTATTTTTCCTGCTTACTATCGGAAATTATATGGTAGCGGCCGGGTCGGTGGATACAGGAAAAGCCATTATAAATTTTGCCGGGTACGAAGGCATCTTATGCGGAGCAAGTGCAATGTATCTGGCCATCGCTGAAGTTTTAAATGAAGTCTATGGGCAAGTGGTTATTCCTGTAGGACCTGTTAAAAAATAAGTAATAAATAAACTATCCCCGTCGCTAGCAGCGTGGCATCAAAAGCTATCTTTTTTGCATTAGCCATTCGTCTCAAGCGGCGGGGAATTATACCCTAAGAGAGAGATTGCCTCTTCGTTGATTTCTGCTTTGAGAGAGGTTTTTCAATGCTTTGTAGGGATGTTTGCGCCCATAAAATAGGCGTGATGGACGCCCCGACAGGGTGATTAAACTCCCAGTCCCAAAGCCTTTCTTTTTGCTACAATGTGTGCAGTAATAAGAGCGCAGGATTTAACAGGGTCGGGTTCAACGGCAAAACACGCCCCGAAGACATCGTTCAAACCGGAAGTGGCAAGATCAACAACTTTCTTGCTGCCGCCAATGGGGGGCATTATGCCCAATACCGTATATATGCCACTGGCCATGGCATAGAAGGCAATAGCCACGGCTTTTTCCGAATACCATTCCGGTGCTGCGGCTGCGAGCGGCAGTTGGTTAATATCCACGCCAATAGCATTGGCCAAAGCGGAGGCAATGACCATGATCCGCGAATTATCCACACAAGACCCCACATGCAATGAAGGAGGTATGCCCAGAGCGCCGCAAATTTCTTTCAGTCCGGGACCGGCCAGTTCTTTGGCTTCAGGAACCTGTAACCCGGCCTTGCCCGCGGCAACATTGACGCAGCCTGTTGTCAAAACTAAAATATCATTGGCGATTAGGCCTTTAATCAGTTCAACATGCCCATAGTCATGCTTAATTTTGGGATTGTTACAGCCGACAACGCCTACCGCACCCTTAATCTTTCCGGCTTTGATCGCGTCGATCAGGGGGGTAAGAGTTCCGCCCAATGCCCCGACAATTGCTTCCACGGAAAATCCCGTCATACTCTTTACAGGAGTTGTGGGAATTAAAACTCTGTTCTTGTCCCGGCGGGCAAAATTATCTATTGCTTCCCTTACAATCTTGAATGCCTGCTCTTTGGCGTTTTCCGGGGTAAACTCCACATGCTCCATGAAATTGAATTTAGCCTTATCGGAAGTCGTGTACATCTTTGTATGGTAGCATTGCGCGATCTGTCCCATGGAAGGCATGATGCACTGGTAATCGACGATGATGGCTTCCGCCGCGCCGGTTACAATAACCAGTTCCGTCATCAAGTGATTGCCAGCCATGGGTATTTTTTTGCGCATCATTATTTCGTTGCCCGAGCAGCACAGACCGGCCAGGTTGATGCCCGTTGCGCCCTTGGATTTGGCGAGCGCCAGCATTTCCTTGTCCTCCACCGCGAGATAGACCATCTCGGAAACGATGGGGCTGTGCCCGTGCACGAGAATGTTGACCTGATCTTCTTTGAGCACACCCAGATTAATTTCCGACATGCCCGGCGTGGGAGTACCGAAGATTATGTCCGACAATTCCATGCCGATCATGGAACCGCCATAACCGTCGGCGAGGCTGCTGCGGACTGCCTGCAGCAAGATGGAAACATAATTATTATCGACGCCCATGTGTGTCCGGTGCAACATTTCAGTGATCTCCCGGTCAATGCCGCGGGGAACCACCTTTACTTTCTTCCAGATATCGACGCGCTGTTTTGGCAGCCTGCCGATAAAGGTCAGCATATCCTTCTTCATGCCGTAGTCATCCATCATGGCCTCGGCAAGTTGCCGGGCAATCTCTTTTTCACTGATGCCTTCTGTTTTGATGCCGTATTCTTTGGCCACGCTCTGTAATTTAGTTGCATCCGTAATTTTATAGTCGGAGGTTTTACTTAAACCGATTTTATGCAGAACATCCACAATATCGCGTCCGTGGTCGGAATGGGAAGCGGATCCCGCCGCCACCATACGGGCTAAATTTCTGGCGACAATTATATCGGCGTCAGCACCGCAAACTCCCAACTGCGGTCCTTCACCGAACGGGTCGATGCGGCATGGTCCCATGGCGCAGATCCGGCAGGATACTCCCAGTTCGCAGTATCCGCATTGCGGCTGCTGTTTTTTAAATCTGTCCCATGCTGTTTCAATTCCGTCTTCCTGCGCCTTCTTCAGCATTATTTGAGCATCTTTGCATATAGTCATATCTTTGATTTCGCTCATGACTGCCTCCTTCTTATTTCATTGAGCTTCTGTTTGTAAGCCACCAGAGAAGAGAACGCATCGGGCTCGTGAACCCGCTGCCTGATTCCCAGATAGATAAGGGAAGCGAGCTTCTCGGTATCCTCATCCATCTTCTTGTTGACTTCATCGAACAATAGAGCTCCCACTTTGCAGGCTTCAACGCAGGCGGGGATTTTTCCTTCTTTCTGACGATCTATGCACTGATCGCATTTGTGTGCCGCCTCTCTATTGAGGATATACGGGTAATACCTGACTACGGAAAACGGACACGCCATGGCGCACATCCCGCAATTAATGCACCTGTCCTGATTAATGAGCACAACACCGGTTTTTGTCTCTCTGTAAATGGCTTTCGTTATACAGGCCATCTCGCAGGGGGCGGGCTCGCAGTGCCGGCATTTGTTCGGAAAATTTTCCTTGCCGCTCGACAGGTAGACCCGAATGCGCGGTTTGGAGAGGATGGGTTCGGAAACGGCACCCAGGGGTGTTTTGTTCGCGGAATGCACAACAGCGCACTGAAAGCTGCATTGATGACAGCCGACGCAGCGTTCGGGCCTGACAATTACGGTTTTCATTAGAACCTCCTTTACAGCGGTTTCATGATATCGCTTATGCTGACGTCACCGTTTACGACCTTTTCCGGATTTGCTAAAAGGGGAACAGCTTTCTTAATCAAGTTGACAAAAAGTCCGGCTTCTTCGGGACAGTTGTAAAACACCATGCCCACGGGAACATTGTCCCGGAAAGCGATTTTTCTAAACTGCTTTCTGGATGGTATCTTTTTCTCGTAGACTCTCAATCCGGGTTCACCTTTCAATATTCCTGCCGATATGAGGTGAAAGGCTTTCGTCTTCAGACTGTTCATGGCGACGCTTCCGGGGTAACGCGATCTGGTGCCGGCCATATTCAGCGCCGCAAAATAGCCCTCTTCCACGGCTATGGGCCACAGGCCGATTGCCTGAACTTTGTTACAGGTCAGGTCTATCGTTTCACAGCAGTCACCGGCGGCAAATATGTCCGGGACGGATGTCTCCAGAAATTCATTTATGGATATTCCCTTCCTGACTTTAATGCCTGATGCCTGCGCCAAATCCACCGACGGCTTAACGCCCTTGCCAACCACGACGACATCAGTTTGCAATTCTCTGCCGGAACTCAGATACACTTCCAGCTGATCCTTAAGCAGGCTAATATCGGCAACATCTTCGCCTGTTATGATTCCTATGCCCATTCCGGCGAGATCTCTCTCTAGATTCCGGGCGGAATCTTCATCTAAAACCATGGCCAGAGGATAGGGGGATGTAATTACCATATCAGTTTTGATGTTTCGCTGACGCAGACCGTATGCGGTTTTTATTCCGATAAAACCGCCTCCTAAAACGGCTGCTCTTCCTTTGATCGTTTTGGCAATCTTTTGAGCATCATCCAGATAACGCAGAGTAAAAGTTCTTTTTTCTTCATCGCAGTATTGCGGTCTTATCGCCTCGGCGCCCACGGCAATAAGCAGCCGGTCATAGCCAAGTTCCCGGCCGTCTGTGAGATGCACGGCCTTTCTTTGCGAGTCTATCCGCTCTGCTTTTTGTCCCAGAATGAATTGAATGTTCGCCGGATAACCGGCGGGCGAGCTGATTGTCAATTCCTGTTCAGTCATGGAATTGCCGAGGTAATAGGTCAGGAGACACCGGGAGTAAGGAGGATATTTCTCGGCGGATACGACGGTAATTTTCGCTTGCGGGGAAATTCTGCAAAGGGTGTTAAGGCAGGAAAGTCCGGCAGCGCTTGCCCCGATTATTACTATATTCATTCCTCCAATCTCCTTTCCGGAGTCAAAAGGCAGCTTGTAATAATTCTTTCCAGACAAAAGCGAAAGATATTCAGGTTTTCAACGGTATAAATTACTTTCATATCGTCCCGAAGGAAGATATCTTTTTTAGTAAGTTAAAGATTTCTCAGTCACTTCGCTCCTTCGAAAGGACATATTATAGTACAGGTTAGTACTAAGCCAAAACACTGTTTACAATTCTGGCGACTTCCGCAAGAACCTTTGGGCTTTTAACCGATTCAAAGGCTTGCCAGCCGTTAATATCTGCTTCAATAAAATCACGATGATAGGGGATGAATCCCAGAAACGTAAAATCGGGTAAGCTGTTTTTCAAGTATTCCTTATCCGATTTATTACGGACTTTATTTCCTACTATCACAACTTTGTTTAACCCGATTTCCCGGGCTAACCTGTTTGTCTCCATAGCGGTTTCCACACTTCTTTTTCCCGGTTCGACCACGACAATTAAACAGTTGACGGCGCCCGCTGTGCCGCGGCCCAGATGTTCGATCCCCGCCTCCATATCCATGACAACGGCCTCATCCCTGTGGAGAACAAGATGCGAAACAAGAGATTTGAGCAGAACATTTTCCGGGCAGACACAACCGCCTCCGCCTTTTTTCACGCCTCCCATAACCATGAGCTTTATATTCCCGTCGGTAAGAGAGAGTCTTTCAGGCAAGTCGCTGACTTTCGGGTTCATTTTAAAAAATGTCCCCATTGACCTCATCTTTACCCCCGTTCGTTCTTCAACGAGTTCTTTCATATCGGCGATGGGAACAACGGAAGAGTAGTCGGACATCCCGAGAGCAAGGGCCAGATTGGCATCGGGGTCGGCATCTATGGCCAGGACCTTGAATCCCCGCTTAGAGACTTCTTTAACGATAAAAGCGGCGAGGGTTGTTTTCCCGACGCCGCCTTTCCCGCTGATTGCCAGCTTCACACCATTATTTTCTTTGTTTTCTTTCAGCATTTATTGCCACCTGTTAGAATATTGCAAAATATCTGATAGTT
>CAZWCA010000014.1:0-65794 GCA_964632255.1 uncultured Smithella sp. | reverse complement strand
TTATACACTGGACAAACGACAATAAAAAACCCGCTATATCTAACGGGTTTTTTGTGATGAGGGGGATCGAATATTTATTATAACTACTTTATATACTAGCAATAATTAATAGTTTTATTTTCTTGATGCCCCCAAAAATGCCCCTAAAATCATATTAAGTTATTGTCTCGTTAATGCGGGAGTAATGCAGGTATTTGAGATATAAACTTTTGAAAGATAGCATTCGCCGTTATTCCTATAATTATATCCTTTATTGTATTTAATGCCATTCGAATATACTTTTTATTTGGTTCTTTTGCGGATAATAATGCTTTTATTGATTCCAGTTCTTCTTTTATACTCTGTGTTTGGGGTAATTCACTTGCATCTTCAATTAATGTTTTTTCTAATTCCACAATCCATTTCTTTAAATCCGAAAATTCAGCATTGTCATTCATTATTTGTGTAGAGCCATTAGAACCAACTTGAACTTGTGAACTACTAATAGATTCAATATGCAAGATATTATTTACGATATTTGCAGGGGGGAAATATCTACTTTCTTTCTCAGGCGAACTAATTGCATTTTCGTACTCAATTACGCCGTAATGAGTTATTGAAGCAAATCCTCCAAGAGCTCTAAATTTAATTAAGTTTTCTCCAACTAAATATTGATAGGTTATTTTATTTAAATCCGGTGTAAACTTTAAATCTTTTCCAATATCATGAATATTGAATATTATATTTTCCGAGCTTCCAGATTCCATATATAATTTTTCCAACATCTTAAAACGAGCTGCTTTCTTTTCTTCTAAAGAATAAAAGTTATTCAAGATTTTCTCCCTTCCTTGACTTAACAAAGAGTCTAAATATTCTGTCAGTGATATGTGACTTCCTCTTCCATTTACTGCAACATAATTAATTTTCTCCAGGTATTGTAATGAATTTAATGCTTCTTGTTGACTAATACCGTGATTAATTTGAAGTTTATCAAACAAAACCATAACACTACGCGCACTTCTATAACGCGCTTGCATTTCTTCAAGCACCTGCAAAACTGAAACGTCATTCAGGGAGAACTTATTCATTCTTATTCCTTAATATTAATTTTGAAAAAAATTTTAAAGCATATTTAAGTGATTTTTTCCACAATATTTCAGCCTATTTAGATCATTGATTAGGATAGAAAAGAGAATTAGCTTTACATTGAATCTCTTAGAATTCCGTCATTTATACTAATAGATTTCGAACAAAAATGATCTTTCTTGATTTACCTTCAACTAGTAGAGGCGGTAACCGCCGCGACACCAGAGCGCCGGATTGCCGCCGCTTTGTGAACGATAAACTAAAAAAACTTTAATCAGGTGCGCGGTGCGCCACGTTCGATCAGCCATTTTTTCTTCCTGCGGCTAACGTGAATCAATGTTCCGCAGTGGCTAATTAAGCCCCTTCCTGTGCCTTCCCTAACCAGCCCAAACCCGTGATGAATTTGTTCTCAATATTGGGTTCGGACTCCTTCAAGCTCTTAATTCATGTACAAAAAATATTTTTAATTTTTCCTTGACAAACTTATCCCTAATGTTTATTAGAGATTAAACACAATATAAACCTAATATATTTATTATTAAAAACACATTATTTAAAGAGGAATAATTATGGGAAGACCGAAAATAGAAGAACCCAAACAGCAATATACAATAATGCTTAAACCGAGCGTAATTGCAGAGATAGACAGAATAAGAGCAATAAGAGGTCGTTTTTCTAGAAGTGAAATGATCGCAAATCTTATTGAGCTTGGTTTGGAGGATATTCAAGCGCTTGATAGATTGGGCATAATACAGGCAGTTGCAATTGGGGATAAGATGTATAAGAAACTGAAAGACGCACTAAGAAAAGGTGATATTAAATTAGATGAAAAAGGAGATTTAGAAATCAGAAAATAATTAAAATAAACGAAAATCCGACCATGCGCCAACATGACCGGACTTTCTAAATCACGTTCCAGATAGGCAATTAGCGACCAGGCTTCATGCATTAGAAGTGATTCGTTTTTAATATAACATCACTGATTATTCTGTCAAGCAGCCTCTCTTGGAACGTCCAGGGGAGGTTTTTTTTATGCTGCATGAAGCAGTAGAGAAAGAGTTAAGATTATGGAAGGCTATTTATCAGCAATTTCCAAATGCCGAAATAATAAGACTTGACGGTTCCAGAAAGAAACTAAGCGAAATATTTGACCTTGCTGATGACAGGAAAACGCCGCCCGCGGTTTCCTGTCATCAGCAAGGAATTTCTTTTCAACAATTGTCTTTCGACTTCAAAAGCAATTCATCAAAAAGGGGTGCCATATGACTATCAGGCACCCCGCAAAGGTGAAAAATATATTAGCATCAGGAGTTGATTCTCTTGTAATATCAATGGGTATTGAGTGGAAAGATGAGTCTTTTTTTATTGCTCTTGAGGAACTTAAAGAAAAGGCGAAACAATATAGCCTCGATTATCCTGGAAATATCAAACATTTCAACAATGAAGAAGTTTATCCCTTCACAATAAAACCTAATGGAACAAAGGGCTTTTCCTGGATACTAAACGGAGCTGACTTCACTTATAAAATAGCCAATTCAGTACAACCTGGTTCAAGGCCAAACGGCATGATTGAATTTCGATCAGAGGCATTATGGAGGTTAGGCCCAGCAGATGTATTAAGAATTGCTTTGAATATAATTGAAGCCAATGGTGGGCATATAATTAAAGCAAATCTGAGTCGAGTTGATCTTTGTCTTGATTTCCTTATGCCGGAAGAACGCTGGGCGCAAGACTTAGCGGATTTTGTCGTCTCAAGGGCAACAGATTCCGGCATTTACAAAAGAAATAATAAACTTACAGGAATAAGAATTGGCAAAGGCATTATTTCGGCAAGACTCTATGACAAACCGCTGGAAATTGAACAGCAATCAAAAAAAGTGTGGATGTTTGATATATGGGGACTTGAGGAAGTTCCTGAAGGCAAGAAGGTAATCCGAATTGAGTTTCAGTTAAGAAGGGAGGTTTTGAAAGAACTTGGCATTAAAACGGCTAATGACCTTTTACAAAAAAATGACCAGGTTTGGGCATATTGCACAAAGAATTGGCTAAAGTTCCAAGATCGGCCAGGCCTTCATCATACGCAACGCTCGACTTTTAGATGGTATGAAGAAATTCAAGATGGTTTCCAAGGTATACAGGGAGCTGAACCTCTTATTAGAGAAAAAGCAGTCAGTATGGATAAAAAGCGATTAATGCAGCAAGTGAACGGATTAGTTCTTTCTTTGCATGCTATTGATCAGGAAGAAAAAGGAGAGGATCAAGATAAACCTGTAAATATGGAAGACTGTATACGTTCATATAAATGCGAATTGACAAACAATTATCCTGATCAAGCGGAAATACAAACAAAAATGAAAAAGAAACGCTCTAAATATCATCGGGAAACACCGCCGATTGAAAAAGGCCAAACATTGTACGAGCTAAGGCGAAGTGAAAAATATTCTTAACACCTTTTTGAAAACTAAAGGGGTAAAATATAACATGCACAGTTTGCCAATTGAAGGATTTTTACGATTGAATCAGATTATAGGCAGTAAAACAGAACCGGCAATTATTCCTGTTTCTAAATCAAGTTGGTGGGCAGGTGTTAAAGAAGGTAGATTTCCGCAACCTGTTAAACTTGGTAAAAGAACTACTGTCTGGAGGGTTTCAGATATTAAATTATTAATCGAAAAGGCAGGGTAGATGAATTTAAAGATTATCCTTTTGCGGCTTAAAAGGCAAAATTTTTGCTCCTTCTTTTAAACCATCCAGATAATCAGCCCACATCTGCATCATTTTCCGGCGTTCATTAAGGTGCTGCGTCCGGTTGTAACTGCGGCCTAAAGGATCGCTTACCCGATGTGCCAATTGAGCTTCGATAAAATCCGGTCTTACTTGCAAAATTTCATCCAAGATCGTTCTTGCCATTGCACGAAATCCGTGAGGTGTCATTTCATCTTTTGTGTATCCCATGCGGCGTAGAGCGGCTAAAAGAGCATTGTTTGACATTGGTCTGGCGACGGTTCTGGCGGAAGGAAAAGCATATTTGCCGGTTCCGGTCAGTTTCTTAATCTCTGTTAAAATTTGGATAGCCTGATTTGATAACGGAACAAGGTGAGGTTCTCGCATTTTCATTTTTTCCGTTGGTATGCTCCAAAGAGCGTTTTCAAAATCAACTTCCGTCCATTCCATGTGCCGAAGTTCGCCCGGTCTGGTAAACACTAGTGGTGAAAGCTGTAATGCCAATTTTACAATATAACTGCCGGAATATTCGTCAATAGTACGTAATAATTCACAAACTTTTTTGGGGTCTGTTATAGATGCCAAGTGCTTTTCTTTTGCCGGTGCTAATGATCCTATCAGGTCTTGTGCGGGATTACGTTCACAGCGTCCAGTTGCCAAAGCATAGCGGAAAACCTGACTGCATATTCCTCTTAAACGGTGTGCGCCTTCTAAAACGCCGCGTGATTCAGTTCGTCTTAACACGGCCAATAATTCAGGCGCTTTAATTTCCTTAATGGGCCTTGTGCCGATCCACGGGAAAATATTTAATTCTAATTGCCTTAAAAGTTTCTGTGCATGTCCTTCGGTCCATGTTGTCTTAAATTTTTCATGCCATTCACGGGCTATAACTTCAAAAGTTTCTGTGTCCTCGATTTTTGCCTGTTTTTGGGCTTTGCGAACAGCGCCGGGATCAACGTCATTTGCTAAAAGCTTTCGTGCATCGTCGCGCCGTTTTCGTGCATCCAAAAGGCTTATTTCGGGATATGAACCAAAGGAAAGTTTCTTTTCCTTACCGTTAAAGCGGTATTTAAAGTGCCATAGTTTACCTCCGGATGCAGTTATTAGAAGATAGAGGCCGCCGCCATCAAATAGCTTGTATTCTTTTTCTTGAGGCTTAGAAGTACGAATTTTAATTTCTGATAAGGGCAAAATTCTCTTTGGCATGATAACCTTCTTTATTGTTTTGGGGGCCTGTAACTTTGCTTGGGGGCTTTTACGGCTGAAATAGGCCCCCAAAGCTACCGGATTTTGATAAACCTTATAGCACTGCATTGGACAAACGGCAACAAAAAACCCGCGTTTTAGCGGGCTTTTTGTCTTTCTTTGGACTGTACTTGGATTATCTTCTGGTGGAGATGAGGGGGATCGAACCCCTGGCCTCGGCATTGCGAACGCCGCGCTCTCCCAGCTGAGCTACATCCCCAAGCTTGTAACCTGCATGGAAAGTTCAAAGCATATATTATTGTCTGTCCCAGTGTCAAGGATTTGTTATGGCCGGTTTACTCTTTATTTACCGGCTTGGGATACCGGTCGATTTTGTTAAAAATGAATGTTTAAATATTGAAAATTATTATTTCTTATTCTTGCCTTGACAAATTTAGCTCAATTTCCCTATACTCGCCTCAATTTTTAGCCGGAAAAGCCGATGTAGTCTCTAACCACAGTCGCATTAAAGTTGTAAGTCTTATCGTAATAATTAACCTCTGAGGGAGTTTTACCATGGCAAAAATTGATGCTTTTTTTCAGCTCTTGAATGAACAGGGTGCATCCGACCTTCATCTTGTAACCGGACAGCAGCCGGCGATGAGAATCCGGGGAGAAATTGAACGTATTAAGTTCGATATCCTGGATAATGATTCTCTTAAAGCTATGCTTTACGAAATTGCTCCGGAATACAAGGTCAAACAATTTGAAGAAACAGGCGATGTTGATTTTGCATATGAAATACCGGGGCTGGCCCGCTATCGTGCCAATTATTTCCAGCAAAAGTGGGGTGTGGCGGCGGTTTTTCGTGAAATTCCCAGCGAAATCATGACCTGTCAGCAGTTATCTTTACCCGATGTTATTGCTAAGCTGGCATTACTGCCCAGAGGGCTTGTCCTGGTCACGGGACCTACCGGCAGTGGTAAATCCACAACACTGGCGGCCATTATCAATGAAGCGAACAGATTACGCAAAGATCATATCATTACCATTGAAGATCCTATTGAATTTGTTCATAAAAGCCAGGGATGTATTGTCAACCACAGAGAAGTAGGCATGCATACAAAGACATTTTCGGCGGCTTTGCGCGGAGCCCTGCGTGAAGACCCCGATATTATTCTTGTCGGTGAAATGCGGGATTTGGAAACCATTAATCTGGCCATAGAGGCGGCATCTACCGGTCATCTTGTTTTCGGTACTTTGCACACAACCAGCGCGGCCAAAACTGTGGACAGAGTTATTGAAGTTTTTCCGGCCAATCAGCAGGCGCAAATTCGTTCAACCCTGGCCGACGGTATCCGTGCGGTTATTTGTCAGACGCTCTTTAAGCGCGTAGATAAAAAGGGGCGTTGTGCGGCCATGGAAATCCTCATCGCCACTTCGGCTGTCCGCAACCTTATTCGTGAATCTAAAACCTTCCAGATTCCTTCAATGATTCAAACCGGTAAAAAGTACGGTATGCAGCTTCTTGACGATGCCATTTACGACCTTCTCAATAAAGGTTGGATCAGCGGAGACGACGCCTATGCCAAATGCAATGATAAAAGTCGTTTCCGGCAGTTCCTCAAAAGTGCGCCGGCAGATTTTACGGAAGTATAAAACTGACAAAATTCTGATTCATACCAGGCATCTTTTAGACGGGAGTAGGCTATGAGGAAACAGGAAATTGATTATATTCTGGGCAAGATGCTGGATTCTCACAAAAATGTTTCCGATTTGAACATCACAGTCGGGAAACCTTTCCAGGTAGAGAGCTCCGGACAGTTGATGACTGTCGACATCGAACCGCCCTTTGATAAACTTACGCCGTTTCAGACGGAAATATTCGCTTTAAACCTGATCGGTAATGACAGAAGGTTGACTCAAATACTTCTTACTCAGGGTTCTTGCGATTTATCTTATGAACTTCCCGGCAAGGCGCGTTTCCGCGTTAATATTTTTTCCCAGCGCGGCAACTATTCCATTGTTTTAAGAAAACTGGAAACCAAGATACCGACAATTGAAGATTTAAATCTTCCCGAGCCTTTTAAAAAAATGGCAGAGGAAAAAAACGGAATTATTCTGGTTACCGGTGCAACCGGCAGTGGTAAGTCGACATCGCTTGCCGCCATGCTTGATGCGATAAATGAGACAAAAGCATGTCATATCATTACGCTGGAAGACCCGGTGGAATTCGGGCACACTCATAAAAAAGCTACTTTCAACCAGCGGGAAATGGGACAGGATTTTGATTCTTTTGCCAATGGATTGCGCGCAGCACTGAGGCAGGCACCGAAAGTAATCCTTGTCGGTGAAATGCGCGACCGCGAAACAGTGGAAATCGGCATGTCGGCCGCGGAAACAGGCCATCTTGTCGTCAGTACTCTTCACACTGTTGATGCCGGTCAGACGATCAATCGTATTCTGGGCATGTTTTCAATTGAAGAGGAAAAACAGATACGCATTCGTCTAGCTGACACTGTCCGCTGGATTGTCTGTCAGAGATTGCTGCCGAAAGAAGGGGGGGGCAGAATTGCCGCTTTTGAAATTATGGGCACAAATTTACGGATTAAAGATTCCATTCTGAATGGTGAGTCGGAAGGCAAGACTTTTTACGAAATTATTCAGTCCTCCAAGGCATACGGGTGGGTGACCTTTGATGACTATATTGTTGATTTGTATAAACAGGGACTAATCAGTGAAGAGACAGCCAAAGCCTATGCTTCCAACAAAGGCATCGTGGGCAGGGGTATTGACTCCGTTAAGAGTTCACGCGGTGAGAAGACCACGGATCTGCTTGGAAAATTACAGGTTGACACTGATTATGGTAAGCCGAAAAAGCCTTGGTAACAGGAGGAATTCAGGTTATGGAAGAGAAAAAATCAGTTGCCGATGAAGTTACATCTATGAACTATGATGCCGCGGGAGTTTCTTTTGATTTTATAGGCGTAAATAATGAAACCGTCCTGGTTTGTGAATCCGATGCAGCTTTAAAAGAAAAAATCACAAAATCCTTAGCGGATTTGAGCTATCATATTACGGAACCTGCTACCGACCGGGAAGCCTTGAAAAACATGCGGTTTCATACATATGATCTGATTGTGATCGATGAAAACTTTGCAACGGAAGCGCAAGGCAATAATGAAGTCTTGAATTATTTACAGAATCTGTCCGCAGCCACGAGAAGAAATACAATGGTTACGCTGCTTTCGGATAACCATCGCACTATGGATAATATGGCAGCCTTCAATAAAAGCGTAGATTTAGTTATCAATAAGAAAAATATCGATAACTTTGCCGCCATTATCAAGCGTGGGCTGGACGATAATAAATCTTTTTATAACGTTTATAGGGAAACCTTAAGGAAAACGGGCCGGATTTAGAAGTCTTCTAAAATTGCTAAGGCGGTGAGCCTATTGCTGCTCGCCGCCTTAGCAGGCTGTTGACCGGGAGCGCATACTAATTTTATCTTTTCTTCCCGGTATCATCTGCTATGTCCAGCAAACCCAGTGCTTTATATGAAAGGGCGAGGTGCCGGGTATAAACCGGATTGCCGGGCTCTATTGCCAAGGCTTTCTTAAAGGCTTCCATTGCTTCCCGATGATGATTCAGCCGGGCAAGTATATTACCGAATCGGTTATAATATGCACCGGCACCGGAATTGTCGTAGTGCGCGGCTTTTTCGTATTCCAACCGCGCATCACTGATTCGCCCCAAGCCGACCAGGGCATCGCCCAGGCAGCAATGATACAGGGGATTAGACGGTTTTTCCGCAATACAGGCATCGAGCAATCTTTTTGCATCTGCATAATTCCCTTTTTTATCATATAAATCGGCAATCCTATAATAGTATCGGTCGGCTTGGTCCGAATCTATTTTGCCCGCCTGCAGATAGGCGGCTTCACTTTCGTTGGTTTTACCGTCGGCGAACAAAGCTTCTCCCAGGAGGCAGTAAAAAGAGGTGTTATCATTTTCCAACTCAACCAGCTTTTCAAAAGTGCGGCAGGCATCTCCTGTACGTTCAGCCAAAAGATAAGCATTACCCAGTTCGGAAAGCAGGCATACATCTTCCGGCTGGCGGGCAATGGCGGTTGCACAAATTTCCACAAGCCTGCTGAAATTTTTTTCCTGTTTATAAATGCGCACCAGTTCGTCAAAAGCAAATCCCGTAAATATTTTTCTTTGCAGTTCCCGATCAAGCAGGATTTCCAGGTATTCTACAGCTTTCGCCGTCGCGCCGCTGTCGAGATGAGCCCAGGCAAGCCGCAGCAAAATTGATTCTTCCCCGGGATATTCCTGCTTAAGTTCTTCCAAAAGCGAAATGGCCTCCGAATATTTCTCTTCATTCAGAAACTTATCCGCCATATCTATTCTTTCCATTTTTCACCTTAAAACAGAGAAAAAAGAGGGGGAGAATAATCTCCCCCGAGAGTTCAACAACCGCTGCACGATGATCCGCAGCCTCCTTCCGCCTTTGGCAGAGCGGAAGTCAATTGAAATCCTGAACCACGCGGCGTTTCGATAAAATCTACACTAATCGGCTGTGCCTGATTAAGGAGGTCCTTATCAATGACGAATTTGATGCCTTTTTCGTCGATCATCTGATCTTCATCTTTAGGCTCATCCAGAGCCATGCCCAGAGCGGGCCCGCAACATCCCATGGATATTGTAATTCTAATCGCGGAATTTTCATCTTTATCTTTGAGAAATTCCTTGATTACTTCGGATGCTTTATCTGTAACTGTGAACATTAATTAACCCCTTTCTCGGATTGTCTTGATTAACAGACTTTTCCGTAACTTATCCATAATCAAAGTATTGTCAATTACAATTTTTGTCCGGTGCATAATGTAGCGATAATTTTAATGTTCCATTGACATTTAAAGCTTCCCTCGCATATATTACGCGACAATCAAACTACGGGGGTATTTCCATGAAGAAGATTTTCCTGTTGATTTTGTTGGCCGCAGTATTAACGGCAATTCCCTCTTTTGCCGAAAATTTTGTAGTGAATGGCGATATGTCGTCGGCGATTCATTACGAATTGCAGCAGCAGATAACGGCGGGCGACGCCATGCGTAAGCTTTCCGTAAGTTTTGTCCTCCCCCAGAGTTTTAAATCTCCGACTTACGGCCAGCAGATTTCAAACTTAAAGGTGTCATTTTCGCCGGAGGCCGATGAAAGACAGACATTAACGGATAAGCGCGGCAACAGCACGGTTCTGGCTACCTGGAAGAATGTCCCCGACAGAGTTAACGCCGTTATTTCCTTTGATGCTGCGAATCGTACAGGTTTGAAAACCATTGAAACCACTGCTCCCTTCCCGCTTGCCTCAATTCCTTCCGATATGAATGATTATTTGAAAGCTACCGCACAAGTACAAATGGATAATCAGGAAATTCAAAAACTTTCTCTGCAATTAACGAAAAATGTCAAAACCCAGTTCGATGCCGTTCAGCGGGTTGTTTCCTGGGTGGTGGATAATGTGCGTTATGTTAATCCGCCGGTTAAGTATGATGCCCTTTATTCTCTTGAATCAGGCAAAGGGAATTGTCAGAACTTTTCCCATCTTGCCGCAGCTCTTTTACGTGCAGCCGGGATTCCCGTGCGTATTGTCAACGGCGTTACTTTGAATCAACCTTTTGATATCGCCTGGGCAAAAGGAACGCTTACATTTAAAATGGGTCAAGGCAGGCATTCCTGGATTGAAGTATGGTTTCCCGATAACGGCTGGGTGCCCTATGATCCGCAAAATATGCAGCTTTTCGTTTCCAATCGCTTTGTTCGTATCGAGGTTGGCGTAGATAATAATGAAACCAGGAATGACGGCTTGGTGCGCTGGTCACAAACAAGCGATGCCCGTACCAAACCGAAATTGCAGGAGATGATCGATGCCAACTTCGTTTCCGATTCCGTCAAATTTAAGGGAACCCGCCAGAGCTACGGTCCGAAAAATCTGCTCCTGGGACCGGCGGTGAAAGCGGAATTTAAGAAGATTGAAGTACCTCCACCGCCGCCTCCTGTTGTCATACCGGAGGATAAAAAGAAATCATTGCAATATACTGTCCCCTTCGTCTACGGGAACCTGGATTTTCCGGAAAATATCGATTTTGCTTTCCCCCGCTCCACTTCCGCTTCCGGTGCCGACAACTATGAAATGTCCCGGAGCTTTCTGGTGGAAACAGCCGAATATGTTACGACCAAAGCTACACAATATGCACAGGTCGTGGTTTTAAAGAAGCCTGTTAAACTGCAAAATGTTGCTTTGGCGCTTCATAAATTCGGCGGTGAGGGATGGCTCTGGGTCGATATTTTCCGGGACGATCAAGGCAAGCCCGGCGCTCCTCTTTATACAAGCGAGATGATCAGTCTGGATCAGTTTTCGATGAAGCCCGGTTACCGCTGGGCCAATTTTGATTTTCAGAAAGATTCTCCGGTCTTAATGCCCGGCTCTTACTGGATCGCCCTTGGCTTCTCCGGCAGTCCGATTATTAACTGGTTTTATACTTACGGTAAACCGGTGGGTCCTGTTTACGGAACCCGTTATAAAGGAGTCTTTCAGGATGACTGGAGTGGTGCGCTCTCTTATGAATTTAATTACCGGGTTTCGGGATTGACAATTAAATAGTTTTCAATTTGGAGTGCGGCGTCACGACGCCGCTTTATTCGATGTAATTCAAATGAAAAAGGCAGAGCCATGCGGCCCTGCCTTTATTTAAAATAAAACATTTAGAATTGATATTTTCTCTTTATTCCCGCCAGACCAATCAATCCAAGGCCAAGGAAAAATATTGTTGCCGGTTCGGATACGGCCGCTACGGTAGTTGATGAGATTCCGGAAATTTTCATGACCATATCATCATAATCTCTATCTCCACCCCCTAAGAGATCCTCCATGCCAAGCCACCATTCGTTTTCGTTAGTCTTGCTCTTGTAAGCGAGTATGTGGCCAAGCTTATCGGAATTTAATGAGTCGTCGGAGTAGAATGTACCCTGCGGGCTGGTAATGTAGTAGCCAAATGTTTTGCCGAAGTTTGCAATCGCCGGCGCACCGCTTACATTGTTTACATACACATCGTTGCCCACCCAAATAACTGCTGTATTGCTGTTGGCTGACGCCGCTCCGGAGAAAATCTGAATTTTTTTCGAAGTGTCGCCATATGCATAAATACCGAATACATTTGATTTCGCAAAACCCGCGCCTTCATAGAATAAAAGAGCCGAGATATTGCTTGGATCTTGACCTGTTGTCTGGAAATAACCGGCTGAATACTGATCGGTTGTTGCGTTAATACCAAGGTCTTGTGTCTGTAGTTTGCTTAAGTTGCCGTCAAAAAAGCTCTGTAACGAAGTAAGATTACCCGTTACAGGTCTTATGTTGTCCGCACGCGCCAACCCACTTCCAAAGGAAATGAGCAGCGCTAATAAAACAAGACTTACTTTCTTCATAAATACCTCCTTTATTTATTTTTTTACCAATTTTTTGCATATAATATGCCTTTGTTAATAACCTATTTAAATTATTGATATATTGAGCTCGGAAGTTCACGTGACATGTGCTTTAAATAAAAAAATTGTAAATGAGTTCGACAAAGGAAAATGTGAAAAATGATAACAAAGTTAGACAGATATCGAGTACGATCAAAATGAAGAAAGAGTTCCAATGATTAGTATTTAAAAATAAAGAACTTTGCCTGAAAATATTCTATGACAAAGTAAAATCCGGATGAGATAAGAACATTCATCCGCAAAGGACTGACTGTAAAATTTTTACTTAATAAAATTTAGATCAAAGTGTGCATTGTATACTTTTGATTTACTTATAAAAAAATTATACAAGTTTATTAAAAAAGATATAACTTCGAAGTTTTAATAAATTATAATATTTTTTGGAGGGTGGATGTTTAAAAAGAAAATGGATTCGGTGAGATAGAGAGGTGAAATCTCTCCGGGTCAAAAAATGAAAGAGATTTCTCCTCGATATTAATTTGTTATTCAAAAATTTATTAAGAAAATGGAGAAATCATTATGCACGATAAAAGCTGGAAAGTATTTTTTAAAGACGAAGCACCGCGCTACCTGGATAACTGCTTCACGAAAAATACGGAGTTTGAAGTAGGATTCATTATCAATGAGCTTGATCTTCAAGGCGGGGAACATATCCTCGATATCGGATGCGGTACCGGCAGGCACTCGCTGGGGCTTGCCGCAAAAGAGATGAAAGTAACCGGGATAGACCTCTCTCCTGATATGCTGACTATTGCCAGGGAAAAGGGCGAAAAAGAAAAACTCGATGTGGAGTTTATTGAGGGCGACGCTTCAAAGATAAGGCTGGAAAAGAAGTTTGATCATGCAATATGCATCTGCGAAGGAGGCTTTGGCCTGCATGAAAAGGGTGAGGAGCCGATCGGCTTTAATCTCGGTATTCTAAGAAATGTGAACAGCATGCTTAAGCCGGGCGGGAAACTTTTAATGACTGTTCTGAACGGTTATAAAAAGATAAGAGAGCATTCCGACGAAGATATTGCCAAGGGGATTTTCGACCCGGAAACGTTAACAACCGCATACAAAATAAAACTCGGCGACGGGAAGGCGGTCACGCTTTGCGAGAAAGGTTTTCTACCGAACGAGCTTGAATGTATGCTTAGTGAGTCGGGCTTCCGGCTGCTGTATCTTTGGGGAGGCACGGCAGGTTCATGGAATAAGGAGCCTCTCAAACTTGATGAATATGAAATAATGGTAATTGCGGAAAAAAGTAAGGTTTAAAATTTTTTAAATTAAAAAGGCCGTCATTCATGGCGGCCTTTTTTCGTTTTTAAAACCCATATGCCGGGAAATAATTTAAAAGGACAATTCAAAAGGTTAAATATTAAATATCAGGGAATTATTCTTACGATTTCCCTCGATGCTGAAGAAAGATAACGGGCTCCTTCTTTACCTGCAACGACCACGTCATCTTCCACCCCGATAACACCTTCCCCGGGAAAGAAAAACTTCGGTTCGATAGCAATGACCATTCCCGGTTGCAGGATCTCTTTTGCACCCCGGCAAATAATGGGGAGTTCGTCAAGCTCCAAACCGATACCATGTCCCACGAAACGTACTTTGGCATCACCGAATCCCATGAAGTTTTCAGCAAAGGGAGTCTCTTTTTGCACCCAGACAATGATTTCATCATAAACCTCGCCGGCAGTACGACCGGGGACAAGCGCCCGACGGATGCGCTCTTCGATCTCCAGCGATATTTCATAAGCACGCCGGAATTTTTCGGAAAGTTTTCCAAGAACCAGCATTCTCGTGACATCGGCAAGATAACCGTTAAAAGCCAGTGCAAAATCCATGACAATGGGCTCGCCAGCCTGGATTATGCTGTGCGAAGGCCCGATAGGATAAGCCCAGGAAGGGCCCAATCCGCCTGTGGGACCATCAAAATTGGTCGGAACTGCGGCCCGCGCACCGGCAGTAACGCCGCCGAAATGAATCTCGCCGCAAAAGCTTCGCAGGCGCACGATAGGTTCCTGCCCGAGCAGGCGTGACTTAACTCCGAGCAGGCTTTCCAGTTCGACTTCGGTCATGCCGGGACGCAGTATGGTTGAAACATACTCCAGCAATTTTGAATAGATGCCGCAAGCCTTTTCGATTTGAGTGACTTCCCAATCCGATTTGACAGCCCGGACAAAACGAAGCGCATAGGAGATATCGACGAATTTTGTTTCAGTAAATGCTTTACGGTATTGTTCAAAACGCGCCACCGGCAGGACGTCATATTCCAGACCCAGTATTTTTGGCACGGGGTGCCCTGCGGCAGCAATAAACTGAGGCAGTTTCGAAATACCGGCAAGCGGCATGATTTCCCATGGACATTCCTTACGGGCGCGTTCCAGATAGCGGTAAGCGAGAATTAAAGGTTTTCCCGTGTTTGGTATGTAAACATGCAGGTCTTGTGCGGTTCCCGTAAAATACATAGTGTCGACACGATGTACGAGAAGTGTTCCGTCAATATCTTTGCTTCGCAAAACTTCTTGAAAACGATCCAGCCTTTTTTGTAATTCGGCAGCCGGAATTACTTGTTTAATCATTGCTTTCTCCCTTTTAGCTCGCGTTTTTCTTCTTTCAATCAGATTCAGGTAATCATGCTATAGCATAAGAAGACCTTTCATGGACAGTATTTAGTCCTGCAATGCTATACTGCAAAGTCCCGCGGCAGGCCGGGTTTCTCAATGTTCGTTTAATACATGGCCGTGATACCTGGACATTGAACATCCGGCGGCATTTGCAATAGATTGCTCATATTTATACAAAAAAGGACATGGAAGGAAAAGTGAAGAGTTGCTTGAAAAAGGCGGAAGGCATTGAGATGATGAGGGGCAGGAATGATCAAAGAAATATGGAATTGATCATCCCCGTTAAGGTTTGCTTGTTGCAGTCGGCGGCAAAGATAAATGGTTTTCTTATCCTTGGTGGGAAAGCCGCAGTGTTGAACCTTTTTTTGCAGCTCGTGGATATTCATAACAAGCTGAGCTACGATCTTCTTTGAACTTTTTGCTGAACCCGGTATGATGGAAATATTGCAAAATGCCAGCTTGGTCAGAGGCTTGCATGCTACCCGGCTTTTTCCGGAGAAGGCGCGGTGCCTTTTATTATCTCCGGCATAGATCCGGATAAAATACCTGAACAGTTATCAGCCATTCATGCTGCCCAAGTGACCGAATCATTTTTCACTTGAATTTTAAATTTGAAAACCACCATGGCCGGCAGCTATTTCGGCCGCAGCAATCAAGCCGGTATATCTTCCCGATTTATGATGAAAGGTCTCGGAGAAAAATTAAAATCGCGGCAGGCATCTTTATGTTCAAAGACGAGATCCTGATTCATTCTCTCAACCATGGCAAATGACAAGTATTGAAAACGCGGCAACAAACGTAAACAGTTTAAGGCCAATCTGAAAAAAGAGGGAGGTAATCTTAGAAAGCGCGGTGACTTGTCCAGTATGGAAAAAATACGCCGGACCATTTCATGATAAGTAAGAATTTCACCGCCGGAAAGATTGTACGAGCGATTAATGGTTTTCATTTCTCTAAGAGCAGCAAAACAACTTGTTGCAACATCGCTTACATGGATTGGTTGCCGCAAGCCTTTACCATTGCCATATAAAAGGAAAAAGGAAAAACGGCGAATGAACTTAATAATTACACTGATTGTCTTATCTTTTCCAAGACCGTAAATCATTGTCGGCCTTAGAATTGTCCATGCTACGCCTTTGGCCCTCGCCCAGGAAACAAGTTTATCTTCACTGCTTGTCAGTTTTTGCGCCAATGTGCGCTCTACAGGATCGGATGATAATTTTTTTGAGAATCGGCTTGTTGAAGAAAGAACCACTATATGGTTTGCTCCGTAAAAGGAAAGCATCGAAAAATAATCAGGAAGGACCCATATCGGAGCCAGACAAATCCAGTCCGGTATTTGCTCTTCGGCGGGGCATGAATCCATTAGAGAATAGTCAGACTTCTGAAGATGTTGCCATTTAACGGAGCCTGTTTTTTGATGACTTTGCTTACATTGCATCCGCCGGGAAAAGGCGACAATATTACAATTTTTTTGAGCCGCCGGTAAGTGTAAAAGACATTGCCCGATAAAACTTGTCGCTCCAATTACTCCAACGCGCATTTTCTTTCCCGGGTTGCTGCGCCATTCTTAATGAAATCAAAACTATGACTTACCGTTGCTAAGCTGAACCGAAGCCAGACACCGATAATTACCAGCCACATTATTAAAACAGGATATTGGCTTTTAAAAAATTTTCGATAAAAACGCACCATCCCCTTATGTTTGTGCCACTCAACAAAAATCGGACGTCCCGCACTGCTTAAACCTTTGTAATGAATTACGGGAGCAGAGGGTACAAAAATGATTTTCCATTCATTTTGCCGAAAGCGCATACACCAGTCCAAATCTTCACAATGCATAAAATACCCTTCGTCCAAAAGGCCGACTTGTCTCATCGCTTTTGAACGAACAAGCATACAGGAGCCGGAAATTGCCTCCACTTCTATAGGATATTCCGGTAAAGGCTGTCTGTGTAAATTAAAATCGGAACAAAGACGTGGATAGCGTTTACTCAAACATGACAAGCCGAATGTACGCATTAGGGAACGCCATGGCGTGGGTACAGCTCTTCTTCCACCGGCCTGCTCACTTCCATCTTCATTCAGCAGACAAGGACCGGCCATTCCCACATCAATCTGTAAATTAATAACATTTAACATTTTTTCCAAAGAATTTGGATGAAGGATGCAGTCGGGATTAAGGAAAAGGAGATAGTCACTTTCCGCTTTCCTCGCTCCGATATTGCAAGCCTTGGAGAATCCTAAATTTTTATTATTGTTGATACATGTAATCCGGGAATTATTTTCTGCATATTTTTTTAAATCATTCATACTGGAATCGGAAGATCCATTATCAATAACAAAAATTTCCTTTACGCATGCAGATGCCAGTACGGAACGGACGGCATTCAGCAAAGCGCGACCGGCATTATAGTTAACTATTATTGCAGTAATCTGAGGATTTATGATTTTATCCTTGAAAGGTGAAGCCTGTTAGGTAATAGACGCTTATCCAACACTCTCCATATCTCACTTGTAGAAGCTGTATGATTTTTCTGGATGTGACATCGCTTCTTCCACATATGGGGGACACCCAGTAACGCATCCTTCTTAGCTTGCAATATGACGGTTCCCTGGCCCCGCAAATAGAACCAGATAATGCTTCCCAGATTAAGAATAAGATGCAGGGGAAGAAATAACCAGAAAAGCAGTCCGGGCATATTTTTTATATAAGTCCAAACAAGATTCCGGTGACCGTGATAAACTGCAAAATTACCATGTTTTCCTCCTGCAAGGGCTGATCCTGCATGATAAACGACGGCATCCGCGACTAATAAACAGCGATGTCCTGCCAAATGTAACCGGAAACCCAAATCAACATCCTCCAGGTAACAAAAAAAATCTTCGTCCAAACCTCCGACGGAAAGGAATATATCGCGCCTGTAAAGTACGGCTGCAGCGCATGCCGAGAATATCTCTTTTGTTTCAATGGCACTTTGTCCGGCTATTCGACCATGGCTGTCACGCCAGGCAAGACCGCTCGCATGATAGACATCTCCAATGCCATCAAGCCGTGATAAATCATTCTTTGCATACATGCAGGAGCCGTAAAAGCTGAATTCAGGATGAGTACGGGCGGCAATAATCATTTTTTCCAGCCAGCCCGGCGCAGCGCACGCATCCGGGTTCAATAAGGCGATCCATTTGCAATCCGCTGCAAGATGCGCGGCATAATTATTTGCGGCAGCAAAACCTATATTCTCATTCAAAAGGATAAATTCAACATCAGGAAATGAGCGTATGGCAATATCCGCCGAATCATCGGTGCTTGCATTATCAATCACTATTATGCGTGATGGAGGAAATGACTGATTGACAATGGATTTCAGACAATGCTGCAGCATATCTCCACCGTTGAAATTGACTACTGCAACAGCGACTCGTTCATTTATAGCCGGCATAGGCAATGTGACTCTCTATTGAGATTAAATGACATTACCGAAATGAGATTTGTTTGAACTCCTGCTCAGCGCAAGCCAGACTTTCCAGGTTGCCGATATCTCGATGATAGACACCATTATGAAATGTCTGGATGCGTCCCAGATAATGAGGCAGAACTTCAAGACTTATGTCGATTACTTCACGTCCTATTCCTGCAAGAAAATCGATTATCGATGGTTCAAAAATGTAAACTGCTGCATTTGCTCTGTTTCCCGGTGCTGATAATGATTTTTCATGGAAAGCTGTAACAATGTATCTGTTATTCTGCTCGACTATCCCGCATGTCTGCGGCCTGTCCGTATCAAAAGTCATCATTGTTATTTCCACTCCGCGCGGCCGTTGAACATGAGCGGCAATGAATTCTTTAACATCAAATCTGGTTAAGTTATCGGCGTGAGCAACCATAAATGATTTATTTTTAAAAAAACGGCGATTTTTCAACACAGTACCGCCTGTACCTAATAGTCTATCTTCATAGGCGATCTCGACTGAATTTCTCCAGGGAGAACGGTCAATATGATTTCTTACAATATTCGAAAGATAATGGGTGTTGATGAGAATATGTTCGATCCCGCCGGGCAACAATAAATCAAGCCAATAGTCCAACAGAGGCCTGCCGCAGACCGGTACCAGGCATTTCGGAACAGAATTGGTAATCGGGCGCAGGCGGGTTCCAAAGCCGGCGGCTAACAGTAGTGCTCTCAAAGTCGCAATTCCCTGATTATATCCATTGCCGAAAGTGGCAAATTTCCTATCCTTCCTACCTGGCAGGCAGCGGCAATGGAGCCGAGATAGCCGCTTTCCCAAATGCTTGCGCCAACCGCCATAGCCATAGCGGCGCATGTGAGCATTGAATCTCCAGCTCCTGAAACATCCTTGGGTGCAGTATTGAAGGAGGGCAATTGATCGGTTATTAATTGATTTTGCATAGAAGAAGGTGCATGTATTAAAACACCTTCTGAGCCGAGAGTTATGAAAATATGCTTTGCATTTGAATTCAATAGAAGATTGGTCGCCAGAACAACGAGGCCCGATGTCATATCATGAATAGACAATCGTCCTTCATACTCGGTAGGAGTAATCAAATGCATTCCTTTAAAGCGTGTTATATCCGAGGACTGTGAAGATGCCTGGCTGTCCGCTGCCATCATGACATTATGCTGATTACAGCAATCAATAATGGAATTAACCAGGGATTGCGGTAAACAGCCATAATTGAAATCGGAAAAGATGAGCAAATCAGTATCCTCAATTTCCGCAGCTAACCGTTCAAATATAAGTTTTTCCAATTCATGACTGATATCATGCTGGCGCAAATGACTTACCCGGAGCAATGTTTTAGAACCGGCTCGATAACGTTGCTTTAATGTAGTTGGGCGGCTTTCGTCGATAAATAGGTGAGTCATTACGCCGTAGGATTCTAAAGTGTTTTTGGCGAATTCCGCTGTTTCATCGCCGCCGGTCACGCCAAAATATAAAACTTTAGCCCCTAATCCGCGGGAATGTGCAGAAACAATTCCGGCTCCACCAATATAACGATTGCAGTTAAGCGGAGTGACAACGAGCGTTGGATCTTCCCGAGACATGCCGAGAGGATCGCAATTAACGTATTCATCAACAATGATGTCTCCAATTACGATGACCTTAAGATCAGAAAATTTTTTCACATATGAAGCAAGTTTTGAAAAATTAATTTCATGCCGTTCCAAGTAATCAATTGGTTTACGTATAAAAGAAAGACTTATCTCATGCAATTCCCGTTGCATAAGATCTAATGAGGAAAAGCGCACTTCTCCCGAACTAAATAAAAGCTTGCCGCCATAGCTTTTAATTATCGCTTTTTCCGGATTATATTTATTTTCATGTTCTTTGCCTTTGACTACAACATGAGGACGCAAGGTTAAAATAAAATATTCCGGGTCCGTCTTCATTATAAAAGAAAAATTAACTACTGAAATAGCTTTAACACTTTCATGCCGAAGATATTCGGGAACTATAGTGCCACTGGTATTATCTTTATTAACTCCAACGACTAGAAAATCACCGCATTCAGCGGCAAAATTTAGAAGGCGAAGATGGCCTGGATGCAAAATATTAAAATTTCCGGAAACAAAGACTATCCTTTTGTCATTTCCGGCGCATGCCTTAATTTCACTTACAATACGAGCTGTATATTCAAAAGGACTTTCATTGAGTGCCAGATTCTTCACTCCTTCACTTTCCGACATAAAATGCCTCCATAAAAAAGTAGTTTTTGAGATTCAGGAGAAATGGCGGTTGTATTAAATCAAATATGAGCATTCGTGAATTTAACCTTAGTTTGCTTTTGATCATTTCACGGTGTTGTGCGCCACTGATTTAAGGGAAATTATCAGTTGGAATATCTTCTTCCTTGCATAGATTTAAGAGTATGATATCAATTGATGTGAGCGGAACATGAAGATCATTCTAAAGTTTCAGAATTCATTATAATTATCATTGAAAGATTTAATCGGTGGAAAGGACGAACGCTTGTTGAACTGGCCTCACTTTTGGCATGGAATCGCTTATGAATGGCGCCGCATTTACCGGCAAAGGCTTGATATACTGCTTTTCAAAGCGGCTAAACACATAATCAGCATTTTTTTATGGCTGCTTCTCTTGCCCTTGACAATCGTTCTTCATTTGGCAGGTTACCGGCGTGTTACAGTATTTACAGATCGAATTGGTCATCTGGCCATTGAGCCTGATTGTCTTCTCAAAGAGCAGAGGCTCGGTCTTATTCCCCAATGCCGCTGGTTTATTCTTGCCCCTCCAGGGCGTGTAGCCAATCATCATTTATTGAATTACTGGAAACCATTCATTCGTATCTACGAAAACGGCTTGGCCTGTTATGTTTTGTCGAGCATGAGTCTCTTCGGTTTCATGCGCTATGATATTTCTCGTTACGTACTTGCCGTCAATAAGGCTCAGGCTGCCTATAAAATTAATGCACTATGGGATGGCCGGCCGCCACTGCTCTCCCTTACAAAGGAGGATGAGAAATGGAGCGCACATGCATTGCGCCAATTAGGATTGCCCGAAGGTGCATGGTTTGTCTGCGTTCATGTAAGAGAACCTGGTTTTTCTCCTGTTGATGAGGAGCTGCAATCTCATCGCAATGCAAGCATCGAAAACATAATGCCTGCAATACAGGAAATCATAGCTCGTGGAGGGTGGGTTATCAGAATCGGCGATGCTAGCATGACCCCATTGCCGCCATTGCCAAAAATTATTGACTACGCTCACCATCCTATGAAATCAGAACAATTGGACATAATACTTTGCGCAAAAGCAAAATTCATCCTCGGCAATACATCCGGCATTGCGCTTGTCGGATCTGTCTTTGGTATCCCTTGTGCCATTGCCAATATGATTCCTATGTCCGACCTATGGTATGGCATCCGTGATATCAGCATTCCGAAGCTGCTTTGGTCCGAGCATCTCAATCGCTATCTCCGGTTTGACGAAGTAATTTCATCATCTCTCGCCAAATACCGTTACGCGGCGCTATACAGGAAAGCAAAAATCAGAGTCGAAGAAAACTCCGCTGAAGATATCCGTAACCTGGCAGTTGAAATGATTGACCGTTTGGACAATAGCTTTGTTGAATCAAATGCTGATAAAGAACGCTTCAATTGCTTCCTCTCCCAATTAAAAGAGAATCACTATTCCTTTGGCTCGCGCGCTCGTATTGCATCACTGTTCCTTTGCAAACATCCTGAGCTATTATAATACACATCGATTAGTTGATCTCTCAAATTGATTTGAGAAAACCGGTCCACTTAGCTATACGCCATAGATGTTTTCGCCGGGAATAAATCTTTTTTTGATCGGCATTGATGACATTTATATTATCAATAACATTGGCCGGCATTGGTTCCACTGCCAAGCTGGTTGATTGTTCCAGGGGAAGACGAAACGGGGTATCTTGGGTCTTAGTAAAGATTACCTCGATTCCAACATCGTGGATAGTCTCGATTGACAAACCATGTGAGCGTAATTCATCCGGGACTATCTGGCTCTGACCAATGCTAAACATTAGGTTGTTTAATTTATACTTGTTCTCAGGCGCTAACATATTAAAAAAAAGCGGGTCATACCGAAAAAAAGCATGGTTCAGATAACCTGCCATAGGTAAATCGTGATACATAATGCCGTTCACTTTGGCGAGCTGATGGATAGTGCGGAACGCATTAACCTGATTGAATACGTGCTCGGTCGTGCCAAAGTTCATAACCAAATCGAAATGGTTTTCCAGCTTCGGTCCGGGAGCATGCCTGTTCAAATCAAATAGGATTGTGTTCGGTGCTTTAAATATATCCAATGCGGTGTAACGAAAGCCTGCCAACATCAATAATTCTCCAAAGAAACTGCCGTCAGTGATGGACGATAGTTGAGCGTCAGTAATCCTGGCTTGGAACGGGCCTTTCGGTGCGCGACGAGCATAATAATCTGCCATTGAGCACGCGGCGTCATTGATACCAGCCCCGAACAACTGCGTAGTACCTATGTCACAGATATTACTTCCGTAAGGAAGACAACCTGTCTCTGTCATTTCCATGATCCGTTGAATGGTTTTTATGCCAGCGCCCATTACAGCAGCTCCTTAATTATTTGCTATTTTTTTGTTCGAATCAAAGATGCCGAATAATTCTAACTCAATTGTAATTCCAATATTAAATTTAACGAACTTTGGTTTCGCAATAGAAGATGAAAAAATGTTTCCGTAAAATGCAGCTGCCGCCGAGAGAAAAAGCATGGGTATAGACATGATCCCTATTATTGGACGGTATCTGCTGCGTATCAGACGCGATGCGATCTGCAGCGTGCGATGACTAAAGTACAACAACATGTTAACTTGTGAATGAACATTGAAAGCTTTAATTTGGTTTGCAAACAGTTCAGCAATTTGAATCAAAGATGAATGAACAACATAATCCTGCTGCGGACGGATGGATGCAATAAACAGGGATCCGTTTGGATTCAAAAGGCTTAATGTTGAAACCAGGTTATTTATCAGCGTAGATTTATCAAAAGTAGCTATGATACAAACGATATTATCGTATTGGTTTGATAAGAGGCGATCTGGCGGATCCAGTATTTTTGATATGCAGATCATGTTACAGTGCATGTCCGTTATATTTTCCAGCCATTGTTCACAGTCTGGATCGTATAATATCAGACACGATTTTTCCTGCTCATATTTCTTAATGATTTTTAGAGAGTCAAGATTCTCTTTTATAATTGGCTGATAAGGTGAGATTATTGAATGAGCATAGAAATGTTTAATACGCTTGATCAAGTAATTTTTCTGCATAAAAAAACGTGTTCTGAATCCGGGACGGTAATGTGCAAGTTCCGGCACGCTGCAGGACAATCCCTGCTTTAAACGGTGTTCTCTCCATGTCTCGACACCCATGATCCAGTAGTGATGATTCTGATGGGACTTCGGTTTATTCATTTGTCCACGAATATCATTCACAATTTCCCTTGCAAATGCTTTGGCATCCGCCAATTGGGGAGGGATATCTTTCGCATGAAAAACGATGTCGTAACTGGCAGCGCGCTGTTGAGCTATTGTGGACCATTCCTGCATGCTTTTGGCAATCTTTTTGGGCATCATTTCCATCTGTTTGAGCATAGACGTTTCCTGCAAGCGACTTTGGAGCTCCAGCATGAAGAATTCATCTGAATCAGTCATGGCAATCTCATCTCCCGAAGGGCAAAGATCGGGGATAAATGAATAATCACAATAGCCGTTGACCGAAACCATCACTCGCTCCGGTTTGAGGCACAGCATGAAAATTAGAAAATAGCGGCCTAGGACTGTATTTTCATCAACCTGCCAGAATAATTGATTTGGATGCGAAGACGAAAATGCGCATTGATTTAAACATTTAGCGACCGTTGTGCGATGCGGATGTTTGAGCGCCATACCTACAAGTTTTCTCGGTGGAACGTCGAGGATTCCATCATGGGTATTTACCATACTTTCAAGCTGCGGTTCGAGCTCTTCGGTAATCGCTCTATAGCTTGGCCCCAGAACAATCGAGCGTCCCTTATAAATATGCTTTACCAAAGATTTAAGCGATCCATTAGCCAGAACGAAATCGGCATTCATAAAGACAAAGTGTGTTTCAAGCATGGAATCTCCGCACTCGATGATCGGGCGTGCGTAAGCCAAAGTTAGAATAACTCCATAAACAGAGTTTGTGATGAGGTCATCAATCGGGACAAAACGGACTGGGCAAATTGTTTTGAGTTTTTGAAAACTGACATTGTTTTCAAAATAATCTATATCAGCAGCGCTTGTCATGATCACTACTTCAAGCTGAGTGGACGTTGCCAGCGCCGGAAGATTACCCGGTGCAAGAAATGAAGGCAAAGAAAGTGTACAAAAACGTTTTATATAAGTTTTGCCCCAAACGACTGTTAGAAACTTTACCTTCGGGCAAGTAGATTCAAGTGAAATTTGATTCATAAATTTCTTTTGAAAGATTGCATGAATGAAAAGTAATCTTTTTCCACTGGCTGTAGCTCATTAATTTTCTTGCCTCATCAGGAGCTCTTCTGTTCGTGCCAGAATATCACGCGAAATATCCTCTTTTGAACAATTGTTAAGAATATCACTGAGCCTGCTCAAATCCGCGCCGGATGGATTAGCTTCATAATTACCCAGGAATAATCGAATTTCAGCTTCGGGCGGGACTGATGCCCCTTGCATAATTCTAACTTGCGCATAACGGCGCCACATGCTGAGATCATTTGGCGATAGCCGCAATGCATAGCGCAGACCTTGTTCTTCAAGAGCCAGTGGCGGAATCTTTCCGCGTTTAACCATTTCGGTCGCCAGAAGATAAGAGCGATGAAGACCGTCAAGATCATTATTCCGCGCGGCATGAATCACCAAATCATGATATTCTTCCACGAGAGCAGCTGCAGGACCATCACTAAGAATCCGCCCCTGTTCCAGCAAAAGGCAGCGTGTGCAGATATTGGACACAAGCGTTTCTGAATGAGAGGCAATGACAAGAATCGATGATTTTCCCATTAATTCTTTCATCTTTAATTGAGCTTTTTGTGCGAATTGCGCATCGCCGGTGGCAAGACCTTCGTCCAAAAGCAGTATTTCCGGTTCTACCGCTGTAGCAATGGAAAAGCCCAAGCGGGTCAGCATGCCTGATGAATAAATGCGCACCGGCAAATCGATATATTGGCCAAGTTCGGAGAACTCGATTATTTCATCCATTTTACTTGCAATTTCACGACGAGTCATCCCAAGATGCAAACCGCAGGTTACAATATTTTCTCGTCCTGTCCCGTTAACA
Source organism: uncultured Smithella sp. (assembly GCA_964632255.1). GTDB lineage: Bacteria > Desulfobacterota > Syntrophia > Syntrophales > Smithellaceae > MVRV01. The sequence continues at coordinate 39,825 of CAZWCA010000014.1, read as the reverse complement.
TTTAAACCGGGGGTTGTGTTGAAAAGGGTGGAAATTCGTCCAACGCTGAAGACTCGACCGCGTGTCGGCGCATAGACACCTGCAAGAAGCCGCAACATTGTCGTCTTTCCGGCACCGTTGTGGCCGATCAGACCAAGTCGTTCACCATCCTTGAGTTTGTAACATATATTCTGGAGCGCCATTACTACACCGCGTTCAGGATCAATAGTGCCTCCAGTTTGACCATGTTGCAATCTGTTACCCCGGACAGACCGCACGGGAAACTCGACCCAAGCATTTTCTACTTTTATCGATCTCACGTATTTCTTTCTAGAACCAATAAGCCATCTGATCTCTGCATCGGCCGTATATCCATAATGTGAGGCAAAGACCAACTGCCAGAGTACCGAGAGCCCACAACCAGCTGCTCAGCGGCGGCAGTCCTCCAAGCATAGGGAAGCGTGCAATAGTTACCAAATGATAGAGAGGATTAAAATCGACAATGTAGGCAAGTTCCGGTCCCAGAAGATTTTTAGGCCAAAAAATAGGAGTTACAAACATCATGATCTGCATTGCACTGGCGATAACGAGAACAAAATCGCGTTTGCTTAGACATATGATGCCGACAAGAAGGCTCATCCAAACGCCATTTGCCAGAATCAGCAGCAACGCCGGCACCAGCATCAAGAGGGGCCAACCAGGAAATTTAAGCGATACAACCATGATTGCGACATAGAGGATCATGTGATGGGCAAAAAGAAGCAGGGAACTCCATACATGTTTAAACGCAAAAGCAATATAAGGAAACCGCATAGACATTGCAGAAGATTCTCCGGAAATAATAATACCCGCAGCATCTGTGATCTGTGAGACGACTAGAGACCATATGATCAGATTTACACCGACATAACGAAAATGCTCAGCAGGATTTTGGTTAAGAACTTTGCCCCAGATAACCCCCATAACAATTACAAACAAAGCCAGACTCAGCGTATGCCAGAAAGGGCCAAGCCGTGTTCTGCGATGTCGCCAGACCACCTCAATCCAACCGGTATGAATCCACATAGATGCCATTTGCATTGCAGCTTTTATATCGCCAAAAGCAACTGCGAATGCCCCACCAGGTGTAGGCGATACGGAACATGCCGAATATCTTTGATTTCTTGTATGTTTATCAATAGTGAGTATGTTCATTTCAAAAAACTCCCGAGAACTTTTCTTGCCGGTTTGAATATGATATTGCCCGGAACAGCGGATGTTATGTTCAGTGAAATTTGCCTAAATTGATAACAAATGTGCAGAGAATAAAAGGAGGGGAATCCTCCTAAGGCATATGATCCTTTCCCCACCATCTACAACTGGTCCAGGCACCATCATGACCAACGACCGGCTCTCCATTTCCGCCGTCGCCAAGATATATCGGCCGCTTAGATACTGAAATTTTGGGGGTTAGCGATGAAAGCCGATATACATTAGAAAGAAATTTAAGCTTAGCAGGTTTTCACAATCAGACGCCCTGAATAATCAATGCGATTGAGCAACACCGGCAACCTCTGCTCGGCCAAATATCCATCCACGGCGCGGCGGGCTCCCATAAAATGACCGTAATCATCGATAATCAGGATGCCATTAGGGGACAAGTGCGGGAAAAGATGTTCCAATTCGTGTTTAGTGGACGTATACCAATCAGTGTCAAGACGTAGTAACGCTATTGTTGGAGGAGCAGAATGGGGTATTGTGCGCTCGACCATCCCTTTCACAAAATGTATCCGATTGGAGGGGTAGCCAGTGGATTGCAGGTTAGTTTGCACGTCTTCCAGGCTGGCCTCAGCCCAGTGACTTCCTTCTTCACTAGTTCGCCTGGGTAACCAGCCATCAATAGCACGATTTCCCCAGACATCAATGTCCTTTAGTTCATCCGGCTTTGGAAGCCCTTCATAAGTATCAAACAGGTAGAGATCGCGATCCGAACTCCCGAGTGCAAGCAGTGTGAGTGCTGCCAGCATCATGCTGCCTCCCCGCCAGACACCGCATTCAACAATATCACCGGGAATTTTGGCCTGTTCAATATATTCGACTGCTTTGTATAGCGCATACATGCGCTCGAAGGAGGTCATTGTATAAGTACGTATACGGTTGCTAAGAATTTGAAATTCGGATTCAGTGTCTTTCATGCCGGTTTTAACATCATATTGTGCAGCAGAATGCTGATGATCAGTGCCATATTCCTCATCTCTAGTGATATTAGCAAAACGATGCTCAATGCTTGCGGGAATCGGGCGGCCTAACGTCAATAAAACCTGCCGATAGCGGCTTACAAGGTCAGCTCTATCCGGTTCCTTGGTGAGGGCAAGTTCAAGAACCTTTTCCTCCCATTCCATGCAAAATGGGATGCCACGTTCAGTTAACTGGGTATAGAGCTGTAACCCTTGTGCCAGACTAAGGCGACCATTGAGAAGCTTTGACAAGAGTTCGTTTTCACTTTTAGTCAATGTGAATTTGTTCTCGTCCATGATTTTCATCAACAATATGCCTCCTTGCCTGAAGCGCGTTTTTTGGTTATGAGATTTCGAAATACAGTTTGAGCCTCCTCTTTATCGATTTGGCTATCAAATTTTTCATATAAGGCTGCCATAGGCGTATCGTTGACCACTTGATTTTCTTTTTCGCTTATTCGATGTTTACTCATACAATAATGATTTTTTATTTTCTTTTGCCTGTACATACCGCAAAAAGATAATGCGCCATGGGGTAGTAGCCTGTATGTACAACCTCGTCGTTCATAGAGAACATGAAAACATTATGAAAAAATTCCTTCATAGTTTTTTTAAATGCAGGCATGCTCTTGCAATTAACATGACCTGCCTTGCTTGTTGGAGATGCACAGATCTGGCTTTCCAGTGAAGGCATACCAACAATTACAACTCCATGGACTGAAAGCGGCGCAATAGCATTTGTTATAAACATATGTTCATTTTCCGGGTCAATGTGCTCCAGCACATCGAGGAAGAAAATACCATCAAAGTTACCTAAAATCGGGCCGTCGAGTAAATCGTGGGTAAAAACAGGAAAGCACCACCGATCGACCATCCTTTCCTCAACATCCGTGATAAAGACAGGATCAAAGTCTGTGGCGCTAAGTAATTTCACCTCCTGTTGGACTAATCGAGTTCCGAAGGCGTCGCCACAGCCAATTTCCAGCACATGCTCGCTGCCTGACAGCATCTTTGCTACAAACTTGTAACGCGCAAGTCTGAATAACAGATGCTTGGGGTCATCATGCCAACTCTGACTGCTTCGTAATCCAAGCCGCTCAAACCCGCGAGAGGTCATCGCATCGATGCATTCCTGATATTGAGGTTCGCGAGTCCTCTCCTTCAAACCATCATTCTTTTTTCCTGTCATATTTTTTCCGAAATTGATTATTATGTATGCTCTGCCGGTATCCAATATCTATGCGCATCAAATGCCGGATTCCAGCAGCGTTATTGATAACACTGAGCTCGTCAGCATCTCCGTGACATTACCTTGCTGACCAAAGCCATGCGCTGCACCAAATCAGGCCGTTCCGGCTCTCTTTCAAGTGCCAGCAGTAAGATTCGATATTCCCAGTCTAAAGGAAATGAACCATAAGTTTCGACAATTATATTGTAAAATGCCAGGCTTTCCTCAAGCCCCATTTTCCCCGATACAAATTTTCTACGGAGCTTGTCTGCAACATCGGACAGCAGGAATTCATCATGCCAATCTATCTGATCGGAAATTGCCGATGGCGCTTCATCATGAGCAAGCTGCCGGCTATTGTCTACTCGCAATGAAGTTTGCCCGGCCTCATATCCAGAAGTCACGGATTGTGGTACAATTCCCACTGATGTGCTACATTCCAAAGCACCCATGAAAGGTCGCGCTTTAACTTTCCTGCAAATCATGAGTAAGCCGATATCAGGGATATTAAGTGTGCTTACCGTTTTGCCCGCTTCGGTAATTTCTCGTTCGTCAAGAGCAGTTGATAGTACGGGGAAGTAAGATTGATAGTTCCTTAATGGTGAATACAGATCATTATTTCTACCGGGGCCTTCAAACCAGAAACCAACGAGTTCATATTCATTGTATCCAGCAAGATCAAACAGGCAGCGAGGAGTATAGGTGAAATAACCATGATCGGAATATCCTACACATGGCAGCGAGTTAACAATATAGCCACCAACTTTAGTAGAGTCATGTATAACCTTGAAAGCGTTATATTGATTGAGAAGATGTTCAGTAGTGCCGAAATTGAGGATTAAATCAAATGTGTCGACAAATTCCTGCGGGGCAGATTCATGGTTCAAATCAAGGATAGTCGTCCGGTAGCCATCGGCAATATCTATAGCATTATAGCGAAAGCCTGCCTTTTCAAATAACTCTCCGACGAAAGCTCCGTTGGCACCGCCGTCCACCGGATTATATGCCGATCCCTGGGCCAGTCGTGCAGCAAAACTTTCCAGCTCTGTAGTCATCGCAATTCCAAAGCTGGATAAAAAGGCGATGATTCCGGCAGGCGATGCCGAATATAGATTTGATGATCCCACATCAAGAATTGAAATTCCGCCCTGGCCAAAAAGACCAAGTCCATGCATCCTCTCGATCATTCCTAATGAAATCCCCATACGACTTACTTTCCTTTAAAACAGACCATATTGCTCAGAACCTTTTTCATAGTGGAAGACAGCTAATCCGGGATAGTGCTGACACTTTTTCTCTCCTCTGAGCATTTATGGTTAATTTCACCTCAAGGTCGCCGGAAAATGTGAAAAATTTATTTCTTTTTTCGGCATCATTGTTTGCATAAGCATTGTCCTTAGACTTGATAATACTCACGATACCATTCAACGAATTTTCTTATCCCTTCTTCGATAGATGTGGCCGGTTTAAATCCTATATCTCTAATCAGATCGTCAACATCTGCATATGTGACCGGTACATCACCCAACTGCATTGGAAGCATGTTTTTCCGGGCTTTCTTACCGAGACATGTTTCCAGTACTTCGATAAATTGTATCAGTTTTACGGGGTTATTATTGCCGATGTTGTACAACTTATAAGGTGCATAACTTGATCCCGGATCAGGGTTTGCACTGTCCCAGTCAGGATTCGCCTGTGGAATCCTGTCAATGACAAGAACAATGCCCTCAACGATATCGTCAACATAGGTAAAGTCTCGTTCCATATTACCAAAATTGAACACATCTATAGGTTTCCCTTCCATAATGGCTTTAGTGAATGAGAAGTAAGCCATGTCTGGTCGGCCCCAGGGACCATAGACCGTAAAAAACCTGAGCCCGGTACAGGGTAGGCCATATAAATGGGCATAGGTGTGTGCCATCAGTTCATTTGCCTTTTTAGAGGCAGCATATAGCGATGCGGGATGATCAACATTATCTCTCACCGAAAATGGAATTTTGGAATTTATGCCGTAAATCGAGCTTGATGATGCGAAGACAAGATGCTTAACTTTGTTTCGCCTGCAACCTTCGAGTATGTTTGTGAATCCGATAATATTGCTGTCAATATAAGAATGAGGGTTCTTCAAGGAGTAGCGAACGCCTGGTTGAGCAGCCAAATTTACGACAACATCAAAACTATCTTTTCGGAAGAATTCTTCCATCTCCTTTCGATTTGCAATATCTTCTTTAATAAATGTAAAATTCTTATACTCCGCCAGTTGTTGTATTCGCGCTTGCTTGAGATCAACATCATAATAATCAGTTAGATTATCGCGACCAGTGACGATATAACCATCCTGCAATAGACGTTTTGAAAGATGATAGCCTATGAACCCTGCTGCACCTGTTACTAAAATTTTAGTCATCTTCTTCATATTGAAAATTCCTTTTTAATAACTGCCAGAGATGAACTATTCAAAAGATTATCACACCAGTTGACCTCCATCATGATTCAAACACGAATCGGCAACAGTCACGAATTGATCATTTATGTTTCTCTGCAACCCCTATGACTTGTAAACCTGCATACCGTAATCTTGGAATGTTCGTTACCCAGTCATCAAGGCAAACGGCAACTCTTGTTATGGATCGAATACCCGGAATAAAACGGAAAAACTTGTTAAACATAAGAACGTCGCTATTCATGAAAAAGCAAAAACCCAAGAAACCATAAGTCTTCCATAATTTAAGACGGAACCCGGCACGTTCAAGAGGCAGAAGCGTTTCAGCGAGTCTTAAGGGGCGTTCCGTTTTCGAATCCAGCGTCGGGGATAGTCGATAAATTACTTTCCGCAACAAACGCCAAAGAAAGAAATCATTTACCGGCTCTCGCCAATATAGATGACCTCCGGGGTGCAGGATTCTGAATGCTTCTCGAAAGAGGGCTTCCCTATCCATCACATGATGAATTCCTCCCAACATAAAGACACCGGAAAACTCTTCATCGCCTAAGGGAAGTTTGGTCGCATCGCCCTGAATAAATATAAAGTTACCCGGATTCTTGTGAAACCGTGTACCTGCCTCAAGCATTGTTGACGAAATATCGACTCCAACCCCTTTTACCGCATTCTCACCAAACAAACCGAGCAACTCTCCCCGTCCGCAACATATTTCCGCCGCCTCGCTTAAATCTGCCGGGGTTATAACTTCTCGAAAAACCGTATCCAGATAATTCATGTATTCTTGAGTATGGGGATATTGCAGGTTTTCAATATATTTTGCAGCAACCTTGTCATAATGTTCCTGTTGTCGTCTTGCATCCTTTGAACAATATTGTTCGGCGAACAAGGGTATGCCTGACTTCGTAACATGATAGCTGAACTGCCCGTTAAAAGTAACAAGTCGTCGGGGGCCATCATACAATAACGGCAAATGGGATACTGGGCATCGCAACTTTGCGGCCATGCGCGGATCAAAATTTATCATCGCTAATCGTAATCTCGACAGCAAGGATTGGCTATAACCAGGATGGAAACACCAAAAGGCGGTCTGAGCAATCGGGCTATCTTTACGTCGATAGTAAATACCATGGTTAAAAATCGATTTAACATGGGTGTATTGACTTGATTTTCGCTATTCAGCTTAATGCCAAACAACCGGATAATTCGCCGAGCCAGCCAAATGGGAACAAACAGCAAAAAATTGAAGTGAAACGATAAATGGGATAGAAGTCCTGCAGCGATCATTCTTGATAAAAGCTCATCATGACGGTAACGGCGCTTGTGGTGTGCGACCTCGTCCTGAAGCCCCCACAAAGAGGGATAAGCTGGTACAGTAATGATCAGATTTCCTGTTTTTCGCAGCACGCGCCGCAATTCCTTAAGCGCCTGCAAGTCATCGTCTACATGTTCGATAATGTCTGTCGCCAGAATCAGATCGAAGCTTTCATTGGGAAATGGAATTGCACAAATACTGCCTTGGCGAACGACCCCAAGCCCTTTTTTCGCGCACCAACTAATTGCCTCGGAGCTTATATCGATTCCTTGATAGTTTTTGAAACCCATTTCCTTGAGCATGCGAAGATTGGTTCCTGTACTGGTTCCAACATCCAAAATGGCGGCATTTTCCGGCATAGAAAACTCTTTAACAATGGAGCACAAAAGGTAACGCCTGACGACAAACCACCAATGCGTGCGCTCCACCTTGCATTCGACAGCGTACGTTGCATCATCCATGTCAATGTATCTTCAGATTACCGGCTTTCAGAAAGCTGTGAATACTGATAGCACACCATAAAAGTTGGCGATGATCAACAAGCCCTTTTCTATGATCATCCCAGCAACTCTTTAGCCAGTCCCTGTCTACGAATGGTAAGGAATCAAGGAATGAAAAATCATCCCATTCTCTCAACCATTTTCCAAGGGGGATCCCGAACCCTTTCTTTGGGCGTCGAATTACTTCATTTGGAATCTTGTTCTTGTATGCAGATTTAATGAGGTATTTGGTCGTCTGCCCCGACAATTTGTAACGAAACGGCAACTTTCGAGCGAAATCGACAAGATCGTTATCGAGCAGCGGTGCTCTTGCCTCAAGGGACACCATCATCGATGCCCGGTCCACTTTCGTGAGAATGTCGTTTGGCAGATAGAGCCGAGAGTAGAATTCCAATGTCTTGTCTCCTAATTCGCTATTTCCGGATTGTGCCCAAAGGTGCAGGACATCTTCGTAAACTTCTTCTATCCGGATAGATTCGCCAAACAAATGAGAAAGACCCAGCGGAGCCATTGGCCCGAGCCATACCGCATTCCATAATTCAATCGGATAGGATAGCCCCCTCAGGGTGCGTTGAAGCCGAAATTCCCAACTCATGTTGCGCTCGGATGGCCGCAAATGCTGCAGTACAGCTCTTCCAGAGCTGTGCATCCATTTGGGAACTAATTGCGCGTAGAGTTTGGCGGGCGCGAGGGCACGAAACGGATCATATCCTGCAAACAGTTCATCCCCACCATCACCACCGAGCGCAACCTTTACCCGTCTTTGCGCAAATTGGGCCAGAAGAAATGTAGGTAGAATTGATGGATCACCGATAGGTTCGTCAAGATTATCGAGAACTTGGTCAAGCAGCACGCGGGCCTTATTCATGTCGATAATTTCTGTGTAGTGTCTTGTGCCAAAGTATTCGGCAACCAGCCGTGCATAACTGGATTCGTCAAAAGATGGTTCGTTAAAGCCGATGGAAAATGTATAAATGTCTCGAGCATGCTCTGCGACTGCAGATAAGACAATGGTTGAATCCAGACCCCCACTTAAAAAAACACCCAATGGGACATCACTCATCAGACGCCGCTTGACAGCCTGAGATATGAGGTAACGAAGCTGCTCAGCGAGTTCATCGGATTGCAGAACAGGCGAAGAGGCCGAGCCAACATGAAATGTCCAATAGCTCTTTACATTGACACGCCATGTTTGTAAATCAAGGACTACTAAATGAGCTGGAGGCACTTTGGTAATTGCTTCTATAATCGAACTTGGCGCGGGAATGAAACCAAGTGCAAACAATTTCATCATGGCGGTCTTGCTGACTTCCCGCTTGATTCTTGGGTGTATCAGCAGCGCCTTCAACTCAGAGGCAAAAGCAAAGAAGTTTTGTTGAACGCAGTAATAAAGAGGCTTTTCTCCAAAGCGGTCACGGGCAAGCATAAGCTTCTGTTTTGCTATATCCAGGACAGCGAAGGCAAACATCCCATTTAATCGCAACGGCAGGTCGCTTTCCCATTCTTCATAACCATGCACGAGAACTTCGGTATCCGAGTGATCTGTGCGAAAGACATGCCCCTTGGCCACCAGCTCTTCGCGAAGTTCCCGGTGGTTGTATATTTCGCCATTGAACACAACCTGGACCATGCCATCTTCATTAGCCATCGGCTGGCGTCCGCCTTCAATGTCGATTATTGATAACCTACGGTGGCCTAGAAACGCATTGGCCTGAGGGTAGTGGAAATAACCGAATCCATCAGGGCCACGATGTGTAAGCACCTCCGTCATACCAGACAGGGTCTGGATATCACCTTCACCGACAAAGCCCGTAATACCGCACATAGTCAAGCTCTAAAATTCAAAGTGTTTTTCACCAGGTAAGCACGCTTGCCTTGAGATTCATAGTAGGTACGCATGATGATCTCGGCAACCAATCCCAGAAGAATGCTCATGACCCCCATAATAAAGGTGAATACAGTGAGTAGCGGCAAAGGCGTCAGTATGAACGATATGCCGTGAAACAACTTAAGGTACAGTGCGTAAGTACCTGAAACTCCGGAAAACAGGATGCTCAATGCGCCAAAGCCTCCAAATACATAAATTGGTTTGGAGGCATAATCAGCCAAGAACTTGATTACAATAAGGTCGAGAATTACCTTGGCTATGCGCTCCAGCCCATACTTGGACTTGCCATGCACTCGCGGGTGATGCTGAACCGGAATCTCGGCAACATGGCCTCCTTGCCAGGAAGCGTAGATGGGAATGAATCGATGCATCTCTCCATAGAGTCGTACCCCCTTAACCACATCACTACGATACGCCTTAAGAGAACAGCCGAAGTCTTTAAGATGCACACCTGAAATTTCTGAAATTAAGCTGTTGGCAATCTTGCTTGGTAGATTGCGGCGCCACTTGCTGTCTTTTCTATCCTTTCTCCAACCGGATACGACATCAAATCCTTCATCTAGTTTGGCCACAAGTCGGCCAATATCGCCCGGATCGTTTTGAAGGTCGCCATCCATCGGGATGATAATGTCGCCGGTGGCATAATCAATACCAGCCATCATTGCTGCTGTTTGCCCATGGTTTCGCCGAAAATTAACTATTTTCACTCGTTTGTCTCGTTTGGCGAGCTCCATTAAAAGTAATTCCGACTTATCGCAGCTTCCATCGTTAACAAGAATTATCTCAAAGGAGTCCTGTAACTGATCGAGAGTATTGATCAACCGATCATATAAAGCGTACAAATTGTCTTCTTCATTGAAAATTGGGATAATTATTGATAACATCCTTATTTCCTTTCTATCGAATCATCATTAGTAACGCCTTAGCACACCAAATTGTTAAATGGCACGCTGCGTACTCTCGCGAACTACTGATATGTTTTTCAACAAAAAATGGAAGCCCGTCCATTCGGTGCCATGCTTATCCGGCGGGCGTGAAGTATTGCCCCGCGTAGACACCATAATCTCCACCCAACCGTTGCAACTTTTCGTCGCGCGTTCACCCAGCACGAATTCCGACCATGCGAGTTCGCCGTCCTGCCCGGATGAAATGACATCTGCCTTCACGCCATTAAATGACACTGTCAGGGCAGAAGCCACATGTATGGGAATATGCCTCGAATAGAAAAGCCGCAGTTTGTATCGTGCTGCCTTTTCAACACGCAACAGGATCAGTCCCTCATTGTGTCCGAATGCGATCCGTCGAACGCTTCCTTGAGCAAGTTGTCCGATTGGCCCCCATCCGAAACCGAGGAATGGTTCTGACATATTCAAAGTCTTACGTTGCCCAGCCGGCGCCTGAAGCCAGGACATGTCATTCTTCGTATTACTGAATGCTGGTGGCCCATAGTTTTCCAGATAAGGGTTCCCTGTATACCTGTCAGTATTGTCTGCATAAGCTTGGCATGCCGGGGTGTTCGCGGAAAACTTATACTCAGGAATGGACGAAAAACTGGTTTGCTTTTGCGCAAGCCACTCTGCAATCGGTGTAGTATGCCAAAATTTCTTAATTGTTGCTGAAGCTTCGATTAAATTAAATTGCGTTTGCGCATCAGGTTGTCTGATCGTAACGGGTCTTGGCGGCAGACCCTTCACTGCAAAACGCAAGTCCTCGATGTCTCGTCTTTTGCATTCAGAGGAATTTATCGCCAGGGAATACATGAGGTCGAATGTAACAGCTCCTTGAAAAATCACACCCGTTTGAAGACCATTTGCACGAAACAGGCGAACAGGACGATGCGGGGAATTGTTCTTGACTGTAATGCAATTCGAATATTGTATAGGTAAAATAAGTAACGATGATCTTGAATCATCCGCCTCCGCCGAAACACGGTAGCCGCCGCGGATAATCTCCAGCTTACTGGTGCGCGCCGTGACGAGTTTGGACTCCAGCGGTTCCTGCACCAATACTCTCTTGTGGGGATTAAAGTTTGGTGATCGGATTTCGTCATAGATCTCTTTTAACGATCCCTTGTATTCCCAAACTGTTGGATTGAGGAGCGAAAAATGGCGAGACCGTTCATACAGGTACAGGTCCCAACAGCCGGCGGCACTTCTATAACTATCCGTTAATTTGTATCCGGGTAATTCTCGCGGACTATTGCTAACAATTGCAGACACTCCTAAAAGCTCCAGAACGGTTTTATTCGGTTCGAAAATGGGTGTCCCGTTTATACCGCCAAAATTATTTCCAGCAGCCAGCCTGGTGAAAAAGAAATGGCTGAATGGAGTAATCAACTGAGAGTACTCATTAATCGTTGGTATGTTTCTTTGCCACAATGCATTCATGATGTCCCCATCATGGATAGTTCTCTTGATCACACCCTGCGAATTTAAATTTGCAACATAACCATTAAATTGCTTACCATTCCCGATGGCGTATTTATCAAGAGAGGCAAGCAACTCACCAGGGGGATTCACCTTCTCAACTTCTTCTATATATATTCCGTGACGGTCAGGCATGACCATAGCACAGTAGTAAAAAACCGTAAGAGGCACGGCAAAAATCACCACTAATTGGGCTGCTGACCGTAGCCGAGCGCCGATTTTGCACGGCAATTGATGGGATTTGATATATTGCGATAGAACAACTACTCTACCTCCTATACCTTCAATTAAGAAGGAAGCTTGCTTGAGTGATCGATCAATAACAATGAAAATACCTGCACAGCTAATGATAAGCCAAACAGGCATTACAGCGAACTCAGCATATGCCGGGATGGGCAGAGTCCAAGTATTTGCGACAACATAGACGGCACCCAGTGTGAGTAGCATCACAAAATAGCCCAGTGCACAGTAGGCAAGGATGCGCAGCTTCCTCCCGCCAAAGGCGATACTGAAAATCAGGCCGATGCTGAGAAAAAGATAAAGAGGGCGCGATTTCGTCAGGAACATGGATGAGACATTCCCGGCACTTGGCGAATGTCCAAATACTTCACCAGGGGCAAATGTTCTTGCTGTGTAGCTAAACAGAGTGAGGATGTACTGAATTACGCCCAAAAAATAAAAGATAACCACCAGCAAAGCTAGTGAACCCAGAACCAACCATCTGGTGCGTGTTGAAGATGAAAATATTTTTTCGGCGAGAAACGGTAGAAAAAAAATGCAGTTTACAACAAACCAGATTGGGTCAGCGAGAATCCCGAACGCCGCTATTGCAAACAGTAATGACAGGTTAATAACACCAAGACGACCTTTAGAAAAATCATCAGCAAGGCGATCAATCAATGTCAAGCCTGTGATGACCAGAGCCGTAATGAGGGCGACCCCGGGGTTCAGCAGGTAATTTATATGCTGATCGAATTCATATTGGAACGGGAAAAACAACACCGTCGATATTTGTGCAGCAACGATGGATGTCGCCTCGCCGATTCCCAATTTACGAGAGAGAAAATAGCACGAAGTAACTAACGCCAGCCAGGAGAGTGCTGTAGAAATCAGCGCTGCTGTGCCGTCCGAGAAAAAATGGAAAGGCAGATAAGCCGGATGCAACCAGACATTCATGGGAATAATCTGATTACCCATACCTTGCAGCGGATTAAATGCGTTTAATGAAAACCACTCGGAGAACTGAATTTGAGTCGAAATCAGATTCTTGTATAGACGGCCATCCGTGCCGGCAAACAGCCCCTGAGGCATATCTATCCAGACAAATATGCAAAATAACATAAGCAGGGCGGTACTGGTAAAGAAATATATGTGCGGAAAGGCCCGTAATGCCTGCCCAATTTTGTGGAAGTATTTCATTGCCTTGTCCACTTGCATAAGACATCTATAAATTGAACATTCATCAAGTTTTTCTTTCTTGTTTACCAATTTGGTACTGAAAAATGATTTAGGTGCCGGGCGCTGAAGAGGTCAGGTGCCGTGGAGAATAATAGGATCCAGTGCCGGTCTCGGAAAAACATCCGATCACAACCGTCTGGGTTTGGAGCGCAATACGTTTAATTCAAATTAAATACCTATATTTACGTTTCCTTCTTTCCCGATCACTCTTGTTTCGGGGCACAAAACAACGAAATGTCCGCCTTTATCAAGATATTCCTGATTATTTTCTATAATCTTCGCGGAATGCACCCAGGCAAGAATAATCGTGTAAGCGGGCATTCGCCGGCAAAGTTCGGACGTCGGTATAATCTTGATGCCATCCCCCGAAGAATACTTGTTCACTTTCTGGGGATGATCATCAAAGATATACTCGATCGTTCCCGTAAGACCAAGCTGTGATATTAAGGTGGGCCCACTCCGCGCAGCACCATACCCTGCAATTGACATTCCAGCCCTTTTCCATTCAGTGACCAGCCGTGCCGTACGCTCCTTTTGTTGATCGATTTTTTCCGCAAATTGCCGGAGTGTTTCAATCCTATTCAAGCCTCGCCGGGCTTCAAGCTCTAATAACTGCCTTACAGAAGCGTTTTTCAAGTGCTTGCCTCCCTTGAGTTGCACTGTGCCGATTAACGATCCGTGTTGAATAGGCACACGTTCCACATCAATCAGCTCCATCCCATGACATTCAAGGAACACTGTAAGAGCCATTACGGAATGATGGCTCATGTGCTCATGGAAAATTGTCGCAATCAACACGCGATCGATAATATCGAGAAGATACTGCGCTTCAAAGACGAACACACCATTCGGAGCAAGCAGGGTACGGATACTTTCTGCTATTTCTCCCATATTATCCGCATGCGCAAAGGCGTTAAACATACAAACGACTTGCGCCGGTCCACGCTCCTCACGAATTTTTTTCGCTAAATTAAAGGACATTAGTTCCGGTATAGTCTCGATACCGGATTTGCTTGCCTGCAATGCAATCTCTTTTGCGGGATCAATGCCAAGCACGCTGTATCCTCTCTTCATAAATGGCCGTAGTAATGATCCGTCGTTGCTGCCTATATCTACAACGAGCGAACCGACAGGCATCAGGTATTTATTGATAATTTCCCCGGCAACTTGTTCAAAATGTTCCGGCATACCTTTCGCATCTCCGGAATAGTAGGTATAATTTTCCCAAAGAGTTTTAGAATCGACAACATCAAGCTGTTGCACATGCCCGCAATCTGCACACATATAAAGATCAACGGGATAGCGTGGAGCATTTTTTCCTGTTTCGCTGTTCTGGCAATAGTTTTCCGAAATTGGAATGGGTTCAAGTTTCACCACCATTTTCACATTACCGGAATTACATAATCTGCACGTTTCTCTATGAAATACCTGTGCGTCCACAATGTCCTCCTTTGATAAATTCAACCTCCGAAACAAGATCATTTACGACATCTGACAACGGTTGCGGCAGGACACTGCTCAACTCTGTTGTTCTTGTCATACTTAATCCGCTGTAACGCGGTTTAAAGGCAATACGCACCCCCATAGCCGTCGCAGTGGTTGGGGAAATAGATCGCCGATCGACACCTAGTTTTCCCGCCAATGCCTGGGCAAAATCAACGTAGCTAACATTATCGGCTCCGGACAAATGTAAATTACCATTGATACGCTTTTCACCAAGTATTGTAAGAGCTTCCCCGACAAATTTTACCGACATTGGAGCAAAAATCAGATCGGAAAAAGCTGGTACGGTCTCACCGCGCTTCCAGGTATCGAACCAATTCGGCAATGGTGAGGTGCTAAGACCCAGAATTTTAGTAAGCCTCGTTATATTCAAGCGTTCCTTCGCCCTTAATTCGGACGCCACGGAATATATTGCTTTCTCCGCTTCATCTTTTTGCTTTGCATATGCAATCCCCGGAGCATGAGGATCATCTTCTTGCGGCCATGGCCGTTCACCACCGAAAACTGAATTTGTAGAAATAAAAGAAACAAATATTCCTTGCTTCAAGAGCGATGAAATCATTTTGGGAATTAACTCGACATTGATTTTGTATGCCAATGGGTCTTTTTCACAGCGATCATAGTTAGTTGCTGCTGCTACGATAAAAGCATAGTCAACTTCGGGGGGAACAATGAATGTCTCACTACTCTCAAAATCCAGATAAATTCGTCGATCATTCAATGTATTCTTTCTTCGTGTACTGGAATAGGCAAAGTGACCGCGTTTATGCAATGCATGTACAAGCCCGCCACCTACCAAACTATCTCCGCCAACAATCAGAAAAGATTTTTTTTGAGTCATTGTTTCATAGCCTTAAATATAGCCACTTCTTTTAAAAGATGTTCCATGTAATCACTTACAGCTATTTTATTTTCTTCTGATGGTGCAAAAGATGCTAATTTCGTTTTTGCTTTATCAAAGGGCCCATTTGTTACTTCATGAATAACAAGGATATCCGTATGAATAAGCATCGTATGAAACCTGCTGTCTGACAGACGATAGTAAAAATTCAGACCGGATTCCCGGTTACCCAGCGAAATTACGTCTGTAATCGAACCATCATTGTCAAAGATAATAATATCAACCAGACCTTCAATAATGTGAAATGATTCGGACTTAGCAAGATGTTTATGAGGACGTATATAGCTGTCTGAAGCAATTACTATAATCATCTCGTGCAGAGGATCATCAGACGTTCTGTGTGCACATATTCTTGATCGTCTTCGCAGGTTTTGCATTGCTTTTTGTGTTAAAAAGTTTATTTCTTCTTCACCCAAGAAAACAATGGGGCTATCAACAACAAAAACTTCATTATTTAACCGTTTAATTTCTAACATTATTAATATTCAGATCAATATTGTTCCTACCAGCTGAAAATATGGAGCAAAATTTTCCACCCAGAGACAGATATCCAGCATTTGCTTTAAGTACCTTTTTTTCACTTTCAGGATTGAGCGCCGACAGGCATAATTTAATCTCGCCGGAATCAAGACAATCCGAACTAAAGATTTGTAGTTGCGAACCAGGCATGAAGCGTCCGATTTTATTGGGATTGTCGTCGATTACACCGATCAAGCAAGAAGATAAGTTATAAAAGTTAATGAACTTTACAGCCACGTGTCCAGCTCCAAATAGTGCTACCGACTGCCCCTGACTCTGTAAGTTTTGTAAATATTTTCTGATTTTGATGCCTCGTGATTTGAATGAACCGGCAAAATTTTCCAGTGGAGATATTTCATGAATAACATCATTATTTGTTTGAAGTGGGTTTGAAGCAACATTACGAACAATGGCGACCAGTGAATCTTCCATTGGGTATGAGTAAATTCTAATCTCAAAATCTCTGAACCCGGCATGCTCAAAAAACAGCCTTAATGTCTCCGGGGTAAAGTAACTAATATGTTCCTCCCATAGAAAACAATGATCATGACCATTCAGCATTTTGCGGCAATCTGGAACTTCGAAAACCAATAGCCCCCCTGGTTTAACCAGGCTGCTGCAAGCTTCAAGTAAAACGCGGGGATGATGGGCATGCTCGAGAATATGACGAACAAGAATAATATCCGCCATATCTATCCTTTCAGCTATCTCTCCGGCCTTCTCCGGATTTAATACTCCCTGTATTGTTTCCAGACTTGCGAACGGATCATCAATTCCAAGATCTTCGGATTGTTTAAGACGGTAAGTATCTTTAATTCCCATTTTATTAAAGCGAAGAAGAGTCGAGTCATCTTTATATGTGAGACCTACAATACGCACCTTTGGAGAATATCCATATTTTAAATTAAGTAGATTCACGAGATTATCGAGATGTGCTTCAGGTTCATTATAGGTAATCCAGCCGAAACGTGACTTAACTATTTCCGGCGGCATAGCATTGACAAGTTGCAGTAAGCCACAGCTACTGCAATAAGCAAATTCTATGGGATGTTTTTCACAGTTCTCGTCAATCTTATCCAGATAACGGTTACTCGGGGGATTGGGCCCGAGATCGATAATCTTTCTAATGGTGTTCGTGTTACAACTTATACATTTTATCATGATAATTTTTATGAATAAAATCTACATACTGATTAGGCATCGTCCACCTGTTTTGCCTGATCTCATCATTTCTATAGCAATATTTATATCTCTCAATGGTAGACGTTCTGTTATAAGTTCACGAAGCTTGATTCGTCCAACACGATAGAGTTGCTGGTAACGCGGAATGTCAAGATGGGGCATTGCCTCGCCGCCATGTGAACCACTAAGCCCTTTGCCGAAGTGCAACGGCAGCGAGTAGATATTGATATTTTTTCCTTTGCGCGGCACACCGACAAGCGTAACCCGACCCTGAGGTTTTGTAATCTGGTAACCGAACTCAATAATTTCCGGCTGGCCTGTGTTATCAATAAAAGCATCAACGCCGGCATTTCCGGCGATATCTAAAATTGCCTGCCTGACATCATCTGAACTGCTGTTGATGATATGCGTAGCACCTATCATTTTGGCCAGTTCCAATTTCTTCTCATATAAATCCACAGCAATAATAGGATAAGCACTGACAAGAGATGCAGCCTGAATGATATTGAGACCGATTCCTCCAGCCCCATAAACTACCACTGATTCACCGATGCGAACTTTTGCATTGTTTTCAACAATGCCGAAACCGGTTGTAACAGCACAACCAAACAGAGCGGCTACTTCCAAATCACTGTCATCGGGAATAGCCGTAACGCGGTTTTCGGATACGATGGCGTACTCATTAAAAGTAGTAACCCACCCGGCATTTACTTTATGTCCTTGCCATAAAAAACGCGGTGTTTCTGATTCGATGCCTAATCCTTTACGCCAGTGTAAAACAACTTTATTACCAATTTTAACATGACGAACTCCGGGACCTATGTCAACAACTGACCCCGATGCTTCATGTCCGAGAAGGTGCGGTAAAAAATTATCCTCTCCTTTTGCGCCGTCAATTTCACCGAGCTGGGAACCGCAGATACCGCTGAAATGGATTTTTACAAGAACTTGGCCTACCATTAGTTTTTCAGGCATAGTTATTTCAGCAACGACAAGGGGTTCCTTCAGTTTAGTGAGAACCGCGGCTTTCATTGTTTTGGGAATATTTGTCATAATTCCTTTACTCAAAATAGATAAATGAATGATCGCCGGTGTAGCCGGTTTGTTTGAACCACCAGTTCCACTCGTCCGGCGTGCAGAATGCTTCACATGTCACTTGCCAATATAAGAGATTCGCTTTTTCCGTTTCGTTGCGATAGGACTCCACACAAAGATATTTATTTTCTTTTCCAACTCTTTCCATTTCACGAAGAGCGCGATCAAGATCGTAATTATGCAAATTATGCAGTGTTGTAATCGAATAAGTTAAATCAAAATAATTATCGGGAAAAGGCAAGTCATTGGCATTTGCAGCTTTCAGGCGATCCCTGATTTCCTCCTTTGCATTGTCAATTGCATAGCGGGATATATCTATGCCGAATATTTCGATTCCGGGAACCAGCAGTGACATTTCATAAAGCAGGAATCCTTTGCCGCAGCCAATATCCAGAATTTTATCGCCGGGCTTAACGTTGTAATGATCGATCATCGCCCGGGCAACCGGAGTCCAGCGCCCTGGTATATAGTGGTAACCTCCAAAACAAATTCTGCGGTCTCCGTCCCAGTAATCAAAGTCCCATTTTTTGGCCAATTCAGCAGCCTTTGGTTTGGGATAATCCGGGTCATTGACACGGGCAAGATAATCACGCCTGGTGCTTTTATGCACAGTGGAAAGAAAATCAATGTAAGCCATTAGTATGAACTCCCAACGGAAAAAATTTGTTCAACATAGTATATGCTTTGTCCAACTGAATAAGTTTACGCTCCTCCGGATCGGTGTCCGGATCGGCAAAACGACGGCGCCTCGCCGATTCAGGAAGAAATTCATTTAATATTATACAGCACCACTTAATTCGATACAGGGGCAGGGTAATTAAAGCCCTGTTGATAAGAAGAGCAGGATTCGAGGAAAAGGACATAACTTTCTGCAAAAAATTATCGAAATATTTTATATCAACCGGTACAGCGGGATGACAAAAGAAATCACATGCCATTTTAGCAGGGTCATCCCAGCCGGCATATTCAAAGTCAAGAAAGTAAACTTTATTATCCCCTCCCAGCAGGGCATTATGAAAACCGAAATCCGACGGGGAGATGCAGCGGTACTCCAGTGCGAGAACTTCATCGACATTCATGCCTGAGCTAACCGAAGCCTCAATGACATCAATGGCTGTTTTTTCAAAAACACGTTTTAGATGATTGACAAACTCAAAGACTGCCTTATCAATCGGTGTTGTCGGTATAATGTTTGAAAGGCGGGCAATTCTCTGCCGAACCATCGCGATTTGATTGCTTATGCTAAAGCACGCTTCGGAAGCATCCGGTAAAACATCCTTCATTCCAAAACGAGCCGGACTGTTTAAGCTCAAAAAAAAGTTTATTGCTTCCTCAATATGACGGGGCGCTAATTCATAAGCTTGAATAGGCCTGCCCTCGATAAATTCGTAAAGTCCTATATGGTTTTTTAAAATATGGGCTAATGGTTCGGGTACACACCGCAAACCAAGGCAACGAGCATATTCAAGAAATTTGTATTCGGCTTGCAGGCGATCACGCTTATCGGATGGATGAACAAAATATTGTTTAGCTATATACCGGCGGCTATTTGCCTGAATGACAAAAACACGGTTGTTTCCGCCTCCACTCCGTGGAATGACTGATACACTTTCAGTCTGTTCGCCTGCAGCCTGCAACAGCACTGAAAAATCCTTATCTTTGCCAAAATCAACCGATGTTGTGTCCATTAAAATAATGAAGAATGTCAATCCAATTATGCATGGTAATCAAAGAATTTTCAACCGCGCTGTGGTGATGTTCAGGATCAAAAAGAATACGCTGGGCAGTTGCAGGGAAAGCGTCCGCGATTAATATTTCAGGAAGATCATCAATAAAGTGGGTCGCGGCAGTTGAAGCAATCCTCGTCCATTTTTTCTCTTTAGTGGTTTCAAGGTAAACACTTTTCAAAGCAACCAGTGGCCCTGTTTCATCTTGAAGATTTTCTTCTATCCACATTTGCGCCGACTTATGTAAATCGTAGCCTGGACCGCGAAAAGGTTTCTTTGTTTTTTGACTTATGATAGAAATACAAATTCGCTCCGATCTCGCCCACCGAAGAAATTCATATACACCTGGATAAACTTCGGCGTCGGCCATTCGGGCTCCATAAACATATCCCTGCATTTCTGTCCAGATCTCTTCCTTATCCATTGATCTCAGCCAGTCGCGTACGGCAAGTTTGGTTGGTTCGATTGTTAGAGGCACAACTTTCCGCTCCAAGGCTACTCGATGAAATACGCCGTCATAATTGATGATTGTATTGTCAAAATCGATACCAATGTGCATATGGTTTAAAAGTGCAGCGCCGCCGCTAACTGTTTTGCAATGCTTTGTGCATCAAAGCCGTATTTTTTACGGGCATAAGACTGGCTTCCCACTTCATGCATAAATTCATCGGGTACGCCGAATCCAATCATATTTGCGAGTTCTCCTTTTTGTCGGATACGCCATTCCGCGATACTGCCGGCTAATCCCCCTATCTGACTGTGCTCTTCACAGACGCCAACTATAGGGAAATTGGCAAAAGCATCAAAAAGACGTTCTTCATCAAGCGGTTTAATTGTGTGAAAACTTTCGATGCGTGTTGAGATACCCTGTGCAGCCAGGATGTCTGCTGCCTTCAGAGCTTCAATCATTACTGTGCCGGCAGCAAGAAGGCAAATATCGTTGCCTTCACGAAGCCGGGTCGCCCGGCCAATTTTGACCGTCGGCGAATTTTCTAAATGAATAACGGGTTCACCTTTTTTCCCAATTCGAATATAGACAGGGCCTTCCTGATCAAACGATTCCCGCAATAATAGACGTAGTTCAGTACTGTCACATGGAGCCAGTACGGTCATTCCGGGAAGAACACGAAGAATTGCCAAATCCTCACAGGAATGGTGTGTAGGACCAAGCTCGGCATAGGATAGGCCTGATCCGGTGCCGACGATTATAACCGGCGCACCGTGATAACAAATGTCCACCCGTATTTGCTCATAACAGCGGGTGGTAGTAAACGGAGTAATAGTGTAAATAACCGGCCTCAATCCGGAAAGCGCCATCCCCGTTGCAACTCCCACCATATTGGCTTCTGCAACACCACAGTTGAAAAATCTATTTTGGCGGGTTTGCTTGAAATTATCGAATAGCTTATTTCCTATATCTCCCGATAGAAGCACAACCTCCTCTTTTCGGGCGCCGATTTGTGTTATCTCATCAGCAAATGCATTTCTCATTCGCATATTCCAAGTTCGATCCTGGCTTTACGCACTTCATTAGCGGTAGGAATACGATAATGCCAGTTGTTGTCATCTTCCATGAAAGAAACGCCTTTGCCTTTGATTGTATGGGCGATAATAGCCACAGGTTTACCTGTACCGTCAGGCAAACGGCCCATTAAATCAGTTAACAGGCACATATCGTGTCCGTCAATTTCATATGCGCTCCAACCGAAGGCGCGCCATTTTTCAATTAGAGGAGAAAGCATCATAACTTCTTCACTGCGGCCCGTTGCCTGCCATTTATTAAAATCAATGATGACCATTAAATTTTCCATTTTTTGAGAAGCGGCAAGCATTGCCGCCTCCCAAACCGCCCCCTCGTTACATTCGCCATCGCTGAGTAAAACACGAACAGGATAATTCCGTTTTTGCATCCGCGCCGCCAGAGCCATTCCCAGTCCTATCGGCAAGCCGTGTCCGAGAGAGCCTGTAGCAGCTTCGATGCCGGGCAGACGATCAGGGGTCGGCGGATGCTCGGCAAATAAACCGCCGTCCTCGCCATAGGAATCAAGCATAGCTTCCGGGAAAAAACCACGCATAGCCAATACATGAAATAATGCCGGTGCACCGTGCCCTTTACTCAAAATAAACCGGTCGCGCTCCGGGCTGCGAGGCGATTCAGGATCAATGTTTAAGACTGCAAAGTATGCGGCTACAAGAATATCGAGACAAGAAAGGCATGATCCAAGATGTGGAGTTTCCGTCCGATGCGCATTTTCAATAATTCTGGCGCGAAGAATGCGGGCACGTTGTTCAAGATCGTTTATGCGATATGTTTGTTTCATGATTAATATTGATCACGGCTTGTGAATGTAATCAAATGGCTGTGATTTGAGTGCCTGAAAATTTGCTTTTACCCAGGTAATGCAATCATCAATGCCGGGATCAAGAGCAATTTTATCCTGCCAACCCAAAGCATTCCGTAATTTGCTGCTGTCAAGCATATAGGCGGCATCCTTGCCCAATCGGTCATCAACGATTTCGACATGGTCATTGAAATCAACGTTCATTTTTCGGCAGATTTGCTCTACCAGATGGCGAATGGATACAATCTCATTTGTGGAAATGTGATAAGTCTCACCAGGATTTCCGTTAACGGCGATACGGTAAGTGGCTTCTGAAACATCGCGCATGTGAATAAAAGATCGTCGGGAATGGCCGCCGCCATGAAGCTGTATCTTCTTCCTCAGCATAATGAACAGAATGGTACGGGGAATAATCCGGTAAAGCTGCTGCCCCGGACCGTAGACATTGGCTGCACGGGTAAAGACAACGGGAAAGTTATAAGCTTCGAAGAAGGTACGGAGGCTCATATCGGAGGCGGCACGGGATACTGCATACGGGGTGCTTGGATAAAACGGTGCATCCTCAGTGATGAAACCATTGGTGCTTCCATAAACTTCCGGTGTTGTTACATGTACATACTTCTTTAAAAAATTCCTTTGCCGGAGACGATTATGCAATCGGACGCAGGATACAGTATTGGTCATAAACCAGTGATCCGGATTTTTCCAGCTTTCGCCAACCATGCTTTGAGCGGCAAAGTTAACAATATAGTCGGGCCTCTCCGTGTCAACAATGTCCATTATCTTCTCAAAATCATGATTGAGGTCAGACTGAAAAAATTTAAATCGATCAGTGCTATCAAACCATTTATACGGTAGAAAACAGGTATCAGCCTCCGAAGATCTGCTTATGCCGCAAATATTATGTCCTTTCTCCAGCAGATAAGAAATAAATGTGGCACCGGAAAAGGAATTACTTCCAATAACCAGGAATTCACATTTTGTCATTTTTTTTCACCGGTGTTTTAAGAAATTGCATAATCATGTGTCCGACAACGAGTTGGAGATCTTCGCTGATTTGCATATCATCAATAGGAAAATGGATCGGGACGTCGGCCATCTTTTTCGCTACTCCGCCGGTATAACCAAGGATTGCGAAGCTTCTGATTCCCTGTGCCTGTGCCTGTTCAAGTACATGGATAATATTGGGTGAGTTGCCGCTGCCGGACAAAACAATTAGAATGTCCCGGGGACGGCCATGAACCGCTAGTTGAAGAGAAAAAATATTTTCATATCCTTCATCGTTAGCCAGACAAGTCATCACCGACGGATTGGCCGAAAGTGCTACTGCACGAAGTCCCGGTTTCTGCGACCCGGAAACACCATAAAGGAAATCATTGGCCAGATGAATGGCATTTGCAGCGCTGCCGCCATTCCCGCAAATCATCACACCACGGTCTTCCTCCCAGCAGGACTTCAAAGCGACAGCCAATTCCTTAACACCAGTCCACTCAAAATTTACCAGAATAGACTGCAGTTTTGCAGCATATTCATCGAAGTGATTCAGCCTTAAATTTAATTGATCGTTCATTAGATAATGAATTTTTGCATCCATTTCAAATTATAGCAGCAATCTTCATCTTTCAATTCACCGGTATTATATTTTTCAATAATTTCCATAATGGCTTCTTCGACTGTTCTTTTGGGATAAAAGCCGGTTTCCAAGAGTTTATCTGAGTTAACTCTGTAAGATCTTGGATCGTTAGACTCAGTCACGATAATTTCGGCTGGAACATAATGTGTCACTATCCTGGCAATGTCGAGAATTGATATGTTTTCAAACCCGGCATTAAAGATACCGCTGATATCGGGATGATCAAGTAGAAAGACATAAAGATCGGTGATGTCTTCAATGTGAATGTTCGGACGAACCTGATTGCCTCCAAATACCGTGATTTTATTATTACTCAAAGCTTGCATGGTGAGCATGTTTACGGAAACGTCAAGTCGCATGCGCGGCGAAAAACCGCACACGGTAGCAGGCCGAACAATCTGAACAATCATATCATTTGCATAGCTCAACAAAACACGCTCTGCGATCATTTTAGTTTTGTTATATACGGAAATTGGCTTCAGCGTTAAATCTTCAGTCACTTTCGGCTCTTCTTTAACACCGTAAACACTTCCGGACGAAGCATAAATAAAATGTTTGACGCCGCACTTTACGGCTTTATCAGCAAGCTGCATCGTCGCCAGCGCACTTATTTCCCACGTTAGATTTGGATCAAGATCGCTGCAAGGATCATTGGCAACGGAGGATAAATGAATAATTGCATCAATACCATTTAAAGCAATTTCTTCGATCTTGCGGACATCCTGTTGAAGAACAGTCAGGCTGGAATGCGGTTTAAGAAAGTTGCCGAACCACATAATATCCAGAGCAATGACTTCATGGCCGGCATTTAGCAACTTGGGAACAAGGACTGTTCCCTTATAACCGCATGCACCAGTGACCAATACCTTCATCTATTGTACTCCCTTAAATCTAAAAAATTATATTTATAAAAGAATCAAATCATTCATTCGAAACGATTTCACCTTTTTCGAGACGAATAACCTGTTACATTGATTCCGAATAAGTGTATGATTATGAGAGGCCAAAACTACGATTTTGGTGGAATTAACAGACCGGAGAATTCAACTACGTCTTCAACCAGGGCCTATATTTGTTTTTTCCATATTCCGCATCAAAACTCTTAGGAGCGATGATGGCGTTGCTTTATATCTTGCCAGGCAAGATGACCAGATATTGTTTCCCGTTATTTAATCGGAACTTATATATAGCTCCGCTTTCTGAGTTACATTGATACGCATCTCAAAAAATATGCAATGAAACGAATAATGATTTGTTATACATTTTTTATGCTTTTGCTTTAATCCGGCTAATTATGACCGTTATTTCTTTGTTATTTAAATTTACAATGTATTACTTTTTTTACAACGATAGACGAAAGAGTGGATAAAAGTAGGTTAAAACTATTATATGAATATTTGAATTTTGTATCAGTAAACAACTTCCAGCAAGTCAGGGAACGGCTCAGCAAGAAGCAGGAATGGAGCAGTAAATAAGGAACACACTTACACAAAATCAGGCTGCAAATGCTTTATGGATAATTTAGGATTTTCTTAACCCTCTTCTGCCAAGTGGGCTTCCGAGTCGTCGGGTAAAGGGGAGCGCCCTTAAGCAAGGTGCTTCCTTTTATTTTGCAATTTGCAGGACATCTTATTTTGATTTCGTACTTTCGTCTTACTTGAACAGGGAGCAAATAGGAGGTCAATAATCATGAGGTATTATATTTGTCCCAATGGTGATTTTTCTACTGTAGATGGTCATTTTCATTTTTGTGTTAAATGCGGATCAAAACTGATTAGCAGTTGTCCTTTATGCGGAAGAGATATAAAATCCGCTGAAGCAAAGTTCTGTCATAATTGCGGTGCTCCTCTTTTCCCTGAGAAAAAAAGTGAATTGAGAATTTCATAGATATTTTTTAGTGGAAAGATAAAAACTCCATTTTAAATAACAATAGGAACCATAAGAGACCATATTTTCGTGAAATTGACATTCACTGCAAAGATTGTAATCTATAACATCATGTAATACATATTATGCCCGCTTCATCCGTACTTCCAATTGGTTATTTTTTAACAGGACAAATTAATTTGCTGCCAACCGGACAACTTATTTGCTTCTTACACAGGAACCTTCCGGAATTGACAGCATATAAATTTGATGATAATTGGTAAAAACTAAGATTTACTTTAACTCTAACCGGGGCAAGTGATCTTGCCTGCGTTCCTCAGGCAATGGCCGCCGAGCTCTTTGTCTACCCCGAACCTGTTTATCGACACTGGGCCGAACAGGTCTTAAGACAATAACAATATAATCTTTTTGGTGGGGACATTATGGATAGAAGGGATTTTCTTAAAACTGCTCTTATTACCAGTGCAGCTTTGGCTATACCCGGCAATTCAGATATATTAATTGAAGTACTGGAGGCGGCGGAGAAAACTGATCTCGTTGTCGCTCATGGTCTATCGCCTGCCGCAATAACAAAGGCCGCTATTAACGCTTTAGGCGGAATTAAAGCCTTCATCTCCAGAGGAGATGTTGTTGTCGTGAAGCCCAATATCGGCTGGGATAGACTTCCGGCCTATGCGGCAACCACAAATCCGGAAGTCGTCTCCACAGTGATCAGCCTGTGTTACGGAGCCGGGGCTAAGCGGGTGAAGGTTTTTGACAACAGCGTTGCTGATCCGCGGCGCTGCTATAAGCAAAGCGGCATCTCCGCGGCAGCCACGGCAGCGGGCGGGATAGTCAGTTATGTCGATGAGAGAAAATTTCGCGACATGAAATTACCCGGTGTCGCCCTGAAATCTTGGCCTCTTTACTCCGAAGCTATTGAGGCCGACAAGTTTATCAATATTCCTATTGCCAAGACCCATGGTCTTTCGAGTCTTACTCTCGGAATGAAAAACCTGATGGGAATCATGGGCGGTTCACGGGGCAGAATACACCAGCGCATCAATGAGAGTTTGGTGGATCTCGCCATGACCGTCAAACCCACGCTGGTCGTCCTCGACGCCGTGCGGATATTGACGGCGCATGGTCCGCAGGGAGGGGACCTTGCCGATGTCAAACAGCTCAATACAGTTGTTGCCGGCCGGGATCAGGTGGCCGTCGATGCTTTTGGCGCTACACTCTTCGGCTTGCAGGGGGTGGACCTGGGCTATGTCAAGGCAGGATCCAAAGCCGGACTGGGAACGATGAATCTATCCAAACTGAAAATCAGGAAAATTAATGTTTAACTTTTCGGCGAGACGCCGCCTGCTCGTTATATTAAGTTCCTACAGCTATAAAGGCAATCAACCGCTGTAAAGATTTTTATGATCAAAAAAATTCGCATAATAACGCAGGGATTTTTTTTACTGACATTTTTGTGGCTCTTTCTACAGACCGAATCAAAGGGCGCCGACGACCTTGGTTATCCAGTTAAAATATTCCTGGATGCCGATCCTCTTCTTTTTATAACCACAATTCTGTCCAGCCGTGCATGGTATCATGCTTTTTTCCTGGCTGTTGCGGTTATAATTGCCACTGTCTTTTTGGGGCGTGTTTTCTGCGGCTGGGTATGTCCGCTGGGTACTCTCAATAATATGGCGGGCACGCTGCAAAAACGGCGTTCCCGAAGAGCACCCTTAAACTGGCACTGGCTGAAATATTGCGTTCTGATCTTTCTAATTACCGTGTCTCTTTTTTCCTGGCAAGCGGCAGGACTTGTCGATCCCATTTCGCTCCTTATTCGTTCGCTTTCATTGTCTGTTTATCCAATGATGTCATATGCGACCAGGACTGTATTTGATTTCTTCTATGAGCTGAATATCCCTTTTCTTGTCAATATCTCCGAATTTTTCTATTCACTTTTCAAGAAAACGTGGCTTCCTTTTCAGCAGCCATTTTTTTTCCAAAGCGCTTTTGTGGGGCTGTTATTCTTTACCATATTAGGCCTGAATCTTCTGGAGAAGCGTTTCTGGTGTAAATATCTCTGCCCTCTGGGCGCTCTTCTCGGGCTGTTCTCGCGTTATGCCTTTCTGCAAAGGTCGGTGAGCGAAGGCTGTAATTCATGCGGCGCTTGTGATTTTTACTGTCAGGGCGGCGCCTCTCCTGATCAAAAAGAAAAATGGCAGAAATCGGAATGTTTGGCCTGTATGAATTGCGATGATATTTGTCCGCAAAACGCCGTTCATTTTGGATTTATCCAAAAACCGCACACTGCATCTGTAGACTTGGGTAAAAGAAGAGTCGTCGGTATGATTTTGTCAGGCCTGGCCGCCGTACCGCTGGTAAGGATTTCGGCAATCAACAAACAGGTTAGTGCCGCGGAGCCTAAATTAATCCGGCCGCCGGGATCTCTTGATGAGAAGCAGTTTCTGGCCAGATGTGTAAAATGCGGCGAATGTATGAAAGTCTGTATTACCAACGGCCTCCAACCGACGTTTCTGGAGGCGGGAATTGAGGGACTTTGGTCACCGGTCCTCATTCCGCGGATCGGTTATTGTGAATACCGTTGCACACTTTGCGGTCAGGTCTGCCCGACCGGGGCGATAAAACAATTGAAGCCGCCCGAAAGAGAGAAAATCAAGATAGGTCTGGCGATGATTGATAAAGGGAGATGTCTTCCCTATGCCCATGCCACACCTTGCCTTGTTTGCCAGGAAGTCTGTCCCGTCCCGAAGAAAGCTATCTGGCTGGAAAAGGCCAAGGTGATGAATAGAAACGGGAATCTAATAATCTTAAATCAACCGCATGTTGATCCGGAACTATGTATCGGCTGCGGCATCTGTGAGGCAAAATGTCCTCTTCTTGACCAGGCAGCAATTTATGTGAGCAGTATCGGCGAGACGCGCTCCAAAGATAATAAGTTGTTACTGTCATGACAGGACAGTCTCAAACAGAAAAAGAAAAGGACTTAACCGTGTTTGGCTAAGTCCCTGATATAAATGGTGGGTCAGGACAGAATTGAACTGTCGACACTCGGATTTTCAGTCCTTTCACATAACCTTCACATAATTTCACATAACCACACAAACAACTTGACTTAATTACATATTTCTTATATCTTCCTTCACAATACATCATTTAAAAAAACACTGTTTCCGGTAAAAAGTGGGGAGAGAGTGGGGAGAGAATCGAAAGGGGATATTATGGCCGGGCAAAAATGGAAAAGCACCATAGACAAAGAAACCGGGAAGCCAGTTCATCCGGGCGTCAGATATTACAAACACCCAACTCGGAAACATGGCATTAAATTTGACCACTACCTTGCCATAAGATACCAGAAAGACGGCAAGCGAATCGAAGAGGGTATCGGCTGGACAAGTGAGCGTGATCCCGAAGATGGGCAATTTTGGACGGAAGCGAAAGCGGCGCTTGTTCTTGAAAAATTGAAAAGTGCAGCAAAGCACGGGAAAACTGAAGCGCCTACCAGGATATCAGAAAAACGAGCAATTGAAGCAAAACGTAAACAGGCAGAAAAAGCGAAGCAGGAACAACAGCTAAAGGATTCAATGACCTTTGAGGAATTCTTTACTAATACCTACCTTCCACAAAGCAAAGCAGATAAGAAATCAAGCACGGCACAACGTGAATCAGGATTCTTTGATAATTGGTTTAAGCCTATTCTCGGAGAATTACCTTTAAAATCAATAAAATCATTCCACTTAGAACAACTTAAAAAGAAAATGATAGATAAGAAGCAGTCAAACCGGTCTATTGAATATGCCCTTGCTGTAATCCGGCAGGTTTTCAATATGGCCCGTCAAATATCTGTATACGAAAATGAACCGCCGACATCGAAAGTCAAAAAACCCAAAGTTGATAATGGCCGTATGCGTTTTCTTACCCACGACGAAGCGAACACTTTATTACAATCACTTAAAGAGAAAAGTTTAGATGTTCACGATATGGCGCTTATATCGCTTCATTGTGGTTTACGCTTTGGTGAAATTGCATCTTTGACATGGCAGGACGTTGATATTGATCGTAGTATTTTGACGATCCGGGACGCAAAAGCCGGAAGCCGATTTGCTTTTCTTACCGAACAAGCGGCGACAATGCTAAGAAATCGTCAAAAAGGAAATCCTTCTGATTATGTTTTTCCAGCACGTGTAGGCGGAAAACTAAAAAAAATATCTCATAGCTTTTTTCGTACCGTTGACAAGCTTAAGTTGAATGATGGCATTGATGATCCGCGCCTGCAAATATGCTTTCATTCCTGTCGGCATAGTTACGCTTCATGGCTTATAGAATCGGGCGTTGACCTTTACACCGTTCAAAAACTCCTTGGACACAAAACCAATGTTATGACGCAACGCTACGCGCATTTGAGTGAAAACAAGCTCAGAGCGGCGGCGGAGGCATTAAGCCGGACTTTTCAGACGGAAGAGAAGGCCGGGCACGTTGTAAATTTCCAGAAATAAATAAAATTGAGGGGGATAGCGATTGCAACGCGACAAGCCGGGCACCCTACCGGCTTCCCCAACTTCATAGGGAGCTTGAGGGAAAGCAATGAGCAATACCAATGGGCTAATTAGCGCAAAAACGGCTGGAAAAATGCTGGAAATGACTGACAATGAATTTTTGAGACTTATCCTAAATATCCCAACGCAATACTCGAATATAAGCGAAATACCGAAAGATTCTATTCTTTCAAGGAAAGAGTGGGGAAAATTGCTTGGCGTGAATATCTTGAATGAAACCATATTACCGGCTTATGGCGCATATGGTAATGAATTCGATGGAAGAAATGGACGTCTTACCGTTTATGATCTGTTGGAAAACAAAAGGCTCGAACCGCTTAAAAAAATGGCAATAGAAATGGGATGGTGGAGCGGGCATGATAATTTTTGTAATGCATGGGACCGGGCTTTTTTTCGAAATGACTTCAATAATAAATCTAAGCCTAAGCATTACCCGATATCACAGCTAAATTCAAAGATGATCTCTGAAGTACTAGACGAAATATTTGTTAAAAAAAGCGACGTTGTGGCATATCAGCAACAACAAAATTTAAGCGACAAAAATGAAGACATTCATTCAATGGATTATGATTCCTATATTAAAAAAAGCCGCACTGAAGGAAAGAGTGATCCAGAAATAGCATATAATTTGCACTATGTTTATAGGATTGAATATTCGGTACTTTATCGAGCAATGGGTCTATTAAAAGAAGGTATCCACATTACTAATAACGCAATAACACAAAGAGGGAAAAGGCTTTGCGGTAAGTGGGAAAAGTCCTTGAAAAAAGCAATTCAATGAGCCAAAAAAATAAACCATGTTGCAAAATGTCACAAGTGACAATGAGAGTGACAAGGTGTAACAATTCTATAAATCATTAATAAATCAAATAATTATAAGACTAAAAGCCGGATTTCTCCGGCTTTTTTGTCACTTGACATGTCAGCTATCTGACAAAGTTAGACTTCCTAATAAATCACACGGGAAATTTAAATGATTATTAGGAGGTTTTTTATGGATGATTCAATTTTTATTCAAATGGCCGATAAATGGCCCTCTCAGATTATCGCACGGACGGAAATCAAAAAATTTACTGGAGGCATGATCAACGAAAAATACCAAGCGAACCTTGATAGCGCTGGAAAAGGGCCGGAACGTATCAGAATTGGCCGTAAGATCGGATATCCTAAGTATCCCTACGTTGCATGGCTTGCGGGACGGGCTCGATAAGCAGGTGGGGGAATTATGAGCGAAAATAAAATAACAGCGCTTTTTGAATTCGACAACAAAGGGAATATTCAGGCAATTTTTTTGAATGCTGGAAATGAAAAAGATCAGGCGACACTTGAAAAGGCTTTAAACCGTCTACTGGATCCGGGACATTTCGGCTGGATTAAAAAGCTATTTGGGCGAGGGTAAGAAAAAGCATGTTCACACCGAACCGTAAATTTAAACGTGACTATAATCGGATTTACCGGAAAGACCCAGTGGCGGCAAATATGCTCCTTTTGCTTTGTGAGCTGGCAGACGAAAAGGGTCAAGTCAATACTAATGACGAAGAGCTTGCAGTATTATTTAATGCGCGTTTCGGTGATAATCCCCGGAGGTCCAGTCTATGAATCGGGGCTATATTCGCACATGGCGCAAAGTATTAGATTCCGGTTGGCTTAAAAATCATAAGCTGTGGGTATTTTGGACATATTGCTTACTGAAAGCCAGTTATAAAGAATTTAATGCAATCATAGGCTTGCAAGTTGTTCACCTTATGCCGGGTCAATTTATCTTTGGCCGGAAAAAAGCATCAAAGGAGACTGGTCTTACAGAGCGGGAAATCCGCACTATTCTTGAATTTCTGAAAAAGGCCGGAAATTTGACCATCAAAACGACCAACAAATTTTCTGTAATTACTATTGTAAATTGGAGTATTTACCAATCACAAGAAAATGAAAACGACCAGCTAAACGACCAACAAGTGACCAACAAAGGGCCACATACAAGAATAAAAGAATATAAGAATATAAATATATATAGTCGAGAAGTTCTTTTTTATCTTAATCAAAAAACGGGTAAGCAATATAGGAACACAAAACACATTGAAGCCCGTCTAAAAGAAGGACGGACCGTTGAAGACTGTAAGCGTGTTATAGATACGAAAATCATTGATCCTTACTTCATAACAAACCCAAAATTTTTAAATCCGGAAACCTTATTCCGGCCTTCTAACTTTGACCGTTATCTAAATGAAGCGGTTTCATCTTTGCCGGCAGTAAAAGAAACGGCTAGAGAAATAACCTCAATTTCAATTTGTCCCCGTTGTCACTCACAAATTCCGCCTTCAGACCGTTTTGGCGGAGGCTGTATTAACTGCGAACCTTTGGAGAATTTGGCATGAATAAAGATCAATATCGAGTTCCCCCACATAATCCCGATGCAGAGCGGGCAATCCTTGGCGCTGTTCTTTTGGAAAACAAGGCGCTTAATATATGCCTGCCTATGATTTCGCCTGATGATTTCTATTCTGATGCAGCCGGGACCATCTACAAGGCAATGATTGAGCTTTCGAACACTGGCAAGAAAATCGATTCAATATGTCTTTGCAATCACCTTTCACAAAAGGGACAACTGGAAAAAATAGGCGGGCATGTATCTATTGCCGAGATCCTGGACAACGCAATATCCGCGGCGAATGTTTTCCACTATTGCCGTATTGTAAAAGATCATGCCGTTAAAAGGCAGATCCTGAACGTAGCGGAAGAAACAATCGAGAATGTTTACTCCGGACACACGGAAGGCCCTGCAGAACTCCTGGATATGGCCCAACATGCTTTAATGAACATTTCCGTAAATGATAAACAGAGCGATTTCAAAGCAGCTCAAGAGCTCTGCAGAGCAACTTTCAACGAAATCGAAAAACGATACAATAATAAAAATACTATAACAGGGCTGTCAACTGGCTTTCGGGCTTTAGACAGCTGGACATCCGGCCTTCAAAGCTCAGAGTTAATCATTATTGCCGCAAGGCCATCAATGGGTAAAAC
The DNA here is from genome assembly GCA_964632255.1 of uncultured Smithella sp. GTDB lineage: Bacteria > Desulfobacterota > Syntrophia > Syntrophales > Smithellaceae > MVRV01. The sequence goes on along the minus strand of CAZWCA010000014.1, from coordinate 6,012 downwards.
GGCCTTTGCTGTAAACATCGCAGAAAATGCCATTTTATCAGGTGTACCTGTTGCCCTTTTTTCCCTGGAAATGTCCGGGGAATCTCTTATGACTCGTGTTTTTTCTTCACAATCCGGAATCAACGGAAAACATTTAAGACGTGGCTTTATCCGAGATGCTGATTGGTCAAGGCTTGTGTCAGTCGTAGATCAAATAAGCAAAGCGCCATTATTCATTGATGACTCTTCGGTTTTAACACCTATGCAGCTTAAGGCAAAGGCCCGCAGGCTAAAGATAGAGCATAACATCGGCCTTATCATCGTTGACTATTTGCAGCTTATGACGGTTGCCGGCAGACATGACACCCGAGAAAGAGAAATTGCCGAAATAAGCCGTTCTCTAAAGGCTCTGGCAAAAGAATTGAAAATTCCCGTGGTCGCGCTATCTCAACTTTCCCGTAAGGTCGAAGACCGGACCGTCAGACGCCCCCAAATGTCAGATTTAAGAGAATCCGGCGCTATTGAGCAGGATGCAGACGTAGTTTTATTTCTCTACCGGGACGAGGTTTATAACACTTCAGAAGACAATCCGGAACGGGGTTTTGCTGAAATCATTATTGGCAAACACAGGAACGGGTCCACAGGTAAATTCAAGATGATATTTGATGCAGAGCGGACGCGGTTTTCAGATATCGAGGCAAAATAATTTAACCGGCAAAAGACCGGAAACAAAAGGCCTAAATAGGCCAAAAGGAGAAAAAATTATGGGAAGTAATGATCTAGATTTTTCGCACCTCGCACCTGGTAACTCAGGCGGACAAAGTACAGCCGATCAATGGGACTCTGCCTTCAAAAAAGCCAAGCATAGTAGTTCAAACAAAAAAACAGGGGCCGGATGGGACCAGGCCTTTGCGAAGGTCAACGGAAAAACAACCAAAAAGGGGATTAAATAACTATGGAAATCAAGGAATTAAAAAACAAAATCGATCAGTTAGAAACGGAACTTAAAACGACAGAAACAAACTTGTTAAATGCGCAAAGGTCGAGAGAAAAAGCACAAGCCGATGCGACAGAGGCGAAAAACCGGCTGTCCGATGCAATAAACGCCGTTGAAACGACACTTAATTCGATTGTCTGCAATACGGCAACCACGGAAACCCTCGCAACGGCACGAGCCCAAGTGCGAAACATTGAAATCGAAGTTGCAGACCATGAAGCAATTTGCGCCGCCTGCGTGCCAGTAGAGGCTCGTTTGAAAACCAAAATCCAGGAATTACGCCAACAAGTTGTACTGGAAAAGAAAATGTTCTGGGCTCTTGTTGCTGAGGAACTCGAAGAGAAAACGAGAAAGGCTATAGGTTCCCTCTTACTTCAAAGTCTAGCGGCAAGGGAGTTGTCGAGCTGGTACACTTTTGATGGCGGCGACCATTGCAAGAGAATCTTTTTTGCTAATAGCGGGCCTCAAATCGAAGATCAAAAGGCGGGGTTGTTGAAAAAATATTTTTCGTAATCCATAGCGGCGGCAGTAACAAGTCCGCTGTTGGTCGGCTTCGTTCGCCATTCGGGGCCGACCTTTAGTAAACCAACAAAAGTAAAATGGTTTACAATTGGTTGATATGTAGCACGGCATTTTTCCAGAGCTTTTTCAATAACTTAAATGTTTTTGATTAAACCTTGCTTTGACAAGTTAACCAGTTTTGAAAAATTCCATAGCTGGGGAAATGTCGGGCGCGCGCAATACCCGCGTAATTTCAATGCATTAGGAAGTACCTTGAAGCATTCCGGGGTAACATGACAAGCGTATATCGTGCTACTGTATGCATGACATAAAAGGAGACAATAATTGAAAGCAACAAAGACAATGACCATGACCAAATATGGAAAGCTCCATGGCGTTACAAAAGCAGCGGTCACGAAGTGGCGAAAGAAAGGCTGGCTCTCATTTGCAGATGATGGCAAGGTCAACGTTGAAGAAAGCAACGCAAAACTTAAGAGATATCGTTCTGCACCCATTAACGATAACCAGCCGCCATTACCGGGAAGCACGGCTTTATTAAGCAGTGATGATTTTGAAAAGTTAAATGACCTACCCAAAGCAGAACTTGACCGCCTTTTAACTGCTCAGAAAGTTGCCATTGCCGAATATGAAAAGCGTCAAGCTAAATGGGAAGCCGATATTCAGGAAGGCCGATTGATTGAAGTTGAAAAGATCAATCAAATAAATTCTACCCGCTGTATAGGCTTACGAAATAAGCTTATGGCGATCCCAAGTGAACAGGCATTGCATTTGATCAATTGCAGCAATCCGGCACACATGGCGCAAATGTTAAGAAATATCATAACCGAAGCATTAAAAGATTTCTTGATGGAATATGGAATTGAAAAGCCAACAAATTAAAAGGAGATTTAATTTAATAACAGACGACATCACATTAATAGCCAATAATCAAAAAATATCAGGCTGGGAATCTGTATCAATCACACGCGGTATTGAGATATGTCCATCGCACTTTGATTTTACCATGACAGAATTTTATCCAGGCGAAACAGAAAAGATTCTCGTCAAGCCGGGTGATTCATGCGTTGTCAAAATCGGCAACGACACAGTTATAACCGGATATGTCAATCGATACATTCCAAGCATTACGCCTACCTCTCACACCATAAGGATTGTAGGCCGGGGAAAGTGTCAGGACTTAGTTGACTGTTCGGCGGAATATCCCCACGGGCAAATAACTGAATCAACTGTTTTGGTCATAGCTCAAAAGCTTGCCCATTATTACGGAATTAAAGTTGTTGAAATAGGCGCAGAAGGTGGCAAACCAATAAAACAGCTAAACCAGATTAGGGGAGAAACTGCTTACCAGATCATAGAGAGAATATGCAGATGGCGCGCTCCTCTTTGCTATGAGCTGGCCGATGGCAGCCTGTGTTTAAGTAGAGCTGGCACGTCCAAAATGAGCAGTGGGTTTACCGAAGGACAAAATGCTCAGTTCGCTACAATGTCTTTTTCAGACGATCAGCGCTTTTTTGAATATCAGGGCTACTTAATATCAGCGCGGATATTCGGTGATATAAGTCCGGTAAATGAATTTACTTGGGTAGAATTAGATGGCGGTATTAGCCGCAACCGTAAATTAATGATCATAGCCGAGACGGGTGATCCAGAAGGCGGCGAAGTCCTGAAAAAGCGTGTCACATGGGAATGCAATAGAAGAATAGGCAGAGGAAATCAATTGACCTTAACTGCCGATAGTTGGCGTGATAAAAAAGGAAAGTTGTGGGAACCGAACAGCCTTGTACTTGTAGATTTTCCGAATCTTAGAATCAATAAAAAAATGTGGCTTATTTCTGAAGTTACTTATCATCTTGACGACAATGGAACGACGGCAGATTTAGTAATAATGCCGCCGCAAGCATTTGACGTGCAGCCTATCAATCTGATGCCGGGAATGTCGGATTTTGTGCCGGAGAATAAACAGAGCAAATAGTAGAAGCGAACAGTCAGGCAATCAAAAGGCAAGTGATTGTCTGGCTGTGAACCATTACAAAAATCGTTCCTCTTGCTTTTTGATAGAACGAACGTTCTTATGTGAAGGGCTTCATAGCCGCCAAGGGGAGATCGTGCCTTATAGGGCGTTTAAACGCGACGGTTTCCTATTTTTTTCCTACCTTATCTTGATTGCCGTATTTCTTCAGTAAATCTTCAATAGCTTCTTCAAGAAGATCATTTTGACGCTTGTCTATTTCAGCGGAAAGGATTTTTAGCTTCTTAATGATAGAGGCCTTCAGTGTCGTATTATAATTTTTTCTTTGTTCATCCATAAAGTCTTTTTACCACATGAATATATAGAAATCAATTTAAATAGAAAATTCATTTGACTTTCTTTTTCTACATTGTTACATAGAAACATAGATGAACTCTCAAAACACAGGGTAGTAAAAACAGAATATGACTATTTTAAATAAACCCTTGGAAGATTCCTGAACCGGTGACGGACAGGCGGCACCCTATGGCCGTGAGAGGTCTTCCAGGGGTTATTTTTATTTGGAGGACGAGAAATGGAAAAGGTTACCAAGCAAAATAAAAACGGTAAGGTTGTCTATTGTGATACGGAAGGAGAAATTAGCACATACGAAGATGAATTAGATTTCATGATTTCTTGTGTATTAGAACCCCTGAAAGATTTTCTCGGTATGGTCTTTGATGATGATGAAGCTCAAAAAATGGCTAACATAGCCGAAATTCTTTTGCAAAGAGTCGAAGAAAAAATAAATACAACTATTGGTTACGTTATAAAAAATCACGGAATGATCAAACTTGTAAGGGCGTCCTATGCACAGAACAGAATAAAGCCGGAAACAATTTTTGATATAATTTTTGAGCCTTGCGAGGTGAATAAAGCACAAGGGCCGGAGGTAACGCAATAATGAAAACCCATGACGATATAAAAGGCAAGTTAGCTATAGCGAGTAATATTCTTTTAGGCTGCAACAGCAAAGCAATGGTGTTAAAAACCTTAAACGATTTGATAGAAAGTACTGATAAATTAACCGATGATCCCCTTGTTTTTTGTGGTCAAAGCAAAATTTTACTCGAAATTATGGATCAAATTAGTGAAGTACTGGAAATAATAGATACTATTAATATCAATTTCCTGTCAAATACAGCAAAGGAGACTACTACATGACAATGATTGAAGTTAAAGTCGATAGTGCCTTGTTTAGCCTTAAAACAATGAAAGGCGCCTTAACCGTCATAGCAGAGGCTACGCAATTAGATGCTCAAGATTATTGTGAATGTCAGGGGCAAATTGAGGCCTATTCTGAAATAGCAAAAGCACAAATTGAGACATTAAATAGAGTAATAACAGAATTAAGCGAAGTTACACCAAAGCGAGAAGCATAACTACCACGGGCCGGTCAACGGATTATTAAAGGCGGGTTTCGATTCGCCTTTTTTATTGGATAGATAAATTAACCATTGATTTCTCAGTTAAATCAACTACAACATCAGCAAGAAAGGGGGATGGTTATGAAAAAACTTATGCTTATAATTGCTATCATGTTTTTTCTGTTTTTGCCTGGATGTTCAAAAAAAGAACAGAAACAGCAAATTGAACTGGGTGATTTATTAGTATGGTTCATGCTTGACAAAAATGAGGATAAGCCAGATTGGACTATGCGTTCAAATTCAATAAACATACCTCTGGTTTGGAATGACGATGGTGTTAAAGATAATTATGTTTGGGGCGAGCTAATTCGAGAAGGTTCGGCACGGGTTGCAGTCAACAAAAGAATATTGTGGGCACTTAAATCTAAAAAAGAAGAGATTCAATGGAAAGTATCCCTTGAAGGCTCAAAATTTGGAGTTCAAAAAGTAAAAATTATACCTAATGATGAATGTTTTAATGTTGCGGCATCGGGGTGTGATTTTAAACGGGAAGAGATATTTCTAAATACAGCCAATAAAAACATTAAGGCAGCAATGATTTGTTCGGATAATTCAGGAAATGCATTATATGAAATCAAAGTAATTGGCAAACAAGATGCATATGTGATGTATGGAGAAACGAGTGGGTCTGGTGGTACAACAAACTGGGTTGAGCTATGGTGGAAGATTCCTGGAGCAACGAATAATTCACAGGCGGCATGTAATCATTTAAAGGAAATAATACAATGGGATGGGAAAAATAAGAATGATAGATTTCCGGATAATTTAGAATTACCAAGGGAAACTCCAAGAGTGGAGGCACCAATATCTACTTCCAATTCAAATGAAAATTAATAATAAAAATCAATTTGGATAATATTTTTTTAATAATCAGCCATGATCAAGAAATCATTAATGTACAAAGTGAAATAATTTTGAAATGTAATTTGAACCAGCGCCGGGCCGGAATCAATCTTGTTCGGTTTTTTTGTGGGTAAAAATAAAAAGTGGGGAGAGAATGGGGAGAACAAGAGCAGATAACGAAAAAAGGACTTAACCGTGTTTGGCTAAGTCCCTGATATAAATGGTGGGTCAGGACA
>CAZWCA010000013.1:0-69323 GCA_964632255.1 uncultured Smithella sp. | reverse complement strand
TCCATTTACCTGTGAAATTCCAATTCTGAAGTTAACTCCGGTGTAGCCTGCCGCTACGCAAGGTAGGGTACAATCCTTGACAACAGGAAGAGCAACACCAGCTAGATCCCGGCGTTGCTCTTCCCGGAAATAAAGACACATTATTTCAGCAGTGTCCAGCCTTTATTTTTAACCTGCACCAGAACAAAAGCATCACTGGTCAGCCCGGCATGATCCTGCGGTGAAAATTTGAATGTTCCGCCGATGCCGGCAAATTTATCCGTTTTTTCCAATTGATCACGAATGGCGGCAGGCGTTGCGCCTCCGCGTTCGATCGCGCCTTTAAGCAGCATAATCGCATCATAGGCATGGCCGCCGAAATGATCGCCTTCCACTCTATAATGTTTCTTATAATTTACGACATAATTGAGCAGCGCCTTTTTCTGAGGATCTGATTTGGGAAGCTGATTGGCGACAATGACCCGGCCCGAAGGAAGGATGATGCCTTCTGCCGCAGGACCAGCCAATTCAATGAATTTCTTGGAGGAAACGCCGTGGCTCATGAATAACGGAAGTTTGATTCCCAATTGCTGGACGTTTCTGGCGATGATTGCCGGTCCGGGATTGGTTCCCCAGCAAATAATCGCCTGAGCTTCACTGCCGCGAATCTTTGTCAATTGCGCCGTCATATCCTTATCACTGGGACTGTAAGTTTCATCCGAAATAATTTTAATTCCATATCTACCGGCTTGCGCGACCAGTTGCTTTCTGCCGGATGCACCGAAACCGTCAGATACGGTTAATATGGCGATTTTATTAATTTTTTTCTTATTTAGATATTCGTAGATCCGCATTACGGCCAGCGCGTCATTCTGCGCTGTTTTGAAAACCCACTTTTTCACCGGTTCGGTTATATTGATTCCTGCCGCGCAGGAAATGAGCGGTATCCCTGCTCTTTCCACGACCGGTATCACCGCCATGGAATCACCAGTTGTGCTCGGCCCGATGATTGCAACAACTTTGTCATTCTTAATCAGTTTGTTGACGCCTTGAACCGCCCTGGTTGCATCACCCTGTGTATCAATGACGGTGAGCTCCAGTTTACGGCCTTTAATTCCACCGGCCTTGTTGATTTCGGCAACCATCATTTCGGCGGTGTTGCGTTCCGGCTCACCTAAGAATGAAGCCGGTCCGGTAACGGAAAAAAGCGCCCCGATTTTAATGGGCGGAGCTGCTACAGCTACTCCTCCCATAATTCCCAGAAATACCACGGAAAGAACCACCCTAAGCATTTTTTTCAACATAAACCCCCTCCTTCTTTAAAAGACTGTGTTCTCACTGAAATAAAAAAAGCCATGGTTTTTATCTACCCATGGCTTTTGTTTGATTTATCCTGATTTTTAGCAAGGGCAGACCATTACCGGATATGGCAATAAAAATAATAGCAATAGCCATAATAATTATAGCTTTTTTTGCTTTCTATCCTGTAATCGCTTTTGCCCATCGTTATTTCTGCAACCTTGTTGATGAAATTACTGTTTAATTGGCGAGATGTAAATCATATATCAATTAGTGTGTCAAACAAAAACTAGAACAATTCAACATTATCACCAAGATCGTCGCTCTTGTCGGCGTTTCCGCATAACTCGGCCGGTTCAGTTTCTACGCCTTGCTGAGACGTGAACTCGCCGGCTATTGCATCCGGCATAATACCGGCAATCGCTAAATGAGTTTTCCTTTCACTATCCATTGTATATTGGGAAGCCAATTCTTTGAATAATCCGGAGCTTTCCCCGGCTGTGCTTTCAATTTTTTTAACTTTAATTTTTTTGACGGCGTCTCTTAAGGATGCTTCAACATGCTCAATTTTGGATACTATATGATGATGAATGCCGATATTGGCAACCAAATCTTGAATGTCCGCCGCTAAAGATTGTCCCAATCGGTCAATGCGCGGCAACAACTTGTCAATTTCTGCGTCAATGCTTTTCAACGGCAGCAGCAATTGATCCAAGCTGCTTTTTATTTGAGTTGATTGCTTGTTTCCCTCTGAAATTTCGGCATTAGCCATTTCCGCCAGCTTTTCCGAGTTAACTATAGCTGCCTTGAGATTTGTAACGATAGCCGTAACCATGGAAGCGGTTTCGGCGGCGAGCCAGTGAATGGAATCAGCTAAAGTACTCAGTGTCAAACCCCGATCGCCGATATGTGCAGCATGAATGCTGGCATTTAAGGCTAATATCTGCATTTCAATGCTGATTTTTTCCATTTCCTTCATATAGCCGGACATGGCGGTAGCTGTTTCGGTCATTTCGTTCATTGCCCCGGACAAATCTTTTTTGATTTTGGCAAAGACACCTATAGAATTACTAAGAAAATTAATATCTTTTTCCATATCCGGAATAAAAGAACTTTTTTCGCCTTTGTCGTTTCCCGACATTTTCATTATTTCTTCAGATATGGAGCCGGTATAAAAAGCAATATAATTCAAATTTTCCAAAATATGATTTATGGCATTTGCAAAATCATTCTTTGCATTGTCCAGTTGAGCACATTGCAGATTGCAGGTATCCACGATTAAGTTGGCCAACGGAACACTGCACGGGTTGTCCTGACCGTTATTATTTCCGTTGTTTTTCAATAAATTACAGACTTTATGCCATGGCGCATTTTCCTGCTTTACACCGGCTGCTCTTTGCTTCAGGTTTTTCAAAGCATTACATGTATGCTCGATTCGCTGCCGGGTTATGTCATGGATTTGCATTGATTGCACTATTTCACCGATACTGGAGGCGGCATTTTGCCACTTGACGGAGATATCATGTATTGTGGCGGCAGAGAGGTCTTTTCGCTGGGAAATCATTGTCAGGTTATTGTTTATTTTGTCTAATACGATACGGGATTGGTATTCCTGCCGGGATTTGTAATTATCAATAAGAGATATATTTTTCCGGAGTGCCGGGATTAAGGTGTCTGCCGTATTGATCAAATTACCGGTTTTTGTACTGATGACCGCAGCCAGGCGCCGTACATCATCGGAAAGTGTATTAAAGGCTCCCCCTGCATCTCCCAGCCGGGCGGTTTCAATTTTTATAAAAGCACAGAGAGTATTCAGATTCCGTGCAATTTTTTCAAAATGAATTAGCGGAGCCCGAATTTGATTGAAGTGGGTAAGGATTGAAGCAAGCATGTCCTTTTCGGCATCAAAACTGCCGCCTATTTCTTCGAGCATTTTTGAAACAGCGGTGAAAACCTCAATCACCGGCTTCATTTCTTCTTCCGATATACGCGAAACTACATTTGCCGATAAAGCTGAAATATCACCGGCTTGTTGATGAAATTCCTGGAGTTTTTCACCAATTGCTAAAAATTCATCTTCAGATGAATTGATAAGATCGTCCAGGATCAATATTCCGGGCTCCAATCCATCCAATACAGATCGAGTTTTGTTAAAAAAACCGGTGATTTTTTTCATATGATTTTCAGATCTTATTCCATTTTTTGTTCAAATATTTTCCGCCGTCATCTAAGTAAACTACCGTTTAACCTATATTGCATTTGTTGCTGAATTCTCAATTGAGGGCGTTAAAACGAAATTTTTTTCTTTAAAGACACGAACACAGTGATCAACCACTTCTTCATCATATAAAATGCCTTTGTTCCGGACTATTTCCTCCAGAGCAACATCAATTCCCATTGCGGGCCGGTAGGGACGATGTGAAGCCATTGCTTCAACGACCTCGGCAACGGCAACTATTTTAGCTTCGATCAGCATATCATCGCCTTTTATCATGTTCGGGTATCCACTGCCGTTGATCCGCTCATGATGCTGGACAACGGCATCAGCTACGGGCCAGGGGAATTCGATCTCCTTCAGGATATTTCGGCCGACCTCCGGGTGAAACTTTATCAAATTGTACTCAATTTCATTCAGTTCTCCCGGCCGGCTTAAAATTTCCGCCGGCACTATTATCTTGCCGATGTCATGCAGCATACTGATTACCTGTAAACCTTCCAGCTTGAACTCCGAAAAACCCATTTCTTTTCCTATGGCGCAGGCCAGTTGAGTGACGCGTTTCTGATGTCCGGCCGTATAGGGATCTCTCATCTCGATTGTGCCGGCCAGTGCTTTTACTGTACCGGCCAATGTTTTTTTCAGATTCTGCAGACTGTTTTTCAGTGATGTTTCCGCTTCTTCAAGATGAAAGGTCTTCTCACGCACCCTTTCTTCAAGGTGATCACTCAACGTTTTCAATTCCCGTTTTGCCTGAATAAGATTGGTGTTATGGGAGATTAGATTTTCATAAGTAGAAATAAAAAAATTCAGGATTCTCTGCGGATCAAGGTTAAAGTTTTTAGTTTGACCATTGAGCTGGATTTCAACCGGCGCCTTTCTCTGATCATTGCTGATAACATTGCCTTTGGATAAGATCGAAGCCACCTTTAAAAGTAAAATATCTTCACTGAACGGTTTGGTCATATAATAGTCGGCTCCGGCCTCCAGCCCCTTGATAATCGAGCTGATTTCCGTAACCGAGGTCATTAAAATTATTGGAATTACATGCAAATCTTTATCATTTTTGACCGCCTGACAAAACTCAAATCCGTTCATGGTGGGCATCCAGATATCGCTGATGATCAGATTCGGCCTTATTTCCATAAGTTTGTAAAGGCCTTCCAGACCATTTTCCACTGCAGTTACTTCATAACCGTTACGGGTCAGTATTTTTAAGAGAAGTGCAGTTTGAGCCTTGCTGTCTTCAGCAACCAGGATATGATATTTATTTGAATTTCGGCCTTTTTTTATTTTCATTTCATTATCCGGCATTCTGTTTAAATCAAATGTTTTAATACGGTTTCATCGCTGTAATCGAATTGGAAGTCATTCTGACGAAAAACATCAATACAGGTATCAACAATAGAAGAATCGAAATGTTTGCCGCGTTTACCGTCTATTTCCGCGAGTGCCGTATCCAGCCCCAGAGCGGGCCGGTAAGGCCGGGGACTGGATATGGCTTCAACAACATCGGCGACCGCTATTATTTTGGCCTCTATTAGTATATCCTCACCTTTTAAACCCCGGGGATAGCCGGTTCCATCAATGCGTTCATGATGCTGAATAACAATCTCGGCTATGGGCCAGGGGAATTCCGCTTCTTTCAAAATTTCAAATCCGGCCCGGGAGTGCATGCGGATCAAGTTCATCTCTACTGCATTCAAACTTCCCGGTTTGCTTAGTATTTCCACCGGCACATAAATTTTACCGATATCATGGATTAAGCCGGCAATTCTGATCCCTTCAACCTGCCATTGGGAAAAGCCCGACTTTGCTGCTATTGTCGAGGCAAGATCAGCAACTCTTCTTTCATGTCCTGCCGTATAAGGATCACGAAGTTCCATGGACATGCAGACGGCCTGAACAGTTCCCAGAATGGTCCTTCTCAGGCTTTCCGTAGTCTGCTTCAGTTTCTCTTCGGACCGCATATATTCGGTAACATCGCTGATGAATCCCACCAGGGTAATAAGCTTTCCTTTAGCGGTGTAAACTCCCCGCCCATGTTCCCATACCCATTTTTCCACCCCGGCACGATCTTTGATTCGGAAATGAACACTATAATCTTCCCCGGCCGTGAGAGCTGTCTGTATTTCCTGCATAGCTCTGGTAAAATCATGGCGATGGATCAACCGGCCGAACAAGATATTATTGTTCCCGGCTAATTCATCCGGGCCATACCCGGTAAGCGCCAGACATCCCGCGCTGACATAGTCCATTGCCCATTTCGGGTTATTACGCCGGGCATAAGCCATTCCCGGAAGGCAGGCGATCAACTCCGGCAGAAACCTCCGTTCTTCAATCAGGGTATTCGTTGCACTGAGAAATTCCGGTTTATTCATTTCCAACGCCTCAGCACGTCGCTGCATTAATGACGGCTTTTCTTCATTTTGCATATTCACCTTCAGCATTGGTCAACCACCTTCAGACCGCTTTTATTTTTCCTTGCACTTCAACAAGACCTTATCCGCAATTCCGGTGAGGGGAAGCACTTTGTCCAAAGCACCCAGCTTGAATGCTTCGCGCGGCATTCCGTATACAACGCAGGTCGCTTCGTCCTGACCGATAGTATAAGCTCCGGCTTCCTTCATTTCCAGCATGCCTCTGGCGCCGTCATCGCCCATTCCGGTCATGATTACCCCGACGGCATTCGGCCCGGCATATCTGGCTGTTGAACGGAAAAGGACGTCTACGGAAGGACGGTGCCTCGATACAAGAGGTCCTTCCTTGACTTCCACGTAATATCGTGCACCACTGCGTTTGAGCAAAGTATGGTAATTTCCGGGAGCAATCAAAGCTCTTCCGGTCATAACGGTATCGTTGTCTCTGGCTTCCTTGACGGATATTTTACAAAGCGAGTCCAGTCGTTGGGCAAATGACTTGGTAAAGTGTTCCGGCATATGCTGTACAATGACGATTCCCGGTGCGTCGGGCGGCAATGCTTCTAAAAATACTTTTATAGCTTCCGTTCCGCCTGTCGAAGCTCCTACAACCACAACCCTTTCCGTTGTTTTCATCATGGCATTGGTTTTTGGTTTAGGCATCATGGCGTCAGCCGTCAGCTTAGGTTCAACGACTCTGGCTTTGTGAACAGGCTTTACCCGGACATGAGCCGCCGCTTTAATTGCATCGCATATTCTTATCGTGGATTCTTCTAAAAATTGTTTGGTGCCGATCCTGGGTTTTTGGATAATCTCAACAGCACCGTACTCTAAAGCTTTCAACGCCGTTTCGGATTGATCTTCCGCCAGTGAAGAGCAGATCACTACCGGAATGGGATGCTGGCTCATAATCTTTTGCAGGAAGGTAATGCCGTCCATTCGCGGCATTTCCACGTCCAGGGTAATTACATCCGGAATTTCTTCACGCATTTTTTCTGCTGCGGCAAAGGGATTTGGAGCTGCAGCCATCACTTCCATTTCCGGATCGGAATTTATGATATTCAACAATGTCTGCCGGACTACAGCCGAGTCGTCCACTACCAATACTCTGATTTTATTTTGTAATAAAGCCATTGTTCATCACCTTTTTATTGATGCCGGCCGTTGCCCGGAGGCCGGTTGACTTAACTTGTAAGTATTTTCTTTTTGAGTTTGGAAAATAGTTTGTTTGATAAACTGTTGAACAACCTTACCGGTTTTTGTATTAAATATGATTTTACGTCCCATTGATCCGCCTACACCCGATGATGCCAATGTCAAATGACAATACTCAAGAACCATCCTGGCTGTTTCGATATTTTGCCGGCCCACGAAATATTTTGCGGCGCGGCTGGAATGGGTGAGCATCGTCTTTGCTCCGCCAAAGAGTCTTACCTCTGTCTCCTGCGGTGCTACACCGAAACGCGAAAAAGCTTCCACCATCATGAACACTGCACAATCCGCATATCTGAAGGTATCCGGACAATTGTCGCACTCATCGTTCGGTTGAATTTCCATGTCCTTTTTGAAATTCATTTTCGTACATTGCGGAAGAAGGGCATGACAGATGCCTGCCAATCCGGTCCTTTTATTAAATAAAGTTACAGCTATACAGGAACCCAGAACAGTGGAGACAATCGCCGGCTTATCCATAATTAAAAGTTCGCCCTCTTTGAGATAATATTTGGGATATAATGATTTAAAAGGCATCATTTATCTTCCTGTATATGGACGCCGATATTTGAGTAACGGGTAATTTCATTCCGTTTAGTGTCTCCGAGTGCCCCATGAATAAATAGCCTTCAGGCGCCAGGTAGCGGCAAATTCGTTGTAAAATACTTTCTTGAGTAGGTTTGTCAAAATAGATAATCACGTTGCGGCAGAAAATAATGTCCATCATTTCTTTCAGGTCGAAATCACTATCCATGAAATTCAACCGCATAAAATGAACGCTGGATCTCAATGCCGGTATAATTCTTACTAAACCATTGTCTTTACTGCGCAAAAGATATTTTTGCCGGAAAGCCAGGGGTACGGGCGCTATTTTGTCTTTCTGATATATGCCGAGCTGCGCCTCCTTCAAAACTTTTGTCGAAATATCCGTCGCCAGAATGGAAAACTGAAAGGCAGGATTACTTTCCGCAAAATGACTGAGCACCATGGCCAGAGTGTAGGGTTCCTCTCCGGTGGAACATCCGGCAGACCACGCCTTAATCCTTTTCACCGCTGAGGAATTTTTCGATTCATTGATTATTTTTGGCAGAATTTTATTACTCAGATAATTAAATTGATATGACTCCCGAAAAAAGTCTGTTTTATTTGTTGTGACGACGTCAATCATATGGAAGACTTCTTCCACCATTCCTTTTTCGCTGAATACAAAATCACCATAAGCTGAAAATGAATGAATGCCGAGGGATCGCAAGCGTTTCTTCAAGCGTCCCTGCAGCATTATTTTCTTGGACAGGGGCATTTTAATACCGCACTGACTTTGGATAAAATTGCCGAAACGGAAAAACTCGGCATCATCCATATCTTTTACGAAGAAGCTTTCGTCTGGAGCAATCAAAGAAATCACCATTAAAAATTTCAAATAACGCTGTCCCGCTATCGGTGTTATATATTCCCCTGTCCAGAGATGTTGGAACTCTAAACAGGGGATTAAAATTCAAATAGTGAGGGATTAAGCTGCCGCACCCGTCATATTCTGAACAGTATCCAGTTCTTCGCAGGAAAATACCTTATCGATATCCAGGATGATGACAAATTGGTCATCCCGCTTACCCATTCCCAGAATAAAGTCAGTTCTTAATTTTGTTCCTATCCGGGGTGCCGGTTCAATCTGGGATGGTTCAAGTTCAAAGACTTCCTGAACAGAATCCACCAGTGCTCCCAATATTGTGGTCTCGCCATCGATGTTAATTTCCACCACTACAATACACGTATCCACAGTCTTTTCCTGAGAAGGTATCCCGAATTTCAACCGCATATCCACCACCGGAACGACACTGCCCCGGAGATTGATCACACCTTTCATAAAATCCGGTGTTTGCGGTACTTTGGTGATATTTGTATAATCGAGAATTTCTCTCACTTTGCCGACATCGAGGGCAAATACTTCTCCGTCTAATTTAAAGGTCAGGTATTGTCTGACCTCGGTAATTTTTGATACGGCCATTGGATATCTCCCTTTTGCAATCTGTTTCAGACAGTGCTTGGATCAGCTTGTCCGGACTTTTGTCTGTCATCCCCTGTAGAGTGATTAATATTTTTCAAACTCCGCATCCATTTTATCTTCGCCGCCAACCATATTTAAGGAAATGCCTCCGGGTCTTTCAATTACTGTATTCGTTAGTGTATGTTTTCTTCGTGCCGGAGTTGAGTTGCTTAATTGTTTGGCTTTCACGGGGGCTTTTGCATGCATAATTGCTTTCGGCGCCGGTTTTTTCGGGCCGGCTGAATATATATTTTTCCGGCCCTCCTCTGCTAATCTAAAGAAGGAAATAACTTCCAGCAGTTGCTGTGACTGACCGGATAATTCTTCCGATGTCGAAGACATTTCTTCCGAAGCGGAGGCATTCTGCTGGATAACCTGATCCAGTTGCTGAATAGCCTGATTAATTTGTTCGGCGCCGGTATCCTGTTCCTTACTGGCCGCACTGATTTCCTGGACCAGATCGGCTGTTCGTTGAATATCGGGGACCATTTTGGCCAGCATCTGTCCCGCTTCTTCGGCAACCTGAACACTGGAAGCGGAAAGGCGGTTAATTTCACCGGCTGCATTTTGACTTCGTTCCGCCAATCTCCGGACTTCAGCAGCGACAACTGCAAAGCCCTTTCCATGTTCTCCGGCTCTTGCTGCTTCTATGGCGGCATTTAATGCCAGCATATTGGTTTGTCGGGCAATTTCCTCGATAATGGAAATCTTGGTGGCGATTTCTTTCATCGCAGATACCGTTTCAGCAACAGCATTGCCGCCTTCTTTTGCATCCGATGCCGATTTTACGGCGATCTTTTCGGTCTGCTGGGCATTATCGGCATTTTGTTTGATATTGGAGATCATCTGTTCCATAGATGAAGATACCTCTTCCGCCGAAGCCGCCTGTTCCGCCGCACCCTGTGATATTTGTTCCGAAGTTGCACTCATTTCTTCACTACCGGTTGCTACCTGGTTTGCCGCCTGCAGGACATTATTAACAATTTCACCCAATTTTTCGACCATGAGAGCCAGGGCCTGCATGAGTTCATCTTTCTCGGAACGCTCTTTTACCTGAACTGTTAAATTCCCGTCTGCAATTTCCTTGGCAACGTTAGTTATTTCCTGCATCGCCTCCATTAAAAAGGTAAGAGCAGGCAGTAGTTTGTCATTTTCCGATCGTCTGCCGATCTTCCTGTAGGCTTCCAGATCACTGAGATCGCCTACGGAAACTTTGTTAATCGTTTCCGTTAAATGAAGAATCCGTTCCCTGACCGTATTGACAGCATCACCGGTTCGTGAATAAATTCCCTGATACTTTCCTTCTACCCTCTTCGTATAGTCGTTTACGGCCATTGCCTGCAGCACTTCGCTTGCTTCGACCAGACCGCCCAGGCCGTCAATACAGTTGTTGAGGTTGTTTTTTATCTCGTTGAAGTCACCATTGTAATTATCGGTGATCACCGGTGGAATGTCGCCCTTGGAAATCCGGTCAACATATTCGGCGGCGACATTGAGCGGGCCGATGACCGCATCCAAAGTATCGTTAACTCCTTGAACTATCTTGCGAAAATCGCCCAGATGCCGGGATGCATCGGCTCTTGTGGCCAGTTTGCCTTCAACCGCCGCCTGAGACAACAAATTGGCGTCTATGACAAGAGCTTTGATATTATCCATCATAGCGGTAAGTGCTGGAACAAGCTTGTCGTTTTCCGATCGTCTGCCGATCTTCCTGTAATCTTCGAGATCGCTGAGGTCTCCTGCCGCCACCTTATTAACTGTCTCCGTCATATGAAGAATCCTTTGCCTGACGGTATTGACGGCCTCACCGGTTCTTGCATATATTCCCTGGTATTTTCCTTCCACCTGCCTCGAATAATCATTTAAAGCCATTGCCTGCAGTCGTTCACTGGCCTCGACCAGACCGCCCAGGCCGTCGATACAATTGTTGAGGTTATTTTTGATCTCGTTGAAATCGCCGTTATAGGAATCGGTGATCATCGGTGGAATATCGCCCTTGGAAATCCGGTCAACGTATTCGGCGGCGACATTGAGCGGGCCGATGACCGCATCCAAAGTATCGTTAACTCCTTGAACTATCTTGCGAAAATCACCCTGATGCCGGGATGCGTCGGCTCTTGTGGCCAGTTTTCCTTCAATCGCCGCCTGGGACAGCATTTCGGCATCGGCAATAAGGGCATTGATATTTTCCATCATGACGATGAGTGCCGGCATTAGTTTGTCATTTTCCGACCGTCTGCCGACTTTTTTATATTCCGGCAGATCAATAAGGCTTCCTTCGGACACATGAGTAACCGTTTCCGTAACACGAAGCAACCGTTGCCTGACGGTATTGACCGCCTCGCCGGTTCGCGCAAAGATGCCCTGATATTTTCCCTCAACTTTCTTCGTGTGATCATTTACGGCCATTGCCTGCAGCACTTCACTGGCCTCGACCAGACCGCCCAGGCCATCGATACAATTGTTGAGATTATTTTTAATCTCATTGAAATCACCATTGTAGGAATCAGTGATCATCGGTGGAATGTCGCCCTTGGAAATCCGGTCAACGTATTCAGCAGCGACATTGAGCGGGCCGATAACCGCATCCAATGTGCCGTTGACACCTTCAATGATTTCCCGGAAATCTCCCCAGTGTTTTGTAGCATCTGCACGGACGGCCAGCCTTCCTTCTATGGCGGCATTAGCCAGCAACCGGGCATCGGCGGTCATGGCATTCACGGCATCAATACACATATTGAGATTGTCCTTAACGGTATTAAAATCGCCTTCATAAGTATTCGTAATCTTTGCTGGGATTTTTCCTTTGCCGATATTTTCAATATAACGAGAGGTAATATTTAAAGGCTCAACAACGGCATCAATTATCTGATTGACGCCTTCCAAAATTTCTTTGTCTGCGCCGCTTACGTCGTCAGTTTCTGCTCTGGCGTTCAACTGTCCGGCCTGGATATCCGAGGCCAGATCATGTATTCTTTCCAGCACAGCGGAACCGGCGCCTGCTTCTGCTTTCACTTTTGTTTTGTCTGTATTTTTTTTCATTTGTTTTTCTTTATTTCGGATGGTTAAGCCTTTCTTTTCAGCTATCCCGTCAGGTAAGGATTTTTTCGCTTCATTAGCCTTTTTCACAATTTTTGCCACCGCCTTCTCCTCCTTATTAGTTTGTTAAATTGACTTATCCTGTGGTTTTATGAATCTTATTTAAGGAATCGACCAACAGCGAGCGGCCGCCTTTAAGAACAGGATCACCATGACCAAAATAGATTGACTCAATTTGTTTTTCGCAAAGTTTATTTAAGGCATTAATGAAATCATTTTCATAACTGCCGTTTAAACCACGGACAATAACAGGGGTATCTCCGGCGAAAAGAACTCTGTCATCTTCATTATAAAGGCATACGGAATCGCTCGAATGGCCGGGGGTATGGAAAATTTTAAAATTATTATCACCTGCCCGGATTATGTCACCGTCATTGAGTGCCCGTGTGGCGCCCTCCAAAAAAGGTGAAAAGGCATACACGACCGGATTATATTCTTTGATTATCAACTTCAGAATGCCTGCATGATCGGAATGATCATGCGTTAAAATAACCTGCTCCACTTTTTTCTTCCCTACGCCGCAATCAATCTTGCTGATGACATCAATGATGGATGGATCATTACCGACGTCGATCAAGGTATTTACATCGGCAATCCGCTTCCATTCGCCGGTTATTAAATAGACGTTGGATGTATAAACATTTCGATGTCCTTTAACCGGGATTATCCTCAAGAAGCCGCCTCCACTTTTCTGAATACCTGACCGTCGGATACTAATTGTTCAAAGAGATGACTGACTTCATTCGGCATTTTTTGCGTATGCTCGGTTACGAAAATCCCGCCTGTATCCAGCGCGTCATAAAACATCCGGATAACGGCTGCCCGTTCGGATTGATTAAAATGGAGCAGCACATTTTTGCAGACAATCATGCTAAAGCCGCTTTTAACCGGGGAAAGAGACAGAAGATTGTGATAGCTTGGTTCAACCAGGCTTTTGATTTTGTCTGTTACACGGAAGTAGCCGGAAAGCTCATCGGACTGAAAATATTTCTCAAATAAGTTTTGAGGAATTCTCTGCAGTTCTTCTCTGGAATAACGTGCCTGGGCGACCATTTTTAAAAGAGGTTCATCATAATCGGTGGCGTGAATTTTTACATTGCGCAGGGCAAAGTGATTCATTTTTTCAGCCAGTAGCATGGCCAGAGTATAAGGCTCCTGGCCCATGGCACAACCGGCATCCCAGATATTTACCCTGCTTCGGCCTGCCGCCGCCTGTAAAAGAAAATGAACAGCATGCTCGAGAGGTGTTTGATCACGGAAAAAGAAAGTAAAAGCCATATCTAGCCTGCCATTTCTCCTTCAACCTTCAGTCTTTTTTCCTGTACTGCTTCTCTTATCGCCGCCTGAGTCAACTGGCCGATGTCAATAATCAGGGCGACGGTTCCATCGCCAAGAATCGTAGCACCGGAAATTTCCTTGATATCCTTATAGAACTTACCCATGGTTTTAATTACTGTCTGATGCTGGCCGATAACCTGGTCCACGACTAGGCCGATTCGTTCGTCACCGGTACGGGTAATTATGATTTGCTCGATGGCGGGCGGATCACCTGTAATCTGGAATCTTTCCCGAAGGGGTAAGTAAGGAACAACTTCTCCGCGGATATGAATCATGTGCCGGCCATGCATTTTACGAATGTCGTCTCTTGTCAATTCCACACATTCTTCAATTACGGACAACGGCAGGACAAAATATGCATCCCCGATCTGCACCAGGAGACCATCGATAATGGCCAGGGTTAAAGGCAGTTTGAGGGTAATGGTTGTGCCTTCGTTTTTCTTGCTTTGGATTTCCAGTGCGCCGCCTAACGAATCTATCCCTTTTTTTACTACATCCATACCCACACCGCGGCCTGAAATATTGGTGATTTTTTTGGCCATGGAAAAACCGGGAGCGAAGATTAATTGATACAGTTCTTTTTCGCTTAAAATATTTTCCTGATTAATAAGACCCTTCTCAATTGCTTTCAGCCGGATTTTATCCGGGTCAATGCCGGCACCATCATCGGTAATGTGAATAAGGACATTAGCGCCGGAATGTTCGGCAATTAATTTAAGAATTCCTTCTTTAGGTTTACCGGCAAGTTCTCTGATTTCAGGAGTTTCAATACCATGATCAATGCTGTTGCGGATAAGATGGACCAACGGATCATTGAGCTTTTCAATGACCGTTTTATCAAGTTCGGTTTCCTCACCTTCGGTAATTAAGGTTATCTGTTTGCCCAGTTCGGCGGACAAATCCCTGACCAGCCGTTTAAATTTGCTGAATGTATTACCGATAGGCAGCATACGAATACTCATTGTGTTGTCGCGCAATTCGGTAATCAGTCTTTCAACTTCCTCTGCTACCAATATCAAATCGGAGTTATTAATAACCGACGATATCTGGGATAGACGGGATTGCACCGTCACCATTTCTCCGATAAGATTTACAAGAATATCCAGACGCTCCGCCGGAACACGGATAGTGGCTGCCGCTTCCGCGTTTTGGCGTTTTTCGCGAATTTCTTTTATATGTTTCTGCTCGGCCAGAGCCGACTCAACTTTATCCGAAGCAACTATTCCTGCTTCGACGAGCAGTTCGCCGATTTTCTTATGGCCGCTTAATGCCTTGTCAATCTCATCCCTGCCCGCCTCGCCTTTTTCGACCAGAATTTCGCCAAGCTTCTTATATTCGCCTGACTCATCTTCTTCGCCATTATCAATAATATTGACTTTCAAAACGCTGTCATCTTCCACGAAGATAAAAACGTCTTTAATCGCGTTAATTCCTCTATTTGTTGTTAAGATGATATTCCAATAAGTGTAACAACTTTCCGGTTCCAGTTCATCAAGAAGCGGAATTTCATCCGTAAAGGCCGTTACAATGCATTCGTTATCCAAATCCCGCAATTCATTAAGCAGCGATGTCAGATTCGTCCCGTTGGCCAAGATGTTTATGTTGGGTTTAAAGAATATGCGGTAAGTTACAGCCTTATTATCAGCCTCGTCATCACTTTCAAAAATCAAAGTTGATTTTGAAACCTCTTCTTTATCTATACTATTATTAGTCGAAACAAGTTCTTTAAATGAAGCGGAAAGTTCATCAATTACAGCCTGATCAATATCTTCCTGTCCTTCAACCATGCGGCGAATTTGATCACACGCGGCCAGTGTCAAATCAACCAGATTCTTTGTGGCCGCGAGCTTGCCGTTGCGAACCAGATCATAAATATTTTCCACATCGTGAGTAAACGCCGCCACATCATCGAAGCCGAACATCGCACCGGATCCTTTAATCGTATGCATTGCCCGAAATATTCTGGCGATTAATTCCTCGTCATCCGGGTTCTTTTCCATCTCAAGGAGAGAACTTTCCAGTTCGGCCAATAATTCACCAGCCTCTTCTTTGAAAACTTCCGCATGTCGATCCATTATCCAAGCACCTTTTTGACCACCGCCAGCAATTGATCCGGATTGAACGGTTTGACTATCCAGCCTGTTGCCCCGGCATTTTTACCTTCCATTTTTTTTTCCGCCTGAGATTCCGTAGTCAGCATGATAATGGGAATAAACCGGCAGGCGGCGTTCTGGCGCAAAGCTTTGATAAGGCCGATACCGTCGAGATTCGGCATGTTCAGGTCTGTAATGACCATATCCAGTTTAGTACCGTTAACCTTGCCCAATGCATCTTTTCCGTCTGAGGCTTCCAAAACTTCGTAACCGGCCTTTTTCAGGGTAAAAGAAACCATTTGGCGAACCGATGCCGAGTCATCTACTGTCATTATTGCTTTACCCATTTTCTCCTCACTTCATTATCCATAAACAAGTATTTGTTGAATCCGCGGCACAGCCTCTCTGCCGCATGAATCCATTATCCTTCAAGGATTTCTTAAATGCTTCGGGAAGCGTACCTTTGAATGTCAAAGTCTTCCTCAGATTGATGGAAGTCCGATGTGCAGAACACAACAACTGTAAAAAAGATAAATCGATTTCTTCTGCAGACTCCATATCCAGTTCCAGATGCTGCACTTTTTTAAGAGCTTTGTGCAGTTCGTCTTTGGCCGCACAAGCCTGACTGATTGTTAAATGCCCGTTCATCACTAAAGTTGTCTTATTTGGCGACGATCCTTTAGCAGATTTCATACATAGTCCTTTCTGGCTTCCATCTTGTTTTTCATTTTCATCAGTACGGTTGCCACATCCAAAAAGTTGCTGTCGGCATAAGTAATAAATCTTGGGCGTAACTTGTATCCCAGTGCGGTTGTTTCTTTTTCCCGGTCAGGCAGGATGAGAATAATCGGCATATCACCGAAAAGCTCTTTTAATTCAATGATGCGGGACAGTTCGTTTTCACCGGCGGGAAGCAGCATGACCATTAAGTCATCGTATAATTGGCGCCTTAGTTGCGATTCCAATTCTTTGATATCTTCAATCGTCGTAATCTTATCATGCGGAATTATCATATCCAGAACCCGCAAGAGTAATTTCTTGGCCTTGTTTTTAGGATCGGCAAGGAAAAAAACGGTCATTCAGAATAACTCTCCTTGTAGACATTTACGTAAAACGATAAACAGTCCAGCAATTAGCGGGCCATTGTCGGCGGAATAAATATTAATTAAAAAGATTAATAATAATCGCGATGTATTTATTTAAAAAATATTAAAGAGATAATAAACATTTTTGGCCGGGTTCTTTTGTCTTGCTGGGCAAGATTTTTTTATTATTGCGCAGGATTTTTCCAGTTTGGCAGGACGATAAAAGAATTTAACCTTAACCATTCTACATGCTTTTGCAGGTTTTCGTTGACACAGTAGCGGCTTTCCATTACGTACTGCCGATAAGGCTGACTCTTAATCCCCTGAAGAAGGAAGCAGGCTAATGCAGTCAAATCTTTTAAAGTTTTCTTTGATTGTTGCTTTTGTATTCTTTGTCATAGGTTGTGCCCATACACAAAATGCAGATAAATTCACCGATCAAGAAAAAATAACCTATTCAGAGAAAGTTAAAAAAGCTTGTGCATTACCGATTGATATAATGGATAAAGAGCACAAAAATGATTACACTTTACACTTTGTCCGTTCAGAAATGCCTAACGCCTCAATTGATGGAAGCAATATTATTATAACGACAGGTGCTTTATCCCTTTTTGATGATAATGAACTAAATGCCCTTTGCGCTCATGAAGTGGCTCACAAGATAAAAGGGCACTACGGAAAAAAGGTGGTCGTTTCAACGTTAGTAACAGGAACTTTTATAGGTTTAGGATATTTAATCCCCGGAGTTGGATTATTAAATCACGCCGTTAATCCCCTTGTAACAAAAGGATTCAGCCGAACCGTAGAAATGGAAGCTGATGAAACGGCGATCAAAGCCATGCCGCAACTGGCTCTGCCCAAAAATACTTACAGCAGAATGCTCAAACGGTTACATGAGTACGAGATTGAAAAGGGAATACAAAGCGATGGCGGCTGGTTGGCGACACATCCGGCATTGATTGATCGCATAAAAAGAGCTGTAGAACTGGAAAGTAATGGAACCGGCCAACATTAAAAAATTAATCGCAGGGGAAATAAAAGTATAAAGGCAGGCAAAAAATTATCTTCTATACCCTTTTCCGGGCCAGTTCATTTTTTATGGCGAGACCGATTTTTCCTATCGTGTAAGGTTTCCGGATAAATTCACCGGCGCCGATTTCCTGAAGCTTTCTAACCCGGTCGGTTTCGGAAAAACCACTGACAATTATTGCCTTTTGCCCCGGATTAATATCCAATATTCTCTGATAGGTTTCAAATCCGTCAATTCCCGGAGACATGATCATATCCAGAACAATAAGGTCAGCCTTTTCATTTTTAAGGTGTTCAATTGCATCTTCCCCGCCGGAAACAGAGTTGACCCGATATCCTAACTTTTCCAGCATAATCATGGCCAGTTCCCGTTGTTCCTTCACATCATCCACGACCAGAATGGATTCCCCCTTTCCCATATAGGCCAGATATGGGGCTGTTTTTTCAACTTTTGCCGGTTCTTCTCTGGTTATGGGAAAGTAAAGGCTAAAGGTGGTTCCTTTGCCCTCCCGGCTTTGCACGTCAATATAACCGTTGTGATCCTTCACCGTCCCCCAGACAACGGCAAGCCCCAAACCGGTACCGCTTCTGCCCATGACTTTTTTTGTATAAAATGGTTCAAAGATTTTATCGATGTCTTTGGCGGATATGCCGCTGCCGGTATCGGAGACCGTAAGCACAGCATAATCTCCTTCCTGCATTTCGTAATATCCATGAACAGGTTGATCCAAATAGCGGTTTTCCGTTTTTATGAATATTTTTCCTTTGACTGATATTGACTCGGCGGCGTTGGATACAAGGTTCATGATGGTTTTCGTCAGATGGATGGGAGAACCCTTGATATTAAAAAGGTTACTGTTAAGTTCGGTTGAAAGCTGAACATTGGGATGATTGGTTTCCAGATTCTCAAATTCCGGTGTTTTGAGATAATCAACAATCAGATTATTCAGATTAACGACATTGGAAATGGCTACTCCTCTCCTTGCCATAGTTAAAAGATCTTGAATAACAGCGGTTGCCCGAAGACCCGATTGCAGTATGTTTTCCGCATATTCTGAAAGAATGCTGTCTTCCGGCAGATATTCTTTCATTAATTCAGTATATCCGACAAGCACTCCCAAAACATTGTTGAGATCGTGAGCGACACCCCCTGCCAGCGTACCCAGTGCTTCCATTTTCTCAGCGCGGTTTAATAATTCCGCCAGCCTTTTACGTTCCGTAATATCACGAACACACTCTATGGCGGCAATAACTTCACCTTGCGAATCTTTGAGAACCGATGCTGTTGCATAAACGTGGATGTCGCCAAGTGAAGGTATAAAGGATTCAGCGGAAATTACAGATTCCAACTCATGAAAGTTTGCGTATTGCGCTGTTTTTTTCTTATCCGGATGAAGAGCAAAGTCAACAAGCACCGGTTTTCTTTCCCTGTGAAAGGGAAAAGCATATTCATAATTGCCTTTTCCAAGCATATCTTCCTTTTTAACCCTGGTCATGTTTTCCATGGCCCGGTTCCAGGCAATAATTTTCCCGTGTTTATCAATAACAACGGTTGCATCAGGTAAAAATTCGATTATTCCCGCCAGTCTCTGCTGAGATTCCTGGAGAATTCTTTCCGCCTGTCTATGTTCCGTTATATCGTGAAGGGAAGCTATGCTTTCTTTTGTGCTGGGAATCATATCCACACAAATAGCTATATCTTTTATATTATTCCATTTGTCTTTTAACCGGCATTCATATTTTCGCGGTACAGCGCCCTTACCCGACCTGCGCAGAAGATGGTATTCTCTCATCCGGCTCAAATCCCCTTCAATAAAAAATTCCGTCCAGCTTTTTTTCCCTTCAATTTCTTCTTTGGAGTAACCGGATAATCTTTCAAATTCAGAATTAACGAGAATCATTGTCGTATCTTCATGCACAAGGATATACGCATTGCCCGCATTTTCGAAAATCGCCCGGTATAAATATTCAGATCTTTTTAGGGAATTTTCAGCTTGTTTACGATCCGCTTCCGCTCGTTCGCGAGCCTCTTCTGCAAGTAGCCGCTCTCTTTCTTGTTGATCTCTTTGCTTCCTCGCGTAAAGTATAGGAGAAACAAAACTGGCAATGTTTTCCAATAATTGTTGATGCTCCTCCAGGTATCCATCTTTACGGTTGGCGACAGAGATCAGTCCAATGACCTTTTCTTGAAAAATGAGAGGAACGGTTAAGAAACTGGTTATAGGAATATGCCCCTTTAGTACCTTAAAATTATGATTTGCAAGATAGGATCGATGGTTGCGAATAGCACGTCCCCACAGCGATTTCCCCCATGTATGAGATGGAAATACTATGGACTTGTCCTGCATTTTACATTCTTGCCATACTTCACGTGTCAGGCTGGGAATGACTAAATCACCCGCTTCTGAGATATAACCAAAGATTCCATATGGACTATCCAGAAATTTCCTTATAATATTCATAACCATGCCGTACATCTCTTCATCCGGAACGGTGAGGAATACTTGTGCAATTTTGTTCATTATTGCTAATTCAGACTCTGACCGCTGCAATTTATTCTTCGCCTGCTTGCATTCGGTAATGTCTTCAAGTACGCCGATTAATCCGGCAATCAGACCATCCGCATCAGTGTATGTCGCCTTGTGAAAAATGATGTTATGTTCTTTGGAATTTCCATCACAAACTCTGGATTCATAAATCTGTATGCCGGGATTTTGCAAAAGTTCCAGATCCTTTGCGTGATATATATCGGCTAATTCTTCAGGTGCCAGATCATAAACAGTTTTATCTCTTAACTGGTCTTGATCGATATTCAGGAAATGCTCAAATGCTTTGTTACATCCTTTGTATGTTAATTGCTTATCTTTATAGAAAACAGGGATAGGAATTGAGTCGAGAAGTTTCCGGTCGAAATGAAATTGATATTTAAGCTGTTCTTTTTTCTGTTCATGTTCCGCCCTGAATTTTTTAAGATCGGCAACTTCAAGACGCATTCTTTCCAGTTCGTTGATGAGTTGATCTTTTGTTTTGTTCCCACTTTTCCTCATCTTAAAACCTTTCTTATTTAATTGTCATGAAAAGGATCAAATTAAGAAATAAAAAATGCACATCGTATTGTAAATTTTAGATTTCTTTTGTTATTCCATTGAAAGCAAAAAGAAATAACTCTTTTCAATTATAAAAACAATATAGATTTAATCGGGAATAAATGGATAGAATTTTTATCTATTATTTAAAATTCTATAGAAAAAAAGATTATTTACATAAGGCTTAAGATTCTAATTTTGAAAGAAATAATTTTGTTAATAGCTTTAGAAGATCACGTCGAATTTTTTTTTACTTTTTATATTTCATTTAAATAATTAAAAATATTTACATTTTGTCTTTTTTCAAGATGAATGTCATACTACGCGTCGAAATTGTTTACATTTTTTCTTAATATTCCTGCCATTTTTTAATTTAAAAATATGATTTTGATTTTGATAGAAAACATATTTAACTATAAGAATCATATTTTACAACATATAACATTTTTCTATTAGCTGTAATCTATTGAACGGCATATAAATTGCTTTGACCGCATGACATATAGAACCTTCAAGATTGCCTGGGCATGAAGGAATGCTTTTGTTCCAAGCTCCCGACCGGCATTTTTTTTATTCATAATCATCGGTTTGTGAGCTTGATAAGTTATTGGTTCGGATGACGTCCCTTATCTTCAAAACACGACGGCACCTGCATTTAACAAAAAGTTAATTATTTCTATGTGATTAAAGCGAAACCGGGTCGTTAATTACCTTTTATTATAACATTCGCCCTCCTCACAGGCGGCAGCTCTACGCTTTTAGAACAAAGCAGAAAGGAAGAAGTTATGAAAAGCAGATTCATTAGTATAATTGCCGCAGCTCTTGTGTGGTTGTGTCTTGCCATGCCTGCCTCGGCGACTGACTATTACGGCAAAAGTTTGGCTGAGTGGCAGGGCTTATACTTTTCCTGGGCCTTTGGAGATGTAACTGTTCCGTTAGATGCAAATGGAAACGCAGTAGTCAATAACAAAGTCGTGCTTATGCCCATACCCACCAGCGTCAATCAACAAGGCCGGGGCATACAGTATGCGAATTTAAGCACAGGTCAGGCCTTTGTAGTGCCGTTTTTCTCTCTTTGGGGTGAGAGCTACACGGACGGGACACCGCCGGATAAAATGGAAGATTGGTCTGCGCTTGCTAAAACCGCCAACATTACTGTGAAAATTGACGGAGTTACGGTAATTAATAACGCAAACCGGATGGATTACTACTCCGAATATATTTACAACCCGCCGATTCCATACTCAGACCCGTACAATCCTGCTGTTAATGGAGCAAATTGGCTTGTTGACATTGGCATGGTTCAAACACCGATGTCGATTGGCCGGCATATCGTCGAATTAGACGCTAATAATACAATTCTGACGGATATAATCAATTGGCAATATCACAACACTTGGATTGTTAGCGTTCCCGAACCTGCTTCCATGCTCCTTCTCGGCCTTGGGCTGATGGGACTGGCTGGGATCAGGAGAAAATTAAATAACTGAGCAGCTTATAAATTTTATTTTAACAAAAGGCAGGTCTCTTGAAGCCCTGCCTTTTTTATGAATTTCAGTTAAGCTAGTGCAGTATGGAAGAAGCAAGAATCCATGGCCTGGAATTTAATGTTTGAAGTTGTTTGCAGACATGCGCAGGTTAAAGGTTTGGAATTTCGCTCGACCGAAATTCCAATGCCCATTCCTTTACATGGTAAACTTCATGTTAATTTTTACCGGCATAGCGATGGTGCCATTTTTTATACATAAAAACGACGGTATTTACTTAAGGTTAACATAGAAATGCTAAAATTATAGTTTTACTATCTGACACTTTATAGACCCTGCCAATCCTTATCCAGGATAAAGAGTCTATGGATTATTTGCAAACAAGGCAGCAATAGCACAAACGCCCTGTGCAGTTTTTTGAATCAGTTTTAAATCCAGATTTTCCATCAAATCCATGGATGAATGATTAAAAGGGTTCTTATAAAAAGAGTTTATATAGACTGCATCATATCCTTCGCTCCAAAAGGATCCTTCATCTCCTCAGCCGCAGTCATTTTGAATCGTCTTCTTAACTTGCAGCCCTGCTGATTCTTGCAATATCAGGGCTGTCTTTAGTGCAAGTTGACGATTTGGCTCTCTTCCTGCTACGACTACTATATCGTTTCCGTAGACTATTCCCGTAAAATAATTGTAAACCATTTTAGCTGCTGCTTTAAATTTATCTTTCGGCATGGCATGTCCGGAAACAGCATCCCAATAGAAAGGCCGCTGCGGTCGATTGTAGCCGACAACATCAATATTTACGATGGCTTTGATATTGTAACCCTCTTTCTTTGCCAGCCGGGCATATGCCTTGCTGCCTGCTGCGGCACTTTCTTCATTGGAAAAAATACAAAAAATGACTGTCCGTTTCATTGGAATTTTCTTTAAAACTCTGGCCGCTTCAAGCAGTACTGCCACACTGCCGGCATTGTCATCGGCACCGGGAGCTATTTTTTCAGCATTATCACTCGTCGAATCAAGATGTGCACAGAAAAGAAGGATCTCGCCGGCTTGTTCTTTTCCTTTGATCCTTGCAATAACATTCGGCCAGATTCTTCCCTGAAATTCATATTGGTGAAAATCGACTTCGATCCCGATTTTTTTGAATTCATTAAATAGCCAATAAGCAACCTCCCATTGTTTTTCCCAGGTTGATCTGTTCTTTTGCGACTGCAAATAAAGGATGGTATGGAAGAGATTCTCTGTCCTAACTTTTTCCACATTGTCTTGATAATAATAAGGGGCTTCTTTTCTTTGTTGAACAGGATCCATTATTATCGTCATTGCAAGAAAGGTCAGCGTTCCGACACACAGAGGTATGACAATGCAAAGGATATTTTTTTTAGAAAAAAAAGTATGCTTGAATTTGTTTCTAATCATAAATAATACTGGATTCATGAACAAAGTAAGGTCGAGAGCCTTTCATTTAAATGGCGGCAATATTTGAAGTTGATACTAAAAAATTATGCTGATTGTCCCTTAAATCTTGATTACGTCTTCATAGTTTATTCATTTGTAAATCTTTAAATTTATCTTTAATTCCATTAGTTAATGCCATGCCTCCCGACTCCGGGATCTTTCTATCATTATTTCTTTTCATATAACTCTTTATGCCATACAAAATCTGCGGATTAGAAAAGAATTTGCCGACAAGCTGCAAGGCACGGCGTCGCATATTGAGACCAAGGTTCGCCTGAGCAACTATTAACTCGCCAATCCGAGGATACCGGTCGCAGAAATCCACTAGCTGCTTGATTGTGAGAACCGGAATGAGAATCCTTGGCAAATAACCCATTTTTAAATTCGTTGCCTTGCCGACCATTAGCGACAATAAGCCGTTCAGATAGAGATTCTTTCGTTTCCACTCATGTTCCCCGTAATTAAATCCAGCCAGGAAGTCCATCTCATAAGCACTGTCACTAATACTTTGAATGATTTTATCCTCGCACGCCTTGTTGAACAACTTGGTGCCGGGAATGAACACAAGATTGTAAGCTCTCAAGAAGAATCGAGGCGGCATTTTCTGCAGGAGACATATGCTATTTATCAGGTCTTCCTGTTTTTCGTAGGGATTACCAAGAATCAGGAAGTAGTAAGGAATGACCTGTTCATATCTATGTATCACATATGCTGCTTGCATCTGCATCTCATCACTAACCAAGCGCTTGAAAACCTCTCGTCTTGTCCTTTCACTGCCGCTTTCAAGACCGATATCGATCCGCCACATTCCCGCCTGAACAGCTAGAGCCATCTTTTCTTCTGTGATGTTACGCGGGGAGGCCATGACCTCGAATGGAAGTCCGACCTTGCGCGGATAAATCTCAGCGAGTTCCTTCATTTCTTCCACAGGGCGGGCGAAAAAATCCTCATCCGTGAAATAGAATTCCCTTGCCTTGGGGAATAGCCGGCAATATTCTCTTGCTGCCTTTACAAATGCCGGCAATGACATTTTCCTTGCAAAGCGAACGCTGCCACTGCCTTTATAAATGGACTTGAGTTGTGAATTCGAACAGTACGTGCAGTTATTTTCGCACCCACGGGAACCACTGAAAAGAATACGCTTTTCATCTCTCATGTTAACATTTGGAATGAACGTACCGCTTTGATCCAGGCGGTACTCATCCTGGAATGGAAAATCCGGAAGGGGAAGGGTATCCAGATCAGTAATCAATGGACGAAGATTATTTAGAACAACCCGGCCATTTAATATATATGCTCCATTGCGGATATCTTTAAATTCTCTTCCTGAGGCCACTCTTTCTGTCAGGTCGAGCATGAATTCCTCACCCTCACCGCGACAGATAAGATCGGCATGCGCGATGCAGTCTTCCGGGTAGATGGTAGGATGCATCCCGCCCCAAACAAGCAGCTTCCCGAGGCCTCGTAAGCCATTGATCAGTTTCTTGGCTCTCGATGAACCTCTTGACATCGAACTGATTCCAATGATTTTTGATTGTTCAGCTAACAAAGCGATCCTTTGTATAATTGACTCGTCAATGGAAGCTTCGGATGTGCCGGCAAAGATCATCGTGGTCTGATGTCCTGCTTTACGGAGCGTAGACGAGATACTCCTCATCCCGCTTGCCCATACTTCATTGTCCATGCTGATCAATGTAATATGCATTTCATTCCTCCAGGGAAGAATAATTTTAATTTACTTCTTATACAGGCTGCCTCTGACAGATCGGAATTTGAAATGCTACGCAATGCAAAATCTTTTCTCGTTGGCCTCGGAATAGATAAATAAATTATTGAAACTGCCGAGACACCGCTCAATCCAGCATAACTTTGATAACATCCTATTTTTATTTTACTTTATTTTACACACATTAGATTGGTATGTTCTAGATTACAATGGGAATTAAATGACGGCATTTTGGTAATATATTGTCATTGGACTGGTTTTTGTAGATTTCAATAGGAATTAAATGGTGGTTTTTTAGGTATAATTTTCAATGAATCTTAACCATTCATGATTTTGATAATATAAATAATGTAGCCATTAGCCGATTTAAGTATAACATTGTTATAGCAAGACTTGAAAGAATTGAACTGTTTACGAAGTATTTCAAAATTAGCACCATAAGCTTGCTTTGAACGTATCCGCGGATTTTTCTCAGTAAATAAGCGCCATGGAGTCCTTCTCTTCGGAGGGTTACAGGTTCTATTTTTTTAGATCGCTACGAGGGGGTATGAATTCCGGTTACCAATATGAGAGGTCAATCTCTTACCCTGTTCGTACCGAATTTGCACAATTATTGATAATTTCAATCATTGCACAGCAGGAATTCGTAAGAAAGACGGACCAATGGAGATATTGCCTGGAGAAGCGGCGTGTTAGCGGATGCTAAGTTTTGTATGTCTGAAAATGGAATTGACAATTGATATTGGAGACTGGCATATTCAAAAAAAATTCAGATCGATAAAAAATAATCCGGGAAATCCGCAACTCGAAAATCGCTAACCGAAGATAAGGAGGATAAAGCAGCGTGGGCAGAAGTAAAGTTATCTCAGTAAAAGAAGCCGCAAGCCTGATAAAGGACGGCGATACCCTGGGAATACAGGGGCTTATCAGCGCATCTGCACCGGTGGACCTTATGGCGGCAGTAAGGGACCGCTATTTGGAGTCACAATCGCCTAAAGGGATTACTGTCTTTCATGTTTCCGGCATCGGCGACGGAAAAGACGGCGGCATGAACATGTTCACACCCGAGGGACTTATCGGTAAACTCATCTGCGGCCATATCGGTACTTCTCCGAAACTCTTCCCGTTGATTGCGGCAAACAAATTCCCGACATTCATCGTCCCGCAGGGTGTACTGACGCAGCTTGCCCGGGCAATCGGCGCGCACAGGCCAGGCGTCGTTACCAGTGTCGGCCTCAAAACCTTTGCCGATCCCAGGGTGGAAGGCTGCAGGGCCAATAAAGCGGCGGCGGAGCTTGGCGAAGATGAGCAGGTTGTCGAAGTCCTGAAAATAAAAGATAAAGATTATCTTCTGTATAAGTCTTTTCCGGTCAATGTTTGCTTCATTAAAGCAACTACCGCCGACGTCGACGGGAACCTGTCGATTGAGAAGGAGGCTGTACGGCTGAGTTTGCTGGAATTAGCCCTGGCGACGAAAAACAGCGGTGGAATCGTCATTGCCCAGGTGGAAAGGCTGACGGAAGCCCACACGATTAAACCCCACCACGTCGTCGTACCAGGTATTTTAGTCAATCATATTGTAATAGCCGGCGAAATCGGCCGCAGGCAGTATTATGCTATTCCGGAGTTCCATCCGGAATGGTGCGGCGAAACAAGAATTCCGCTTGATCAGCTTCCGCCTGTGGAACTTTCCGAAAGAAAGATATGCGGGCGGCGGGCGGCCTTTGAGCTTAAAGAAGGGGCCATTGTCAATCTGGGAATAGGCATGCCGGAAGCGGTGGCGGCTGTGGCTGCCGAAGAAGGTTTGCTATCCGGGATTACCCTTACTATCGAGTCCGGCTCATTCGGCGGCGTCCCGCAAAGCGGTCTGGCGATAACCGCCTCCGCCAACGTCGAGTCGATAATTTCCCATGCCGACATGTTCATCTTTTATGACGGCGGCGGAATAGACCTTTCCGTTCTCGGGGCTGCCGAGATTGATAAGCAGGGTAATGTCAATGTCAGTAAATTTAACGGCCGCACGGTAGGGCCGGGCGGCTTCGTGAATATTTCCCAAAGCACTCAAAAAATAGTTTTCATAGGCTCGTTTATGGCCGGAAAAACTACGCTGGAAATAAAAGACGGCAAACTTAACATCATCGAAGACGGGAAGGCATCCAAATTTGTCGACAAGGTTGAACAAATCACTTTCAGCGGCGAATATGCCAACGATACCGGAAAAGAAATTCTTTATGTGACCGAAAGGGCAGTGTTCAAACTAACACCTGCCGGCGTGGAACTGATCGAAATTGCCCCCGGCGTCGATCTGGAGAAGGATATCTTATCCAAGATGGCCTTTCAGCCGCTGGTATCAAGCGAGCTCAAGGAAATGGATTCGAGGATATTCACTGATGCCAGGATGAATCTCACTTTTTGAGGAATGCGGTTAAGAAACTGCAACTACCCCGGCCTCACCACCTCACGGTGGAGGCAGGAGAACATTACGGAAAATTGAACGGGGCAACAGGAAAATTCAGGCGGGTTATCTATCCCGGTAATAAACATCATCGCTGAAAATGGCTTCCATATCCGATATGTAAATTTTGCATCGTTATGATGATTAATGAACTCGTAAAAAGACAAAATTATCCATTGCCGACGATCTTGTAAAAAGGCCGCAGGCAAGGCGCGCGATGTGTTTGCCTTTTGGCGCACACTGGTAATGGCTCATCTATTTCAATGCGTTCCTTCGCTCTGCGGAGCTCAGGAAAACCGCTTCCAGAGCACGAGGAATGAGGCGTACTAAGCGTACACCGCAGGTAGCCTGCCCCGGCGAAGGCCGGGGAGGGAGGAAGCCCAACGCAGCATCCGGCCTTTTTACGATGTCGTCATAATTAAAACTTGGGGATTTCTATGCCCAAGGCACTGAACTTACCGAAAAAATGGGGTCTGATGCCGTTCGAGATGAATCTCCCTTGGACAAGCCCCTGATTGGTTACCCCTGTTTGCTCAAATTTAAATACCTCCTGCCCTGTGATCATCGCTCCTTCCATTCCGACTATTTCAAAGATACTTACCACCTTCCTGCTGCCGTCGCTGAGGCGGGATAGTTGAATAACAATATTTATGGCAGAGCCGATTTGTTTCCTGACAGCTTCATGGGGCATGGCCAGCCCGGAAGTGGCGACGAGCGTTTCCAGGCGGGCAAGGGCATCGCGAGGGGAATTCGCATGAATAGTCGAGAGAGAACCGTCATGTCCCGTGTTCATCGCCTGCAGCATGTCCAGAACCTCCGCGCCTCTTACCTCGCCGACAACTATCCGGTCCGGCCGCATCCGGAGAGCATTTTTGACCAGCGCTCTCTGGACAACCTCGCCTTTTCCTTCGGGATTCGGCGGCCTCGTTTCGAGACGAACCACATATTGTTGTTTCAACTGAAGCTCGGCGGAATCTTCGATAGAGACAATACGTTCATCCGAAGGGATAAAGCCCGAAAGCACGTTGAGCAGGGTGGTCTTGCCGGTGCCAGTTCCTCCCGAAATTAAAACATTCAGCCTGGCTCGTATAACGCCCTTCAGAATTTCTCCCATTTCCTGATTAAGCGCCCCGACTTTGATCAGGTCCTCAAGTTGCATTGCATCTTTTCGAAAACGTCGTATGGACATGCTCGGCCCGTCAATGGCGAGCGGCGGTACGATGACATTGACCCGGGAACCGTCAGGGAGCCTTGCGTCCTCCATTGGCCACCATTCATCCACCCGGCGGCCCACATTGGAGAGAATGGCGTCTATGAGTTCCTGATATTCGGCTTCACTTCCGAATTCGCGATTTGTGAGTTCCAGTTTTCCTCTTCTTTCCACATAGATCTTATTAAAATTATCGATGAGGATGTCCGTAACGCTTGAATCTTCCATTAAAGTCTCAAGCGGACCAAATGTCTGTATCCCTTTGCGCGGGCACGGAGTTGCTATGAGCTCCGGCAGGGAGCAAACGTTATCAATGGGGTTCGTTTCGTAATTAATTTGTTGGAGCGAATCGCTGTTTGTGCCCGCCCCTGCTTCTCCTTGCACAGAACCGGCGGTAGCAATATTATCAGGGTTATCATCAATTACCTCGCCCGGCTTGCCGAAGTAATTGATCCAGGCAAGTTCAAGCAGATCGCTGGACAGGGCGGGAGGCTGATCTTTGTACACACAGATATCCAAGAGATTGTTAATAATATCGCGTGGTTCGCAACATCTCAGAGGGCGTTTTTCCTTCTCATAGCAGTGCAAAAGAAACTCAAGCAGTTTCGGGTCATAATCAAGCCCATGGGCTTCGACAACCCTTCGAAAAATAGAACCGTAACGCTCCGGGGTCGGCGGAGCTATGTGCAGGCGGTACCCTATTCGACGCAAAAAAGCCTGTTCCATCAAACCTTTGGGATCCAGATTGCTGGCGAAGATGAGTAGTTGATTGAACGGCACCTCAATCTTTTTCCCCGTATGGAGGGTCAGACAATCCATGCCTCTTTCCAAAGGAATAATCCAACGGTTCAGCAGCGCCGTGGGTTCGATTCTCTGCCGGCCAAAGTCGTCGATAATCAGGGTCCCTCCGTTGGCTTTCACCTGGAATGGCGCCTCGTAATATTTAGCCGTCTGGCTGTATACCAGGTCCATGCTTTCAATTGTCATTTCGCCGCCGACAACCACCAGGGGACGTTTGATTTTTATCCAGCGCTTATCATACTCATCGTCGTTATCGGGCGGGGCCTGTACATGTTTGTGCTGATCGAAGACCTTGATGATCTGATTATCCACCTCAATGGCATAGGGAATCCAGATTTCACCGGGCTGGACCGAATGGAGCGCCATGGCGATCTTGGACTTCCCATTTCCTGTTTCGCCGAACATAAAGAGACTGCGCCGGGACTGGGCAACTAAACCCAGGGTTTGAACGGTGGTATCGGGTAAAACAAATTCGGACAGCGCATTCTTCACTAATTCCGGCGTTACAGGTTCCCGGGCCTGATTCTGCTCTAAAACCATTTCAGTATAGGATTGAAGAGAGACCGGAGCCGGTCCGATATAGCTATTGAGATCCAACAGCCGCTGAGTTCGCTGCAAACCGCGCTCAAGCATGGCGTAACGATGGTTGCGGAGGCTGATCTCCCCCCGCACTTCGATCAACTTCTCCTTATAGAGGTACTGAAGTATGGATTCGACTATCGACACAGGAAGGCACAGTTTCTCCGCCGCGCGGACTGTAGAGCAATCGGCATCCGCATATACAGTCTTCAAGACCAGATCCGCCAGGAAGCCAAAGTCCAGTTGGGTTTCTTTTAAGTTTTGAGGTGAGATTGGTATGAAATTCTTCCTTGCAGCAATAGCGTGCAAATTATACATAAATATCCTCCAGGTGAGCCTTTCCTTTTTTGATTATATTTTCCCGATTTGTAATACAATGTATTACTAAGAAAATTGGATAATATTCAATAAGGTTCAATATTATTTACTTCGTTCAAAATTCTTAATTTTGAGGTGTAAGCACACTATTAAAGCAGTCAAAAAATAATCTTATTACCTAATATTCGGGATTAGTTCGTTCTAAGATTTATTGAATCGAGTGACAGTAAATCCCTGCGACGCGAGCGCGCGGGATTACCATGCCCGTCCCCGGCAGTACTAAATTGCCGGTTTTACGGAACATTATAGTCATTTAAGGTATCGCGGACCGGTCAATATCTGCAGGTAAGGCCACCCTATCTTTATCCTATTACTAAATTCAGATTGTTGTTCGCATATTACACATTAATTTCTGCTATTCTATTTTATAAGAAAAATCATTTTTCAAAGCAGCCGGAGTACTTTAACGGAAATTTGACCGTTTTCACCTTTGCCCATTCAGCGTAAAACAAATGACGTATGAGGAGCAATATTATGGTTGGATCAAAGCATGCTGCATCCAATGGCTATCTGTATTATCGACATCCTTTGCCGTTGCGTATCATGCACTGGATCAACTTTATTTTACTTGCCATCCTCCTGATGAGCGGTCTTAATATCTTCAACGCGCATTCAGCGCTTTATTGGGGTAAATCTTCTTACACCGGCGCTTCGCCCTTCCTGGAGATGGGAAGCAGGACAGATGAAAAAGGTAAATTAGCGGGTATTACCAGAATCTTTGGCTATGAATTCAATACAACCGGCTTTTTCGGAGCTTCAAAGAGCTCAACAGGAGAATTGGTCGAACGAGGATTTCCCTCCTGGCTTACCATACCGGG
Source organism: uncultured Smithella sp. (assembly GCA_964632255.1). GTDB lineage: Bacteria > Desulfobacterota > Syntrophia > Syntrophales > Smithellaceae > MVRV01. The sequence goes on along the minus strand of CAZWCA010000013.1, from coordinate 37,509 downwards.
CGATAGATGGCTCGCCATGGCCCGTCGCTGGCATCTCTTTTTTGCCTGGTTGCTGGCGGCCAATGGTACGGCTTTTATATTTTATGGCATTGCAACCGGGCATTTTTGTCGAGACCTTTTGCCTGACAGGCAGGATTGGCGATCAATAGGCAAAACGGTCGTCGATCACCTGCGTTTTCGTCATCCAACCGGTGAAGCAGCCAAGTACTATAACATTCTACAGAAACTGGCCTACCTGGGAGTCATTTTTTTGCTCATTCCTTTGGGAATTATAAATGGGCTGGGAATGTCACCGGCATTGGATACTATACCAACAGGCTGGGTCGATGCTTTCGCCGGCCGGCAATCGATGCGGACAATCCATTTCTTTGTAGCTTGGGCACTGGTTCTTTTTTTAATCATTCATGTGTTTATGGTTATTGTCACCGGCTTCTGGAACAATTTTCGTTCAATGATAACCGGAAATTATTGGATATCCTTGGAGAAGAATAATGAGAAATAACAGTGTGTTTTCCCGGCGAGGCATCCTGAAAAGCCTGCTGGCCGGCGCAAGTGCAGTTGTTCTTGCCGGTTGCGATAAGCTTTCCAATACTTCCTGGTTTCCCAAGCTCCTGGGAATGGGTGAAAAAATGGCATATGGGGTTCACCGGCTCATTATCCCGCGCAAGTCAATGGCCCAGGAATTTACGGAATCCGATTTGTCACCGGATTTCAGGAGCAATGGAACATCAATGCCTGATAATCCGGCATACATGGCAATGGCAAAGAATGGCTTTGCCGATTATCGACTGGAGGTCAGCGGCCTGATTGAGCATCCCATGTCCTTTTCGCTTGGGGAACTCCGTGAGCTTCCCAGCCGCACTCAGACAACGCGGCATGATTGTGTTGAAGGATGGAGCGCCATAGGCAGATGGAAGGGGGCGCGTCTGAGTGCTTTACTGGAAACGGTTTATCCTAAGCCCAACGCTCGTTATGTCGTTTTCTATTGCGCAGATCCCATGGAAGAGAATAGAACCTCTCTCTATTATGAAAGCATTGATATGGAGGATGCTTTTCATCCGCAGACGATTCTTGCCTATGATCTCAATGGAATGCCATTGCCCATCAAGAATGGCGCACCGCTTCGGCTGCGATTAGAACGGCAACTTGGCTACAAAATGGCCAAATATGTAATGCGCATTGAAATTGTTGAAGATTTTTCCGGAATAGCCGGCGGAAAAGGTGGTTATTGGGAAGACCAGGGTTATGAGTGGTACGCAGGAATTTAAGAAACAGTTGAGTAATGTTCACGAAAAAGATAAATTATTGCCTGTTTCATTATATTTTCATTTTAATGTCGCAAGGAACAGATGAACAAACTGGAATCCGCATTACGTCTAACGGCAAATGAATATCCTGATCGATTGGCAATACAATGCCGCGACCGCCGGTTATCTTATAGTGAACTTGCCGAAATATCGGATTCGCTCGCGCGGCGTTTTGGTCCGCTGTCCGGCAGGAGAATTATTATACTTTTACCGGACAGCCTCCCTTCTTACTTATGCCATCTGCATTTTTTCATGAGCGGCGCCATCGTTATCCCTGTTTCCATTAAAACAGCCACTTCCAGAGTCAGAGTATTGTGTGAAAAAATTCAGCCTCACTTTATTGTTACAAACAAAGCACTGCATAAGCTGCATGAATCGGCCATTGAATCAATCCCTTATGTATTGATTAAAAGCGAAGAAATAAACTTGGATCAGGGCTTTGATTATGAAGCCTTTGGTTTGGATGATATACTCGCATTTGACCGGCAGTTTTCCGCCGGGCGCTCCAAGGATGTAAGACTTATTGTTTTTACTTCCGGTTCAACCGGAGATCCTAAAGGTGTATGCCTGAGCGAAAGCAACATACTTTCCGCAACTGAAATGATGATCGATTTTCTTTCTTTAGAACCATCGAGAAAGAGCCTCGTTACGGTGCCGCTTTATGACTATTACGGTTTCATACAAATTTACGGGCATCTGCTCAGCCAATGCGGATTTATTTTTGGCGAAACCATAAGCCTGCCGGACCAGCTATTCCAGCGCATCCTCGATGAAAAAGTTACTGATTTGGTATTAGTGCCGTATGCATTACGCGAAATAGTCCATCTGATTAAAGAAAACAATAATAATGCAATAAAAAATTTGAAATTCATTACCAGCTCAAGTGATTTTCTGACAGCGGATATGATGAAGCAGGCTTTTAATCTGAATCCGGATATGAAAATTTTCAATATCTACGGACTGACGGAAGCCGGCAGAGCCTGCCATAAGGAAATCGGACGCTCATCCATCACAACCAACGTAATCGGCAAGCCCTCCAAAGGTGTGGAAATTAGCATTGATGCACCGGAAGGTGAAGCCGGCGAAATTGTCATCAAAGGCCCTAATGTTATGCTGGGATACCTGCAGGAAATACTGAATGACGAAGTGATTTACAAGCCATGTTCACAAGTGAACACCGGAGATATCGGTTACTATGATCAAAACGGCGATATCATTCTCGTCGGGCGACTTGATGATATAATCAATATTAAAGGTTCGAAAATCCATCCTGCCGAAATAGAAACGCTTGCATTGCAGGTACCTGGCATATCCGATGCCATCGCTCGCACCGGCACCAATGAGAAAGGTGATATTATAATAAAACTGGATATTGTAAGCACCAATGAAACAGGGGATTTAAAAGCATTAGGCACACATCTGCGTAATAACTTGCCTTCCTATTTCTATCCAAAGGAAATCAACCTTGTTTCTTCTATTTCCCGAACCGAACTGGGTTCCAAAATTTTGCGAAGCAAAGCAATCAAACGAACATAAGCTATCGAAGCTCGCTTTTTTATCAACTTACATCAGTGTATTCCTGAACCTTTTCATTCTCATACCGGTAAATTTCAAATAATAATCCCGCTAACAGGGAAGGCTCCTTAATATTGAAACCCGAATAACGCGTTTCAACTTTAGCTGATCCGCCGCATTTTTTACAAGTTGCTTGAAAAATATCCGGTTTATTTTCATTGTCATCGATCCAGATTGTTTCAAAATTCTCAAATTTTGCAAGTTTCTGCCATAATGAACCGTTCCACGAAGAACCTTTCTCAAAGATAAATTGCTCCTCAGTAATACTGCAATTTTCACATATTATTTTAAAATTCTTTTTATCAATGATATCCATTGTTTCTCCTTATTTGCGCATCCCTGCTCTCGGGAGGGTCAAGATTGTTTATTTAAAGCTTACTATCTTTTGACGAAATCCTTTCTATGCCTGGTGAGAAGACAATTTTAATGTTTCTTTTCATTTTCTTCCTCCCTAATCTTTTTGACAAGCAGCCAATGGAGGCTTGTAGGAGATAAAGCGGCGTATTTTAGGCCGGTGTAATAATCATCTAATTATGCCGGTAAAGCTTTGATGTTTACTCAGGGAATGGCTTGATACTCTGCATGAGTGGAGAATAAATTAGGATACCTCTGACTTGTAATTCAGGGTGAACTAATTTTTATATAAAGTAAAATTGAATTATCGACCCTCCTCTGTTGGTGCTTCCGAGTTGTTTTCGGGTAAAGGGAAGTGCGCCTGGACAACGCGCTTCCTTTTATTTTATTTTTTTATGCATGCTTCTCCTATCGAGAGATAATTCCATGATTACGGCCACTACTGGAAGTGATCAAATTGAGATCAAATTGAAATGATCAGAAGCAAGTCAGAAGTGCTTGGAAAGAAGAAATGAGAGCAATCTTCAAATGTAATCCAATTTCCGGATTATTTAAAAGGAGGTGAATATGGTTAAAAAAATACAAATATTAATATTAATGGTGTCGGCGGCCCAGATAGCCGGAAGTGATAAAATAAAGAGCGAAATTGAAGTCGCTCCAAAAAACAATAAGGGGGTTAAGATATGGCTAAAAACATAGCAGTTTATGGGATTTATCCAACCCGTCTGATGGTTGAAAAGGCTGTCCAGGAATTGCAAACGGAGGGCTTTCGCAGTGAGGACATCTCGGTGTTGTTCCCCGAGAGTGGAGGTACCAAAGATTTTGCAATCGAGAAGGAAACTAAGGCGCCTGAGGGTGTAACAACAGGAGTGGGAGCAGGTGCGATAATCGGCGGAGCGTTAGGGTGGCTGACGGGCATCGGCTTATTGGCTATTCCCGGCCTTGGACCATTCATAGCAGCCGGTCCCATCGTGGCGGCTCTTGCTGGAGTCGGGGCTGGAGGAATAGTCGGAGGAATAGCCGGAGCATTGATCGGGATGGGCATTCCCGAGTATGAAGCCAACCGCTATGAAGGACGTGTCAAGGAAGGAGGGATTCTACTTTCTGTTCATGCTGATGACAGCTATTGGAAAGATAAAGGCAAAGAAATATTGGAACATACAGGAGCTGAAGATATAGGAGTGAAGGGAGAATCCAAAGCAGACTACGGCAAAAGCGACAGACCTTACACTACATGATTCAACGCTTCCCAATCCACAGCTAATTTTAAAAATTAAGTGATTCAATATGCCGTTTGGCGCTTTTAAGAGTATGTTTTCTCAAAAAAGGCTTAGTGGAGGGCAGACCGGCAAAACTAACGTGTTAGCAGCTTTCTTCGGGGAAAAGCGAAAACACCCTATCATTATTACCAGCAGCTCCCTTCACCTTCCACTTCGTGCTTCATTCCCGATACATTGACGATCAAAGCACTAACCGATGCGCAAAGCGCGGCGTAACCATCCAGTTCATAAAACATGGCAACCGGATAAATTCTAAGACTGTAATATATGCGCCGCGTGCGTGTTGGGGTGCCCTTTATCTGACTGCGTACAAATAAGAAATCAACAAGCATGTGGAAACAGTTGTTGATAAGTCTGTTTACATGTTAGCTAACATATAGAAAAACAGCATTTTTTATCAAAATGCATGAACCTTAAGCATTGAAAAATATTCTTTAATATTAAATATTTATGTTTAAAGTTGGGATATGCTGGTGTTTATAGAACTTTTTGAAGAAGATATAAACAATTAAAAAATATTGTAAAATGTAATTTATCCAGCAGGGAATATTATACTTTTGCCAATCTTTTAGATTTATCTGTATTCATCTTAAGGATTATTATTTTCAAAGAAAATCTTAAATGCAAATAGACCAGGAATTAAACAAAGAAAGATACCGTAACAAAAAAACCTGTCCATCTGATGTCCTGACTTTGAAATAGTCGATCTCCGGACGTCCTGCATCAAGTCCTCCTTCGTACCAATGATCAAGAATTTCAAATATTTTCCGACGATAACCTTGATATGTAAAAGCTATGGGTAGTTCATTGGCTTTATGGGCTGAGACATTCAATCTCAACCTTTTGAAAATTCATAGCTCCAGCAAGTCTCCATTTACTCCCGCTATGAGGAAGAGAAAAGGCGGAATCCATTGACCCCGCCTTGAGATTTTTAACTTTGAATTTGCTTATCCTATAAAAAAATAAATCTTCCTGAAATGCTTACAACAGCATTAAACAAAAGCTGCGCTACGAGGAAGAATCATTCCCGGCTTAGTAACCGCGGGGAACGGATCCGCCAGGAGATGTTCCTCGCGGAGTATTTGTATCGCTTTCATCGGGAGAAGTCCCGCGCGGTGTGCCCATGTCACTATCATTTCCACTGGGGGAAGTTCCGCTTTCACTGGGGGAAGTCCCGCGCGGCGTGCCCGTGTCAGTACCATTTCCACCGGGGGAAGTTCCACTTTCGCTGGGGGAAGTTCCGCGCGGTGTGCCCATATCGGTATCATTTCCACTGGGAGAACTCCCTCGCGTTGTTCCATTAGGAGAGGTCCCACTGGGAGAAGTTCCACCGGAAGTGGACCCGCCGCTGGAAGAGGCTCCATCCATCGCTAATAACTGGTCACCATTTGAGTTATTCAAGTTAAAATCTGTTGTAGCCGCCTGTGCATTGGCAATACCCCACGCGAGTCCCAACACACATAAAAATAAAGTAAAGATTTTTTTCATTCTTTTTCCTCCTTATTTTTTTCTATAAAAAAGACAGCAAGATCAAAGCCAGATTGATATATGTTTGATATATTAGAATAAATTAGTATATGGCAAAAAATTATGTATATTTTTTGTAAAAAAAACCAACAACGGGAACCAAAGAAAAACCCGTAAAACTCAATTACACGAAACGTAAAACCGGATGTCTTCATTTTTCACTCTTTTTGCCTCTATGCATGAAAATCACGCACCAGTTTTGCCCGCTTTTCAATATTCTTTAACTGAAAGATTTTTCCTGTATTTATGAGGATAACGATTTCTGTTAAAAAATTATTTACAATGATTGATCTTATGGATAAGGATACATGGATCATCTATGAAATACCCTCTTCGGCAATCAATTAACACGGGGTGTCGGAAAATTTGTCACTGGGAGCGATCGAATCCGGCGATTTTAAAAAAATTGAAAAGCACGCAAGCACGAGTCCATATTTTGATTTTGTACCGGCAGGAAAATTAAATTATGTCCGTATTTAAAAAGCATCAGATCAAGGTATTGCTCGTGGATGACCAAGTTATCATATCTACGGCGGTGCAGCGAATGCTTGCTTCCGAAACCGATATTCTTTTTCGCTATTGCCGGGATGCAAATAAAGCATTGGAGGTTGCCCTTGAATTCGAGCCCACAATCATTCTCCAGGACCTCGTCATGCCGGAAATTGACGGACTTACCCTGGTCAAAATCTATCGGATTCATCCCCGCCTGAAGGATGTACCTCTGATCGTCCTTTCTTCGATGGAAGAGCCTAAAACCAAGGCGAAAGCATTTGCCCGGGGGGCGAATGATTACCTTGTCAAGCTTCCTGACCGCATTGAACTCGTTGCGAGAATCCGGTATCATTCAACAGCCTATATCAATCTGCTGGAACGCAATGACGCATATGCCGCCCTTCTGGAAAGTCAACGGGCACTGGCTGATGAACAAAACTCCGCCGCGGAATATGTAATCTCGCTTCTTCCGGCTCCTGAAACGTCCGGTTCGATACGGACAAACTGGAGGTTCTTTCCCTGCGCTCAACTTGGCGGAGACTGCTTGGGCTATCACTGGATTGACGAAGACCACTTTGCTATGTATCTGCTCGATGTTTGCGGACATGGCGTAAGCTCGGCCCTGTTGTCCGTTTCCGCTCATAACTCTCTTCGTTCCCGGGCCCTGCCCGGTGTGGATTTTCGTTCACCAAAAGAAGTGCTGACGGGCCTAAATAACGCCTTTCCGATGGATAAACATAATAATCTCTTTTTCACGATTTGGTACGGCGTTTACAACCGTCATTCCAGGGTCCTTGTATATTCAAGCGGCGGCCATCACGCGGCTCTTCTTTTCTCCGGTATCCATGGGCCGGAAAAACTTATCACTTCGAACATGATAATTGGAGTCTCTTCCACGGCAACCTACAAGGAACAGACTATAGAAATTTCGCCGCTGTCACAACTTTACATCTTTTCCGATGGCGCTTATGAAGTGGCCGGGCCGGACGGTGTTTTGTGGACACTTGACGAAATGGCCGCCTGCCTGGCTGATTTCAGAATAAAAGATTCTCGGGAAATTGATGACCTCTACGCTTTTCTCAGGAAACGAAACGGCAAACCTACCCTCGATGATGACTTTTCCATGCTCAGGGTTGATTTTCCATAAGATTTTTCAGGAAAATACTCTTAACAAAATCAATAAAGACTTTGTAAATAACCTCAAATAAGCCGTATTCTGATTATCCATCCTCGATATCTGATAAGCGTGAAAGGAAAAATATTGATAATAAATACAATAAATGTTTTTTACTTGGATTGAAGGAAAATCATCAATGAATTTAGAGTCATTAAAGGCGGAGTCTGCATTAAGTGCTTCATGAAAGGGGCGGCGATGAAAGAAACAATACGGAAAATCGATAATTTAAAAACAAAGATTGATGGTCACCGGCCTATTGATACGTACCTGCTTAAACAAATTCGGGAATATTTCCGCATTGGTATGACCTATTCAAGCAATGCTCTGGAAGGCAATTCACTGACAGAAACAGAAACCAAGATTGTCATCGAAGATAGAATCACCATTGGTGGAAAACCCGTTAAAGATCATTTGGAAGCTCTGGGACATTCCGAGGCGTACGACTTGCTTTTCCGTCTGGCAAAGAATCAAGATATTACCGAAGCAAACATTAAGGAATTACACCGGCTGTTTTATTACAGGATAGATGAAAGCCAGGCGGGAAAATACCGGAAGCAGAAAGTCATCATTACCGGCACGGACTTCATTCCGCCGGCTCCCGATAAGATACCGGCGCTAATGAAAGCCTTTATTGAAAGCATACCCGAAAAACGGGAAAAAAATCACCCTGTAGAATTTGCAGCGATTCTTCATAAAGAACTTGTAACTATACATCCTTTTATTGACGGCAATGGAAGGGCGGCGCGCTTGTTGATGAATCTGGCCTTATTGCAGGCAGGTTACCCGGTGGCGATTATCCCGCCGGTCTTGCGGCGCGAATATCTGGACACCCTGAATAAAACCCATAAAGGCGACGCCCGGCCTTTTATCAACTTTATTGCCGGTGTCTGTTACGAGTCAGCAAAGGAATATTTGCGGTTGCTGGAAGGATAAAGAGGAAATCTTAATCTGAATAAGCCGGGAAATATTCATATCAGGCGTACTCTTTGATGATTAATTTCTAAATGTATGATTAGCTTCAGTGACTGCCTGTATAGAACATTTTAGCTTGGCGAGCCACATGACATGCACATGGGCAACTCAAGTAACCTTCCGTATGTCGGGTGTGGGCTTAATAGCGGGATAAAAATTCATACATAAAAAAAGCATTCAGTCCCGTTAAAAATTGAAGTCGTTGATTTAACCGAATAATTTATTTGGTAGTCCCACGGGGGTTTGAACCCCGGTTTCCGGCGTGAGAGGCCAGCGTCCTAACCACTAGACGATGGGACCATGAAAGATTTGGCTGGGGGAACCGGAGTTGAATCAGGCATCAGCTAAGGTCTCAATACCAGGCGACTCCCCAACAAAAAACGAGGGCAGATATCTATTCATTCAGACAGGAAAAGTCAAGACAAATTAAATGTTCGGACTGATCTTAATCAAATTCCCTGAATTTTGTATCCACTGAAAATTTAATCACTAATCATTTCCAAGCCGGAAGAAGATTTTTCGTTCCGGCAAGGAGATCAAGTAATTCCTGAAGGCGCGCCTTAGGTCGCCATACAAGCAATATCGAATCTACACAGCCATAGAGAAAGAGCCCTTTCAGGACGGATATTAATGAGCTTCAATATAGCTGACCGCATCTTTAATTCTCTTTATAACGCGGTCTTTTCCCAGCGTAACCATAACTTCATCAATGCCCGGACTTACGGTTTTTCCGGTGAGGGCAACGCGAAGCGGCTGCGCGATTACTTTAAACTTGATGTTGCGCTCTTGCGTGAAAGCCAGGAGAAATTCCTCGATGCCTTCTTTGCTGAAATTTTGCACTGAGGAAACGGAATCGGCCATTTCCTTTAAATAGCCGGCAACACCGGGAATTAAAAACTTCTGGGCCGCCTGTTCATCGTATTGAACCTGCCCGGCGAAATAAAAGCCCGCCATATTGCCCATTTCCACCAGTGTTTTGACACGCGGCCGCAGATCGGCAATTATTTTTTGAATGAAGGCCGTATCATCAGCCGGAGCATTTTCCGGCCAGAAAGGCTTCATATCTTCCGTTAACCGCTCAATCGTCGCTTCCTTTATATAGTGTGCGTTAAGCCAGAGTAATTTATCCGGGTTGAAAACGGCGGGTGATTTACCCACGGCATCAAGCGTAAATAAATCGATTAGTTCCTTTTCGGAAAAGATTTCCTGATCGCCGTGCGCCCAGCTTAGACGCACCAGATAATTGACAAGAGCTTCCGGCAGGTAGCCCATATCTTTGTAGGCCATAACTGATGTGGCCCCGTGGCGCTTGCTTAAGCGCGCTTTGTCCGATCCGAGGATCATGGGAACATGGGCAAACTTGGGGACGGGAAAACCGAGAGCCTCATAAAGCAGAATCTGGCGCGGGGTGTTGTTCACATGATCGTCGCCGCGAATGACGTGCGTTATATTCATCATCGCATCGTCGATAACCACGGCAAAATTGTATGTTGGATATCCATCGCCGCGCTCAATGATTAAATCATCCAGCTCATCATTATTAAATGCAATATTTCCTTTAATGAGATCTTCAACGATGGTTATTCCGGTTTGCGCGCTACGAAAGCGGACGACGCTGCCCGGCGTTTTCGGTAAATGCTTATCGCGGCAGGTGCCGTCATACTTGGGCTTTTTCCCGGTGGCGAGTGCTTCTTTTCTCTTGGCTTCCAGCTCTTCGGCAGTGCAGGTGCAGTAGTACGCTTTATCTTCGGCAATCAGTTTTTGCACCATTTCCCGATGCAATTCCACACGTTGCGCCTGGAAATAGGGCCCTTCATCCCAGGTCAGGCCGAGCCAGGTCATGGCGTCGAGAATTGCTTTTGTTGACTCATCGGTGGAGCGGAGCTGATCGGTATCTTCAATTCGCAGCACAAATTCGCCGCCGTTATGACGGGCAAAAAGCCAGTTAAAAAGGGCGGTCCGGGCGCCGCCGATATGGAGATAGCCTGTGGGTGAAGGTGCAAAACGTGTTCTTATTTTTTCTGTCATCTTATTTACCTTATTTTTTTCCGGTTTTTATAGGATTGACAATGGCTTTTTGTCAAGCCGCATTTCCAATTGTAAATTAGTTTACATCCGGAACTTGAATGATAAAACTGATCGCTTCCGGACGGAAACTAATTATAATCCAATATTCTTTTGCCGCCAAAATATACTTGACAAGAAAAAAGATTTATAATTAACTTACACGCTTAACGCAGTGTACGTAATTTATTGAGGCAATTTAGTTTTATGTCTAAGTCTTTGAAAATTAATGTGGTTACAATTCCTGAAGAAGGCTTGAGCGTCGTTTTTTCAGGCGATAATAAATGGTTTCAGGAAAGCTTTCCGCAAAGCGATGAAATCGGCTTTACCTTGCAGAAAGTAGATGTAACCTTCAATATAACTAAGGCTTCCAGCACGGTTTTTATTAAAGGCAGTCTTTTGGCAACTCTTTGTATTGCCTGCAGCCGTTGTCTGGAAGATGTCATCCTGTCCGTTGGTGGTGATTTTGCTTACACGATGGTGCCGATGACACCGGAAACGAGAGAAGAAGTTGAACTCGAAGCCGAGGAGTTGGAAATAAGTTATTATCAAGGCGATTTTATTGATCTTGCGCCGATTATTTATGAGCAGATTATCTTACAGATTCCGATTAAACCGCTTTGTTCCGAAGATTGTAAAGGATTATGCCCGCGGTGCGGCACTAATCTGAATGCAGCTTCCTGTGATTGCAGCTTAGAAGTTACCAATGGCAGGCTGGCTGCGCTGAAAAATTTTAAAATAAAACATTAATAAAGAGGATATATTATGCCAAATCCAGTAAAACGACATTCCAAAACGCGTCGAAACAAGAGAAGATCACACGATTTTTTACAGCAACCGGCAATGTCTGTCTGTCCACAGTGCAAAACGGCAAAAATGCCCCATCGTGTTTGTCCCAAATGTGGCACTTATAAAGGCCGGGAAATTACACCGATTGAAGAAATCTCTTAATTCAAAGCCCTTACTTTAAGATTGCGGGCCTTTGTTGGTTCAAGTTATTGACGTTGCCGGTCATCAAAATGTTGGTCGATGACCGCCCGGCAATCCTTAGCAACCCTTCTTACGATATGATGAGCGCAACTCTGTTTATTGAAAAAGCGCTTGCCTACAATCAGGGCATTCAGCAAACCAGAATGGAAAGTTCTTTGTTCAAGAAATGTGAGAGATTGCATATTGGTTTACATCGGCCGGACTGCAATTAAGGGTGGGGCTGTGCCTTTTTTGGGAGACAGCAGAATAACCTCGGCTGACGGCCCATACGCAAATATTAAGATTTGCCTTCCAAAGAAAACCTTGGGCTAAATTAAGAGGAATAAGATCAATTTTGGACGTTAGATTTCATGTGCTAAATCGTGGAAATTTCGGTCCTGCAGAAAAAAATGAAGGAATAATTTTTATAAAAAGAGTAATAAGAACATCACATAAGTCAATTTCCCATGTTACAAATCGAATCGAGGAGGGTTGGGTATGACGTTAGAAGAAAAAGTCATAAAACTTGTTATGGATCAACTGGATGTAACCCGTGAAGAATGTGTTATGGAAGCTTCTTTTATCGATGATTTAGGAGCTGATTCACTTGATCTGGTCGAACTCATTATGGAAATGGAAGAAATATTCGGCCTGGAAATAGAGGATGAAGAGCTGGAAAAGATTCGTACAATTAAAGATGTTGTTGATTTTCTCAAAGCTAAAGGTGTTAAATAATTTTTCCGGCGTAATCGCCGGCAATTGTATATTTTTTAACTGTCAGGTGTTCTACCATGTTTAAGCCAATTAAGAGACGCGTTGTGGTCACCGGCCTCGGGGCGATAACTCCTCTGGGGAATTCAGTTCAGGAATCCTGGGAAGGTGCAATTGCGGGCAAATCCGGCATAGGCCCAATTACAAAATTCGACAGCGCTTCCTTTAATACAAAGATTGCCGCTGAACTAAAGAACTTCGATCCATTGCAGTTTGTCGATAAAAAAGAAGTCCGCCACTATGATGACTTCATACTTTACGCGCTGGCCGCATCCGAAATGGCCATAACTGACGCTGCCCTGACCATTACCCCGGAAATATCAACCCGCTGCGGTGTAATTATCGGCTCAGCCATCGGCGGACTGGCGACAATGGAACATGAAAAGGAAGTTCTTTCGAAGTCCGGTCCCCGGAAAATTTCTCCCTTTGCTGTTCCGGCCATTCTTCCCAATTTGGCGTCCGGCCTTGTATCTATCCGTTTTGGGGCGAAAGGTCCCATTAATTGCGCCGTTACCGCCTGCGCCGCCGGCACTTCAGCAATCGGCGATGCTTATAAAGCAGTTGCCTATGGTGACGCCGATGTCATGATTACCGGAGGAGCGGAAGCGGCTATAGTTCCTTTGGCCGTTGGAGGGTTTAATTCCATGCGGGCCTTGTCCCGACGCAACGATGAGCCGCAGAAAGCCAGCCGCCCGTTTGATAAGGAACGTGATGGATTTGTGATCGGCGAAGGAAGCGGCATAATTATTTTGGAAGAGCTGTCTTGCGCCCAGGCAAGGGGAGCAAGAATTTATGCGGAGATAGCCGGTTATGGATGCACCTCGGATGCATTTCATCCGGCGGCGCCGCCGCCCGGCCACGAAGGCGCCGCCCGCAGTATGCTGAATGCAATTAATGATGCCGGTTTGAATGCAGCCGGTATTGATTATATCAATGCTCACGGCACGTCGACACCGCTCAACGACCTCTATGAAACACAAGCCGTAAAAACCGTTTTTGGCGAATATGCGCAAAAATTGATGATTAGTTCCACCAAGTCGATGACCGGTCACATGCTCGGCGCCACCGGCGGCGCGGAAGCAATTTTTACAATTCTTGCCTTAGCTGAAGGTGTCATTCCACCCACAATTAATTTGGACAATCCTGATCCCGAATGCGATCTTGATTACGTTGCCAATGCGGCCCGGAAAAGAGAAATTCACACGGCCATGTCCAATACCTTTGGTTTCGGCGGAGTCAATGCAGTTTTACTATTTAAAAAATTTCACAATTAATGACTTCAGGAGGAGTTAATTCCCATGTCTTTTTTAGAAAAAGTTGATCCGGAAGTAAGTCATGCCATTGATTTGGAAACACTCAGACAGGCAGGAAAATTAGAGCTGATTGCCTCGGAGAATTTTGTCAGCGAAGCCGTATTGGAAGCTCAGGGATGCGTGATGACCAATAAGTACGCCGAAGGTTATCCTGGAAAGCGCTACTACGGCGGCTGTGAATTTGTTGATATCGTTGAAAATCTCGCCATTGAGCGCTGTAAACAGCTTTTCGGCGCCGATAATGTCAATGTTCAGCCGCATTCCGGAACGCAGGCGAATATGGCCGTCTATTTTGCAGCTCTTCAGCCTGGTGATACCGTTTTAGGCATGAATTTATCCCATGGCGGCCATTTATCGCACGGCAGTCCGGCCAACTTTTCCGGTAAATATTATAAAATTATTCCTTACGGCGTGGACAAGGATTCGGAAACGATTGATTTCGCCGAGGTAGAAAAATTAGCCAAAGAACATAAACCGAAGATGATTATTGTCGGGGCCAGCGCCTATCCCCGCATTCTTGATTTCACCCGCTTCCGGAAAATTGCCGATGAGGTCGGCGCCGTCATTATGTCGGACATTGCCCACATTGCCGGACTTGTCGCCGTGGGACTGCATCCGACGCCGGTGCCGGTTTGCGAATATGTCACGTCCACCACGCACAAAACATTACGCGGCCCGCGCGGCGGATTGATTATGTGTAAAGAGCCCTATGCCAAGATTCTGAACAGCCGGGTTTTCCCGGGCTCGCAGGGTGGTCCGCTCATGCATGTGATTGCGGCGAAAGCTGTTGCCTTTAAAGAGGCTTTGATGCCGGAATTTAAGGATTATCAGCAACAAATTCTGAACAATGCCCAGGCGATGGCTGATGAATTGAAAAATCAGGGTTTCCGTCTCGTCTCCGGTGGAACGGATAACCACCTGATGCTGGTTGATTTGACCGCCAAGGGCGTAACCGGCAAGGAAGCGCAGGAAGCACTGGATCGTGCCGCTATTACAGTCAATAAAAACGGCATACCTTTTGATACAAAGGGCCCGCAGGTAACGAGTGGAATTCGTATCGGCACGCCGGCGGTGACGACGCGCGGCATGAAAGAAAATGAAATGCGTCTGATTGCTTCGTACATTGCCGACGTTGTTGCCAATATAAACGATGAAAATAAAATTCAGGCCGTAGCGAAAGAAGTCAAAAAACTTTGCGATCGATTTCCACTTTATGAGCAAAGAATAAAAAAATTGTAAGACTGCTTTCGGCCGAAAATAAATTTTGGCAAAGCAGGGGGAAATATGGCGGAAAAAAAAGAATCTGAATCTTTAGAAGCTCTGCCGGAGAAATTTAACCGTCGTCCCGATTGGGACACATATTTCCTGGATATTGTCGAGCTGGTTTCCCGGCGCAGCACCTGCCGCAGGCGGGCTGTCGGGGCCGGGCTCGTGCGTGACCGCCGTATTCTGGCCACAGGATACAACGGTGCTCCCTCCAAGCTGGCCCACTGCCTCGATATCGGCTGCCTGCGTGAACAATTGAGCGTTCCCTCCGGAGAACGCCATGAACTGTGCCGCGGTTTGCATGCGGAGCAAAATGTTATCATCCAGGCGGCTTTGCATGGTGTTATCACCAAAGGATCTACTCTTTATTGCACCAATCATCCCTGCGTCATTTGTGCGAAAATGATCATCAATGCCGGAATCGCCCGAATTGTAATCCGCGACGGTTATTCCGACGATTTGGCTGTTGAAATGCTCAAAGAAGCCGGTGTCATAGTAGAACAAATATAGGTAAACAGGAATTATGAAATGTCCTTTTTGCACTAATGCCGAAAATAAGGTTATCGATTCACGGATCAGCAAAGACGGCAAAGCTATCCGCCGCCGCCGTGAATGTCTGGCTTGCGGCAAGCGTTTTACTACTTATGAATTTGTCGAAGATATTTTGCCGATGGTTGTGAAGAAAGACGGCCGCCGTGAAGTGTTTGATCGCATGAAAATCCGCTCGGGAGTGATGAAAGCCTGTGAAAAGCGTCCGATCAGCATGGAGGCAATAGAAAAACTTGTGGATAGCGTTGAACAGGACTGTCAGGAATACCAGGGCGAAGAAATTCCTTCGACGGTTGTCGGCGAAAAAGTTATGAATGAACTCAAGGCTCTTGACGGTGTCGCCTATGTCCGGTTTGCCTCAGTCTATCGCCAGTTCCGTGATGTTGGTGAATTTATGGCGGAATTGAAGGATTTGTTGAATAAGGATAAATAATAATTTTATGTTTACCGGGATTGTGGAAGGACAGGGCAAGATCAAGCGCCTGACCATGAAAGGCGCCGATGCTGTTTTGGAAATTGAAGGCGGCATTAACTTGACCGATGTTGCAATCGGTGACAGCATTGCGGTGAATGGCGCCTGCCTTACGGTTACAGCCAAGGCGGAAAAAACTTTCGCAGCCGATGTATCCGCTGAAACGTTGAGCAAGACAACGCTGAAAAATTTAAAATCCGGTGACATCGTTAATTTGGAAAAATCTTTGCGCGTGGGTGGCTTTGTCGGTGGCCATTTTGTCCTGGGCCATGTTGACGGCACCTCCAGAATCCTTTCGCGAACGCAGAAGTCGGGCTCGCTTATTTTCGCTTTGGAAATGGACGGGAAATTGTCCAGATATATTGTTGAGAAGGGATCTGTGGCCATAGATGGAATAAGTTTAACCGTAAACAAGGTGGAAAAAGGCCGGTTTTACGTGAATATTATTCCCCATACCGTGGCTAACACAACCTTGGTAATGAAAAAAGAAGCGCAGCAGGTGAATATCGAAACGGATATTTTGGGCAAGTATGTAGAAAAATTATTGCAAACTTCGCAGGGAATAGATATGGACTTTCTTGCCGGGCATGGCTTTATTAAGTGAAAAAAAAGGAATAAAAAATGGCGATAAGCAGCATTCAGGAAGCAATTGAGGATATTCGCAACGGGAAGATGGTAATTCTCGTTGACGACGAAGATCGGGAAAACGAAGGCGATCTTTGCATGGCGGCGCAATTTGTTACACCGGAAGCAATCAATTTCATGGCGCGTTATGGCCGTGGTTTAATTTGTTTAACGATAAATGAAGAATTAGCGGCCAAACTAAATCTCCGTCCCATGGTGCAGGAAAATAAAGCACGCTTCCAGACGGCCTTTACCGTCTCGATTGAAGCGCGCCACGGCGTAAGCACCGGAATATCGGCGGCGGACCGGGCCACAACTATTCAGGCGGCGGTGAATCCCGCAGCCAAAGCGGACGATTTGGTAAGTCCCGGTCACGTTTTCCCGATCATTGCCCGTAAGGGCGGTGTTCTGGTGCGTACAGGACAGACGGAAGGCTCGGTGGATTTATGCCGGTTGGCCGGTTTGACTCCCTCCGGGGTTATCTGTGAAGTCATGAAAGATGACGGAACGATGGCGCGAATGGCCGATTTGGAAATATTTGCCCAGGAGCATGGCTTGAAGATTGTTACCATTGCCGATCTTATCGATTACCGGATGCAGAACGAGTCACTCATTCGTAGAATGGCCGAGGCGACAATTCCGACCTGTTTTGGCGGGGACTTTAAAATTATCGTTTATGAAAATGATGCGGATGACTGGCAGCACATCGCTTTAGTTAAAGGTGATATTACGGCCGACGATGAAGTACTGGTTCGCGTCCATTCCGAGTGCCTTACTGGAGATTTGTTTGGCTCCGAACGGTGCGACTGCGGCGATCAACTGCACCGGGCGATGGCCATGGTGGCGAGAGAAGGCAAAGGTGTAATTGTCTACATGCGTCAGGAAGGCCGGGGAATCGGTCTTGTGAATAAAATCAAAGCTTATGCCCTGCAGGAACAGGGGCAGGATACGGTTGAAGCCAATCTGGCTTTAGGATTCAAACCCGATTTAAGAGACTACGGTATCGGCGCCCAGATTCTTGTTGATCTGGGGGTACATAAGATGAAATTAATGACCAATAATCCCAAGAAAATTGTTGGTCTGGAGGGTTACGGGATTGAAATTGTCAAGCGGGTTCCCATTGAAATCGATCCTAATGAAAACAATATCAGGTATATGAAGACTAAGCAGGATAAGATGGGGCATCTATTAAAATTATAGACAAGGATGGTAAGTAGTCATGCCGAAATTAATAGAGGGAAAAATTGTCGCCAAAGGAATGAAATTTGGCATTGTCGCCAGTCGATTTAATGATTTTATCTGCGGAAGGTTGATTGATGGGGCTATTGATGCTTTAACCAGAGCCGGGGCTGACGAAAAAGACATCATAATTTATAAAGTACCCGGAGCCTTTGAGTTGCCTTTGACGGCAAAAAAGCTGGCTAAAAGCAACCGTTTTGATGCAATTATCTGTCTGGGAGCCGTAATTCGCGGAGCAACTCCTCATTTTGAATACATAAGCGCCGAAGTAACCAAGGGCGTTGCCATGGTAGGACTCGAAATGGAAGTTCCGGTGATTTTTGGTGTTTTGACAACGGACAACATTGAGCAGGCCATTGAACGCGCCGGTACGAAGTCAGGCAATAAAGGCGCCGACGCCGCCATGTCCGCAATAGAAATGGTGGATCTGATCAGAAAGATTGAGTAATAGCTGGTTTTCCAGAATAACTTTAAATGAAATGGAACAAGGGGTTGCAACCCCTTGTTCTTGTTTACAGCGATTTGCTGTTTAAGTTTTGAGGTTTTAATGCACGCAAGGAGAAAGGCACGCGAAGTTGCCTTACAGGTTCTTTATAGTCTTAATTTTGTAAATCTGGATGTTCAGAAAGCTCTTGATCTTTTCTGGGGCAATTTTATTGCTCCGAAAGAAGCGAAGGATTTTGCCGAGTGTCTGGTGGAAGGTACCTGGAGCCACAGAAATGAGCTCGATGGGCTGATTGCCGACAGTTCGGAGAACTGGTCGCTGAGCCGGATGCCCAAAGTGGATATCAGTATTTTACGTTTGGCGGTGTTTGAATTTCTTTACTGTCCGGATATTCCACCCAAAGTCACCTTAAATGAAGCAATTGATCTGGGGAAAACATTCGGTTCCGAAAATTCGGGGGCTTTTATTAATGGTATTCTGGATGCCATTAATTTGAAATTAGAGAAGGAAAATGCAAGTAATTCTCGCACCTGAACCGCCGGACATCCCTCTGCACAAATGCCTTGCCCTGGGTATTTTTACAGATGAAAAGCCGCCGCGCGGAATTTGCGGATTAATTGACTGGCGTATCAATGGTTTTATTTCCCGGGAAATCAAAGCTGGACGAATCACAGGAGAATTCCGGGAAAAAGTCATAATTCCCTTCCCCGGACGTATCGGTGCCGAAATTCTTTTTCTTTTCGGATTGGGAAAACTTGCCGAAATCAATTACGAAAAGATTTATACCTCTGCTTATGAAATTACCGAAGCAGTGGCCGGTATGAAGATCAATGATTTTGCTTGTGATTTGCCGGGCGAAAACCGCAGCAGTCTTGCTTTGGCCGCTGTTGTGGAATCAATGATTACCGGATTTTTCGATTATTTGTCCCGCGATGTCGAAAAGCTGGCGAATATGACCGCCCGTATTGTCACTTCCGCCGCCAATGCAAAAGCAATATCCATTGGCATTAAGCATTTCAAATCAAATGTTAAGGACATGGGCACCGTTGACGCTACCGCTCTGGAAGGTGATTTTGCCTGACATCAACCTTTATCTCCTCTTTTTAACCACAACATTCTTTTAATATAGAAATACTATCAAAAAACTACAAAGACTCTCCCTTGACGCCTATAAAGTGTGCTCATATAATTTTTGTGTATCAATGGAAAAATCCTTTGAAAAACGAAAGTATTGACTGAACAAACCCGCCATTGAAGCGCAGCCATCATTGAAACAATGGATGCAGTTTTGATCCTATAATTTTGCTTAGGTTTGAATTCCTGTCGGTAAGTCAGATTTTATTGACCCGGGAGTTAAAGGGGGGAATAAAATGTTGAACCAGAGGAATATTGTCGAACAAATGCTGGCTTCTGCCGGAGTTACGATTAACGGTGGTAATCCATGGGATATTCAGATCAGGGATGACCGAACCTTTTCGCATGTGCTTAAAAAAAAGAGTTTAGGACTCGGTGAAGCTTACATGGAAGGCTGGTGGGATTGCGGGAAGCTTGATGAATTCATTTGCCGGATATTGGAAGCCGGACTCGATCAAAAAATCAAGGCGGGATACAAGTTTCTCATCAATTCTTTAACAGCCGCAATTTTTAACCTGCAGTCAAAAAGCCGCTCCTCCATAGTGGCTGAACGCCATTATAATCTGGGCAATGATTTATTTCTCTCCTTCCTGGACCCTTATAATCAATATAGTTGCGCCTATTTCGACAACACGGAATATTTAAACGATGCGCAGATTAAAAAAATGGATCTGATCTGCAAAAAGATTAATCTTCGTCGAAGTGATCACGTTCTCGACATCGGCTGCGGCTGGGGAGGGCTCGCCGGATATATGGCCGAACGATACGGCTGCAAAGTTACCGCCGTTAACATAGCCGGCGAACAACTCAGTTATGCGCGAAATTTTTGCAGGAGTCTGCCGGTAAATATCATTGCTTGCGACTACCGTGATATAAAAGGAAAATTTGATAAAATCATTTCTGTGGGCATGTTTGAGCACGTCGGTCAAAAAAACTATCCAACTTTCATGAAGACGGTTCATCGCTGTCTGAAAGATAACGGGATTTTCCTGCTGCATACAATCGGCGGCAATCTTTCCACGATCAAATGCGATCCATGGATAACCAAATATATCTTTCCTAACGGGATGTTGCCCAGCATCGCCCAGATCGGCAAAGCGGTAGAAGGACTCTTTGTCGTTGAGGATCTGCACAACATGGGGCCTCATTATGAAAAGACGTTGCTGGCCTGGTACGAAAATTTTCAAAAAGCCTGGCACAAATTGAAAAATAATTATGACGAAACATTCAAAAGGATGTGGGATTATTACCTGTTGTCCTGTGCCGGAGCGTTTCGTGCGCGTAATGTCCAGTTGTGGCAGATCGTCTTTACCCCCTGCGGAACTCCTCAACCAACAGGCAGCAGATAAAAAGTTGGACAAATAATCTGATTGAAGATTATCGTGTCATTACAAATCTTTGTTCATCTTTGGGAACAAACCATTTGATGAAATTATATTCCAGGCCGATAGGCGCGGGTTCAATTCCGTGAAAGCGTTTGTTGATGATGACCAATTCATCCGGGACGAAAAGAAAGGTATAAGGCTGATCTTCGGCCAGGATTTCCTGGAAACGGTCATAATATTTTTTTCTTTCATTTTGATTAAAAGTACTGCGGCCTTTTTCCAGCAGTTCATCCACTTCCGTATTCTTGTAAGAAATAAAATTCAATTCCTCCGGCGCTGTTTTACTCGAATGCCAGACATCGTAGGCATCAGGGTCAGGCGGAATTGTCCAGCCCAGAATAACGGTGTCGAAGCGCCGTTTATTGATAAAATCATTAATAAAAGCGGCCCATTCCAATATACGGATTTTTACCGAGATGCCCACTTCCGCAAGCTGCCTTTGAATTATTTCTGCACACTTTTGACGTGTTTCATTGCCCTGACTTAAGACCAGCTCAAAAACAAACGGTTTGCCGTCCTTTTCCAGGACCCCGTCGCCGTTCCTATCCTTCCAGCCCGCCTCCTGTAAAAGCTCTTTGGCTTTTTGCGGATTAAACTTATAAATCTTTACATTCCCGTTATATACCCATGTACCCGGTTTGAAAGGACCGGTTGCCGGTTTTCCCAGCCCTAAAAGCACGCCGTTGATGATCTCTTCCTTATTAATTGCATACGAAATAGCCTGCCTTACTCTCTTATCGGCGAAAAGCGGGTTCTTTAAATTGTATCCCAGGTAAGTATAAGCAAAGGCCATGTATTTATATTTATTGAAATTATTTTTGAATAAATTATTTTCCGTCTGCCGGGTAAATTGCAGGGGAGAAAGTCCGGAAATATCGATTCCCCGGCTGCGCAGTTCCAGAAAAAGAGTGGCCATGTCCGGAATGATGCGGGTAATATGGCCGTCGATATAGGGCCGGCCTTCATAATAATCGTGGTTGGAGGTAAGGACGATTTTTTGTCCGGCCACCCATTCCTTGAATTTGTAGGGGCCTGTCCCTATAGGATGGCGGGTGAGCGGACTGCGGGTAATATCTTTGCCGGCCAGCAAATGCTTGGGCAGGATGGCCGCTCCCCAACTGATCAATGCCGGTGCAAAAGGTTTATCGTAAGAAACCCGGAAGGTATAATCGTCAAGAACTTCGGCTTTTTTGACTTTCAGAAAATCACCGGAATAAGCTGTCGGTGTTTTCGGATCGATGGTCACCTGATAAGTATAAAGGACATCCTGAGCGGTAAAAGGGTGGCCGTCGTGCCATTTGACACCTTTGCGTAAATGGAAAGTGATCATCAAACCGTTTTCAGAAATATCCCATGATTCAGCCAAGTCACCGATAATGTGAATGTT
Organism: uncultured Smithella sp.; assembly: GCA_964632255.1. GTDB lineage: Bacteria > Desulfobacterota > Syntrophia > Syntrophales > Smithellaceae > MVRV01. The sequence continues at coordinate 15,207 of CAZWCA010000013.1, read as the reverse complement.
TTTATCGTACTTGACAAGGCCGTTGTAAACCAGGCCGGCAATATCGTGAGATGGTTTATCGGAAGCGAGTAAAGGAATCAGGTTGCTGGCATCGCCGATACCGCCGTGAACAATCATGTCGCCGTAGGCGGGTTTTTGATCTGTCCGGGTATTAGTTTGTTTTGATTCCGGCACCTTACTGCAGGCGGCAAGGAATACAACAAAAAAAAGTAATACGGTAAAACTTGTTTTCTTCATTAAAAAACCTTTTCTTTAAGCGAGCTCAATTTTTCAAAATCCATTGCAAAAGTACCTTATTTGAGGCAGAATTAAAAGAAAAAATTATATCATTAAATCATGCATAATGATAATTTAATCGGGTATTTAAAGATAAATTACATTACGGTGGAGTTAAAAAATGAATCCCACCCATTGGCGGCAAAAAATAGAAGATTTGAAACTGAAAATTGCCACCGGCTGGGATATTTTGACTGATGCGATCAACAGTTTCGACAACAACGGCGATACCAATCAGGCGGCGGCGGTTGCTTTTTATGCCATTCTTTCCGCAATTCCTTTATTTATCCTGACTTTTGCTATGGTCGGGTTTGTTTTTAATTCATATCCGAATATTAAAGCAGATATTACAGAGGCTTTAAGGCAAGGTTTTCTATCTGAAAAATTACTGAAACAACTGGGAAAGATCGAGAAAAAAAGAAATGTGCTGGGCGGGGCCGGTCTTCTTGGTCTGATTTGGCTTTCCTCCTCTATTTTCGATTCCTTATCTACATCACTCGATATTATCTTCCGTTCTCCGAAAAAACGTAATTTCTTTGTGGCAAAACTTCACACCATCGCCATGATTCCGCTGGCCTGGTTTGTCGGTATTGCCTCGGTAACATTTAGTTATATAACTGCTTTACTTATCTCACGGCCGCCCTGGTTCATAAAGAACCTGGGTTTTGCTCTGTCGGGGGCATCGGAAATTGTGCTTGGCTACTTGGTTCCTTATTTTATCACAACTCTCTTTCTGGTCGTTGCTTATCGGGTTATTCCGTCTGTCAAAATTCCTTTGCCTGTTGTCATCGCCGGCAGCGCGATTGCCGCATTTTTTCTGGAAATAATCAAACAATTCTTTACCTGGTACATTGCGAACTTTACCCGCTATGACGTAATTTTCGGATCACTGACCGCCGTTGTTATTCTGGTAGTCGGAGTATATTACAATGCCTTGATTTTTTTATTTTGTTCGGAATTAATGTCATCTTATCTGCGCCGGGACATCCTTTTGCTGGAAAGAGCAATACTGAAACCTGATAAACCAGTAATAAAAGTCAATGAACGTCTTTTTAAAAAATTTGGCCGTGTTTATGAAAAAGACAGCATCATTTTTAAAGAAGGTGATAATGGACATGAAATTTTTTATGTGATATCCGGACGCGTTTCCTTGGAAAAACTGGATTGCCATGTAAGAAAAGTACTGGCCGAAATGGGACCGGGGCAATATTTTGGCGAAATGGCCTCTCTTATCAATATTTCACGTTCAGCAACTGCGCGTGCAAGTGAAAAAAGCAGTTTGGCAGTTATCGACGGTCAAATTTTGCACAATATGTTGAATACAAGCCAGGATGGAGCTGTAAATATGCTTCGGGAATTTTCCCGCCGGTTAATAAATTCCAACGTAATTCTTGAGGAATCAACAAACCTTTGGATATACTTGGCAATAATTATTTATTTTATGAATCATTCCCATGCCAAAATTGACGAGCACTTGCCGCATCTGGCTGCTGTTATTAAAAAGGAACCGAAGCAAATCAGGGCATTATTAGAAGATTTGATCCGCCAGGATGTTTTAATTGTCAAAGATAGTTTGGTCGCCGAAGTATCCGGTAAAAAAATGTGGACATTGCTGGACTCCGGTAAATTAAGTAAATGTTTTATTGCCGATAGCGAAAAAACTGATAAATGGGCGTATTAAAATATCAGCCAGCTTTTTGTGAAAACAGAAAAAATGTTTTTGCTTCAACAATTTAAGGAAAATTAAATGGAAGATTTGTCCCGGATTAATCAACAATTGCTGGAAGAAATAGCCGTTTTAAAAGAGCAAATAAAAAAGATGGAAAGCGAGGCGGCAGCCGACAGGCAGGCAAAACAGGCACTGCAAAAAAGTGAGATGCTTTATCGGACATTCATCAATGCTACACAAGATATGGTGTTTTTAAAAGATGAACAATTTCGCAATATAGTGGTTAATCAATCATTGGCGGAGTTTTTTGGAAAGCGGGAGGATGAAATAATTGGAAAAAGTGACTTTGAATTAATGCCCCGGGAAGCTGCGGAAAGATGCCGGCAGACAGATATCGATGCCCTGGCCAGTAATTCCATCATCATTTCCGAAGAGATTATTGAAGATCAGGTTTATGAAATACACAAGTTTCCAGTGAACCTGGGCCAAAACAAAACCGGGATAGGTGGTTTGATCCGCAATATTACCGCCCGTAAGCGAGTCGAGGAGAAGTTGCGTGAATATCGGAGAAGATCAGAAGATATTATTGAGTTTTTTCCCGATGCGACACTGATTATCGATCAGGAAGGCAAGGTCATAGCCTGGAACCGGGCTATGGAGAACATGACCGGAGTCAAAAAAGAAGATATGCTGGGGAAAGGCAATTACGAATATGCCCTGCCTTTTTATGGGGAAAGAAGACCGATCCTTATAGATTACGCTCTGCATCCTGATTGGGAGATGGCTGCGAAATATACTTCCATTCAAACAGCCGGAGATATCCTTTTCGGTGAAGCATTTGCGCCCAATATTAATCCCGGTGGTATCTATCAATATGCAACGGCATCGGTTCTACATGATGCCAAAGGCGGCATTGTCGCCGCGATAGAATGTATTCACGATATTACGGAAGGCAAAAAATTGGCGGAAAGGCTAAACCGGGCGGAAAAAATGGAAGCACTGGGAAGTCTGGCCGGCGGAGTTGCCCATGATCTCAATAATGTCCTGGGCGTACTGGTGGGTTATTCGGAATTGCTTCTGGAAACGCTTTCGGAAAAAAGTTCCCTGAGAAGATATGCCGAAAATATAATGCTCTCCAGTGTGCGGGGAGCGGCGATAATTCAGGATCTTTTAACTTTGGCCCGTAGAGGTGTCACCACTTCGGAAATCGTCAATCTGAATAAGATAGTTTCTGATTACCTGAAAACGCCGGAATTTGAAAAGCTGAAATTTGAGCATCCAGGTATAAAAATAACTGCTGAACTGGAAAAGGAAGAACTTTTTAATATTAAAGGATCACCTGTCCATTTAGGAAAAACTATTATGAACCTGGTCATTAACGCCGTGGAAGCGATATCAGGCCGGGGAGAAATAGTATTGAGAACGGAGAATTGTTACCTTGATCGTCCCATCAAGGGATATGACGAAATGAAGGAAGGTGACTATGTAGTTATGACGGTTTCCGACACGGGTAAGGGCATTTCTCCAAATGATCTCGGTAAGATATTTGAGCCCTTTTATACGAAAAAAGTCATGGGTAGGAGCGGGACGGGGTTGGGGCTGGCTGTTGTCTGGGGGACAGTGAAGGACCACAATGGCTTTATTGACGTACAAAGTGAGGAGGAAAAAGGTACAACCTTTACTCTTTACTTTCCCGTGACCAGAGAGGTAATCGGGAAAGCGGAAAAATCAATCTCTCTTGATTCTTATATGAGCAAAGGTGAATCCATTCTTGTGGTGGATGACGTGCAGGAACAGCGGGAATTGGCCGTCAGTATGCTGGGCAGGCTGGGATACCGGGTTGAAGCTGTTGGAAGCGGGGCCGAAGCAATCAACTATATTAAAGAAAATCAAGCTGATCTGATCATTCTGGATATGATTCTGGAACCGGAGATGGACGGATTGGATACTTATCGTCGAATTTTAGAAATAAATCCAAAACAAAAGGCCCTCATTGTCAGCGGTTTTTCGGAGACTGACCGGGTCAGGAAGACCCAGGAATTGGGAGCCGGGGCCTTTGTCCGAAAACCATACATATTGGAAAAAATAGGCCTTGCCGCCAGAAGAGAGCTCGACAAAAAATAGGGCACATGGTATTTAAATTTCCTGATGGAAAAGGCCAATGATTTTTTGACAATTTTCGGTCATGCTATATGTCCGGAAAATATAATAAAGCACTTCCAAATACCTCTTGAAGTTGTTTACAAATATTCAGTCTCTGATCTCGCGAAAACTCCTTATCTTTTTCTTTTATATCGACGGTGCTTATATTCAAAAGATATAATTATAGGTAAATAATAAAATGAAGCAATTTTCGTTTGCGAAGAGAGCGATTAATAATACCCGCTCATCCATTGCCGAACTTCTGGATTTAAACCTGTGGCGAAGAATTCCCGTAATTAATAATCCTTCTTTTTCTTCGCCTGTTTCAAATATCGGTTTGAATCTGAATGTTATGAGTTTTAATATCCGCAGGGGGAATAAGCGGGACGGTAGAAATCACTGGGTAAACCGCCGTAATCTTGTTCATCAAATCTTGAATCAGTACCGTCCGGATGTTCTGGGTCTACAGGAAGCATTGGACTTCCAAATTGACGAAATCAGCACCATGCTTCCCGGATACGAAAAGGTCGGAATCGGCAATTTAGGTGGAACTGAAGGCTTGCATAACGCCATTTTTTATGATGCGGAGAGGTTCCAAATCGCCGAAGAAGGCACTTTTTGGCTGTCGGACACACCGGAAAACCCGGGGTCAAAAGGCTGGGGCAACATTATCCCGCGTATCTGCACATGGGCGCGACTGATTGAAATAAAAACCCGGCATTCTTTTTATTTTTATAATACCCACCTGGACCATCTTTCCCAACGGTCCCGGGAAAAAAGCGTAATCCACCTTACCCACCACATGCATGCGCGGCCTGTTCAGGTTCCGTTTGTTTTAACGGGAGATTTTAATGCCAGGGAAAGGAATGTTACCATTCAATATCTGAAGGGTACAATTCCCTTAAGGAGCAAATTAAGAAACGAAGTATTAAATCCTGTCCCTTTAATGGATGCCTTTCGGGTTCGACATCCTCTAAAGAGAAAAAATTCAGCAACTTTTAATGGATTCGGCAGATATGTTTTTCGTTTTAAGTTCGACTATATTTTTGTTCCTTCGAGCGCGGTCGTCAGGGAAGCGTTGGTTATTAATGTGCGATGGAAAAACTGTTATCCATCCGATCATTTTCCGGTTCTTACACGCATTGCATTACCGGTATTGCCGAAATCCCGTTCATAAAGACATCGATTGTCTGTTTCCAACAAAGAACGGTGCATGATTGGAAGTGAAGCAGTCGGGATTGCGCAGGACTATTTTATTGATGAACGGATGCTTTTTGAAGGTCTTTTCTAAGAACTTACGGACATTGGAGCGCTGCCAGCCCAGCGGATGCCGGAAGTTCTTATACAGGGATAAATCTCCTTCATAAAAATCATCGCAAGCCAGACTTTGCGCCTCGCTGCTAAATGACGGCAAATTGAAAATCGCCAGATTCAAAAAATCTACGCAATTCTGGTGTTTGGTAATAAAAGACAGTGTTTTCATTGCACTTTCTTCATTTTCGGGCGGTGTGCCGAAAAGCAGATATATGTATGTGCCGATGCCGGCTTGTTTAATTTTCTTTAAGGCCATGGAAACGGTTGGTATATCTATTCCTTTGTTGAGCGCATCAAGTACCGCTTCATCGCCCGATTCAATTCCCAGTTTGAGCATGACGCAACCGCTGCGCCGCAGCCCGCGGCAAAAATCATCATCTGTCAAATGGGAGGTAATTCTGGCAAATCCGTACCACGGAATGCTCAGGCCGCTTTCGATCAAATTATTCAGGAAGGCGGGACTTAAGGCATTATCCACGAAGTGAATCAAACCGGGATGCAGTTCATCATCGAGCATCTGCAAGTGTGCCATCGTTTCCGATGCAGGTTGAGGCAAATACCGGTTATTTTCGGCCTTTTCGGGGCAGAAAGAACATTGTCGCCAATAGCAGCCCTGCGCTGTGCTGAAAGGCAGGATCAGGACTGGAGAAAGATATTCTTTTAAAGGAAAATCACGCAAACCGGGCGGTGCAGTGATTATTCCATTTTTGCAGCCCAGCAGATCCAATAACTTCCTTTCACCGGCGCCCGCAACCATTTCATCGACAAGTCCGCTGAAAATATTGTTTTCGCCTATTATCTTAATCCAGGAAGTTACCAGAGAACCACCCAGGATGATTTTTTGCCTGTGATTCATCTTGCGGATAAATCCCATCATGGCAAATGTGCAGAGCGCCTGGCTCAAATAATTTAGAGAAATCCCAATAAAATCCGGATATTCTTCCAAAACTTGCATAAGGCGTGAGGAGAAGTAAGGATAAAAAGGGTTTAATTCAGGTGTTTCGGCTGATTGAAGCAAATCTTCTGATTTCACTGGAGTAAGCTTGGCATCACGATAATCGGCCAGGGACAAATCAACGCCGTAGGCTTTCCCCGCTTGGTTGATTAGACGATTAATATCAGAAACAGCCCGCCGGTAGCGGCTGGGATTGCCATAGATTTTCCCGTCCCGTAAGGCGGAAATATTTGTCAGGCGATGCTTCCAGGCACGTGTTGTCCAGCGGTCATTAATATCATTTTCCAGTTTAGGATCGGTCGATAGATAAAGAAGGCCTTCCAGATTCATGTCAATTATTTCATGCCTGATGCAATTGGCCTGAAGGCAGCCTGAAAGTTTGGCAAGCCCGGCCGGCGCTTCGGAGGGTTTACTGACCGGTGGATGAATCATGATAATTTTTGGGTGCATTTTTAAATAATTCCAATCTGATAAATTGGTTTATTATGAAATGATTATCGTTTATGCAAGGTAATTATCAATGTCATTGACTTAGTCATCTCGTGTCATACCCGAAATTTTCTGTCGGGTACCGAATGTTCTGATCGGGCATCCATGTTGGGCGATTCCTGGATTCCCACCAAAAAAATGCGGGAATGACCCTTAAGTTAATGACATTGAGGTAATCATAGCTTAAATATCAGCTTTCATCCGGAAAAAGGCTTTCCGGGGCAAAAGCGGTGTGGATTAGTTTTGTCATGTGAGTTCCAGCCGGACACAAATATTTCAACCTTGACACAGGCGGGCATTGTTTGCAAAATAAGTAATGAACTGATAGATAAAGCAAATATTTAAGGTAATTAATTATTCACGGTTTAAATGAGAAAATGAAACAAAAAACAAAGACCGGCATATTGGCTATAGCTCTGGCAGTATTGTTTTTAATGCTTGCCGACAGCCTTTTATTCGCGGCCGAAAAATTTCCTTCGCCACGGGGCGCCGTCAATGATTTCGCCGATATCATCGATCCGGCAAGCGAGGCGAAGATGGAAGCCCTTGCCCGGGAAGTGCTCCAGAAAACCGGTACTGCCATTGTTGTGGCTACCGTCCCGACAATCGGTGAAAATGAAGACATTAATTTTTATGTCAGCGGCCTGTATAAAGCATGGGGTATCGGGAAAAAAGGCGAAGATAAGGGTGTTTTAATATTTTTAACGGTTAAGGAAAGAAAAATCCGTATTGAAACCGGTTACGGTGTGGAAGGCATTCTGCCTGACGGTTTGGTCGGCGAAATCAGAGACAAGTATTTTAAGCCCCAACTTAAGGCGGGAAATTACGGTCAGGCATTCTATGATACAATGTATATGTTGAGTTATTACATTGCCAAAGATGCCAATGTGCAAATCAGCGGTTCTCCTGCTCCGGCAAGGCCAATACAACGAACTCAGAAAAAGGGCTTAAATATTCCTCTGTTTATTATTTTGCTGATCGCCGCCTTCTTCCTTCTGGGTACCAGGGCCGGCAGATCAATGCTTCCCTGGTTGTTGTTGCTGCTGATGAGCGGCGGCGGCCGGGGAGGCGGCGGATTTGGCGGCGGTGGAGGATTCGGCGGCGGTTTTGGCGGCTTTGGTGGAGGCAGCAGCGGCGGAGGTGGAGCCGGTGGTGATTACTAACTGACTAAAGGGTTAAAATATGAAAAAAATTCCGGATCGGCCACAAGATATTTTCGTGCCATTGACACAGGATTATTTAAAAATATTCGGCAATGATTTAATTTCGTTAATGATTTACGGAAGTGCCGCCGCTGGTCATTACATTCGGGGCAAGTCGGATATAAATGTGCTCGTCGTCTTGACTCCCGCGGGCCTGGATAAATTTACCGAGGTTCTGGATACTGTTAAATCCTGGAAAAAAAGCAATGTGGCCATACCGCTGATTATGTCCAGGAATTTTATTGAGACTGCTCTTGATTCCTACCCGGTTGAATTTCTGGGTATGAAAAACAGCCACGTTTTGATTTATGGGGAAAATATTCTGGAAGAATTAGATATCAAACCGGCCGATTTGCGTCTGCAAATTGAACGCGAAATGCGCGGCAAGTTACTTCTCCTGCGGAAGGGCTATCTGGAAGCGGAAGGCAAACCCAGGCATTTACGTTCAGTGATCAGTAAATCTTTAACGGCTTTTATGGCGATCTTTAACGCCCTTCTTTATTTGAAGCATGGTAAGATGGAACAGGGCAGGCGCGAGATAATCGGAGAAATGGAAAAAACCTTTACAATTGATGCCTTAGTATTTATGTATTGCGCTGATATCAAGGAAGGCAAGGACAAGTTCTCAGGTACGGAAGTTGTGGATATATTTAGAAAATATTTGCAGGAAATCCAGAAAATTTGTAAAATTGTTGATCAATTATAAGATGAATTTAAAGGGGAGGTAACAATGGATTCCAGAAAAAAAACTTTACTGATCGTGCTGGCGGTTGTCATTATTTTGGTCATGTTTGGCTATTCTTTCTTTGCCGGGAATTATAATAAATTCGTCAATATGGATTTAGGGGTAAAGTCGGCCTGGTCACAGGTGGAAAACCAGTTGCAGCGCCGTTATGATTTGATTCCTAATCTTGTGGAAACCGTTAAGGGTTATGCCGCGCAGGAACGCAATGTTCTCGTGGAAGTAACAAATGCCCGGTCCAAGGTCGGCGGTGCGGGAACTATTCCGGATAAGATTGCGGCCAATAACGAATTGACAGGAGCACTAAGCAGGTTGATGGTTGTTGTCGAGCGCTATCCCGATTTAAAATCCAACCAAAATTTCATCAGATTGCAGGATGAACTGGCCGGTACGGAAAACAGGATTGCCGTGGAAAGAATGAGATACAACGAAGCTGTTAAAGTATATAATGGAGCGGTAAGGTCGTTCCCTTCCAATATTCTGGCCGGAATTTATGGGTTTAAAGAAGCTGCATTCTTTGAAGCGCCAAAAGATGCAAGGACGGCCCCCAAAGTTAAGTTCTAGGCTTTCCAACAATATCCCCAAAGCCCCGTTCGGTAAAAGAATCGGGGCTTTTTTATTAAGCCTAATTTAATTTTCCGGGGTCGTTTAAAATTGCAGGTTTCGGTTTATTAATTCAAATTTTTAAGCAATTTTACAAGCAGGAACCCCTGAATTTCACTTATTGACTATGTTTCAAATTATTTTAAGCTATTTATAAGCTAATCAACATTTTTATCCATAACAAATCCAATTATGGAAACAAATAATAAACGTAAGTTTTTGTTTCCAATAAAAAAAAGAGGTAAAAAAATGAATAATAGAGAAAAGAATGCAAATCTGCATAGGGAAAGTGATGTTCCCGATAGCAATCCCTCCTCTGAAGAGATTCAGGATATCCTCAGCGGCTGTCGAACCATTGCCATCGTGGGGCTTTCGGATCAGCCGAACCGTGCAAGCTATCATGTAGGTTCATATCTCAAGCAAAAAGGCTATCGAATAATTCCGGTCAATCCATTCAAAGCCAAAATAATGGGGGAGAAATGCTATCCCGATCTTTCTTCTATTCCCGAACCGGTTGATATAGTGGATATTTTTCGTGACGTGGAAGCTATTCCGGAAATTGTTGAGGAAGCCATCGGGATTAGAGCCGGGATTGTTTGGATGCAACTGGGATTGGTTCACAATGACGCAGCAAGAAAAGCCCGGGAAGCGGGCATATGCGTTGTCCAGTCCCGCTGTCTCATGGTTGAACACAAAAAATTATTGGAGTAACCATGAGAAATCGAAATGTAATGTAAAATCAGATAGTTTAATCGAAAGAGAACTTTTGTGCCGAATGAAGTTAAGAAAAAAACTGGATTTAAACTTAATAATTAAGTTATTTCATTAGTGAATATTAAATACTGAAACCAGGATGGCTCCCATGGAAATTTGTGATAGTCCTGAAAAATTACTGCGGATTGCCCGGCAGTTCATGGAAAGCAGAATTCTTCTATCTGCCGTGGAAATGAATATATTCACGCTTCTGGATGAAAAGCCCGCGACAGCCCCGGACCTTGCCCATCGCCTGAATGCTGATCTCCGGGGATTGACCATCCTTCTTGATGCTCTGGCCGCCATGGGATTAATTTCCAAGCAGAAGGATGTTTATAAGTCCGCAGCCAATACCGCTGTATTCCTTTCCGATAAAAGTTCCCGGTCTTTACTGCCAATGCTTCGTCATCTGGTTAATCTTTGGGAAAGTTGGTCCAATCTTACTTCTAAAATTATCGATCCGGCGGCAACCGCTCTTCCGGCCCGGAATGTCCATGCTATTAATGAGCTGCATGCCTTTATCGGGGCTATGCATGTTGTGGGAGAACCTCTCGCGCAGAAAATCGCTGCCGCTGTTCAACCGGGCAAAGCAAAGAATCTGATTGATGTGGGCGGTGCATCCGGCACTTATACAATAGCTTTTCTTAAGGCTGCGCCGGACATGAAAGCCACCCTTTTCGACAGGAGAAAGGTTATTCCTATAGCCCATGAGCGCTTGATTAAGGCCGGGATGCTTGACCGGGTGACTCTTGCGGCGGGTAATTTTTATGAAGACGAACTGCCTCAAGGGCATGATCTGGCACTCGTTTCCGCTATAATTCATCAGAACAGCCCTGCGGAAAACATCGAGCTTTTTAAGAAAGTATCAGGCGCTCTGGTCCCGGGAGGCCGGATAATTATTCGCGATCACGTTATGGAGTCCGACCGCACCGTGCCCAGAGGCGGGGCAATTTTTGCGGTCAACATGCTGGTGAATACCGAAGGCGGCGGAACTTACACGTTCGATGAAATACAGAACTGGCTTATTGAGGCAGGATTTGAGAAGGTGCGTCTTCTCCAGACCGGTGATCATATGGATGCACTGGTTGAAGCTTTCAAGCCCTGATATACTTGGAGAGAAGTGTCATCCATCACCCTGCAGGTCAAAACGAAGCATGGGAATGGGTTGATTTTGGTTTGTAGGGATTGTTTATTTAAGGCGAACATGCATGTTCGCCCTAAATATAAGAAAGGATAGGTCACAGTTTAACAACGTTCAATCCGCGGTTAAATCAGTGGCAGCTCTGATCATGAAATCAGGGCCGCCATATATATCAAGCAAATAATTAAACAACTGCCGGGTTTTCGCTTAATATTTGGAATAAGTACCGGGGAGTGGCATTTGATTCCGCTTGACCTGCCTGTGTGGAGCCGTCATTACCGGACTCAAATTCCGAAGCGAAATAAATATCAGCCAGGAGGAAAGCATCAGCAACAATCGGCCGCCAAAAATCCTTTTTGTCCCACTCTTCAGTCAATGGAGATAATACTTTTTTTAAGTACTCGACTTCCGATTCAATCTTTATCAAATAATCTCCGATTTTATTAAAGAATTCATTTTCCATTATAAGAATTTTTTCATTTTTCATCACATCCTGCTTATCGGTATTTTTGGAAATATCCGACAAAAAATGGTTTTTAAACCAGGCAGGGGAGGAATGTGATAATTCATAAATTACATAAGTAGCTATTTTTATCTTTATATTTGTTTGTTCCTCATCCTCCGATTTCATTCTGGAGATCAATGATTTTCTTTCCGCTTCATAATAATCGGTGAGAATTTTTTTTGATTCTTTTTGATTCTTCATTGTTCTACCTCAAAATTTTTTGATAATAAATGAATTCCATTGACAGTGGTTTCTCATTTGTTAAAATTAAGACATCGATTGAAATCTTCAGGACAAATTTTCCAAAAGTATTGGCATTATTTTCCTGCTGTCACACTTAAATTAGAAAATTATTGCCTGATAATGCTCCAGTTCAATTCTATTTAAGAAATTTGCATTTCCCGTACCAATTACACTTTATTCTATCGACAAATTATTTTAGTCTTCTATCTTCCACCGCTCACTTGGAAAGGAGTCTTTCCGGATGAAAAATAATAACTTTGGAAAGCGAGGCTGATGATGAGGAAAATTTTCATTTTGTGTTTATTATTATTGACGTCGGCCTGCGCTCCCGTCATCTCGCAAAAAACCATGAGCGGTGTTGACAAAAGCATCTCTTTTGCGGCGCTTCATAAAAATCCCGATGTTTATAAAGGTAAAATTGTAATATTTGGAGGTCAGATTATTGCAACGACAGTGAAGGCGGACGAAACCTGGATTGAAGTTTTGCAAAGACCACTTAATTATCGACAAAAACCCTTGGATACAGATCAGTCGTCGGGCCGTTTTCTGGTCCGTTTTCAAGGCTTTCTTGATCCTTCCATCTATGCATATGGCCGAAAGTTGACGGTGGCGGGAAAAGTTGAAGGTAAGATTGTCCGCCCGCTAAAGGAATTCAATTACACTTATCCGGTTCTTATTGCAGAAGAACACTATCTTTGGAAACCGGATGATCTTTATAGTGCTCCGCGCTTAGGAGTCGGTATCGGCGTGGGCGGAGGCAGTTATGGCGGTGGCGTGGGAGTGGGGTTTTAAAATGAAACTTAGATTTATTTTATTGATTATATTATTGATTGTCTCCTGTGCACCTTTTTCCCGTCAGGTTATGCAGGAGGTTAAAAAGGAAATCGCAATCAGTGATGTTATCCGGAGCCCTGAAAAATTCAAAGGAGAATCCGTTATTTGGGGCGGCGTTATTGTTGAAACCATTTCCAGAGCAGGGGAAACTCTGGTAATTGTCAGGCAGACGGAACTCGATTTTCAAAAACGGCCCAAGGATCTGGATCAATCGGCAGGCCGTTTTATTATCCTATATCGAGGGTTCCTCGACCCGACCATTTACAGTCGGGATCGTGAAATAACAGTTGCGGGAACTATTAGTGGTAAAGAGGAACGGCCTGTTGGTGAACATCGCTACACATACCCAATTATTAATGCCCGGGAAATCCATCTCTGGGAAAAAAGGGAGATACCAAGATATTACTATGATCCGTGGTATCCCTGGTACCGGGATCCTTTTCTTTATCCCTGGTACCCTTACCCGTATTATCCTTACCGGTGGTAGTAAAATCATTGGTAGGTGATTCCATTTTCAAATCATAGATGATACCGCGGCGGCTGGGAGAAGGCGACGAGGCGTATTAATAATACGTTGAGGAAGCCGACGACCCCGGCCTGCACCGGGGCAGGCTGTGCCAACAAAGGTAGCGCTTGATTTGGAATGGAATAACTTTATTTTCTGAAAAGCCAGAAAATGATCGTCAGGATTATGCTTATGATAATGCTTGTGGCAATGGGAAAATAAAAAGTGAATCGTTCTCTTTTAATATAAATGTCACCGGGCAGTTTGCCGAGAAAAGGTATTTTATCGGCGAATAAAAAAGCAAGTCCGACAATAATGAGAATGAACCCCGTAATAATCAACATCCTGCCTGTTGGACCAGTCATTAGACAACCTTTCAAATTTCCTTTTGTTTAATAAGAACGAATATCATGCCATCTTGTTTTTTTAAAGAAGGAACAATGGCGTACGGAGAAAATTTGCCGGATACGTAGAAGAGCAGTTGCCCAAGACGATAAAAAAGTATAAACGGAAAAAGCAATGTTTAAAGTTAGTGTGAATAAATGAAAGGAGTTCAGAGCACATGGAAGATAATCACAGGGCAGCAGATAATTTCGAAATAGGATATTTTCGACCGGAAGATGCAGAGGGTATAGTCAGCCTATTTAAAGCCGTCTACGGAGATGGCTATCCCATCCGCCTTTTTTATGATCCACAGGCAATTATTGCCGCTAATGAAGCCGGGGAATATTACTCTATTGTTGCCCGCACCGATGCAGGTCAGGTAATTGGCGTTATTCATTTATATCGCTCAGCCCCATTTCAAAACATTTATGAATCCGGCGTTGGTCTTGTCCTGAAAGAATATCGCAACGCCGGTGTCAATACCCGCCTGATGAAATATCTTTATGAGGAATTCGTACCACAGAAAGAGACAATTGAAGAGCTTTTCGGCGAGGCGGTTTGCAATCACGTGTTCATTCAAAAAGAGGAAAAACGCTTCAAGCATATAGAAATGGGGTTGGAAGTAGCTCTGATGCCCGCCGCCGCCTATACGAAGGAAAAAAGTGCATTTGGCCGGGTGGCGACCCTTGACTGTTTCCGCTGTTACAAACCAAAACCCCATCTGATTTATGTACCCAAAGCTTATGAGAAAGAGCTGCGCTGGCTTTACTCGCGTCTCGACGATACCCGGGAAATCGAACTTTCCGATATTAAGGCTAAAGCACCGAAAGATACAGCCTCACGCATAGAAATGAAATTTTTTGATTTTGCCCAGGTTGCGAGGTTCATGGTGCATGAAATCGGAGATGATTTCACGGAAGTCCTCAGAAATATGGAGGCACAGGCCATTGTCAAACAGGCCGTGGTTCTTCAGGTATGTCTTAATTCAACTACCCCCTGGATTACCTCCGTTGTAAATATGCTGAGAGACAGAGGTTATTTTTTCGGCGGCGCATTGCCCCGCTGGTTCGACAACGACGGATTACTTATGCAAAAGGTTCGCTGTTCACCGGATTTTGAAGACATTGTTCTGGATTCAGACGATGCAGAAAAACTTCTTGAAATAATTCAGGAAGATTGGGAGCGAACAGAAGATTTGCGTGCTTGACCGGCATGATTATAAAAAAGAGGCGACTTTCTTATCTTTTTCAGGAAAGAAATTAAGATAATACATTGATATTACGGGAAAAGAACGAAAATTCCGCGACGAGAGACGGACTTATTCTCCTGAGCGGAGCAAAAAAGATTTGCTGGAACAATCATGCTGATTGCTCCGAAACCTTAATACATGGTCGTTGAATTAAGAAATTTACCTTCCAATTCCCCCTTTCGTAAAGGGGGATACAGGGGG
>CAZWCA010000012.1:64383-70294 GCA_964632255.1 uncultured Smithella sp. | reverse complement strand
ATGAAAGGTACTGCCTAATAACCCTTTACTGAATAAGGCCATAGCAATAATTCCCATCGTTTTTTGGGCATCGTTCATACCATGCCCAAGTGAATAAACAGCAGCCGAAACAAGCTGTAATTTCCGAAAGATTTTATCTGCTCTGGCAATATTTGAATGCCGGTTAAGATTAATCGCCAGAACCATAAGGACGAAGCCGAGCAACATGCCTATTGCGGGAGAAACAATAATAAAAACAGTTGTTTTTATAATGCCGGACCATACAAGTGTTCCAGTGCCGGCTTTTGCAACAGCAGCACCGATAAGGCCGCCCATCAAGGCGTGGGAAGAACTGCTGGGGAGCCCGTAATACCAGGTGATGATGTCCCAGATAATGGCGCCTCCAAGGGCCGATAGAATCAGCAAATTATCGACTACGCCAATCTGAATAAATCCCTTGCCAATAGTATGAGCAACCTGTGTTCCAATAAGAAAAGCGGCCACAAAGTTAAAAAATGCCGCCCAAATAACCGCATATTGGGGAGATAATACCCTGGTGGAAACAATGGTGGAAATGGAATTGGCAGAATCATGAAAACCATTAATAAAATCAAAAACTAATGCTATAAAAACAAGAAAAATGACAAAACCTATCGACTCAAGCATATATCCGGATAATCCTCTTCATAATAATAGTGTAATGCATTTTCTCAACATCAATCTGGTCTTACACTTTTCGTCCGCAACTAATCCCGCTTTCGGCAAGGCCTTATATATGTGAAATGTTACAATTTGATTACAATTTGATGAAGAAATTGTAACAAGGAGGTTACAAAAGAACATTTTGATGTCTTGGGGAAAAAATATTAATCAGGATTAACCGGGCTGAATGCTCAAGCAGCTAAAAATTTGGTGTGCTTACTGCCGTCTGTGCTTATCTGTTTTCGAAAAATATATATCGCCGAAATGACCTTCAGCATTACCATCCGTATGATGAGTGTTAATGAACAGCAACATTGCGCGAATCGGTCCCGGCGGTTGTCCATGATTGACATCGGGAAAAAGTCTTTTGTAATCTTGCAGAATATTTCTTGTTTCCTGATGCCAGGTGTCCAATGTATCGGTTTTGTTTTTTAAAACCATATAACGCACATAACCCATTGAAGCCTGAGGGCTGCTGACCGTAAGTCCTTTGGGCGCTTCGTTATCCCATATATAAGCAATGGCGGGAGACTTATATAATTCTGGAAAACCGGCAGCAGGAAAAATTACATAAATTTGCAGAGCCTGATCGTCCCCACTGGAACGGCGGATATCGCCGCCTGCCGGGAGGCGTACCGCCTTCCAGCTCCAATGCAGATAGGGATATCTGCGGATATCAACTGAAATTTCTTTTTTTATGCCAAAAGCTGTTTGTCCGCTGCTCACCATCCGTAAAAAAGATGATCGAATGTCCTGCATGGTCATGAGCACCGGCGTTCCCTTATACTTAACAAGTCGCCAGCCGACAGGAACTCCTTGCCGCCGGGCAGCGGTGTAAAAATTATCGATATTTACGATTTCCGAATCTGTTTTGACCTCACAATAGGCATATCTTGTGAAGCAGCAAGCAATTAAAGCGGCCAGCAGGAATGATTTCATAATCGCTAAGGCGAATACCTTATATTTAGCTGTAAAAATCCTCTGAAATCTCAACATTCGTTAACTGCATAATCCCCGGCATTCCCGGAAAACCGGTTTTGGCCAGCCGTAATTTCTTCATTCTTTACGTCAGCATTTATTAACTCATCCTGGTTTATATTTCCGGTCAGAGGCGGCATTTTATCCTCGGCAACAACCTCTTTTCCGCTCCCCAGTATAACGGCATGCAAACTCGCCACGGATGTTTTCATTTGTTTCGCCTGTCTGTTCATCTCTTCCGCCGCAGCCGCTGACTCTTCCGCATTGGCAGCCGTCTGTTGAGTTACTTTGTCCATTTCCGATACACCTTTGCTGATTTCGCCGATACCATGCGCCTGCGCGCTGGACGCCAAGGATATTTCCTGGATAATTATCTCTACTTTTCCGAAGATATCGATATTATTTTCGAGCGCTTTTCGCGTCTGTCCAGCCAAAAGACCACTCTTTTTCGCCACGTTCATAATATTTTCAATCAGCGCTTCTGTATTTCCCGCAGCCACGGCCGAACGCAAGGCAAGGCGCTTGACTTCATCCGCTACCACGGCAAATCCTGCTCCCGCTTCACCGGCACGCGCCGCTTCCACCGAGGCATTTAATGCCAGCAGTTTTGTCTGAAAAGCAATTTCATCAATAGTTTTGATGATCTTACCTGTTTCTTCACCAGCTTTCGCCACTTCAGCGATGGCTGATGACATATCCTTCATTTGCTGTTCCAAATCATCGACAATCGCCCTGTTTTGGCCGATAAGCATCTTTGCCTGAACGGTACGATCGGCATTTTGCCGGGTCATGAAAGACATTTCCTCAAGTCCGGACGCCGTTTGTTCAAGAGTTGCCGCCTGTTCGGAAGCACCTTCCGAAAGAGATATACTTGCCTGAGCGACCTCTGTTGATGACGCCGTTACCTGGTTCGACATTTCATTCAAATCATCGGCAATGCCAGTCAGCCGTAAATTGAGCCTCCGGGTGAAAATTAAAACGGTCAGAACCGTCAAAGCCAGAGCAATCAAGGAAAAAGCAACAATAATATTCTTAATTTGCCTCGCCGAGGCATAAAGTTCGTTATTACTTTGCGTCACAATTATTGACCAGCCGGCAATGGGCACCGAAGAAAAAGATGCTGTCTTTTCCATTCCATCAAAGGTATATCGTTCCATCCCTCTTTCCATACTCAACGCTTTAGATAGAAATTGCTCCATTCCCTTCTCCCGGGAAACATCCGCGGTCAGGACAAATTCACTCTTGGGATGGGCTATTACGACGCCATTGGAATCAACCGCAAAGGCGTAACCGGTTTTTCCCTTTTTAACTAAACTGATTTCGCCGGCCAAATATTCCATTTTTATCAACGCCACAATGGCGCCCAGAAAGTCACCGCCTCCCGACATAATAGGAGCCGCAGCTGCTATCACCTCATTCCCGGTCGCCGGAGATTTCAGTACTTGCCCGATACTGGTCCTGCCTTTTCTCGTTTCTTGAAAGTATTCTTTTTCAGATATATTCGTTCCCTGACCATTGCCCAGGCTATCCTTTTCAATTACTCCTTCTGCATTAACAAAAATAAATTCATCATAATTGTTACCCATCGATTTTTGTGCCTGCTCCAGTCTTTTTTCAATGATTGCGGCAACTGCTTCTTTATTCTCTCCCTGTTTGATCCTTTGCGCGGCTTGGATTACAGCTTCTTCCTGGGATATGGATTCCACCGCATTCGAATGATTTTCCAGGAATACCTGAGACAAATCCGCCAGATTTTTTGCGAGAGTAATCATCTGTTCTCCCGACATGGTTTCGATTATCTTTCCGGATTTGAGGGAAGCGAACAGTCCCAGGGCAAGCAGAGGAATCAATACGGTCAGGATTCCTCCTAAAATCAGTTTAAATTTCAACGACTTAGTTTTCATATTTATATTCCTTTACTAATTTTACCGAAAATTATGTCTTTCTAAATTTCCTTCATGTACGCGTCGTTCAAACAAATAACCGCTGCAGCTTGTTTCCGCCGTCATCTTTTTCACTTTCTTTTTCAATGAACCGGCTATTTCGGAAAATAATGCCGGATTGGGATCGGCAGCGCTTACCTTACTGCTTTCAATCACGGCCAGACTCAGCGTAACCAGATTCATTCTGGTCGGATTTCCCTGTCGATCCACACAGTTTATGTAGCCATTTTTTACATCGCTGCTTTTAAACAACCGCAGTTTTTCCTCATCAAAGAGCATACAGAGATTACGCAGAGCTTTTTCCGCGATAATTGTTTTTAAAACGATTACAAAATCGTCGCCGCCAATATGCCCCATCTTACCTCCTTCCGGAAGTTGTTTGACCCACCGGGAAAGAATGTTCGCCGTAAACTGCAGAAGCTCGTCCCCCATGATAAAGCCGTAGTTATCATTGTAGCATTTGAAATTATCCAAATCGGCGTAAATGATAGAATATTCAGGACAGGACAGGGCATTGAGAATCCAGCGGTGAATTACGTTGTTGCCGGGAAGCCCTGTCAGCGGATTCATGCCGATTGCCGAACGGATTTCCAGTTCAATTGATTTGGATAGGACCTGCTTCATGGTAACTGTTCCCAGAAAATTACCCGTGCAGTTTGTAACCAAAACAGGATCGTATAAATCCTCATAGCAACGGTCCATGGCTAGCTTGGACAGCATGGTCACTGTCATTTTATCCTCCACAATCAGCGGTGTCTTTTTACAGATTTTCTCAATGGTTTTTTTCTGCAAAAGCTGATAACCGAAAGCGCCTCCCGTTTCCAAAAAGAAAAGCTGCCTCGTGATTAAACCGATTATGGAGTCAGTATCCAGGATGACAACATGATCCAAATAGGGATTTTTTTTAAAAACAACATCCAGCTCTTTACAGGTCATGGTATTTTTTTGAATAATAGTTGGGCAACTGACCAGACCACTTATTTGCGTGTCCAAATCAACTGCAGCGATATCATATTTTTCAACCAGAGTTTTCAACGTAGTTTTCCAGTGTTCCGCCAAAAGATAAGGGTCCGCCTGGGGAGTGCCGAAGAGGAATCCCTGAACGTAGCGTACATTGTAGCGCATGAGCACTTCCAGTTCCTCGATGCACTCAACTCCTTCGGCAATGAGCCGGGCATTGACACTGGATGCGAAAGTTGTAATCGCTTTTACCAGCTTCTGTTTGTAGTCATGTTTGTGCACGTCGCGTACAATGGCCATGTCCAATTTAAGAAAATGAGGCGTTGCAGCAACGAGCGTGATCATTCCGGAATGACCCGATCCAAAATCATCGAGGGCAATATTAAAGCCTTCCTGTGTATAGTGAGCGATCAACTTTTCAAAAGTGCTATAATTATTGATAGCTTTCTCTTCGGTGATTTCGATAACAATGTTCCTTTGATCTATTCCGTATTTCTCGAGACTGAATTTCGTAAATTCTTCTAAAAAGCGGGGATCGGCAAAAGCAACAGGACTTATATTAATAAAAAAATTGGTATTTTTGAGATTTTCCGGAAAAGAGGAGATTTTCTCCAGGGCGGCATTGCAGCAAGCCATTTCCAATTCCCAGGTTGCATCAAGGCGCGTCGCTTCTTTGAATATCTTATAGGGTGTTTCGTAGGGCGATTTTCCCCGGGACAAGACTTCATATCCCAACACAGTACCGGTAAAAACATCAATAATGGGGTGAAAGTGAGGACATACTTGAACTGCTTTGATAAATTGTGCTACCTTTGTACCCAACTTCTGGTTCGGTAAAGGAGGATCGGTTTCAACGGGCAGTGAGTTGATTTTCATCATATAAATCCTCTCGTTATTCTTGTTTATGAAATTCTGATATTTTGCCGGCCGGTTTATTTTGTAAGTAACAAAAACATTATTATGTTGCGGTTATTTAAAGATGATGTGAAGATTTAATGAAATATGACCTGATAAGCATTCCCAAAAAAATAAATGTTTATAGATGCTTAATGAGCTCGTGCCCGTTTCGGGTAATACGATTCGAAAACTGAGAGGCTAAAATGCATTTAATCATTATCGGCGGCAGCGATGCCGGAATCAGCGCGGCTTTGCGGGCAAGGGAAATAAACCCAAGTGCGGCCATCACCTTGGTTTGCCGGGATTTTTTTCCAAATTTCAGCATCTGCGGACTGCCGTTTTTCATCAGTGGCGAGGTGAAGGACTGGCGGACATTGGCGCATCGAACAATTGAGGAGATTGAAGAAAAAGGAATTCATCTTCTGCTTGGTCACGAGGTTGAGGCAATCCAC
>CAZWCA010000012.1:0-64283 GCA_964632255.1 uncultured Smithella sp. | reverse complement strand
TTGATCCGGACTTGGGAATAAAAATCGAAGAAAATCTTCGGACTAATGGAGTCGAGGTCAGGACGCGGACGCCGGTTTCCGCCATTGAAAAAGAGAGCGGGAACCTGTTAATAAGGGGAGAAAATGGATTTGAAATCCGGTCCGATTTAGTCCTTTTCGCAGTTGGGGTGCGGCCTGATGTCGACCTGGCTGTATCCGCGGGTCTGAAGACCGGTGAGCACGGCGCAATTCGGATCAACCGGAATATGGAAACAAGCATGCCCGGAATTTACGCGGCTGGGGATTGCGTGGAAACCTGGCATCGCCTTTTGGAAAAGAATGTCTATATGCCGCTGGGAACCACCGCTCACAAGCAGGGAGTTATAGCTGGCGAGAACGCGGCGGGAGGCAATAGAAAATTTCAGGGATCGCTGGGAACCCAGGTAGTAAAGATTTTTGAACTCATTGCCGCAAGAACCGGCCTGCGTGACTCGGATGCGAAAACTGCCGGCTTTGATCCGCTTACCGTTGATTTCGAAGGATGGGATCATAAAGCCTACTATCCTAATGCGCGAAAAATGGTTGTTCGACTAACCGGAGACCGGCCGACCGGCAAATTATTAGGGGTTCAGATCCTCGGCAGTAAAGAATCCGAAATTTCCAAGCGGGTTGATATCATTGCAGTTGCGCTTTTTAAGGGCATGAAAGTAAGCGACATCCCCGATATTGATATGTCCTATACTCCGCCCCTCAGCAGTCCTTGGGATCCTGTTCAGGCAGCGGCCCAGGAGTGGATGAGGCAAAGGGTAAAATGAAAGAAGCTGATATTTTCAATTAAAATTAAGACTTAATTAGTCGAATTAAGTAATAATCAGGGCAAAAAAATAAAATACCGGGTTACTGATTTTGAACTATTTGATATCGGCGAATTTGTAGCCGATGCCGCGAACAGTCAAAACATACTCGGGATTTTCAGTATCCTTTTCAATGGCTGCACGCAGCCTGCTGATATGGACATCCACAGTGCGTGGTTCGACAAAAGCTTCATCACCCCAAACCTGGTCCAAAAGTTGATCCCGGGAATAGGCCCGGCCAGGGCGCTGAGCCAGAAACATCAGAAGTTTTAATTCGGTAGGCCCCAGATCAGCCTTGTTTCCCCGCACCGTAACTTCATATGATTCATAATCAATATGCAAGTCACGGCTGGTAAACGTTTTTCTTTTTACTCCCTCATCCCGCACTTCCGACCGGCGAAGCACTGTCCGGACACGGGCGATCAGTTCGCGGACGCTGAATGGTTTGGTAATGTAATCATCGGCCCCCATTTCCAGGCCGACTACTTTATCCATGTCTTCCCCTTTAGCGGTCAGCATGATAATGGGCATCGCCGCTATTTCCGGATTGCTCCGGATAATCCGGCAAACATCCAGCCCGTTAATGCCCGGCAGCATTAAATCAAGCAGCACAAGATGCGGTTTTTTTTGTTTAACGATTTCCAGCGCCTTTTCTCCGTCATAAGCTCTAGTTACCGTAAATCCCTCTTTTTCCAGATTATATGCAACGAGATCTACAATATCTTTCTCATCATCAACAACAAGTATAGTTTTTGAAAACATATGAATCATTCTCCTGCCTGACTGTTAAATACCCCGACTCAATTTTCAGCAATCTTAATACTGGATTATCTCAAATTAAAGCCAATGGTGCGGTTTGCTGTTGGAATCTATTCTTGCAAGGGCGTTCTGAAGATCGGTATTCAAGAAGCGCCGGATTTTCACTTCCAGCAAATAAACCTGCTTCGCGTTTGAGTTAATCATTTGAATCCTTTCTTCCGTAGTACCGTAGCGTACAATAAGATCAGCCACCCTCTCTTCCACCGTTACGATCCGGTCATGCATTACTCTCTTATCAGAATAATAAACAATCTCCTTAGCTAAAAGACTCCCCTCCGGTTGTAAATCTTGCAGAACCACATGTTCCTTAACCATTGCCCCAATGGTTTGAAATCCCAATTCCTCAAGAAGACGGCCACCGGAAATATCATGATGTTCCTTAGTCTGGAAAGAGCGGGTTTTCGTTATATCATGGAGTAAGCAAGCAACAATAACGGATTTACGGCTGATGCCTGTGTTATCTTTCAAGTGATTCATAATGGCTACGGCAACCCGGGCAACTTGCTCCGAATGAGCAACAATATTAGGAAGCATGGCATAGCATTTCATCAACTCGTAACATTCTTCAATTGAAGGAATTCTCATTTATATCCTTAACATATCTATATTTTTATTGTGTAATTCGAACTTAGGTTTGGTTTCTTTCAATAGCATTAAAAATTGAGGGAGTTGCGGAACTCAATTCCGGCAACAATTTATTGGAAAGGCTTACAAGTTAGTGAAACAAAAATTTTTTATTAAAAAAACATAGAATGCGGCTCCGTTTTTGCTTCGCCCCTCTCAGTAAAAATGACAGGTTGATACTTTACACAAAACTACCCTTCATATCAATTTTGACATAATGATATTATTGAGAAAAGATAAATGAAAAATTTATTAATCAGGTAATACTTTGAATACTTCATCACCGGGGCGAACTCGATCGGAAACTTTTACTCCGATGAAATCACCGGCTACAGCTTTAGAAACCGGTTTGTTGTCCACTTCCAATGATTTTACTTCATCCATAAAATCAGTTGTGTGGCCGGAAAATTTAATTTTATCACCTACATTTAATTCATTTTCGGTAATCTTTACCGCGGCTACTGATGGCTTGGAAAAAAATTTTACGACTTCGCCGATTTTTATTTCCGCCATGCTCTACCTCCATTTATAAATTTTCATTATTAAAATACAATTTTTAAATCTGAATTACAAGAATAAAAAAAGGCAGGGTCTTTTACCCTGCCTTATAGATTAAATCAAAAATTACCGGATATTTTATTGAGCTGCTGCTTCCTTCGCTTTAGCCTTTCCTTTGGGTTTAGCCTTTTCCTTCCCGTCGGAAATAAATTCGAGAATTGATACAGGTGCATTATCACCAAAACGGTACCCAACTTTGATTATTCTTGTATATCCTCCCTCGCGGGTTCGATATCGTTCTGTAAGCTCTCCAAAGAGTTTTCCTACGGCAGATTTATCCCGAATAACTGAAAGGGCTTGACGGCGTGCATGTAAGTCACCTCTTTTACCCAGTGTAATCATTTTTTCCGCCAATTTTCTTAACTCTTTTGCTTTGCAATCCGTCGTACGAATACTTTCATGTTTTATCACGGAAGTTACCATATTACGAAGCATGGCTTCCTTATGGCTGGAAGTTCTACCTAACTTTCTGCCTGCTTTACCATGATACATTGCTTATATCTTCCTTTCCTGACATTCACTAATCTTTGGTATAGATTGTTTTCACTTATAATTTATTCGCTTTTTTCATTCCATGGAGGAAAATCAAGTTTCATTCCGAAATTCAAATTATACTCATCAAGAATTTCTTTAATTTCAGTCAGAGACTTGCGGCCAAAGTTTTTTGTTTTAAGCATTTCTGCTTCCGTTCTTTGCACCAATTCACCAATTGTATTAATTCCGGCATTTTTCAAACAGTTGGCAGAGCGAACGGAAAGCTCTAAATCTTCTACTGTTCGCAATAATATTTCGTTTACATTACTTTTTTCATCTTCCATTTCCGGCTGCACTTCTTCATCAATTTCTTCGAAATTAATAAATATGTCCAATTGCTGCTTTAATATTTTTGCAGCATAAGCAACAGCATCTTCAGGCTTCAAGCTGCCGTCTGTCCATACTTCCAAAGTAAGTTTATCATAGTCGGTAATCTGACCGACACGTGCATTGGAAACAATATAGTTAACTTTTTTTATCGGCGAAAAAATTGCATCAATATTTATTGTACCGGCAGGCTGATCAGGATCCAACTCTTTTTTCGCAGGTATGTAACCTCTGCCCATTCTTACGACTAATTCCGCTTTAAAGGAATTGCCTTCCGATGACATGGTGGCGATGTAATGATCCGGATTTAAAACTTCAACCGTGCTATCAGTAATAATGTCCCCGGCTTTGATTACACCCGGACTTGATATATCAATATGTACCACTTTTGTGTCAGCCTGATGGAGCTTAAAACGTACACCTTTTAAATTTAAAATCATATCCGTAACATCTTCTTTGATGCCCGGAATCGTCGAAAACTCATGTAAAACATTATCTATTTTGACTGATACAATTGCCGCACCACGAATAGAAGAAAGCAATACACGCCTGATAGCATTTCCTAATGTTATCCCATATCCTCTTTCCAGCGGCTGAATGGTAAACTCACCGTATAACCGGGTATGGGTCGATTCATCCACATCTATTCGTTTGGGACGTATCAAACTCGACCAGTTTCTTTGCATAATCAACTCCACCCTTTAGCTGGTTTATGAATTCCGTTATTACTTCGAATAAAGTTCTACTACAAGCTGTTCCTGAATCGGCATCGTTAAGTCTTCACGTACCGGCAGAGCTTTAATTGACGCGTTAAAGTTTTCCTTATCCAATGACAACCATTCAGGCACACCACGTCGTGTAACCATTTCCATGGCTTCCAGTATGCGGGTTATTTTACGGCTGCCTTCTTTAACTGTAACAACATCGCCAGCTTTGAGTAAATATGAAGGAATATTAACAGGTTTATTATTAATCAAAAAATGACCGTGTGTAACCAGTTGCCTTGCTTCATCACGAGAATTGGAAAAACCCATACGGAAAATCATGTTGTCCATTCTGCTTTCTAAAAGGACAAGTAAATTGGTACCGGTAATGCCTTTCTGTTGATCGGCTTTTGCAAAATATCCTCTGAACTGCTTTTCCAATAGCCGATACATTCTCTTGAGTTTTTGCTTTTCGCGTAATTGAACTCCATAATCAGAAGCCTGTTTCTTATGCGACTGACCATGTTGTCCCGGAGCATAGCCCCTTCTTTCAGCAGCACACTTTTCTGAATAACATCTGTCGCCTTTAAGAAAAAGCTTAAGTCCTTCCCGACGACATAACCTGCATGAGGAATCCGTATATCTTGCCAAAAAACGCCTCCCTTATTGTTGTAATTATAATTCTTTATTTATAATATTGATTAAACTCGACGACGCTTCGGTGGCCTGCATCCGTTGTGGGGAACAGGGGTCACGTCGCGGATCATAGTAACTACGAGCCCTGCTAACTGCAATGAACGCAATGCCGATTCTCTGCCTGCTCCAGGACCTTTTATGTATACTTGCACTCTGCGCATTCCCTGTTCTTTTGCCTTGCGTACAGCGTCTTCCGCCGCTATCTGCGCTGCAAAAGGAGTACTTTTACGTGATCCTTTGAAACCCTGTAATCCGGCAGACGACCATGAAATAACATTGCCGCTCACGTCAGTAATTGTTATTATTGTATTGTTAAAAGTGGATTGAATATGGGCAACCCCTTCAGTAATATTTTTCTTTTCTTTCTTCTTGCCCGTCTTTCTAACTGCTTTTGCCATTTCTCCTCCGGATCAGAGTATTCTTTTACTTTTTCTTGCCAGCGATAGCTCGCCTGGGCCCTTTTCTCGTCCTACCGTTAGTATGTGTTCTCTGCCCCCTGACAGGCAGTCCTTTACGATGCCGTAAACCACGGTAAGCGCCAATATCCATCAATCTCTTAATTGACATTGATACGTCACGGCGTAAATCGCCTTCGACCTTGTAATCCTTATCAATTATATTTCTAATTGCCGAGATTTCCGAATCCGCTAGTTCATCTGTTTTTGTATCCGGACTTACACCTGCACTCTGCAGAATTTCCTTTGCTTTAGTCGGTCCGATGCCGTAAATGTAAGTTAAAGCAACTTCCATTCTCTTATTTTTGGGTAAATCAACACCTGCAAGTCGTGCCACCTCTATTATCCTCCCGATCTTTTACAAACTATCTATCCTTGACGCTGTTTATGTTTTGGGTTTTCACAAATAACGCGCAAAATACCCTTCCGTTTAACTATCTTGCACTTCTCGCATATTCTTTTTACAGAGGATCTTACTTTCACGCCCTTAACTCCTTATCCGCATTAATAACTTATTTTGTCCTATAAATAATCCTGCCCCTTGTCAAATCATAAGGTGAAAGTTCAACTGTCACTTTATCTCCCGGCAGAATCTTAATAAAATGCATCCGCATTTTACCGGAAATATGAGCCAAGACCTTATGCCCATTCTCAAGTTCTACTCTGAACATTGCATTGGGTAAAGGTTCAATGACCCGGCCTTCAACTTCAATCGCCTCTTCTTTGGCCATATATTCTTTCTCACCATTTCCAAATTAAACAATCCTGAAATAAAACACTCAATTCAACTTGCTTAAAATGTCTGGTCCATTATCTGTAATTGCTACCGAATGTTCAAAATGAGCGGATAACTTTCCATCTTCAGTTACGACCGTCCAACCATCCGGTAAAATTTTAACCCGGTAATTACCTTGATTCACCATCGGCTCGATAGCGAATATCATACCGCTCTTTAATTCGATTCCCCGGCCCTTCTTCCCGTAATTAGGAATCTGCGGATCTTCATGCAGGTTCCTGCCAATACCATGACCGACAAAATCCCGTACTACTGAAAAACCTGCTTGTTCTACCGTCATTTGAACAGCAGCGGATATGTCTCCCAACCTATTTCCTGCTTTTATCTGTTCTATTCCGGCATATAAACTCCGCTCAGTCACTTCAATTAATTTCTGAGCGGCAAGGGATATTTTACCTACCGGCAACGTTATTGTTGCGTCTCCATAAAATCCCTTATAATAAACTCCAAAATCAAGTCCGATTATATCACCTTCCTTCAATAACCGTTCGGAGGAAGGCATTCCATGGACAACTTCTTCATTTATTGAGGTGCAAAGTGAATATGGGTAACCCCGGTAACCTTTAAATGCCGTTTTTGCACCTCTTTTACGGGCAATCTCCTCAGCAAATCTATCCAATTCACCGGTAGATATACCTGGTTTAACCTTATCCCGGAGCCTACTTAAAACTTCAGCTACAATATGATTACTTGCTCTCGCTTTTTCTATTTCTTCCGGAAGTTTAAGAATTACCACCCGTTCAACCTCTGGAGAAAGCTATTACTATCGTCGACGGGCAATGTGGCCTTTTTTCATGAATCCCTCGTATTGCCTCGTCAATAAATGAGATTCCACCTGACTGGCGGTATCCACAGCTACTCCAACTACAATCAACAATGAGGTGCCGCCGAAATAGAAGGGTATATTAAACTGCGTTATTAATACACTGGGCAATACACAAACAAGAGAAACATAAATCGCGCCGCTGAAAGTCAGCTTTTCTAATATATTTTCAATGTATTCGGCAGTCTTTTTACCTGGTCTTATTCCAGGGACATAACCGCCGAATTTCTTCATATTATCTGCAACATCGTCGGGTTTAAACGTAACTGCAGTATAGAAAAAACAAAAGAAAAAGATAAATCCAACATATAATACTTCATAACCGATTTTACCTGGAGTCAAATATCCGGCTATGGTCTGCATCCAACCCTGCGGTGCAAAATTAGCAATTGTAGCGGGGAACATTATTACCGATGAAGCAAAGATCGGTGGAATTACTCCAGCCGAATTAATTTTCAATGGCAAATGCGTTGTTTGGCCGCCATACATTTTACGGCCAACAATCCTTTTTGCATATTGCACAGGTATTCTTCGTTGACCCGCTTCAACAAAAACAATGGCACCGATGACCGCAATCATTAAAATTAAGATAAACAATACAACAAAAAAATTCAACTCACCTGCTGAAAACAAACGCCATGTACCGGCTATTCCAGCGGGAAGGCGGCAAACAATACCTGCAAATATTATTAATGAAATTCCGTTGCCGATTCCTTTTTCCGTAATGGTTTCACCCAGCCACATGATAAAAGCTGTACCTGCGGTTAAGGTAATAACCGTCATTATTATGAAGGAAAACCCGGGTTGTAAAACAATCGGAGCACCTGAAGGGCTCGCCATGTGTTGTAACCCGTAAGCGATACCAAAGCCTTGAATCATACTCAGGGCAATTGTTCCATAACGAGTATATTGAGTAATTTTACGTCTGCCGGTCTCACCTTCTTTAGAAAGTCTCTCCAGATGAGGAATAGCTACAGTCAATAATTGCAATATGATTGAAGAACTGATGTAAGGCATAATACCTAATGCGAAGATTGAAAACGAGCTTAAAGCACCACCCGCAAACATATCCATCAATCCAAGCATCGATCCCCGAGCCTGCTCAAAAAAAGCTAAAAGAGCAGCGTTATCTATTCCCGGAGTTGGAATGAATACACCAATCCGGTAAACTGCCAAAAGAAGGAATGTAAATAATATTCTCCTTTGCAATTCCGGAATTTTTGAAACGCTGTCCAGTCCTTCTAACAAATTATATTACCTCTTCAACCGAACCACCGGCTGCGATTATTTTGGACTTTGCCGCCCTGCTGAGTTTCTCCAATTTGATGGTCACGGGAAAACTGATATCACCTTTGGCCAATATTTTAATGCAATCACTTTTTTTCTTCACAAGACCACTGGCCAAAATAGCTGTCTGATCAATGACTGCTCCTTCACTGAATTTCCGATTCAAATCATCCAAATTAATGGCGACAAATCTTTCACGAAATGGATTGCGAAAACCACGCTTGGGCAGGCGGCGAGCCATCGGCATTTGACCGCCTTCGAAACCGGAACGAACTTTACCACCCGACCGCGCTTTTTGCCCTTTATCACCTTTACCTGCTGTACCGCCCTGACCGGATGCATCTCCCCGTCCAACGCGTTTTCTCTTCTTCGTCGCACCAACCGGAGCTTTTATTGAACCCAAATCCATATCCTACTCCTTTGACTCTTCCACTGAAACTAAATGAATAACTTTATTTATCATGCCGCGAATCTGCGGAGTATCAGATAAAGTCACTGAACTATTTAATTTGTTTAGTCCCATACCACGCAAAATTTTCCTTTGCTTTTCCGGCCGGCCAATTTCGCTCTTCACCATTTTTATTTTTAAAGTATTACCCACCTTTAACTACCTCGCCGAATATTGATAAATTATTTGCCTCTATTCGCGGCAATTTCCGCTGGATCTTTTAATTGGTAAAGACCCTCAAGAGTGGCTTTAACTAAGTTGTGCGGATTATGAGAACCAAGACATTTGGTTAAAATATTGTGTACTCCTGCAACTTCCAAAACAGCCCTAACCGCCCCACCGGCAATTAACCCCGTTCCTTCAGAAGCAGGCTTTAATAATACTTTTCCAGCGCCATAACTGCCGATAACTTCGTACGGAATTGTCTTTGCTACAACGGCGACTTTGATCATGTTCTTCTTCGCCATCTCCATGCCTTTACGGATAGCTTCCGGCACTTCGTGCGCCTTACCTAACCCGGCACCGATTTTTCCTTTACCGTCACCGACAACAACTATTGCACTAAATCGGAATCGCCTTCCCCCTTTGACTACTTTTGCCGTTCTGTTAATGGCAATAACTCTATCCAGGAGCTCCACATCTTTCATTTCTCTCTTATCCAACGATTTTTCCCTTATCATGTGTATTGCGTCCAATAACTGTATTTAAAATTTAAGTCCACTCTCTCGTGCGCCATCGGCTAACGCTTTAACGCGTCCATGATAGAGAAATCCACCTCTATCGAAAATAACTTTTTCTACACCTAAAGTTTGTAAACGAGTAGCTATTAACTTACCCACTTCTTTCGCTACTTCCGTCTTTTTCTTACCTTTAATTTTTTCAGCCAAATCTTTACTCAATGTAGAAGCCGTGACCAAGGTAGTTCCTTTAGCATCGTTTATTGCTTGAGCATAAATATGCCTGTCCGACCGGAATACCGAAAGACGTGGTTTTTCCTGAGTTCCGGCAATCTTGCCCCTTACCCTTTTTTCTCTCTTTTCTCTTATCTTAAGTGTTCTTTTGGAAGCCAATGTTCCACCTCTTTACTGCAAGATTAATAATTTTTTCAATTACTTAGCAGCCGATTTACCAGCTTTACGTCTTATATATTCACCTGCGTATTTTATACCTTTACCCTTGTAAGGTTCAGGTTTTTTTAATGATCGAATTTCTGCGGCTACCCTTCCGACCAGCTCCTTATCAATACCCGATATGATAATATTGGTTTGCTTATCCACTTTAATATCTATTCCTTTAGGAATGACATATTGAACTGGACTTGAAAAACCCAGAGCCAATTTCAAGTTATTCCCTTCAATTTCCGCACGATAACCGACACCTGATATTTCCAGATTCCTGACAAAACCAGTACTTACACCAGTTACCATGTTTCCAATTAAAGTTCTGGCCAACCCATGATAAGATCTCGCAATCCTTTCATCCGATTTTCTTTCGATAACGAGATCGCCCTCACCGAGCACCATAGTTATGCCTTCCGGCAATTTTGAGGAAAGAGTTCCTTTTGGACCTTCTACTTTAACAATACCGGCATTCTCGCTAATTTTAA
Source organism: uncultured Smithella sp. (assembly GCA_964632255.1). Taxonomy (GTDB): domain Bacteria; phylum Desulfobacterota; class Syntrophia; order Syntrophales; family Smithellaceae; genus MVRV01. The sequence goes on along the minus strand of CAZWCA010000012.1, from coordinate 53,773 downwards.
CACCTTTGGGAAAGGCAACCGGTTTTCTACCTATTCTCGACATGAGCAAGTACTCCTGCTTTATCTCATTAATTTCAATTACCAAACATTACAAATAACTTCGCCACCAACGTTCAATTCGCGAGCTTCCTGATCAGTTATTACTCCCCGTGAAGTCGAAAGAACTGAAATTCCGTAGCCATTAAGTACTTTTGGAATCTTATCAGCGTTCACATAAACACGACGTCCCGGTTTACTAATTCTCGTAATACCCGTAATAACGGAATGCTTAGTATCCGGATATTTAAGGACAATTTTTAGCATCGGATACCCTTTTTCATTTTTCACATTTTCGTAGCCGATGATATAACCTGACTTTTTCAGTACTTTAGCTACATTTAGGTTAATCTGTGACATGAAAACAGTAACACTCTTAAAACGGGCCTTATTAGCATTCCTAATTCTAGTAAGCATATCGGCAATAGGATCAGTCATCCCCATGCTTTTTCTCCTTAGAGCAAAAATTTACCAACTCGATTTTATTACACCCGGCAACTCTCCCTGCAGGGATAGTTTTCGTAAACAAATTCTACACATATCAAATTTCCTGTAATATGCCCGCGGCCTTCCACAAATCGGACACCGGTTATATTCCCGGACAGCAAACTTAACTTTTCTTTTCGCTTTTGCAATTAAAGACTTCTTTGCCACGCCAAATTCCTCCGGACATTCCTCTATTAATTCTTAAATGGTACACCCATCAGCTTAAGTAAAACTCTTGCTTCCGCATCTGTTTTCGCCGTGGTGACGATGGTAATATTCATTCCTTTGATTTTCTCTACCTTGTCATATTCAATTTCCGGGAAGATAATCTGCTCCTGCACTCCCATGGAGAAGTTTCCTCTACCGTCAAATGAATTGGAGGATATTCCACGAAAATCTCTTACTTTTGGCAATGCTACATTAACCAGGCGATCAAAAAATTCATACATAATTTCTTTTCGTAAAGTGACCGAACAACCAATGGGCATTCCTTGCCTTAATTTAAAGGTTGCGATAGACTTTTTTGCCTTAGTAACTACCGGTCTCTGACCTGTAATCATTGCCATTTCCTGAACTGCACCATCTATAATTTTTATATTTTGAATGGCTTCACCCAATCCCATATTGACAACAATTTTATCTATCTTGGGTACCTGCATTGGATTTGTATATTTAAATTCATTAATAAGCGCAGGAACTACATTTTTTATGTAAAATTCTTTTAATCTCGCCATTTCATTAACCCACATTGATTACTTCATTGCATTTACCGCAAACTCGCACCTTTTTACCATCTTCAAGAACCTTAGTTCTCACCCGTATGCCCTCGTTACATTTATTACATACTAATGCAACTTTCGAAACATGCAGAGGCCCTTCTTTTTCTACTATACCACCTCTTGATTGCTGGTCCGGCCTTTTATGCTTTTTGATTATGTTTACTTTTTCAACAACAATCCTGGATTTATCAGGGATAGTCTTAAGTACCTTGCCGGTTTTGCCTTTATCCTTACCCGAAAGAACTTTAACCGTATCCCCTTTTTTTAATCTGCTTAAGCTCATTTTTTTCCTCTTCGAAACGATTTACAAAACCTCTGGCGCCAGAGAAATAATCTTCATAAATTGCTTTGCTCTCAACTCACGGGCAACTGGTCCAAAAATTCTTGTTCCTATGGGTTCTAACTGATTGGAAATTAAAACGGCCGAGTTGTCATCAAACTTTAAATATGATCCGTCAGGTCTTTTTACTTCCTTAACCGTACGCACGATGACGGCCTTCATTACGTCACCCTTTTTAACTTTTGAATTCGGTATTGCTTCCTTTACTGCAACAACAATAACATCACCCAAACTTGCATAACGGCGCTTCGATCCACCTAAAACCTTAACACAAGCTACTTTTTTGGCGCCGGAATTATCTGCAACATTTAGTATGGTCTGCATCTGAATCATATTATTACTCCATTAAAACAACTTGCTTAAAATAAACAAGCTATTATTTTGCTTTCTCCAGAATTTCGATCATTCGCCAGCGTTTATCTCTACTCATCGGACGAGACTCAATAATCAGGACTTTATCTCCCACTTTACACTGGTTTTGTTCATCGTGCGCTTTGTATTTCACATGCTTTCGCACATATTTATGGAAAATTGAGTGCTTTACGAATCTTTCTGCTTTGACGACAATCGTTTTGTCCATTTTGTCAGAAGTAACCACGCCTTTAATTGTGCGCTTATTTCCCTGCTCAGCCATGTTAAATTGCAGCCTCCTTTTCCTTCAGCACCGTATTAACGCGGGCAATGTCCTTCCGCAGGCGGCCCAGCATTGCCGTTTGTTCCAACTGGCCTGACGCATGACGTATCCGCAACTTAAAAAGTTCTTCCATCAATTCATTATTTTTTTGTTTGAGCTCGCTGACACCAAGATCTCTGATTTCTTTAATTTTCATCAGATATTTCCCTTGCTAAAAATTTAGTGGCAATCGGCAGCTTGTGTGCCGCTAGACGAAATGCCTCTTTAGCCACATCTATAGTTACGCCTTCCATTTCGTAAAGTACCGATCCGGGTTTAACTACCGCCACCCATCCTTCCGGCGCTCCCTTTCCTTTACCCATTCTCGTTTCCGCCGGCTTCTTAGTAACCGACTTATGAGGGAATACCCTGATCCAAATCTTACCGCCACGTTTTACATGGCGGGTCATGGCGATACGTGCTGCCTCAATTTGCCTTGCTGTAAGCCAACCGCATTCTGCCGCCTGCAATCCAAAATCACCGAAAGATATTGCTCCGCCTCTGGTAGCCTTACCCCCCATACGGCCTTTCTGCAGCTTCCTGTATTTTACCCTTTTCGGCATTAACATAATCTATGACTCCTGTTGTTCCTCTGTACGACAAATTCTCTATAGATATCAAACGGGACTACCGGCAAAATATTATTGTTTAACATTTCTTACCGGCAATATTTCACCGTGAAAGATTAAAACTTTAACACCAATCAAACCATAAGCAGTATGTGCTTCAATAAATCCATAATCTATATCTGCTCGCAATGTATGCAGCGGTACTCTTCCTTCTCGGTACCATTCCGAGCGGGACATTTCTGCACCGCCCAGTCTACCGGAGCAATTGATTTTGATGCCCTTAGCTCCAAATTTTAGCGCATAACCTACACATTTTTTCATTGCCCTGCGGAAAGCAACTCTTCTTTCCAATTGCATAGCAACGTTTTCCGCAACTAACTGAGCATCTATTTCCGGTTTACGCACTTCTAAAATATTTATAATTATTTCTGACTGAGAAAACTTTTCAATCTCAGTTTTCAACTTTTCAATTTCCGAGCCTTTTTTACCGATAATTACACCCGGCCGTGCTGCATAAATATTTACTTTTGCTTTATTTGCCGCACGTTCTATTTCAATCTTCGAGATTCCGGCATGATATAGCTTCTTCTTGAGATATTTTCTGATCTTCAAGTCTTCATGAAGCATTTCACTATAGGGTTTGTCGGCAAACCATACCGATTGCCACTTTTTAATGAAACCTAATCGTAATCCTACAGGGTTAACCTTCTGACCCAATATCCTTCCTCCTTACTTTTCATCCAAAACTACGGTGATGTGAGAAGATCTTTTCTTAATCCCCGCTGCTCTTCCTTGCGCCCTTGCTCTCCAGCGTTTCAAAGCCGGCCCCTGATCAACAAATACTTTTTTAACATAAAGAATGTTTTCATCAATATTGGGATTTTGCGCAGCGTTAGCAGCGGCTGATTTTAAAACTTTGGCAACTATCCCTGCCGCATATTTTCTGGTAAAAAGGAGAATATTCTGCGCTTCCTCCAACTTCTTTCCTCTTATTAAATCGACCACCAGCCTTACCTTCTGCGGTGACATCCTTATATACTTTGCAACTGCTTTCGCTTCCATATCTTAAACCTCAAACGTACCCGCCAGAGCGTATCTATTTTTATTTGCGGACTTTAGTTTTCCGATCACCCGAATGGGAATAAAAAGTCCTCGTCGGTGAAAACTCACCCAGCTTATGTCCTACCATGTTTTCCGTTACATAAACGGGAATGAATTTTTTTCCGTTATGTACTGCAAATGTGTACCCTATAAGCTCCGGTGTTATGGTTGAACGCCGCGACCAAGTTTTAATGACATTTTTGCTGCCTTCATTCTCCATTTTACGGGTCTTGGCTAACAATTTTTCATCAATATATGGACCTTTTTTAATCGAACGTGCCACGCTTTTTAACCTCTTCTCTTAACAATATATTTATCTGTGCTCTTGTTCTTTCTCGTTTTGTGACCCTTTGTCGGTACACCCCATGGAGTACATGGATGCCGGCCACCGGAAGATTTGCCTTCACCACCACCCATCGGATGATCAACCGGGTTCATAACTACACCACGAACATGGGGTTTTTTACCCAGCCATCTCTTTCTGCCGGCTTTACCGATGCTGACATTTTCATGTTCATTGTTTCCAACCTGGCCTATTGTAGCCATGCATTCGATGAATACTTTACGAACTTCGCCGGACGGGAGCCTTACTTGTGCATAGTTTCCTTCTTTTGCCATCAACTGCCCATAAGCGCCGGCTGACCGAATCAATTGACCGCCACGGCCTACTTTCAATTCAACATTATGAATTAATGATCCTAAAGGAATTGATTTTAATGGAACAGCATTTCCCGGCTTTATATCCGCTTTTTCGCCACTTACTATAATGTCGCCCACATTAATCTGTGCCGGAGCAACTATATATCTCTTTTCACCATCGTTATAATTTAAAAGAGCAATTCTTGCCGTTCGATTAGGATCATATTCGATTGCGGCAACTTTGGCCGGGATATCCGCTTTATTTCGACAAAAATCAATTATCCGGTATTTCCTTTTATGTCCGCCGCCGATATATCTCGCGGTAATGCGCCCATAACTATTACGTCCACCCGATTTCCTCAAGGGTTTTAAAAGGCTTTTTACTGGTTCAGTGGAGGTGATTTCTTCAAAATCAGAAACACTCTGAAATCTTCTTCCGGCTGATGTTGGCTTATATTTGATAATTCCCATTATTCCGATCCTTAACTAATCCGTTATACGCCTTCAAATATCTCTATACGGTTACCGGCAGTCAACGTTACAATTGCTTTTTTCCAAGAGCTCTTCTGCCCCATAACCCTACCGGTTCTTTTCTTTTTGCCTAAAACATTCATTACGCGGACATCAACTACTTTAACCTTAAATAGTTTCTCCACGGCTTGGCCAATTTCCACCTTATTGGCTTTCCGGTCGACTTCAAAAATATACTTATTCGATTCATCCCGGGCCAAGGTGCTTTTTTCCGTAACAAGCAATTTTTTAATAATTTGATGTACTTCCATTACGCCAGCAATGCTCCCTCAATCTTTTTTACGGAGGGTTCAAGAAGAACCAAATGCTCACAATTTAGAACATCATAAACATTTATACCCTCTGATCTAATCATTTTAATATTTTTAATGTTCCGTGAGGATTTTGATAAAATATCATTTTTGATATCTAAAACAAAAAGAGCCTTCTTAAAGCCGAACAGATCGACAACATTTTTAAATGCCTTGGTACTGATTTTTTCCATGGGGAAATCTTTCAGTATGACCATTTTATCGTCTTTAAGTTTCATGCTCAGCACTGAAACCAATGCCTTCTTCCTAACCTTTTTAGGAACGCTAAATGAATAATCACGGGGATGAGGACCGAAGACTATTCCGCCGCCGCGCCAAATTGGTGATCTTGTGGACCCTGAGCGGGCTCGACCAGTACCTTTTTGCCGCCACGGTTTTTTTCCGCCGCCGCGAACATCAGATCTTCCCTTTGTCGAAGAGGTCCCTGAACGACGGGCAGCCATTTGCATTTTAACCACATCATAAACGACTGCTTCATTGACATCAGCGCCAAAAACCGCGTCATTTAACTCAACTTGAGCAACCTTTTTCTTTTCGATATCAAAAACATCTGCAACTGCCATTTTATAACTCCAGATGTAACTTATATACTTTTTCTAGCTTGTTTAATAAGAACAAAACCATTTTTACTACCGGGAATGGAACCTCTTAGTAGTATCAAATTTCTATCCGGCCTGACCTGCCAGACTCGAAGATTCTGGATTGTTTTGCGAACACAACCCATATGACCGCCCATTTTTGTACCTTTAAATACTCGTGACGGATCAGCGCTGGCACCTATTGATCCCGGAGCTCTGTGAAACATAGATCCATGGGTAGCCCTGCCGCCTCCAAAACCATGTCTCTTTACAACTCCTTGAAATCCTTTGCCCTTAGAAGTTCCGATAACGTCAACTAAATCTCCAGCTTTAAATATCTCAGCATTAATTTCCTGGCCTATTTCGTATGTTTCGCCATCGGTTCCGAATTCTTTAAGTGTCCGGAAAAATCCTTTATTGGCCTTATTGAAGTGGCCCTGTAATGGTTTCGTTACATTTTTTTGTTTTTTTCGGCCATAACCAAGCTGAATCGCGTCGTATCCTTCTTTATCTTTGGTTTTTACCTGGACAACAACGGAAGGTTCGACCTCGATGGCTGTAACACCTACAGCAGCACCATCTTCATCAAATACTTGAGTCATTCCTAACTTTTTTCCAATAATTCCCTTGTTCATTATCTGCCAACTTTTTATAAATTATAAAGCAAATGACCTGCACTTTGAAGAATGGCATCAGTTACATAGCCATCTCCCAACACCGGATTCTGAACTTACGCTTTTATCTCAACATCCACTCCGGCGGATAAATCCAACTTCATCAAAGCATCCACCGTAGCCTGCGTAGGCTCGACAATATCAATTAGTCTCTTATGTGTCCTGATTTCAAATTGCTCGCGGGACTTTTTGTCAACATGAGGTGATCGATTCACGCAATATTTGTTGATTTCCGTGGGTAGAGGAATGGGACCGGCAACACGTGCACCGGTCCTTTTTGCCGTTTCAACAATTTCTTCAACAGAACGATCCAGTAATTTATAGTCGTAAGCTCTGAGACGAATTCTAATCTTTTGGTCTTTCATCGATTAAATAACCTTTTCTAATGTTTCTATTCAATAACCTTGCTCACGACACCGGCGCCTACTGTTCTGCCACCTTCGCGAATAGCGAATCTTAACTGCTCTTCCATAGCTATGGGGGTGATCAACTCGATGCTCATATTAACATTATCACCGGGCATAACCATTTCCACACCTTCCGGCAACGTCGCCACGCCTGTCACGTCGGTTGTCCGGAAATAAAACTGTGGGCGATATCCTGAGAAAAACGGCGTATGACGTCCGCCTTCTTCCTTGGTCAGAACGTAAACAGCAGCTTCAAATTTTGTATGCGGAGTAATGGAACCCGGCTTGGCGATAACCTGTCCTCTTTCCACTTCCTCTCGCTTAATACCTCTTAAAAGCAAACCAACGTCGTCACCGGCACGACCTTCATCAAGAGTTTTGCGGAACATTTCAATACCGGTTACGACAGTTTTAATAGTCGAACGTATACCAATTATTTCTACTTCTTCGCCGACTTTAACAATACCCCTATCTACTCTTCCCGTAACAACCGTACCACGTCCGGAGATTGTAAAAACATCGCCGACCGGCATAAGGAAGGGTTTGTCGGTATCACGTTTGGGTTCGGGAATATATGTATCAACCGCATCCATTAATTCCCAGATGGATTTCACATCAGGCGAATTACTGTCTTCAGCTTCCAAGGCCTTCAAGGCTGATCCGCGAATAATGGGAATATCATCACCGGGAAATTCATACTGAGTTAAAAGTTCTCTTAATTCCAGTTCCACCAGATCAAGAAGTTCCGGGTCATCAACCAGATCTACTTTATTTAGATAAACAACGATGTAGGGAACCTGAACCTGGCGGGCAAGGAGGATATGCTCTCTGGTCTGCGGCATGGGCCCATCGGAAGCGGCAACAACGAGAATTGTTCCATCCATGTGGGCGGCACCGGAAATCATGTTTTTGATATAGTCCGCATGACCCGGACAATCAACGTGCGCATAATGTCTCTTTTCGGTTTCATATTCAACATGCGCGATATTGATGGTGACACCTCTTTCTTTTTCTTCAGGAGCGTTATCAATAGAATCGAAAGGTCGAAATTCCGCGAAACCTTTCTTGGCCAAATGTTTGGTAATCGCTGCTGTTAATGTGGTCTTTCCGTGATCTACGTGACCAATGGTGCCTATATTTAAATGCGGCTTCGTCCTTTCAAATTTTTTCTTTGCCATATAAACAATCCTCCTTAACTTTGAATGGTTGCTTCTCTTGTCGTCTGAGTAATATTTTTTATTAATTAAAATTTATAATGGGCAAAAGCTTTATTTGCTTCAGCCATTTTATGCACGCTTTCCTTCTTCTTAATTGATCCCCCGCGATTATTGGCGGCATCAATCAGCTCACCAGCCAGCTTTTCACGCATGGTTTTTTCAGTGCGTTCCTGAGCATTTGTAATCAACCAGCGAATTGCCAGCGCCGTACGTCTTGACGGTACGACTTCCGTCGGCACCTGATAAGTGGAACCGCCGACGCGCCTTGATTTAACCTCGATCACCGGCTTGACGTTATTTAAAGCTTTTTCAAAAAGCTCGACCGGTTGCTCTTTTATTCTCTTTTCAATAATATCAAAAGCACCATAAAGAATACTTTCGGCAGTGCTCTTTTTTCCACGTTTCAGCAGCGAATTGACAAATTTCGCAACCAACTTGTTATTGAACTTCGGATCGGGTAAAATATCCCTTTTTTCTATTTCCCGTCTTCTTGGCATTTAACTATCTCCGTCTAACTTGGCTTTTTCGCACCGTACTTTGATCTGCCCTGTTTGCGATCGGCGACACCGACAGCATCAAGCGTACCTCTAATAATATGATACCTTACACCAGGCAAATCCTTAACTCTGCCTCCGCGTACAAGAACAACGGAATGTTCCTGCAGGTTATGTCCGATACCCGGTATGTAGGAAGTAACTTCATAACCACTCGTAAGACGAACACGCGCAACTTTGCGCAAAGCCGAGTTAGGCTTTTTAGGAGTCGTCGTATAAACCCGGACACAAACACCGCGACGTTGAGGTGAACCTCCCAATGCCGGTGTATTTGTTTTTTTCTGTATTTTGTTTCTGCCTTTGCGAACCAATTGACTTATCGTCGGCATTTTTCCTCCCGATCTAACTTTTTCCGCACTTTCTCAGTAGCAGCAAAGCGTTGCTAACTATCAACTGAATGCTCGTATGTCAAGCTTTTTCTCAGTTCTAAATTAACTTTCTTAAAATTTAACTTTCCTCGATATTCGTTTCCGTATTCGGTTCTTCAATTTTGATGCCTAATTTGCGGTACATAACCAGACCGGTACCGGCCGGTATCAGGCGTCCCATGATAACGTTTTCTTTTAATCCCCGCAGATAATCGGTTTTTCCGGAAAGCGATGCTTCGGTAAGAACTCTCGTCGTTTCCTGGAATGAAGCAGCAGAAATGAAGCTTTGGGTACTAAGCGAGGCCTTGGTAATACCCAGAAGCAATGGATTACCAATTGCCGGACGGCCGCCCTGAGCAATTACCCTTTCATTTTCCTCTTGAAAACGATATCGCTCGACCTGCTCGTCTGCAATAAACAGCGTATCACCGGGATCGGTTACGCGAACCCTGCGCAACATCTGGCGGACAATAACTTCCATGTGTTTGTCATTAATTTTAACACCCTGCAAACGATAAACTTCCTGTACTTCGTCAACCAGATATCTCGCCAGTTCTTTTTCACCCTTAATGGCCAATAAGTCATGGGGATTGTTCATACCGTCCATTAGTGCATCACCTGGCGTAACCCGATCACCTTCCTGAACACTAATATGTTTTCCTTTAGCAATCAGATACTCCTTTTCCTCACCAACTTCCGGCGTAACAATTATTTTACGCTTGCCCTTGGCATCCTTACCATAAGAAACAGTACCCTCAATTTCGCTGATAACGGCAAAATCCTTCGGCTTACGAGCCTCAAATAATTCAGCAACGCGAGGCAAACCACCTGTAATATCTTTTGTCTTAGTGGTTTCACGAGGAATCTTTGCAATAATGTCTCCAGCGTGAACTTCGTCTCCTTCCGAAACAACAATATTTATCCCGACAGACAAAAGATAACGGGCGGCAATGTTTGTTCCGGGGATCTTGGCGGTCTTACCTTTACTATCTTTAATCGACACGCGCGGTCTTAAATCAGCACCCTTGAATTCAACAATAACTTTACGGGACAAGCCGGTTACTTCGTCCACCTGCTCCTGCATTGTTTTCCCTTCGATAATATCGCCGAACTTAATAGTTCCGTCAATTTCAGCCAGGATAGGTATGGAGAAAGGATCCCATTCGGCAATTAATTGACCACGTTTAACATTGCTGTTATCGTCGAGTTTTAAATGCGCACCATAAGGAACCGTATACTTGCCACGGCTTCGTTGCTGATCATCTAAAACATGTATTTCACCGTGACGGTTCATTACCACGAAATCATTTTCTCTGGTTTTGACTGCATTTAAATTTACAAATTTGACATTACCATCATGTCGGGCTTCCAGTGTGGAATGCTCTTCAAATTTTGCCGTACCGCCAATATGGAATGTTCTCATGGTCAGCTGAGTTCCCGGTTCACCGATGGATTGAGCGGCAACAATACCCACTGCTTCACCGATATTCACAAGATGCCCATGCGCCAGATCGCGCCCGTAGCACATGGCGCAAACCCCATGTTTCGCCTGACAGCTTAAAACAGACCTGATATTAATTTGTTCGATGCCCGCACGATCAATTTTTTCAACCAGAGCCTCATCGATAGATTCATTGGCATGAACGATCACTTCTCCGGTAAAAGGATCTTTTATTTCTTGCAAAGCAACTCTACCGAGCACCCGTTCACCGGCGGTTTCAATAATTTCTCCACCTTCCATCAATGCTGAAACATAAATACCGTCAACTGTTTCACAATCTGTTTCAGTAATTATGCAATCCTGAGCTACGTCGACCAGTCTTCTGGTTAAATATCCGGAGTTGGCTGTCTTCAAAGCGGTATCCGCCAGACCTTTACGGGCACCATGTGTAGAAATGAAGTACTGCAAAACGGTTAGTCCTTCACGGAAATTTGCCGTAATCGGTGTTTCAATAATTTCTCCGGATGGCTTAGCCATCAAGCCGCGCATACCGGCCAACTGCCTTAATTGCTGTCCTGATCCTCTTGCGCCGGAATCGGCCATCATGTAAATCGGGTTAAAGCTTTCGACTGTCCGTTTCTTTCCGTCGGCACCGGTCACATCTTCCATACTGATGCCGTTGACCATTTCCGTAGCAATCTTTTCCGTAGACTGCGCCCAGATATCAATAACCTTATTGTAACGTTCACCGTCGGTAATTAATCCGTCCATGTACTGCTTTTGAATTTTTAAAACATCTTTTTCCGCCTGCAAAACGATATTCTTTTTGTTCTCCGGAATAATCATATTGCCTACAGCAAAAGAAAGGCCGGACATTGTCGCATATTTAAATCCTAAATCCTTGAGCCTGTCCGCCAAGAGCACTGTGGTTTTATCGCCGCATGAACGGTAACAATGGTCGATTAAGTTCGCCAACTCTTTTTTGTTCATTAACTTATTAATGACATCAAAAGAAATTTCCTTAGGAACTATTTCTGAAAGAACTATTCGTCCCACCGTTGTGTCTTTTAATTCCGAGTCGATCCGCACTTTAATTCTGGCATGTAAATCAATGACACCGGCATCAAGAGCAGAACGAACTTCATCCGGATCGGCAAAAACCATTCCTTCGCCTTTTACTCCGTTTTTGGCGCGGGTTAGATAATAAATGCCCAGAACAATATCCTGACTGGGTATAATAATCGGTTTTCCATTGGCAGGAGACAGAATATTGTTGGTCGACATCATCAAAACACGACATTCTGTTTGCGCTTCGACAGATAAAGGCACGTGTACGGCCATTTGGTCACCATCGAAGTCGGCATTGAAAGCCGTACAAACCAGCGGATGCAAGCGGATCGCCTTGCCCTCGATCAGTACCGGTTCAAAAGCCTGCATACCAAGACGGTGCAGCGTCGGTGCACGGTTCAGCATAACAGGGTATTCACGAACCACTTCATCCAAAGCATCCCAAACTTCGGCTGTTTCCCGCTCGACCATTTTCTTGGCACTTTTTACGGTTGTTACATATCCTTTTTCCAATAAGCGGTTATAAACAAACGGTTTGAAAAGTTCCAAACCCATTTTCTTGGGTAAACCGCATTGATGGAGTCTCAAATCCGGGCCGACCGTAATAACTGAACGCCCCGAATAGTCAACTCTCTTACCCAGTAGATTCTGGCGGAAACGTCCTTGTTTGCCTTTGAGCATATCCGATAACGATCTAAGCGGCCTCTTATTAGTGCCGGTTATCGCCCGGCCACGTCGCCCGTTATCAAAAAGGACATCCACAGCTTCCTGAAGCATTCTTTTTTCATTACGGATAATGATTTCCGGAGCGTTTAATTCCTGTAAGCGCTTCAGGCGGTTATTCCTGTTGATGACTCGCCTGTATAAATCGTTAAGGTCGGACGTGGCAAAGCGTCCGCCATCAAGTGGAACCAGCGGGCGTAAATCAGGCGGGATAACGGGTAAAACCGTCAAGATCATCCATTCCGGCTTATTTCCTGACTTGCGTAATGCTTCTACGACTTTTAATCTCTTAACCAGTTTTTTCTTCTTTGTTTCCGAAACAACAGTAACAATTTCGGTTCGTAATTCGTCGTATAGCTTTTCTAAATCAATTTCTCCCAGCAGCTGCCTGACTGCTTCCGCCCCGATTCCAACAACAAAGCCATTTTCACCATATTGCTCGATAGAATCATTATATTCTTCATCGGTAAGCAGTTCCTTCTTTTTCAAAGGCGTTTCTTTAGGATCAATAACGATCCATGATTCAAAATAAAGGACTTTTTCCAGTTCCTTCAGTGATAAATCCAAAAGATTGCCGATCCGGCTAGGAAGACTTTTTAAAAACCAGATATGAGCAACGGGAGTGGCCAATACAATATGACCCATTCTTTCCCGGCGTACTTTGGATTGAATAACTTCTACACCGCATTTTTCGCAAACTACACCCCTGTGCTTCATCCGCTTATAGCGGCCGCACAAGCATTCATAATCCTTTACCGGTCCGAAAATTTTAGCGCAAAAGAGTCCATCTCTTTCGGGCTTAAATGTCCGATAATTAATTGTTTCCGGTTTCTTGACTTCACCATGCGACCAAGAAAGAATCTTCTCCGGTGAAGCAATAGAAATCTTCATAGCGTTGAATCTAACAGGGTTTTTTGGTTTTTCAAAATAGCTGAAAACTTCTTCCACAGCTTATTCTCCTGTATGATTAAAAAACATTAAAATACTTTAGTGATACTTATGAGCGAATTACTGTTCTTCAATTAATTCTACATCCAACCCAAGGCTTTGGAGTTCCTTTACCAACACATTAAAGGACTCCGGCAAACCAGGTTCAAATGTATGTTCGCCCTTGACAATTGATTCGTATATTCTTGTCCTGCCTGCCACATCATCCGATTTAACAGTCAGAAATTCCTGCAGGGTATATGAAGCGCCATAAGCTTCCATTGCCCATACTTCCATTTCACCCAAGCGCTGTCCGCCAAATTGAGCTTTACCGCCCAAAGGTTGCTGAGTCACCAGTGAATAGGGACCAATAGAACGAGCATGAATTTTATTATCAACCAGGTGGTGCAACTTCAGCATATAAATAATTCCTACTGTCACTTCCTGATCAAATGGTTCTCCGGTTCTTCCATCAAAAAGCACTGCCTGACCCGACTTCGGCAATTCTCCCATTGTCAACAACTCGCGAATTTTGCTTTCCGGACAACCATCAAAAACCGGACTCGCCACAAGCATTCCTTTTTTCAGACGATCTATAAATTTTTTCGTATCCTCGGCAGATGCCTCATCGATAAATTTATCAAAATCCGGTGAAGAATAGGTTTTTTTCAACTCATTTTTGATATGAACAAGATTATCATTCTTTTCCAAAAGTGCATTTAAACCTTCGCCGATAGTTTTTGCCGCCCAACCCAAATGTGTTTCCAAAATTTGACCAACGTTCATTCGCGAAGGAACACCGAGAGGATTTAAAACGATGTCTACTGTAGAACCGTCGGCAAAATAAGGCATATCTTCTTCAGGCAGAATTCTGGATAAAACACCTTTGTTGCCGTGACGACCGGCCATTTTATCACCGACGGAAAGCTTCCTTTTAATGGCTACGTAAATTTTGACCATCTTAATCACACCCGGAGGAAGTTCATCACTGGCCTTAGCTTTTTCCATTTTTTCTTCAAAATGGGCCTGAACAAAGTCAATTTTTCGCTCAAGAGCAGAAAGCATACCGGATAACTTTTCTTCGGAACCGTCTTCTTCGACAAGAGTAATCTCTTTCCAGTACATGAAGGGAATAGATTCCCAAATTTCCTTTGTAATTACATCGCCTTTTTTGAGAAGAATTTTCTTCTTTACATCGGAAACTTTCCCTGCTGAGGTTTTACCAATAACTAGTTTGGTAATATCTTTTTTAACTGTGTCAGTCAGGATATGGATTTCATCATCTCTATCTTTAGTTAACTGTTCGATGGCCGCTGCCTCGATCGCCTGGGAACGTAAATCTCTATCCGCACCTTTTCGGGTAAATATTTTGACATCAACGATCGTCCCCTCAACTCCGGGAGGAACGCGCAACGAGGTATCGCGTACATCACTGGCCTTTTCACCAAATATTGCCCGTAAAAGTTTTTCCTCAGCAGATAATTGGGTTTCTCCCTTAGGAGTAATTTTGCCGACCAGAATATCACCGGACTTGACGGAAACCCCGATGCGAATAATGCCGCTTTCATCCAGATCTCTAAGGGACTCTTCTCCTACATTAGGAATATCCCGTGTTATTTCTTCTTTGCCCAGTTTCGTATCGCGGGCCATTGTTTCAAATTCTTCGATGTGAATCGACGTATAAACATCTTCTCGAACAATCCGTTCACTGACCAGAATTGAATCTTCATAGTTGTAACCGCCCCACGACATGAAGGCAACCATAACATTGCGCCCAAGAGCAAGTTCGCCATTATCTGTTGCCGGCCCATCGGCAAGAATTTCCTTTTTCTGTACATGGTCGCCAACGTCAACTATTGGTTTCTGGTTAAAACAGGTATCCTGGTTCGATCGCTGATACTTGGACAAAGTATAAATATCCACTCCCGTATCAACGTCATCCTCATCAGGATTGTCGGCTCTTACTATTATTCTTGAAGCATCAATGCTTTCCACAACACCTGCCCGGCGCGCAGAAAGCACCGCACCGGAGTCGCGGGCGACAACGGCTTCCATACCCGTGCCGACTACCGGCACTTCCGGACACATGAGCGGCACAGCCTGTCGCTGCATGTTCGAACCCATAAGGGCACGGTTGGCATCATCATGCTCCAAAAAGGGAATTAAAGCAGCCGCCACGGAAACCAGCTGATTGGGTGAAACATCCATTAATTTAATATCTTCCGGTAAGACCGAAATAAAATCATCGCCCTTTCTGACGGAAATCAGTTCTTCTTCAAACCGGCCGGTTTGATCCAATGGACGATCTGAAGGTGCAATAATCTTATTTTCTTCTTCAATAGCCGTCATGAAGCGGATTTCATCTTCAACATGACCATTTTCAACGATTTTATATGGAGTTTCAATAAATCCAAATTCGTTAACCCGGGCATAAGTACTTAACGATACAATCAATCCGATATTCGGGCCTTCCGGTGTTTCTACCGGACAAATTCGACCGTAATGGGTATTATGAACATCGCGGACTTCAAACCCAGCCCGTTCCCGTGTTAAACCTCCAGGTCCGAGCGCTGATAAGCGCCGCGTGTGGGTAATCTCGGAGAGCGGATTTGTTTGATCCATAAATTGTGAAAGCTGACTTGAACCGAAAAATTCGTTTACCACAGCAGAAACAGGTTTCGCATTAATTAAGTCATGCGGCATCATTGTTTCAATGTCCTGTAAACTCATTTTTTCTTTAATCGCGCGCTCCATCCGCACCAAACCTATGCGATATTGATTCTCAATAAGTTCTCCGACTGAGCGCACCCGTCTGTTTCCCAAATGATCGATATCATCAACGCTGCACTCTCCAACTCCATTTTTTAAATCAACCAGATACTTGACTGCTGCCAAGATATCCTCATTACGTAAAACAGTAACGGTTGTCGGTACATGCAAATGCAGCTTATAATTCATCTTGGCCCGGCCGACATCTGACAAATCATAAGTTTCCGATTCAAAGAAAAGACTATTGAAAAATTTTGTCGCTGTTTCCGGAGTGGGCGGATTACTCGGGCGTAACCGGCGATATATTTCTAAAACCGCGTCTTCAGCGGTGTCAATTTTATCCATTAACAAAGTTTCACGAATAGAAATATTGTCCAAATCTTCATCCAAATGGATAAATCTCAATTCGGAAACACCTTTTTCCCGAGCAATTTCCAAGCCGTTCAGCGGTAATTCTTCATTACACCGGAAAATAATTTCACCAGTTCCCGGATCGCGTACATCAGAAGACAAAATTTTCCCTACAATATCCGCTTCCGTAACGGAAATATGTTTTACACCGGCATCTATAACTTTTTTCAAGAGAGGCCTGGTTAATTTACGCCCTTTTTTGACTAAAATTTCGGCATTGTTCGGATCCTTAATATCTTCCGGAGCTTTCTGACCTATCAGAGATTCATCAACAACAAGATAAAGCTTTTCATCTTCAATGGTTATCTTTTCAATATTATAAAAATAATTTAAGATATATTCAGTCGTATTACCCATTGCCTTAAGTAGAATGGTAACCGGCATTTTACGACGGCGATCAATCCGCATATAGAGAAGATCTTTGGAATCAAATTCCAAATCCAGCCAGGATCCTCTTATGGGAATGATGCGAGCCGAGTAAATTAATTTGCCGCTGGCAACGGTTTTGCCTTTATCATGATCAAAAAAGATGCCGGGTGAGCGGTGTAACTGACTGACAATTACCCGCTCAGTTCCGTTAACAATAAAAGTTCCGTTTTCTGTCATCAACGGAATTTCGCCAAAGTAAATTTCCTGCTCTTTAATATCACGTATCGGCTTTGTTTCATTTGCTTCCCGGCCAATCTTACCATCAGTAAGTCGATCAGTATCAAAAACAACAAGCCGCACTACGATTTTCAAAGGAGCAGCATAGGTCATTCCTTTTTGAATACACTCTCTTACATCATACCGCACATCGCCAATCTTATAACTAACGAATTCTAAAGAGCATTTTCCACTAAAATCAGAAATGGGGAAAACGCTCTTGAAAGCACTTTGCAGACCGACGTTGGCCCTTTTTGCCGGCTGCAAATCTTTCTGCAAGAACTTCTCATAAGATTGAGTTTGGATCTCAATTAAGTTCGGAATATCCAGTATTTTTTTTACATGGCCATAATTTCTTCTAAAATTGCCCATAGCATCCTTAAAATAATATATTTAAATTTATATTATTTAATTTCCACTGTTCCGCCGACTTCTTCAATCTTCTTTTTAATATCTGCAGCTTCATCCTTGGAAACGCCTTCTTTAATCGGCTTGGGCACTCCTTCAACCAGATCTTTGGCTTCTTTCAATCCAAGACCGGTAATGGCTCTTACAACTTTGATTACCTGAATTTTTTCTGCACCAAAGCCGGTAAGAATAGCGTTGAATTCAGTCTGTTCTTCTACCGGAGCAGCAGCGGCGGCTGCACCAGGGGCAGCGGCGGCCATCATCACGGGAGCGGCAGCGGAAACACCAAATTTTTCTTCTAATTCTTTTACTAGAGCGGAAAGCTCTAATACGGTCATATTTTCTATGAATTTTACTACATCTTCTTTCGTTATCTGATCTGCCATATTCTTAAACCTTTCTGTATGTTTTATTAATTAGATGCTTGCTTTTTATCGCAATAAGCATTGAGCACTTGAACAAAATCTCTCTGCACGCCGTTTAATACAGTAACCAGTGAAGTCGGTACCGCGGCCATGACAGATACCAATTTTCCAAGCAAAACTTCTCTGCTGGGTAACTCGGCTAAACTCGTAATATCGCCCTTGTCTAATATTTTACCATCCAGTGCGCCGACCTTGATTTCTAATTCCGGATTCTTTTTAGCAAAATCAATAAGTGCTTTTGTCGGCTCTACCGGATCTTTGTAACTTAAAATAATAGCAATGGGCCATTTGAAATGATCGGCAAGTACGCTGAATGCTGTATCTTTCGCAGCAATATTTAAAAGAGTATTCTTTACAACTTTCAATTCAGCATTTGACTTGCGCAGTGCCTTTCTTAAAGTTTCCATTTTTTCGACATTCATTTTACTAAAACTGGTTAAAATGCCGAGATTGGCCTCTTTAAGTTTTACCTGCAGTTCGGATATAACTTGCTCTTTCGTTCTCCGATCCAAATAAATCAGCCTCCTTTCAATATTTTTCAATACGAGGCCGGAGAAAATTACATACAGAAATAAAAAAAACGGCAAACCTATCCCTAAATCCGATGCCCGTTTTTCAAAAATTGTTTACTCAATATTACAAAGCAACTCTTTTTATTCTACGAGTCTCGGCAGGCCGCGTTACGTTTAAACTTCTGTACCTGCTATCTTCGACCTTTTATCCTAATTACATATATGACGACTTATACCGGACATTAAGCATTTTTAATATCGAGAGGATCAACTTTCACGCCGGCCCCCATTGTGCTGGAAAGGGCAATACTTTTAACATAAGTCCCTTTACTTGCAGCCGGTTTTAACTTGATAATCGTTTCCAGTAACGCCATAATGTTTTCTTTTAATTTTTCGGCTCCAAATGAAATTTTGCCTACGGGAGAATGTACGATTCCTGCTTTCTCCACCCGGAATTCAACTTTACCGGCTTTAAGTTCCTTTACGGCATTGGCCACCTCAAAAGTTACTGTACCGACTTTCGGGTTAGGCATCAAACCCCGGGGACCTAAAATTTTACCAATTTTTCCTACTGCACCCATCATGTCGGGTGTAGCAACTACTCTGTCAAATTCAAACCAGCCGCCCTTAATCTTTTCAATAATCTCATCATTGCCTACTAAATCGGCGCCGGCATCAAGGGCTTCCTTTTCTTTCTCACCTTTGGCAAAGACCAGCACTCTTACTGTTTTACCCAGACCATTGGGCAAAACAACGCTTCCTCTGACCATTTGATCGGCATGGGCAGGATTAACGCCCAGTCGGACAGCTGCATCCACTGTTTCGTCAAATTTAGCATCTGCCATTGATACAACCATCTCCGTAGCCTCTTTAAGCGTATAACGCCGAGTAGGCTCTACTTTTGCTTTTGCTGCTAATATGCGTTTGCCTCTTCTTGACATGATCAAACCTCGTTTTCTTAACTTACAACCTCGATTCCCATCGATCTGGCCGTACCGGCAATTATTTTGATGGCGCCTTCTATATCTACCGCATTTAAATCATTAAATTTTAATTCGGCAATTTCCTGAATTTGCTTAGCCGTAACTGTCCCTACTTTTTCTCTTTTCGGGTCACTCGCTCCTTTGGCGATTTTCGCCACTTGCTTAAGCAATACGGAAGCCGGCGGCGTTTTGGTGATGAAAGTAAAAGACCTGTCGGCATAGACAGTAATTACGACGGGGACAATCATTCCTTCCTGTTTTTGCGTCAAGGCATTATAAGCCTTGCAAAACTCCATAATATTGACGCCGTGCTGCCCCAACGCCGGACCAATCGGCGGCGATGGTGTCGCTTTTCCCGCTTTTATTTGCAATTTAATATTTGCAATAACTTTTTTTGCCATAATGATCACCCTGATCTTAAGAATTTTTGATTTAAATAGAAGCCTTGAATTATCCCTGCACTACCTGAATAAAATCCAGTTCAACCGGTGTCGGCCGACCAAAAATACTCACGATAACCCGTAGTTTACCTTTTTCCGGCCTGACTTCATCAATAACACCATCAAAATTAGTGAATGGTCCGTCAATTATTTTTACATGGTCGCCGACGTCGAATTTAAATTTGGGCTTGGGCTTTAAAGTTCCTTCATCAATTCTGACTTTTAAATTTTCGACATCTTTATCCGAGATCGGCGAAGGCTTGTCTTTACTGCCGATAAAACCGGTCACTTTGGGAGTATCTTTAACAATATGCCAGGTTTCATCATTCATTTCCATCCGGACAAGAATATAACCTGGAAAAAATTTACGCTTGGAAGTTTTCTTTTCACCCGAAACCAATTCCACAACGTCTTCTTCCGGAATCAGTATATCGGAAAAAAAATCCTGGGCGCCGGCTAGCTCAATTCTTTCCTGTAAGCTCGTTTTTACCTTGCTTTCATATCCGGAATAGGTATGTACAACGTACCATCTAAAAGCCATTTTGCTAACCTAAAATAAGTTTAATAAGTTTGGCTAACCCGAAATCAATTATACCGAAGTAAATCGCCATGACAAAGACAATGATTATTACAACAAATGTGGATGCCATTGTTTGCTTGCGTGACGGCCAGGTAACTCTTTTTAGTTCAACCTTGGCATCATTCAGAAATTGCATTACTTTCTGCATCACCAATTTGATTTTTTCCATTTTTCAGAATCCTTAATAAAAGGAAAAACTGGCAGGCCAGGAGGGACTTGAACCCCCAGCATCCGGATTTGGAGTCCGGCGCTCTATCCATTAGAGCTACTGGCCTGCTTGATACACTGATTTTTACTTGGTTTCCCTGTGCAATTTATGCCCGCGGCAAAACTTGCAGTATTTTTTTATTTCAAAGCGGTTTTGCATAGTGCGTTTATTTTTTGTTGTCGTATAATTTTTATGTTTGCATTCCGTACAGGCTAAAATAATGTTGTTCCGCATAACTCTCCTTAACTGGAGCCCATGACCAGGATTGAACTGGTGACCTCATCCTTACCAAGGATGTGCTCTACCGACTGAGCTACATGGGCGCAATTTGCCGAGGTTTTCACCTTCAACTGGACTAAAAATGTCTGGAGCGGGAAACGGGATTCGAACCCGCGACCCTCAGCTTGGAAGGCTGACGCTCTAGCCACTGAGCTACTCCCGCTAATTTCAATTTAAATATGGTGGAGGGGGGAGGATTCGAACCTCCGTAGGCTCCGCCGGCAGATTTACAGTCTGCTCCCTTTGGCCGCTCGGGAACCCCTCCAACTTATTAATTTTAATGCAAATCTGGAGCTGGCGATGGGACTTGAACCCGCAACCTGCTGATTACAAATCAGCTGCTCTGCCGATTGAGCTACGCCAGCAAACCATTTTCTCAATTTTGCTTTAAATATCAATTAATTACAATTTTAAATATGTTTAAGCAAAAGTATATACCCACGCGAATTGCAGACTTTAATTTTTATTATTGTATTTGTCAAGCAAAATCTCTTCTTTAATTAAAAAAGAAACTTGATTTCTTAATCTTCTCTTAAAATAATCTCTTTATCCTTCCAAATTTGGAATAATAAACCGGCTTGCAATAAGTTTCAATAACTGATTGTTCGGTAACTAACTGAATTGTATACTTTACAATTATAAATTATGCTTTCCAATTCATTTTTTCATCTTGGCATTTCTTAGTGAACTGAATCACCATCGGCTACACGACGAAGGGTTCAGCGATCTTTCTAAATAATCGACTGCTTAACCGGCATCTGTTGACTTATAATTCCACACCGTTCCCTGCGGCATGTCCATGATATCAACATTCATTGAAGCCAGTTTCGATCTCAATACATCCGCCTCTTTCCAGTTTCGTGCTTTTCGGGCAGCTTCCCGCTTGATTATCAATTCCTGAATTTCCTGGGTGACGGGCAGTTCTTCGAATTTCATTACTCCTAAAATTTTATTGATATTTTTCAAAGCACCCAATATTTTCCGGCTGTCTTCTTTATTTATTATTCCCTGGTTTAAAGGAGAATTTATTTTGCCTATAAAATCAAAAAGTGCAGCCAAGGCACCGGCAATGTTCAAATCATCATCCAAAGCACCGGCAAAATCATTTTTTAGATCATAAATCAGTTGATCCACTTCAGCATAACCTGAATTACCATTATCAACTGTATTAAGCCTCCGGACAAGCATATCGAGTTTTTTTATATTATTCTTTGCCGTCTCCATGGCTTCGTCGGAATAGTTGAGCGATTTACGGTAATGAACCCCCAAAAGAAAAAATCGAATAACTCTGCCGTGATAACCTTTATGAAATAATAAAGACAGAGGCAGGGCATTATTTAATGATCGCGACATCTTTCTGCCGGCGACCATGACTAATTCGACATTCAACCAGTAATTTGCACCGCTATTTCCCGAAAAAGCTTTATTTATAGCCAGGATATTTTCGCAATGAGGAAAAACTTCATCAACACCACTTACATGAATATCATAAAGTGCACCCAAATATTTTTGAGAAATTGCCGCGCATTCGATGTGCCAACCCGGTCGTATATTGCCCCATTTCGTTTTGTAATAAATACCCCTTTTCAATTCACTTAAATCCCCTCTTTTCAGAAGGACAAAATCCATCGGATTATCTTTTTCATAATCATCCAGATCAATTGTTTTAGTTTGTCTCGTTTTGGTTAAATTGACATTTGAAAGAAGCCCGTAATCCGCTAACTTGGATATATCAAAATAGACTGAATGCAATTTTTCATAAGCAAAATCTTTATCAACCAGTTTCTCTACTATTTTAAGCATTTCATCGACATTGTCGGAAGCTTTAACATAGATATTGTCCTTGTGAATATTCAAAGAATCTACGTCCTGTAAAAAAACCTGCAAGTACTTATTCGTATAGTCGGAAAGGTTTGTTCCCTCTTTTTCTGAACCTTTTACGGATTTATCGGAAAGATCTACGATATCTATTATGTGATTCACCGTGTATCCCTGATAAGCCAAATAACGGCAAAGCAAATCTGATACAACGAGCCGCCGATAGTTGCCCATATGAGGCGCATCATGAACAGTGGGCCCGCAAGTATGCATAAGAATTTTCCCGGAATTGACCGGCTTGAAAAAATTTTTCCGGCGCTGCAATATATTATAGAGATTTAAAGTCGGCGCTTCTTCTTTAACAGCATATAATTCCGTACTCAGGTACCTTTCTCCGCTGTCCGGGAAAATTACAACTATAACACCTTCCTCAATCTGCAATGCTTTTTGCGCAGCAACAAACATTGCTGCTCCGGAACTCATTCCCGCCATAATGCCTTCCTCACGAGCCAAACTGCGCGCCATGCTGAAAGCATCCTCATCCAGGATATTCACTTTTTCATCAAGGCGCTTTTTATCAAATATACCCGGGCGGTAGGATTCACGCATATTTTTAAGACCTTGTATTTTATGTTTCAAATACGGTTCGACACCCACAATTTTAATTTCGGGATTTAATTCTTTAAGCCTGCGCGAAATTCCCATAGCAGTACCGGATGTTCCAAGGCTTACGATAACCATGGTTACGGCACCATTTGTTTGATCCCAAATTTCCTGTGCTGTTCCATAATAATGAGCGGCAATATTATCTTCGTTATTGAATTGATCAGTTCCAAAATACTTATTGCTGTTTTCTCGAAGCATTTTATATGCTACTTCGATGGCACCATCCGTTCCTTGAGCTGCCGGCGTAAAAATCAATTCGGCACCCAAAGCCCGTAGAATTTTTTTTCGCTCTTCACTAGCCGACTCGGGCAATGTGAGGCATAATTTATACCCCTTGGCAGCTGCAATCATAGCCAGCCCAATGCCTGTATTTCCACTGGTTGCTTCCAAAATAATTTTATCAGGAGTTAACTCTCCTCTTTTTTCCGCCCTCTCAATCATGGACAAGGCTGTGCGATCTTTTATGGAGCCGCCCGGATTGGCGGATTCTATTTTCGCCATGATTTTTATTTTTTTATTAGGATTAAGCTGGCGAATTTCAACTAGTGGCGTATTGCCAATGTTATCAATGATACTTTTTTTATACATTGAATCAAAACCTTAAAATTTGAGTTTTCGGGATTCCACGACTGAACTACTGAAAATAATCATGATTAAGATTGAAGCTTTAAGAAAATTAACTATCCATTTTAGGAATGGGTATTTTGATAAAGTCTACTCCTTCTTCTTTTAAATTTTTTTCTTCCTGAGAAGTGGTTGTTCCCCTGATATTGCGACTTTCTTCTTCCCCGTAATGAATCTTTAGGGCAACTTCGGCAAAATTATTGCCCACATCCTCAAAATTTTTATCTATATATTGCTGAAGCGCTTTCAAAGCTTTTAAGGGAGAAATCTCTTTTTCCATTTTACCGGTTGAACGTGCGTCTTTACTCATAATTGCAACCGAAGAAGGGACAATCTCAATACTGCAACTGCTGCATACCGGACAAGACACAAGCTTTTGAAGATTTTGCTCAATAAAAGACTGACGATCCTTAAACCAGCCATCGAATTTATGTCCATTATTGCATTTCAAGTCAAATATTATCACAATTTTTCACCTTTATTATATTAACATGCTATTTGGCAAAAAACAAAAGTAAAAAATTTAAAAAAATCCGTTTAGAGGTCGAAATAATCATACATCAATAAAAAAATGTGGACAATTTGAAATAAATTTTATATCGTCCGTGCCACGTCGGGATGTGGCCCAGCTTGGTAGGGCACTGCGTTCGGGACGCAGGAGTCGCGCGTTCAAATCGCGCCATCCCGACCATCTTTTTTTTCAAATTAGCCGACAACGGAAGCCATCTTAAAGATCGGCAAGTACATAGCGATAATCATGCCGCCGACAACTCCACCCAGAAAAACCATCATGATTGGTTCCAGAAGTGCCGTCATTGCTCCGACTGCCGCATCAACCTCGTCATCATAAAAATCAGCAATTTTACTGAGCATTGTATCCAGTGCGCCGGTTGCCTCACCAACGGCAATCATTTGTACCACCATGGGCGGGAAGAGACCGGTTTCCGTTAACGGTTCAGCAATTGTCCGCCCCTCGCTGATGCTTTGGCGGGTTTTCATCAGGGCGGATTGAACAACTACGTTTCCGGCAGTTTTACTGACAATGTTTAATCCTTCCATAATGGGAACACCTGAATTCATCATTGTGGAAAGTGTCCTGGAGAACTTCGCAACAGCAACTTTTTTCAAAAGAGGCCCGAAGACAGGCGCCTTAAGTACGGTGGAATCTACCGTCCAGCGCCCTTTTTCGGTTTTATAAAATCTGCCGAAAGCAACAACAACTGCCACTACAATGCCTACCACAATCCACCAGTAACTTTGGGCAAATTCGCTTGCATTTACCAAAAACTGGGTCGGAGCGGGCAATTCTCCTCCCATACCTTCAAACATCTTTTTAAAGACAGGAATAACTTTTATAAGCAATAAAGCAACAACGCCAATGGAAATAACAAGGACGGATGCGGGATAGGTCATTGCTCCCTTAACCTCGCTTTTCAGCTTCATGGCTTTTTCCATATATGCGGACAGCCGCCCCAAAATAACGTCCAAAATACCACCTGCCTCACCGGCAGCAATCAGATTAACAAAGAGTTCATCGAAGACAGCGGGATGTTTCCCTAACGCTTCAGTTAAACTGGCACCGCTTTCTACATCTTCCTTTACTTTTTTTATTATTTCTTTAAAGGCTTTGTTTTGCTCCTGTTGGGCAAGGAGATCCAGACACTGAATAAGCGGCAATCCGGCATTAATCATTGTGGAGAAAATCCGGCAAAATACAACTACCTCCTTCTCTTTGATTTTTCCTTTTAAGAAAGGTAAATACTCTGCAAGATCTTTAGGTTTGGTTTTGACATTA
Organism: uncultured Smithella sp.; assembly: GCA_964632255.1. Taxonomy (GTDB): domain Bacteria; phylum Desulfobacterota; class Syntrophia; order Syntrophales; family Smithellaceae; genus MVRV01. The sequence continues at coordinate 27,788 of CAZWCA010000012.1, read as the reverse complement.
ACTGATTTAAATCCCTGCCTGCGCAAGAGGCCGCGTACAGTCAATTCGTCAGCCGCTTCCATCTCGCCTTTTTTTAATTCGTTTCTTCTAGTCGTACCTTCCCAAACAAAAACCGGCATAATCAAATTATCCTTTCTCTTTTTCATCGGATCGTTTGATAACTAACTTGATAGTAAAAGTTTAATCAATGACTTCTAAAAAAATTAGCCTCAAATTTTTTTGTTATTATTTTTTGAGGCTGTGTAAGCTTGCTATCTCATACTGAATTATTCCGGCAGCTACGGAAACATTCAGTGAATCGAAGCTGCGCTGCAGAGGGATAGAAAATAAAAAATCACATTTCTTTTTTATCAAGGGACGAATTCCTTTTGCTTCGCCTCCTAATACCAGAACAACATTGCAATTAAAATCCATTTCTTTTAAATGGCCGCCTTCATGCGCATCGGATCCGAAAATCCAGAACCCTTTTTCTTTCAAATAATCAATTGCTTGTGATAGATTGGTTACTCTCGCGATAGGTAGTTTTCCCGTAGAACCGGCCGAAGCCTTGACTACGGCTCCTGTTACGGAAGCCGCCCGGTCGACAGGAATTATTACTCCATTTGCTCCCATACAATAAGAAGTTCTAATGATTGCCCCCAGGTTCTGGGGATCCATAACACTGTCAAGAATCAGGATTAGATCAAAGCGCGATTGCGGGCTGCGATTTGCCAGCAAATCATCCAGATCGGAATATATAAAAGACTGACGCAGCCCCAAAACTCCTTGATGATTGTCATGGCCGGCCAGTTCATCCAGATATTTCCTGGTTTTAAATTCCAGAGGGATTTTTTTTTGTCTTGCGCCTTCGATTATTTCAGTAAGTGATGGTCCTGTCCGACCTGCAGCTATAATTACTTTTTCCAACCCTGTTTGTTGCTGACGAAGGAGAGTTTTGATAGGATTTATGCCGTAGATTATTTCCATACCTGCACTTCTTGCGATATTATCCGGCAGTCATTCCCGCATATATTTCTTGAACTATGTTACTGCAAGCAATCAGAGGATCGGCAGCTTTCCGAATAGGTCTGCCGACGACTATATAGTCTGCACCCAATTTAATCGCTTCCTCTGCACTGAGAGTTCTTTTCTGGTCATCGTTAACAGCCTCACCGGAACTGCGAATACCTGGTGTTACAAGAATAAAATCATCACCCAAGCCGGCACGCAACGCAACAATATCCTGAGGCGAAGCAACTACACCTCCCGCCCCCGCCTTTTTCGCCAGTTTCGCCAGGTGAAGAACTAAATCATTTGTGGTCTTTTCAAATCCTATTTCACGAATATCATCATTATTCAGACTCGTCAGGACGGTGACCGCCAAAACAACCGGTTTATTTTGATTGTTTTTCGCAGCAATAGATTCTACTGCTTTAACAGTTTCCTGAATCATTTTGGTTCCGCCGGATGCATGAACATTAAACATATCAACGCCTAACCGAAATGCAGATTCAGCAGCACGGGCAACCGTATTAGGAATATCGTGAAATTTAAGATCCAAAAAAACCCGTTGGTTTCTTTGTTTAATGTATTCGATTATTTTCGGTCCGGCTGATGTAAATAATTCTTTGCCGACTTTAAACATACCGACATGATCAGACAAAAGCTCAATCCAGGACACCGCTTCTTCAAAACTTGCCGCATCAAGCGCAAAAATTAATTTATCGATAGCGTGCTTATTCGAGATATTCTTCATCGCCGATAAACTCCGTGTTATCAGGTATTGGTTTGAAATCTTCTTTTGTCCCATCCAGATATTCCGGATGAGCATAATTGACCTTACCTTCCGCAATTTCTCTCAAGGCAATTACAACTTCCCTGTTTTTACTTTCAACCAGCGGTTTTGCTCCCTTTAACAAAAGGCGCGCCCGCTTTGATGCCAGTGAAACGAGACCGAACCTCGTTTTGGCGACATCCAAAGAATCTTCCACAGTAATTCTGGCCATATTTTCACAACCTCCGTTACTATTCCTATTAATTATTAATAAATTGTTTAATCTTTGCTCGTAAATTGCTCATTTTACAACCTTGGGCAATGTAAATTGAGATCAATTGTTTGACGGCAATTTCCAAATTATCATTGAAAATTACATAATCATACCAGAAAATTTCCTTTAATTCACTATCCGCCCGTGCATATCTGGCCTTGATAACGTCAGAGGATTCATGACCGCGTCCTTTCAGACGATTGAGCAGTTCATCGCGTGACGGCGGCAAAATAAATACAAAAGTACCTTTGCGGAATCTTTGTTTTATTTTTTTCGCACCGCGCGGTTCAATGTCCAGCAAAACGGTATTTCCTTTTGCCAGAAATTCTCTCATTGTCCTAATCGAGGTACCGTATAAATTGCCGTAATTTTCAGCCCATTCCGCAAAATCACCTTGTTCAATCCGTTTTTGAAATTCCTCGCGGGAAACGAAAAAATAATCTTTGCCGTGCACTTCACCCGGGCGAGGTGATCGGGTCGTATAAGAAACTGAAAACTTAATTTCGGGACAGGCCTCTAAAAGACGCTGACAAATGCTGCTCTTTCCGGTACCGGAAGGAGCTGAAACAACTATAAATGTTCCTCTATCCATATTTCATTCTATGTTTTGCGCCTGTTCGCGCAACTTGCTCAATTCACTTTTCGCTTCAATCACCTGACGCGCAATTTCCACATCGCTGCTCTTCGAACCTATTGTATTGATTTCACGGTTCATTTCCTGCAATAGAAAATCAATTTTTTTACCTTCGGCTTCCGTACTTTGCAATAATCCAATAAACTGATCGATATGGCTGTGCATTCGCACTATTTCTTCAGTTATGTCGCTTTTTTCCGCAAGCATTGCCGCTTCCTGAGCCAAACGTGACTCTTCCAAAGCGTAACCCGCAGTGAGTTCCTTTATTCTTTCCGCGAGACGCCGTTGATATTCTATAACGACTTGAGGTGACCGGGATTTGATTAATTCCACCATCCCTCTGACGGAATCAACCCGCAGTTTCATATCCCGGTAAATAGACGCCCCTTCCTCCCCCCTCATGCGGACCAGCATATTCAAAGCTTCTTCCAGGGTATCGATAATTTGCTTCAAAATATCGGGGCTAATTTCTATCTCTGCAGGCTGAGAAAAAATATCACGAAATCCAACTAAAGTTTTCAGCCCGATTTCATCCGGCAGATTAAATTCATCTTTTAGCCGCTGCAGAGCCGTAAAATAATTTCGGGCAACTTCGAGGTTCAAAATCCCTCCTGAGCCGTTAATATTTTGATTTTCCACACGAATAAATACTTCAATTCTTCCCCGCTTTACTTTCTCCCCAATTTTCTTTTTTAATTCCAGCTCCAGAGGGGAAAGAGCCTGAGGGATTCTCAAGGATATTTCAAGGAAACGATGATTTACCGATTTAACTTCCACGACAATATTTACTTCTTTTCCCGACGTCTCCACTCGTCCATAACCCGTCATGCTTTTAATCATTTTACACCTGTCTGTTTATTTCAAATCCATCGATTTTAATTGCAATAAATATGTTGCCCTGATTTTAGCCAGCATTAACAATTGCTTTTCGTCTGCGTAATCAGGATATGTCCACGGTAAAGAACAAAATTTCTTATTCTGATAAATCAAGGTTAGATCGGCGAAAATACCGTTGCGTAAATAAGGCCTGTGCGCATATTTTTTTCCGGTCGCCAGAATTAAATGGCCTTTGGCTATATAACCCGGATCAATATTTACCTCGCGTTGGCCTTCTTGCGTAAAGTCATTTTCTATTTCATTAGTGGCAAGTTTAATATCAGGCAAAGTTTCCGGTCTTATCAGCTTCTCCATTGATAAAAAACGCCGGACTAAATTTTCTCCCATTTCCCGGCGATAATAATCGGTGTAATCAAAAGAAATCAAATCACTGAGAAAATCAGGCCGGCCATAAAGCTTCGACAGCCTATCAACGGCTTTATCCAATTGCAAACTTGCTGCCGCAAAAATACTGAATATTAATTTTACCGGCTCAGCGGGTATCGGTTTACTCATAAAACTTGCATTAATTCTTCTTGTGAAACCGTGGCGGTTCCTACTTTACCAACTACAATTCCCGCCGCCTGATTTGCCAAATTAGTTGCTTCCTGCAAACTCGCTTCTGCGGCCAGGCTAAGAGCAAGCACTCCGATCACTGTGTCTCCGGCACCGGTAACATCATAAATTTCTTTGGCCTGAGCTGGGAAATGAGTACAAGTAATATTTCGACCTTTTTCAAAGAGGCTCATACCTTCCTCGCCCCGGGTAATCAGCAGTGCCTGAAAATTATACTTATTTAAAAGCGATGCCCCTACTTGTTTCAGATCATTTTTATCTGCTATTTCCATGCCTGCAGCGCGCTGTGCTTCATGATGATTCGGCGTGACTACATGAACTCCTTCATATATGGAAAAATCGCTTTGTTTCGGATCAAGACAGATATAAATTTTTGCATCCCGGACAATTTCCTTTATTCCCTGGACAAGATCGCGCGAGATTACGCCCTTACTGTAATCGGAAATAACTATGGAGCCAATTTTATTCTGCAATGATTTTACATACTCCAGTATTTTCCTGGTACTGTTTTGTGGAATTGGTTTTCTGCTTTCCTTGTCGAAACGCACCATTTGCTGACCATGTGCAACAATTCTTGTTTTCAAAGTTGTCGGCCGGCCTTTCTCAACCAAAATACCGGTGGTCTCAATTTCGCGTCGCCGTAATTCTTCTACCAGCCCTTTTCCAACATTATCGGAACCAATGACTCCGGCTACATAGACTTTGCCGCCCATCGCATAAATACTATTCAGCACATTAGCGCAGCCACCGAGTAAAATACTGTCTTTTTGCACATCCACAACCGGGACAGGTGCTTCCGGAGAAATGCGGGATACTTTGCCCCAGATAAAATGATCCACCATCACATCTCCAACAACAAGAACGCCAGAGGCTGAAAAATTGGCAATGATTTCCATTGCCCTTTTTTTTGTCAATATTTTTTGCATGTGTAAGAACTCCGGAAAAAAACAAATCCTGAAAATAAAAAAGCGCTATCCGCGCTGTAAAATTGGTGTATTGTTATTACTACATCTGAAATTTGTCAAATATTTTCTACGTTTTTAAAACGGCCACGCCATTGAATAGCCTGCTTTTTACTATATCATTATATGGATATTCCGCTTTTTTCAATAAGTAAAAGGTATAAGCAAAGAGCTGTCCAATTATTCAAAAAGTCTAAATACGCACTGCAGAAAGTCATTGGACAGTATTTGTAACTCTTAGATCTGGAAGATTTTTCATGATTGACAACCTCAATGTTATCAAGTAAAAATTTTAATAACTTATTCCAAAGGAAAATATGATGATCCGTTCCATGCTTATTGTTACCCTTGGTGTCGCTATTACGGGTTTTTTCTCCTTTTGGAGCATCATAATATCCCTCATTCCTGACTCAGAAAATAGAATCCATAAATTAGCCGGACTTTGGGCAAAAATATTACTGTTAATGTCCAGCACTAAAGTTGAAGTTATCGGCAGTGAACACATTCTTCGCGGCAAGCCGCAAATTTTCATGGCCAATCATCAAAGCGATTTTGACATCCTGATTACTCTTGCCAATATACCTTGCCAATTTCGCTGGATAGCCAAAAAGGAACTATTCCATATCCCGGTTTTCGGTACAGCTATGAGGGCTGCCGGATATATCGAAATTGACAGGTATGATCATAAAAAAGCAATGCAAAGCCTGGATGAAGCGGCCATGCTCATTCGTGACGGCAAGTCGATAATGGCATTTCCTGAAGGAACCAGAAGCAGTAATGGCGCAATACAAGCTTTTAAACAGGGTGTCTTCCTTCTGGCCATTAAATCAGGCACACCCATTGTCCCGATGTCCATCGTTGGAAGCGGTGAGATAATGCCTAAAAGATCATTGAAAGTTACACCGGGAAAAGTGAAATTGATTATTGATAAACCTATAGATACCAAAAAATACACCATGGAAAGCCGTAATGAACTGATCGAACAGGTCAGAAAAATAATTATTAAAAACTATGACAATTGGAAAGAAACAATCAGCTCAAATGAAGGCACGGAAAAGAAAAACTTTTTTAGCCTTTTCACCTGATTTGTGATCCACATCCCCATTAATCAATTTTCCATTGACTTTGAATCCCCGATAAAAAATTGAATTATCCGGACGTTTGCATGGTCCTTACTTTACTTGTAAAATCATTTTTTTTCTGAAATAATCCATTTAAAATTTTATATGGTTCAGTAATGGAAGAAACACAACCTGATAAAAATAATAAACGAATGCAGGAAATTAAGGGCATAGTTTGCCTTGGTCTGGCTTTTTTTTTGCTTTTATGTCTGATTTCTTACCATCCTCAGGATCCTTCGTTTACTCATTTTGTGGCTGATAGTAAAGCTGCGCATAATTTCATCGGTCCTGCCGGTTCTTATACCGCTGATTCTCTTATTCGTTTATTGGGAATAAGTTCATTTTTTTTGCCGATGATTTTCCTGTTTTGTTCTTTTCTGTATTTTTTGAGGCCGGAATTTTATTTCGGCAAAAGCAGATTTTTAAGTACAGTTCTTTTTATTATTTCCTTTGCGGGTCTCACGGCAGCCATTATTAAAACCCTGACGGTTTATGAAGAAAAGCTGAAAGTCGGCGGTTTAATCGGTGATTCAACGGTTCGGATTTTACTTAGTTTTTTTAACCTTGCAGGCACTTATATTCTTTTAATCCTAATTTTAATTATATCATTAATTTTTATGGTTGATTTCTCCCTGGTTACATTTTTCGGACATTTTTCACGAAAATTCCAATCCATTCTTCCTGCTATAAAAAATAGATTTTCAGCATTAACCTCCCTGGCCATGGACAAAATGAAGTTAATGAAAAAATCTGCGCCGGTCATTGCCGAAGACAATGCGCCCATGTCCAAAAAAGCAAAAATAAAGAAAATGGAGCAAACGCATTTTGATTTCACCGAAGCCAATGGTAAATTTCAGTTGCCGCCTTTTTCTCTTTTAGAGGAATCTCAACGTAATGATACAAAGGTTAAACGTGATCATTTAATTACCAATTCCCGCATTCTGGAAAAAAAGCTGGCCGACTTCGGAGTGGAAGGACGGGTAGTGGAAGTCACTCCCGGCCCGGTAATCACCATGTACGAACTGGAACCGGCCCCCGGTGTAAAAATCAACAAAATCACCAACCTTGCCGATGATCTGGCTCTGGCGCTCATGGCCTCGAGTATCCGGATAATTGCACCGATTCCCGGAAAATCGGTAATCGGTATTGAAATACCTAATGTAAAAAGAGAATCGGTATTTCTCAAGGAGGTGCTGGACTGCGATGCTTTCACCAATTCGTCATTGCGGCTGCCTATCGCTCTTGGTGTCGATTTTGTGGGTACACCGGTCATTGCCGATTTGACAAAAATGCCGCATCTGCTAATTGCCGGCACGACCGGCTCCGGTAAAAGCGTTGCCTTAAATGCAATGATCTGCAGTATTCTTTTTAAAGCTCAGCCTGATGATGTTAAATTTCTCATGGTTGATCCCAAAAGGCTGGAACTGTCTTCCTATGAGGGCATCCCGCATTTGATGCATCCGGTCGTCGTTGATCCGAAGAAGGCTTCCCAGGTATTGCGCTGGACTGTTGAAGAAATGGAAAGACGTTATCGTTTCATCAGCGACCTGGGTGTAAAAAGTATCGATGCCTATAATGAAACGCTTTTAAAAAATCCCAAAGGCAAGGCGGCGATTAAAAAACAGAACCAGACAGAAAATAATGATCTTTCCTCCGCAGACATTGAAAAGCAACGTCAGCAAATAGAGCACGTCAGGCTCCCTTACATAGTTGTGATCATTGATGAATTAGCAGACCTGATGATGGTTGCATCGCGGGACGTGGAGGAATCATTGACTCGTTTGGCGCAAATGGCCAGAGCTGCCGGAATTCATTTGATTATTGCCACTCAGCGGCCGTCTGTTGATGTTATTACCGGATTGATTAAAGCAAACTTCCCAACCCGCATTTCTTTCCAGGTTTCTTCGAAGATAGATTCCCGGACAATTATCGATCAGACCGGTGCAGAGCAGTTACTGGGCGCAGGGGACATGCTCTTTATTCCGCCGGGCACATCCAAATTGACACGTATTCATGGTGCCTATGTTTCCGATCAGGAAATTACGCGCATCGTTAGTTATATTAAAATGCAGGCGCAGCCGGCATATGATGCCTCCATTGCCAAGTTTGAACTGGAGGCCGCGCAGAACCAGCAAAATGATGAAAATTATGATGAAAAATACGATGAAGCAGTCGCCCTGGTCGGCGAACTGGGACAGGCATCAATTTCGTTAGTCCAGCGATATATGAAAATCGGCTATAACCGTGCGGCCCGCATGATCGAACAAATGGAACGTGACGGCATTGTCGGTCCTTCCGACGGCGTTAAACCCAGGAAAGTCTTAATCAGAAAGTTGCCATCTTGAGAATGCATTCTAAAAATAAAGTCCATATTATCAGCCTGGGCTGCTCGAAAAATTTAGTCGATTCCGAAGTAATGGGCGGAATGCTTACTCAATCCGGCATGCAACTGGTTAATCGCCGTGAGCTGGCTGATCTCGTTATCGTCAATACCTGTGCATTTATCAATCCCGCCAAGGAAGAAGCGCTGGAAGAAATTTTGCAGCTTGTTCGAGAAAGAAAAGAAGGCGATCATCACTTCCACATTGTCGTCGCCGGCTGCCTCGCACAACGTTACGGCAGGCAGCTGATTACGGAAATACCTGAAGTTGATTTATTTGTAGGTACTGGAGAAGTAGCTAATATAGTTGAACATGTAAATAAGCTGGTCAAAACAGGAGCAAAGCCCGCCGCTATCATCACCAAACCTGATTTTTTAATGACTGCGCATCATGCCCGGGTTCTATCGAATACCTCGGTCAGCACTTATTTAAAAATCTCCGACGGCTGTTCCAATCGCTGTACATATTGCGTGATTCCCGATATTCGCGGCAAAGCCCGCAGCCGAAAGCCGGATGATATTTTGCAGGAAGCCCGGATGCTTGCCGACCGCGGCATTAAAGAAATTATTATTACGGGCCAGGATACGACGGCTTACGGCAGAGATTTGCCTGATCGTCCCCGATTGCCGGAGTTATTAACCGAAATAGCTAAAATTAAAAATATTAAATGGATCAGGCTTCTTTATGCACATCCCGCTCATATTACTCCCGAAATGATGAAGGCAATAGCCGAAAATAAAAAAATCTGCCGCTACATTGACCTGCCGGTCCAGCATATTGATGATACTATTTTGAAGGCAATGAACCGCAAAGTAACCAGTGCAAAGATCAAAGAAATTATTGCCGAAGTACGTAGGATCATTCCTGATGTCGCTTTACGCACATCGATTATTGTCGGATTTCCCGGCGAGACACAAAAAAGATTTGACAGGCTTCTTGATTTCATTACGGAAACAAAATTTGACCATCTCGGGGTTTTTCCCTATTCGCGTGAAGAAGGAACAAAAGCCGCCTCCCTGTCTTCACGCATTTCCGAGGCGGAAAAAGAACGCCGTCGCGACATCATTATGCATGAGCAGGCGGCAATCTCCAACCGGATTAATCAGGGCTTGATCGGCAGTATTCAGGAAGTGCTGATTGAAGGAAAAAGTGAACGCCATGATTATGCCTGTATCGGCCGCTGTCGAAGACAGGCTCCGGAAATTGACGGCATAACCTACATTCAAGGCAAGCAAGTTAAAACAGGCTCCATAATAAAATGCAAAATCACTGCTGCCGATGATTATGATCTCTTTGCCCAGGTAGTCGAGTAAATAACTTGCTTATAAATCTCATTTGACAATCGGCATATCTTTGCATATGTTTCGTCGTAAAATCCTTTCCGGCAAGGTAATATTTAATGCAAATTCAAGATGTTTTCAGCGCTTATCAAGACGATCTGCAGCAGGTGGGAAAGCACCTCGACCGGTACATTACCTCTGAAGTCAAATTAATTCCCGAAGTATCCCATCATTTGATCGACAGCGGCGGGAAAAGATTCAGGCCGTTGCTTCTCTTAATCAGTTCCCGGCTTTGCGGCTACAGCGGCGAACACCGTTTTGCACTCGCGGCAGTAATCGAGTTTATTCATACTGCATCGTTGTTGCATGATGATGTTATCGATCAAGCAACCATTCGCCGGGGAAAGACCTCGGCAAACAATATCTGGGGGAATGCCGCCAGTGTTCTGGTTGGAGATTTTCTTTATTCCAAGGCATTCAAGCTACTTTCAGAAATCAGTGACCTTACTCTTCTCAAACTTATGTCCGGAATCACCAACACCATGTCGGAAGGCGAAGTCTTTCAACTCATGAAATGCGGCGACGTTGATATCACTGAAGAAGAATATCTGGCCATTATTAAAAAGAAAACCGCCGTTTTGCTCTCGGCTGCCTGCGCCGCCGGTGCAATTCTTGGTTCCGCGCCCCAAAACAAGGTCGAAGCAATAGGCAGGTTCGGTTATAAGATAGGAATGGCTTTCCAGATTACCGATGACACGCTGGATTATATGGCGCGTGAGCGGGAATTCGGTAAATCCATCGGCAAAGACCTGGAAGAAGGTAAAATGACTCTGCCGCTTATTTTTGCTCTCAAAAACGCTACACAGGAAGAAAAGGATCAAGCCAGAAATTTGATTACTAATAAAGAAGGAAATGGAAAGGCAATTCCGGCAATTTTGAACCTGATTCAAAAATACCGCGGAATAGATTATTCACTGCAATGTGCAGAAAAGTATATTAAGGATGCTCAGGATTTGCTGCAAATTTTCCCTGAGTGCCCTGAAATCAACCAACTCAATTCAGTGGCTCAGTACATTTTGTCCCGCAAAATTTGAAAAATCAAATTCGAGTTTATTAAATAGTTCGGTTCGGCAAGAAGCGGAATATTGGTCTTCTGAATTTGACGGGAATTATAGCTCAGATAAAAAAAGGGCATAGCGCCTATCCAGGCGCCGATGCCCTTTGATCATAAATACAAAAATTTAGAAATATTACTTTTTCTTTGCCGCAGGTTTGACAGCTTTCTGGGGCGGCTCAGGAGGAGCGGCAGCAAGTTCTTTGAAAGCGGCATCCCATTTATCCACAACAGCTTTCAGTTCGGCAATTTTAGCCTTGGTTCCCAGCGGATCCGCGATAATTGTCTCTTTGATTTTTTTCACGTTTTCCGGAAAAGCGGTTGAATCCGCAATCCATGCATCTTTCTTATCTTTCATCTTCTTTTCTAAAGTTTTTGCAGTCTCCCCAAGTTTCAACCATGCATCTTCCAGGGCAGCCAAAGAAGCGTTAGCATCATTAATCGCGGCCTGCTTGCCTGCCGCTACGGCGCCGGTTGCCTTGTCAAAAGCAGCTCGGGCATCCACATAAGCTTTTTTGGCTTCTTCATACTTCTTTTCTTTCATCTGGGCTTCTGCTGAATCCAAAATCTTTTTAGCTGCACTCAGATCGGCGGTGGCATACTTGTCGGCACCTGCGGTTATGGCCGAAGTCATTGCCGCATTAGCTGCGGCTTTCTCCGCCTCGGGGGGTTTTGCGCAACCGATGAAAGTCAGCGCCCATAAAAGAACAACCATCAATGATACCGAATACTTGAAACACTTCATACCAGTCCTCCTCTTTATTGGATAATATGTGGTCTGCGACCCAAAGTTATAAAATTATGCGATTCCCTGAAATTGTCAATATATTTTTAATTTTCCAAGATAATTCTTGCAGGCACAGGCCTTGCGGCCTGATTTTTCAGCAAGATACAAACTATGATAAAATCTTTAATTTAAAATCTTGATGTTCAAGAAAGTACATTATTTGGTCAGCGGTAAACCTTGCCTTGCGCCGAACAGCTTCCCGGGTATTAAAGGCATTATGGGGAGTAAAGACAACATTGGGATATTTCATCATTTCCCGGATAATCGCCGCTTCGCGGGATTCGCTTTCCAATGGATTACGTAAGGATACGGCAACGGAAGGTTCATTTTCGTAAACATCAAGTCCTAAGGCGCCTAACCGGCCATCCTTCAAAAGCTTCAGTAAATCCGCCGTTACGGCATGTTCTCCCCGGGCAATATTGATAAAAATAAACCCTTTCTTAGCCTGTCCAAGCGATTCACAGGAAAAATATCCCCTGTTTTCTTCCGTTAAATTCATGGCGCAAATTATGATGTCCGCCCATCGAATTCCCTGGGATTTATCAATATAATTTATATCCGGGTATTTTCTGACAAGATCAATCCCTTTGACGTTCATACCGAGGCCTTCGGCAATAACGGCAATTTCACTGCCGATGCGACCTACGCCAACAACAAGGAGATTTTTTCCTGCACATTCCTGACCGGTAAGACCGTCCCGGTCGAATGAGCAAAACATGCACATCTGCCGAGGAAGTTTTCGCAACAATGTCATCATGAGCATTATCGCCTGTTCGGCTACCGCGCGCGTCGCATATTCTTCCAGGTAACCGCAGGGTAAAGGACTTTGTATGTTTTTCAGATAGGCGCTAAGGTGATCATAACCGGTACTCCGGCTGAGGATGCCATCTAACTTGTCCGCCCAGGCTGCAGGAATAACAGATTGCGTCCGGATACTGATTAAGCGTGCCGGCGGAAATATATGCCCTGCTTCCTGTATTGTCCGGGAAGTATAATCACAGGTGACTAAACCGCCGCCAAGTAATCTCTGTAATTCCTCAGCCTCTTCCTCAAATGCTTCGTAAAAAAAGACATCCATTTCTAACTTCAAGAATAAATTCGTTTCTATAAAATTACCGACGGCCCATAATATCGGGCATCTACATTACCCGTCCGGTCATCTTTCAAAGCCAGAGGTAAATAATCCATGATATCTCTTGCCGTCATGCCGTCTTTCCCTTTTTCTGCAGCCGCCAGATCACCGGCGTATCCATGCAGAAAGACACCTTTGCGTGCAGCCGACTCCGAATTTAATCCCAGACCGGACATTGCCGCAATACATCCCGCCAGAACGTCGCCGGAACCGGCAGTGGCCATGCCGGAATTGCCGCTTAAATTGACATAGATATTGCCATCAGGCAGACCGATCAAAGAATGAGCGCCCTTGAGAACGATTATTGATTGAAGCTGTTTTGACGCCTCCTGCAAAACCGGAATTTTATTTGCGCTGATCTCGGCAGACGATTTATTGACCAGCCTTGCCATCTCTCCCATGTGGGGCGTAAGAATGGTTGGCGCCTTTCTTTTTCGAAGAATTGACGTATCAGCAGCAACGGCGGTAAGACCGTCGCCGTCAATCAAAAGCGGAACCGCAATTGATGCGCAAAGCTCTCTTATCAACCTTGCCGTCTCCTCATTGAGGGAAAGACCAGGGCCGATCACCACCATGTCAACTTTTGCCGCGGCCTCCAGTAATTGCTCCTTGTTTGAAGATGCAATACTGCCGGTCGCCGTCTCTTGCTGTGGTAGATAAACAATTTCCCGGCCTTCCCCGGCAATGAACGGCACTATTGATTGGGGTGCGGCAAGCCGCGCATAACCGCCGCCCGCTTTGAGAAAAGACATGGCGGAAAAATAAGGTGCACCAAAGTAATTGGCGGCACCGGCAATAAAAAGCACATCACCCATTGATCCTTTATAAGCTTCGGCCGGACGTGGAGGAAGCGAAATCGATCCATTAATTTCCACTTTCAAATCACCTTGCTCATAAAGAGAAGGCGGAAAAGAAATGTGCGTAACAAAAAGTTTTCCGCAGAGTTCATAACCCGGATAAAGCATATTGCCGGTTTTCGGCAAACCGAAGGTTACTGTGTAATCAGCCTTGACGGCTGTGCCCATAACCTTGCCGGTATCGCCGTTGACGCCGGAAGGAATATCCAGTGAAACAACTTTTTTTGCGCAAGTGTTGATTAGCTCAATAACCTCGGCAGTCATACCTTTTACTTCGCGATCAAGCCCGGTACCGAATATTGCATCGATCACGGCATCGCAGTGCATCACATCCTTGCGTGCTTCTGCTGCCGCTTCCAAGTTGATTATTTCTATGGGCAATTTTATGATTATATCCAGATTTGTTTTGGCCGCGTTGCGATACTTTTCGCGTTGCCCGGTAAAATATACCTTTACCAGACCGCCATTGGAATGGATCAGGCGGGCAACAACCAGACCGTCGCCGCCGTTATTTCCGGCACCGCAAAAGATAATGAATTTTTTATCACGAATGCCGATTTCTTTTTGCAGAAGATGAACAGCCGAAAGTCCGGCATTTTCCATGAGGATTTCTTCATTGATGCCCAGGTTTTTCATAGCATAATTATCCATAAAGCGCATTTCAGCGACACTGGCCAGCTTCATATTTTACTCCTTAAGTTATTACGGTACTGGAATTAACATGCGACAAGAATGCCCTGTGCACCATTGGTATGACAAAAACCGAGGGCAAACCAAGCTCGGCGATTACATTCCTGCAACTGCTCATATCCGCCTGCCTGTGCAAATAATATTTCTTTACCACTATGTCAATTCTTGACAAATAGTCTTCACCTTTTTCGATAATCTCCCTCATTTTCATTTTGTCATAAACCGGATCAGACCATGAAGACAGCATTACTTTGATATCCTGAAATCCTTTGAGGAAATTCAAAGATTTTTTAAGATCATGAAAATTATCATAATTCGGGATATCCATTTCGACGGGTATGCAGTCACCGGTAAAAAGGACTCCCTCCTCCCGCATTAAAAGAGAAATCGAACCTTTTGAATGTCCGGGGGTATGGAAACACTGTAAAGACAGTCCCCTTCCCAGATCCAGATTTTGATTGTTTTCGACAAATCCATCCAGCTTGATGGAAGAATCGACCAGATCAAAAAATCCCGGTACAGGACGTTCTTCATTTTGAACCTCGATTTGTTCCATCCAGACCCGTTCAGCCTCGTGAGCGAGAATCTTACACCCTGTCGCTTTCTTGATTTGGCCTGCCGATCCAATGTGATCGGGATGTGAGTGGGACAGGATCAGGCAGCCTATTTCATCGATATTCCTTCCCTGCCTGACAACGTAATCAAATATTCGTTCGTGGCCACCTTTGACACCACTGTCAATGAGCGTGACGGTTTCACCGAAAATTAAAATCGAATAAACGAACCGCTCCAGTTTTTTTCCGGGAGCGGCAGGAACCGAAAACTCATGTCGCAGAATATGAACGCTGGGGGAAACTTGCATACTGTAAAAAAACCTTTTTCCAATTTTTATTCATTTCTATAACTGCATCAAAGAAAGAAATGCATATCTACTTTGATACCAGGTCGGCATATTGAGCCGTCTCGGCTTCAAATTTTTCAAAGCGGCTATCGAGTGCTTTGGTTAATATTTTTTTGTCGCTTTCCGGAAGAAAGGAATATTTAATACTGTTGTAAACATACTTCTTGACAGTTTTATAATCGGGTTTATACCTTGCAGCCAGTAAAACATATTCATTGCTTAGATTATTCCTGGAAACGCCGGAATCATCGGTACAGATAACCAATGGAATGTCATAGGCGGAATAAATTAAATAAGGATGCTCGCGGCCTTTTACTCCCAGAATAAATTCGTTACTGGTCAAATTTATCTCGACCGCTGATTTCTCTTTAATTCTTTGCAGCAGTTCAATTGCTTTTTCTTCATAAGGCAAATCAACTCCATGTCCGATTCTTTGAGCACCGACAAGAAATACCGCCTGATAAATATGGTGCGTCAAGTCTTTCGGAGGAACCATACCCAAAGTCAGTTCACCCGCATGTAAAGCCACATTGACTTTAGGAAATTTCTTTCTCAAATAATTAAACATCTGCATATGCAAGTTATAGTCGGCAAGGGCCACAAGTCCGTTTTCCGGACCCAAAAAGTTAACACCAACCAGCAAATTTATTTTTTCATCGGCTAAAAAGGCCGCATAGAGAGCCGAAAACACGGCGCTCGGCGTCCCGTTGCGTGAAGCATACGTTTGATAACGCATCACAAACCGGTCATCATCGATACCTTTGTGCGCAGCCTCAATCGTTTCAGACAAAGCGTTGATTTTTTTCATCAATCTATCGTCCGCCTTAATCTTTGCAGAGAATTTGTCAAATAAACGAATAAGCGTTTCCGGGCTGGCGGGTTTTCGAGCATCTTCGTCGAACGGCTGATCGGGATATGAATAGTCAACGGAACTGAGCATGGTTTCGATATAGCTGACGTTCTCCTTTATAGCCTGTTCCCTCAGGATTATAAGCCCTTCCCGGAAATTTTTGGAGACCGGCCCGAAATAACCAAAAGTTTTGAAAAAGTTGGCATCCGGCGGTAATTGCTGGTGATAATGGTTTTTGTAATCCTTATCTGACCAGAGAGTCATCAATTTTATATATGACTCCGGATCGGAGCGTAATTGTTTGACTGAAAGACAGCAGGTGTTGTCACGAATATCAGCGGCTTTAACGATTTTAAATGTGTTTTTATCAATCCGGTAATCGCCCGACTCCGCCCAGTCCAAATATGTCTCCGCATAAATGCTTCCCGAATAGTGATGGTGCAGATCTCCTCCTTTGGGCATCCGGGTAATGAAAAGATTAAGTTGAGCAATATTGGGCGATTCTCCATCGATAAATTTATTGTAGAGCAGTTCGGTTTTACGTGCATTATCCAAAGTGAAATTCTGCTTTAATCCGGTATGAGAACATCCCGACAATGTAAAAAGAACGACTGTAAATAACACTAATTTGAACTTCATGTTGCATCTCTACCTTTCATTCCCGTATTCCAAGACATATTTCATGTTTGAAAGAAATCCAGTGCATTTAAAATATTTTCATATGCCATGACTATTCCTTAAAAGCCGTATTTCAACAGCTCTTCGATCACTTAAAAAGGTCATATTATATTTGTAAATCATAACAAACATGATCACCCTCTTCAATAACCGCACCAAGCTTAATTTCTAAGGGAGATTTAAAAAGGGGACCATCGTAAACAATTGTATGAAATTCGCCTCCCTCTCCGCAGGGATCGATTCCTATTTTTTTTAATTCATCAATTGTTTCGATATTGATTTCGTATCCCAGATATTTGGGATCCATTAAAGTTTTATTTATTGAAATAATTTTTGCTCGATATTGACGGTTAATAAAATCGAGAACTATTTGATTTTTATCCTGTTTCCATAACGGCATCAGCATTTGCATGCCGACTCCTTTCATTATTGCCCCGATCCATTCATAATGCTCTACAAGACTGATGTCACCGAATATACCCGCCGTAAAACCTCTTTTTTTCAATTTTCGCAACTCGTTTGACCATTTTTCTTCATAATCAAAAAAACTGGAAAAGCCGAAGTTAATCTCCAGATTCATTACCTCGGCTTGCGCGTTTAAAATTTTTTCATCTAAAAAATGACCATAAGTTTTATGCCGTTCATCCATCATTGTCAGCAATGAGATATTTACGCCCGGATTTTCTATTAAAAATTTATCCAGTGCTGTGCAACAATCTTTTCCGCCGCTCCATGAACAAAAAATTGAATCAGCCATAATTCGTCCTTTCTTACATGGGAATTTATAGAGTTAATTGTTCTGAGGATAAAACCTAAATTAATATTAAATTTATATATAAATTCTTATTAAATTTCAACACTATATACAAACCGAAAGAGAATCTTCGCTTGGATTAATTTTATTTTTCTTATTTTGAGGAACCTGGACATTTTCATCATAAGAAAAAATAATAATTGTTACTTTGATATCTTTCTTTGACATCCTATTGAACTTCCCTTAGTATTTTTTAAAATTTTTCAATATTTCAAATTTTTTCCTGGCAAGGAAAATTAAAAAATTAAGGCAGATGGCAAAGGAGGATGAAATGCAAAAAACCATGAGCAGCAAGAAAGCATTGGCGCTTTCAGGTGGCGGACCGGCGGTTGGCATTGAAATCGGCGCCTTGAAAGCATTTGAAGAGAAAGGAATAGATTTTGATATTTATTCCTGTGCGTGTGTGGGCAGTTGGGTTGGCTGCCTTTATAACAGTCTGCCACCAGGACCGGACAGGATTAAAAAGGTCGAGGATTTCTTTTTTGACAAGATATTTATTCCGGATGATATTTATGAAAGCTTTCCTATCTGTTACAGAGTATTCCGCATGGATTACTTTGATGAAATAAAAAAGTATGCGGAAAAAATGTTTGATGCAAAAACTTATCGTCATCTTTTCCTGCCTGACCGTATATTTCAATATTTTAATCAACTGCAGCAAAATCCGCCAAAAACCAATGACGACTTTAATTATTACATTTCCGAAGGAATGGCTCTCAATCCTTTTGCCAGGTGGATGTCTGAAATGACCTATAAAGTCAATAAAAGCGGCATAGCCGGACTCGTCAACAGCGCCAGCTTTGTTGAGGCGAACATTAACATGGAAAATCTGTTTAAAAGCGACAAGCTTGTTTATCTTAACGCCTACAACATGACCGGAGCTAAATTGGAAAGATTTATCAACCGTAATGGTCATAAAGAATATGATCCAATCAGCGCCGATGCTTTAATGGCCGGTTCCAGTGTTCTGGAATATACAAAAAACAGAACCATCGGCAACAGCCCGGATAAATATTGCGAAGGCGCAGTTATTAATACAGTGGAACTGGATACTCTCCTTGAACACGACCACAAAGATGAAATTGATGAAATATGGGTGGTAAAGATTTGTGATTATCAGGAAGTCGAACCACCGGAAAATTTGATTGAAGCGGCATTAACAGCAGTAATGTTACCGTTCGATACTATTTCCGACGATGACGTTGAAATTTTTTCCCATAATTTGGCGCAGTCTGCGGATGGGGAGAAAGCAAAATTAATCAAAATCAATATGAATTATGGAGCAGTCAACTATCATTGGAACCATGCCAACCTGCGGGAAGGCATCAAAACCGGTTATGAAGGGACAATTAAAGCAATTGAAGAATACGAGACCAAAAAGAAGAAAGCAGACCGCAGTGGGATAAGGGAACCGGTGATAGATTTGCTCACGCCCCCCAGGACTGGACGCTCTTTACGCTGGCGCTCGATTATGTCCAAAAAACAAACAGGATAGTTTCCCCAATAAAAATATGAGCTTATTCAAATAAATTTTATGAAGAGTTTATCATTGACATACAATCGCCTTTTTCCTATACTTCGAACATACTTTGTAAATATTTAAATAAATTAATTAATTATTAAAAAAGGAGGGTGAAATAATGGCTAATGACGCAGTATTGACCAGCACGCAGAATGGGATTTGCACCATAACCATGAACAGGCCGGAGGCAATGAATGCACTGAATGAAGATATGATGAACGGCCTTTGCAAGGCTATTGCCCAATGCTATGACGACAGTATCCGCGCAGTTATCCTGACCGGCGCGGGCAAAGCTTTTTGCCTTGGAGGTGATATCGCCTTTGCCAGCACCTATGGAGATGGCGATCTCCAGGCCTTTTTTAGAGATATGACTGTGCCGCTGGCACGTTTCATCTCCGATATGAGACAACTTCCCAAACCCGTTATTGCCAGTATCAACGGTATCTGCGCCGGGGTCGGGATCAGCTTCGCCGCAGCATGTGATCTTCGCATATGCCACAGCGGCGTAATTTTCAAACAGGCCTATACCGGAGTGGGAATCAGCCAGGACGGCGGCTTTAGTCAGATGGTCCCATTGCTGGTGGGATTAGGCCGGGCCAGTGAAATGGTCTTTTTAGACGAAGTTATTGCAGCGGACAAGGCCCTGAATTGGGGTTTGGTCAACAAAGTGGTAGCTCCTGAAGAGTTAGTAGCCACAACCGAAAAACTTGCCGCCAAACTTGCCGGCGGTGCTACCGCTGCTTTCGCCTCCTCCAAGGCGCTGTTGAACAAGGCCCTCCTGCCTTATCTGGAAGTGCAGTTGGAAGCCGAACGAAAGGGAGTAATGTGTACATCGCTGTCTGCCGACTACAATGAAGGGATATTGGTGTTCACCGGAAAGAAGAAAAAGCCCGAATTTATAGGCAAGTAAGAAAAACCGGGGAGGGAATGTTTGAAACATTCCCTCCTTACTTCATTGGTAGCTTTTGTTTAATACGTTTTTTAATGCCATAGTAGCAAAAGTTTTTATAAAAGGATCTTCCTGCATAAGATAAATAGATATGAATGATTTGGAAAAGATCATTGATACTTTGAAAAAAAACCAGGAAATTGCCCGGATATTTTTCGAGATCGAAGCAAGCGTTTTATCCATCCTGAATTTCAAAGATTTTCTTGAAAAACTATTAACCGAAATCCAGAACAAACGAAGCATCCCCTATGTATGGATATCATTAATAGACAGCAGTGATGTCGCCGAGATCATACAGAAATCGGCTCCATCGAAAATTATCAAGGAGCGCGTTGATCTTATTGACAAAGAGATTTTCCTGTCCCTTATAAATAATTCAACGGTTCCCATGCTTGCCAATAGTAATTTAAGAACATTCCAGGCATTGATTCCTCGACAATATCAAAATTGCATTTGCTCATTGGCCATTGCTCCTTTGACCCTCGATGGAGAAATCATCGGAAGCCTTAATCATGGCGACGATTCGGAATCCCGCTATGAACCGGAAATGGATACAACCCTGCTGAAACAGCTGGCCACGATTGTATCTATATGCCTTTCGAATGTCATGGCTCATGAAAAACTGAACATTTTAGCATCCCGGGATCCTCTTACAAAATTAATAAACCGCAGGATCATGGAGCAAATTCTCCGAAGAGAGTTCGAGCGAGCCGTTCGATATAAGATTCCGCTGGCCGTTGTCTTCCTCGATGTTGATGATTTTAAAATCATAAATGATCGATACGGCCATAAAGCGGGTGATGAAGTTCTCAAATATATAGCCCGCAATTTATTGCGGATCACCAGAGTAAGTGATGTCGTGGCCAGATTTGCAGGCGATGAGTTTGTAATTGTACTTCCGGGAACTTTATTAAATGAAGCATCTAAACTGGCAAACCGGCTGAAATCCTTCTTCACCGGCAATCCCATGGATTTTGAAGGTATACCCGTTCAGGTTTCGATAAGTTTTGGGTTAGCCTGTAAAGAAGAAGGAATCAATGATGCCGGCGCCCTTTTAAAGAAAGCAGATAAAATGCTTTATGAAGCCAAAAAACAGAAGGGTACAGGGCGATCCGGCGGTTAGCTTAATACTTCCAGTATTGTTCGAATATTTTTCTTCCGGAAAATTCAAATTTTAGAAAATGAAAAAAATAATAGGAAGACAAAGCAAGAAATACTTTTTTCACAGGGCAATTAATTATGGGGCTGATAAATTTATTGATCAAAGATCCGGCATCGTTTCTAATATTGTCGGTGCTTTTATTGTATTCCGTTATCTTTCATGAACTGGCTCATGGCTGGGTAGCCTATAGACTGGGTGATCATACAGCCAAATGGCTGGGACGCCTGACTCTCAACCCGATCAAACACCTGGATCTTATCGGCAGCCTGATGCTTCTTGTCTTCGGCTTTGGCTGGGCAAAGCCCGTTCCGATAAATTTGAATAATATAAATCATCGTCAGGGGCTGATTCTGGTTTCTTCGGCGGGCATTGTTGTCAACATTATCTGCGCCTTCCTGGCCCTCTTGCTGCACAGGCTTGTTTCACCGGAGCAATCCGGTATGACGGAGCAAGTTTTGTATCTCTTTGCCCGTATCAACATCATGCTGGCCGCATTTAATCTGATCCCGATACCGCCGCTTGACGGCTCGAAAATTCTAATGGGGTTTACATCGGAGTCCGTCCGCAGATTCCTTTATCAAATCGAGCCATTTGGTTTTTTCATAGTTATCGGACTGCTTTTTCTCGGCGTTCTCAATCCACTGATCAATTTCTTGCAATACATAATCGTGGCCTTTATATCCTTGTTTCTGCCGGGCTAAATCAGACACTATTTAAAAATGATTGATGAATCTTAATGATACTTCAGCGCTTGCTGTTCACCTAAAGAAAATTCAATCATGATTGTTGCACCCAATGGACGATCTCGGAGATCCCGGCTCTTTTCCTGTCAAAGGCATTGATCGAAAAAGCCGGATCGGGATATCCCAGGGCAATGCCCGCAACTATTTTTCTATCATCCGGAATAGAAGCGATTTCTCTTATGGCAGCGGGGTAAAGGATGGCGGAAGCCATAATGCAGGTCCCCAGTCCGTTATCGTGGGCCAGCAGACAAATGGTTTGCGTTATCAATCCCACATCCAGCATGGCATATTCGATGGAACTTTTTTGCGGAATGCATGCCAGAATCAGGCAGGGAGCACCAAAGAGCGCAGCCATTTCCTGATAATATTTGTTGCGTGCCGCCTTGTCTTCCCGCTTAATTCCCTGCGCGGTCAATAAATTGCCGATTGTTTCTTCATAGCGGTTTTTCAGGGCGACCGGCCAGTTTTGCGGCATGCTTACATCGGGAGAGGGCGCTTCACCGCCTGCTTGTTTTTTCAGGTTCATTTCTTTAAATCCGGCCAGGCACTCGCCGGTTAGAACGTAGAATTCCCAGGGCTGGGTATTTCCCCATGACGGCGACCAGCGCGCCATATCAAGAATTTCCGTAATCAGGTTCTGGGGAACCTCGTCCGGTTTGAATTTTCTGATGCTGCGCCGTCCTTCTACAGCTTTTGCTAATTCCATTATAGTCTTCCCTCCGTATATTTATTGCAATGATTATTAAAAGGAACTACTATCCCCAAGAGAATCGGCCATTGTTTTTATTGTGGCGGCAGCGTTTTTTTTCAGGTGAAAACGAAGAACTCTTCGGCCCAGTTTGATCAACGCCTGCCGGTCTCCGATGGCCTGTGCCGATTTATAGACACCAAAGGTAAGCGTGGAACCGGAAATACCGGGCTTATCAGGTATTTCTATATCCTGCTGAATATCGGCCGTAAATTGAATAAACAAACCTTTCCCGCTATCGCCTTTATGCAATTGGCCTATTGAATGCAAATAACGCGGCCCGTAGCCGATTGTCACCGCTTTACGATACTTTTTGCTGATCGCTGTCCGCAATCTAAGGAGAACCGCATCGATTTCGGGAGTTGATCCCAAATATACTTGGAGGCTGACATAACCGCCTTTTTGGGCTCCGGCCAGAAAATTTTTCAAGGCTTCGGCGGGCGTTTCCGCCGCGGTATAACCGTATACATCGCATTCTTCAGTATTCAGAGCAGCTTTTTCCAGCGGCAATTCCTTCTTATTCCTGTAGAGGTCGATCATCCGGCAGGTGAGAGTTTTGCTGGCTTCGACATCCGGCTGATCAAAAGGATTTATTCCCAAAATGTGTCCGGCAACGGCTGTAGCCATTTCCCAGAGAAACATCTGGCCACCTAAATGAAATTTGTCTTCAACTTTAATGGCAATTACCGGATGACCGGCTTTAATTAATTCGGACACTTTCGGTGAATCAACGGTTTTCCCTGTATGAAAGACGACAAAAAACCGGTCATCATTATAGGTTTCGGGATCATTTAACTGCTCCTCGCAAACCGGTAAAATTCCCTTGCCTTCTTTACCGGTGCTTTCCGCAATGAGCTGTTCCAGCCAGTCGCCAAACGATATCCATGACGGAGGGAAAATGAGAGTAAGCTTGTCTCGACCCATCCGGGCCAAGGTACCTACGGAAGCTCCTAAAACACCGCCCGTCGAATTCGCTTCGTCATTAATAAAACAGGCTTTTTCATTTTCCGCAGCAGAAAGGGCATCTTTTAAAAGGCGCTCCACATCAAAGCCCAGAAGTGCAGCAGGGACAATCCCCGGAAAGGCAAGCGCCGAAAAACGCCCCCCAATGGCGGGATTACTTTTGAAGATATACTTTAAGGGGAGGCGATAGGCAAGTTCTTCCAATGGGCTGCCCGGGTCGGTAATAATTATAAAATTCCGGCGGACTCCATTTCCTGTTTTTTCCAGTGCCGAATTGTAGAAATAGTAAAATAGTGAAATAGTTTCAAGAGTTGTGCCCGATTTAGAAGATACAAAAAAAATGGTTTTTTCCCAATCCAGTTTTTGAGAAATTTGAGAGATGATAACCGGATCCGTCGTATCCAAAATGTGCAAAACCGGATGCCCCTCGCGGCTGCCGAACATTTTGCTGAACACTTCCGCCGCCAGGCTGGAACCGCCCATGCCCAACAGAACAGCATCTTTATAGCCTTCAGTAATAAACTGATCGAGAACCGAGTGAATATAAGGCAGTCGTGTTAATGTTTCGGCAGGAGCATCAAGCCAGCCCAGGCGATTGACAATATCATCCGGTTTTGGCTTCCATACGGTATAATCCCCCGTCATGATGCGCTGCATAATCCTTTCTTTTTGCAGGGCTTCCAGTGTCAGAAAGACGGATTTTTCATACGAGCCCAGAAAAAGATTAAGGTTCGCCTCACCCATTTTTTTCCCTTACATTCCGGAATTCAGTAATTCCCTGGCTGTGCTTATAATACGAGCTTCCGTAAAGCCGAATTTTTCGTAAAGAACCGGTCCTGGTGCGGATGCACCAAAACTGTCCATACCAATAATTTTTCCTGCAAGTCCGGTATAATGTTCCCAACCCAGTCTGATGCCGGCTTCGATAGCAATACGGGCCTTAATTTGCGGCGGCAGGACTTTGTCACGGTATTCCTGCGGCTGACGATCAAAAATATCCCAACTGGGAAGCGATACAACTCTTACTTTCACACCTTCTTCCGCCAGTTTTCGCGCGGCATTGAGTGCCAGGGATACTTCCGACCCGGTAGCAAGAAATATTATATCCGGATCCGGCGCCGATTCCCATAAAATATAACCACCCTTACCGGTATTTAAGGTGGAGGCGCATACGGTACGATCCAAAACCGGCAAATTCTGCCGGCTGAAGACGAGCATCGTTGGCCCATCGGCCTTTGTCAAGGCTATCCTCCAGGCTTCCACCGTTTCATTGGCATCTGCCGGCCGGATTACCGTCATATTTGGTACCTGGCGCATATTCATAATCTGTTCGACCGGCTGGTGAGTAGGACCATCTTCGCCCACGCCAATACTGTCATGAGTGAAAATAAAAACAGTCCGCAAGCCCATCAAAGCCGCCAGACGCATGGGCGGACGCATATAATCGGCAAAGGTAAGAAAGGTCGCCGTGTAGGGGATAATACCGCCGTGCAAAGAAAGACCCACGGCGATTGATCCCATTGCATGCTCCCGCACACCAAAATGAATATTGCATCCTTCATAGCCCCAGCCGCCGCCGACCATGCCATGCAGCCCTTCCGAAGAAGTGGCCGGGCTTTGAAAATCACCGCAGCCCTTGAGCCATGTGAATGTAGACGGATTGAGATCAGCGGAACCTCCCGCCAATTCAGGAATTTTAGCCGCGAGATTCTGCATGACGATTTCTCCAGCCTTGCGTGTGGCTACATCCTTGGAACCGGCGGGGAAAGGACTGAGGGCCGATTCCCAATCCATGGCCAGTTGGCCATTGATTCTACGAGAAAATTCAGAAAAGAGCTGAAACTCAGTTCCTTTATAATTTTGCAATTCTTTCTGCCATTGCTTTTCCCATTTCTCTCCATTAGCCACTGCCCGTCGATAATGCTTGAGCACCTCCTCCGGTATGTAAAATAACGGTTCCTGCGGCCAGCCGAGAGTCATTTTGGCGCCTTTCAGTTCATCGGGCCCGAGCGGCGAACCGTGGGCATCACAGGTGTTCTGTTTACAGGGAGCACCGTATCCAATTGTCGATTGAATACAAATGAGGGACGGACGCTCTGTTTCCTTTTTTCCTTTTTTAATGGCTCGATCGATCGCCGCCACATCATTGCCGTCCTTTACCTTCTGAACATGCCAGCCGTATGACTTGAAGCGCATTTCAATGTTTTCGGTAAAGGACAGAGCCGTAGACCCGGCCAGGGAAACACTGTTATCGTCGTAAAGAACAATTAATTTGCCCAATCCCAGGTGTCCGGCTAGTGCACATGCCTCCGCCGTTACACCTTCCATCATGTCGCCATCGCCCGCCAAAACATAAGTATAGTGGTCGACTATCTTTCCACTGCCACGGTTAAAACGGGCAGCAAGATGAGCTTCCGCAATCGCCAGGCCGACAGCATTGGCCACACCCTGTCCCAGCGGGCCGGTGGTTACTTCCGCTCCCGGAACATGGCGAAATTCGGGGTGACCGGGTGTTTTGCTGCCCCATTGCCGGAAGTTTTTAATATCATCGAGGGAAAGATCATATCCGGTAAGATGCAGTAGGGCATACAAAAGCATGGAAGCATGGCCGGAAGACAGGACAAACCGGTCGCGGTCAGGCCACTCGGGATTTCGAGGATTGTGCTTTAAGTGCTTTGTCCACAAAGTGAAAGCCGCGGGCGCTGCACCAAGCGGCATACCGGGGTGGCCGGACTTTGCTTTCTCTATTGCATCAACCGCCAGAAAGCGGATGGTATTAATACATTTATTTTCCAATTCTTGTTTACCGGACATAAAATCTCCTTCTTTTATCATTGCAGATTCACGAAAGTGAACGTGGCAATTTATTTTTATATGACAACCTCGTAAAAAGGCCGGATGCTGCGTTGCGCTTCATCCCTCGGCGTTGCGACGTACGCCAAAAGTACGCCTCACTTCTCCGGATTTGCGCGCCTAGCCTGCAACCTTCTTTACAAGGTCGTCTGAAAATTTTCAATTTCTCGACTTTATCGAATCCAATATCTATACTATTTCCCTTGCTTCGACCGATTTTGTCGGCAACATCGCCTCATTATTCGTTAAATTCAGGATTAGTATAAGGTTATGGCAGCGTACTAACATATTTGGAACAATTCTTGAAATTTATTTTTAATAGAAAAGAAAACGATGGCTTGCTTAATCAGGTTGTTACCCAAATCTCTCTGTCTATTGCCGGAAACGTTTTTGATTAATCTAAAGCTCACGAAAGACCCTTCAAAACACGAGGGCAACAAAATATATATTAAATATTGTCATCGCCCGACTTGATCGGGCAATTCATTAATCCTGCATGACTTGGGCAGGTTCAAAAAGGACGATATATAAAAAAAGAAAATTTCTAATTTTTATGATACTAAATTTAAAGATGTTGTCAGGAGGTAAATGGTATGGAAACAAAGTTAAAGATGATTTATTGGAAAAGTGAAAAATTTTGGGTAGGCAAATTGTTTGAACATCCGGAAATAATGACCCAGGGTGAAACCCTTGAAGAGCTCGAAGAGAATATGAAAGATGCCTATATGCTTATGACGATGGAAGATGTTCCGGAAAATCACGAAGTAAAAGAACTTTCTCTAAGCCTGTGAAAAGAAAAGAACTTATTCAGAAAATCACTTCCTTTGGCTGCGAACTGGTAAGGCATGGCAGCCGTCACGATCTATACCGAAATCCTAAAACAGGTAAAAAGCAGCCAATTCCAAGACATGATGAAATTGACGAACGCCTTGCAAAACATATCATTAAGGAATTGGCATAAATCATTTCTATCCAGAAGACCGCTGTGCTCCGGCTGGTTTCAAGAGACACCATGACAATCGGATAAAGAAAAAATTCCAGAAACCTTAAATCACTACTTTTTTAAATTATTTTTAGAGAGAGCTTTTTATTTGTTCAGTAAACAAATCTTTTTACCTTTTAAGTGTTATGTCTTCCCGAATTGATGTCCCCCCGAATTACCCCTAGT
>CAZWCA010000011.1:69280-71260 GCA_964632255.1 uncultured Smithella sp. | reverse complement strand
AGCTTGATCGTACGGGAGCCTACATCCAGTCCTGCACAAATCATTTCTTGATCATCTCCAGAAACGCTTCAATGCGGGTCTTTAACTGGCCGGAATCCTCGTCGCTGTAATCGGTTTCAATGCGCAAGAGAGGTATGCCCTCATTCTCCAGTCGTTTTGCAACATTCACCGCTTCATTGGCATAGGTATGGCAAAATTGCAGATTGTAATGGATTACGCCGTCCGCTTTGTATTCCTTTGCCAGCTTTACAACATCATCCAATCTTTCATCGTTTGGTGTAAAGCAGGCGCAATGGATATTCATGTAACGGTCGGCCAGTGCCTTTAACTGATCTTCCAGTGTTTTATTCCCAGTTTCTACCAGATCGCTGAAGAAGCGGGTTCCGGTGCAGGATTCCTCACAGACAACAACCGCTCCTGAAGATTCAACCAGATGATGCAGCTTCCAGTTGGGAATAGCCATGGGGCTGCCGGAAATAAGTATGCGCGGTGCATTTTCCGGGGCTACGCCCTGGCCTGTGGACACTCTTTTATCGAGTTCATCACAAAGGGCATTCAGCATCTGTGTATTTCGTTTGGCGTCATCATAAAAGGCGACTTGCGTAGCCAGCAAAGCGTCTTTACCGCTGATCGGAACCGGTGAAACCTTTCTCAGATCATAAAGGCGCTGTAGAGCCCGGCGCCGGGCATTGACCATTTCTATCGCCTGTTCCAGCTTTTCGGCGGTGATCTCGTTTCCGGTCAACTTTTCAATAACTTCCTTAAATGCATATACTTCTCCAAGCCAGAGTTGGCGGCTGCGTTCCGTTTTCTTATTGGGCACTTCCATTACATATACCGGCTGGTATTGACTTAGGATTTCGAACATCTTTTTCTTACCGTCGCAGGTCGTTTCACCAACAATTAAATGGCTTGCTTGAACGTAAGGGCAAACCCTGCCCAGTTTGAAACCGAAGGAAGATTTGATAAGAGCGCAGGTGTTGCGAGGCAAGACTGACTCCGCCGTCGGCACGGAAAACTGCGTTCCGGCGCATAAACCCACGGGAATGCCATCCGCCGCCCAGACCAGTTCTTCAGGGACAAACACACAATAAGTGGCCACCACTTGCCCGCCTTTCAAAGCATGCTCCCGCAGTTCGCGTACCCGGATACCATGAATATCGCCTACCACGAAATCATAAAAGCCCATACCTTCCGGGCGGTTTTTTTGAGAAAGATAGATTTCCTGAAAAATTGGTCCCAG
This sequence comes from uncultured Smithella sp., assembly GCA_964632255.1. GTDB lineage: Bacteria > Desulfobacterota > Syntrophia > Syntrophales > Smithellaceae > MVRV01. The sequence continues at coordinate 70,017 of CAZWCA010000011.1, read as the reverse complement.
AGCATTAAGCAGCATATTGTGGGATTCCAGATCTATCCCCAGTTCTTTCCACATTTGAATATTGTCATTCGACACTTTAAAATCTCCTGATTGGTTTTTTGAAAATTTATAGATTTGTTTTTGGTAAATTGTCAAATTACTTTTTGTTATTAGAGATGCTAAAGTATAAAAATAAGATATAATTAAAAATAGCAATTATAGTATCCGGAATCACTGGGTAAGTCTAATGCCTGTTAATGACATAGCACGGATTAAGAAAAATTTTAGATGCCTTTATTTAAACTTTCCAGCGAATGATGCAGACTTCATCCTGATCATTGATCATGGGAAACCCGGTCACATTTTACTTAAGTCGCGAAGTTGACAACTATATCTGATATTGATAGGATAAAATTCATAATCGGGACGGTACCTGCTGGCAGGTGTCTGAGATCATACCTGTTGAATCAGATACGGATAATACCGCTGGGGAAAATAATGAAGCAACCATGAACCCTGCTTATTAAAAGGAGGGTTTTTTATATCGGGAAAAAAGCATTGTCTCCAGGCTTTAATCTTCCTCCTTCATGAGTCGGAAAGGTCATTAAAATTACTGGTATTTGAGCTTTGCATAAAATTTAGGAGAGTATTTATTTTATGAAAATTACTGCGGCGGAAATTTACAAAGCAATTGAAGAAATCCGGCGTCAGGCGCCGGTTGTTCATAATATTACCAATTACGTGGTAATGAATAATAC
>CAZWCA010000011.1:67123-69180 GCA_964632255.1 uncultured Smithella sp. | reverse complement strand
GGCGTCAGGCGCCGGTTGTTCATAATATTACCAATTACGTGGTAATGAATAATACAGCTAATGCGCTTTTATCTTTAGGAGCCTCGCCGGTCATGGCTCATGCTCCGGAAGAAATGGAAGAAATGGTAAATATTGCTTCGGCTTTAGTTGTCAATATCGGGACACTGAGCGAAAAATGGATTTATTCCATGTTCAGAGCGATGGCGCGGGCCAGAAAAAATGGTATTCCGGTTATTGTAGATCCTGTCGGTGCAGGAGCAACAACTTTCCGGACCAGAACAGCCAGGGATTTGATCAGCAGTGATCCACCGGCAATTATCCGGGGTAACGCCTCGGAAATTATGGCTCTTTATGATGATAAATCAAGAACCAAAGGCGTGGACAGTGCTGCAGCATCAGACTTGGCGGTTATCACAGCCCAAAAATTAAGCGAGATTCACAAATGTGTTGTCTGTATCAGCGGCGCCACGGATTATATTGTTGATAACGGCAAGATGATTAAGGTCTTGAACGGCCATCCAATGATGACCAGAGTTACCGGTCTTGGTTGTACGGCCTCGGCTCTTTGCGGTGCTTTTGCGGCAGTTGATAAATCAGTTTTTTTTGCTACGGCCAAAACAATGGCTGTAATGGGTATTGCCGGAGAAATGGCTGCGGAAAAAGCGGCAGGCCCCGGAAGCCTGCAGATGCATTTTCTCGACATCCTTTACACATTGTCGGAAAATGACATCAAAGCGCGATTGAAGGTTGAGGAATGAGAATGCGTGGTCTTTATCTGGTTACTGATAGCTTTTTGTGCGGCGGTAAATCTTTGGAAGATGTTGTTTTGCAGGCTGCAGAAGGCGGCATATCCTGTGTGCAGTTGCGGGAAAAAGAAATTTCAACCCGTTTGTTTGTGAATGAAGCGCAATCTATAAAAAGGCTTTTGGAGCCATATAAAATTCCATTGATAATCAACGACCGCATTGACGTTGCCCTGGCCTGTGGTGCTGCCGGAGTGCACATCGGTCAGGAGGATATGCCTTACGCCATTGCCCGAAAGCTTTTAGGTCCCAAAGCAATCATCGGTTTATCTGTGGAAACCTGGGCGGATGTTGAAGAAAGTCAGAAACTGGATGTGGATTATATCGGTGTCAGCCCTGTTTTTGCGACACCAACCAAGACCGATACCAAAGGTGCATGGGGACTTGACGGGCTGGCAAAAATAAGAAGATTCAGCCGTCATCCGCTCGTGGCAATAGGCGGTCTTAACGAATCCAACGTCCGGAAAACCATCGAAGCAGGCGCTGATTCTATTGCCGTGGTTTCAGCGATCTGTGCCGCAGCCGATCCGAAAGCGGCGGCACGTAAACTAAACGATATGATCGAATCGGCTTTACTTTCTAGGAAATAATTTTTGTCCGATAAACTTATTATTTTTGATTATTCCGGAACCCTCAGTCTCGATGCCGTCAAATTTGCCAGTTCAGATAATTTGATCCGGCATCTGCAGAAAAGCGGCCTGTTTGCTCTGGGAGTGAATAATATCGCACTCTTCTGGGAAATAGTTAATTCAACCTGGGCAAAAGGAAGCACAACCCGGCTGGGATACAAGACAGTGCTCGAGGAACGCATTGCAGAATTGTTTTCGCAAAGAGCTGCTGGAAACAGGGCGGAAGTTTCCCGAAGCGTGGCAAAATTCGTCGATGCCTACCTTGATCATTCGCAAATCGACGAGCATTGGCAATTGATTCTGCGGAAACTATCTCAGGAAAAATCAGCAACGGTAGTTATTGCCACCGATCATTATGCCGAAGCAACGGGAGCGATCGTAAGTCATCTTGAAAAATGGGATATCAAGGCGGTGCCGCTCATATCTGATGTAATACCGCCTTGCATTCAAATGATAACGCGGCGGCAAGGAGGCGACGAGGCGTATTTTGCGCACGCTGAGGAAGCCGGCGACGCAGCCAAAAATGTCAGCCAAAGAATGCAAGGTGATATTGAGGGTAATTTTGTTGTAGCTAACTCCGCCGATATGGGCGTATACAAAGACAGCGACCAATTCTGGCAAATGG
>CAZWCA010000011.1:27473-67023 GCA_964632255.1 uncultured Smithella sp. | reverse complement strand
GTTCAATACCTTCCAGTTCACGGGCAATTTCCGGAATTGTTGCACCTAATTTTTCCGGTATTTGTTCCGTAACAATAATCGGCAAGTTAAATACTTTTGCCCCTTTGATGGTTTTTGCTGCACTGGCGAGCAGATCTTCTTTATTATGCATGGCCTGAAAAAGTTTGTCCTGAATATCAATGATAATAAGTGCTGCTTCCTCGCGATTTATCATTTTAGTTTCCTCCCTATTATTACTGTAAAAGAATTGGACAGCATCATCGGACTAACAAATTTTTTTATCTGCAACGAAAGATGAGTAATATTGCCGGAAAATATCTCGCAGGACGTGATCTTGATAATGATCCTTTTCCCTTCCGGTTCGAGGCAGTGTAAGAAGTAAAAAATAAAATGTCAAATCAAAAGCTCCGCAATTGCAAATTCGATCTTGCGGATTGAATTTATTGATTGTTTTTATGGTTATTTATGTCATAATTACATTTATTTTAATTACTTTTGCTGGGAGGAGTCTTGTATGTTCCAAATTGCAGCATATGAAAAATACAGCGATGGACAGACAATTTTTAAAGAAGGTACGCATGGGGATTGGCTTTATGTTGTAGAAGAAGGGGCTGTAGAAATTTCACGAATGATCAATGGCAAGCGGATATTGATTGAAACTTTTAAAGAGGGGGAAATTTTTGGAGAAGTTGCCTACATTGCTAAAATAGAAAGGTCAGCGACGGCGACGGCGCTAGGTGATACGACCATCGGGGTAATTGACCGTGATTTTTTTGATAAGGAATTCAATAAATTATCGGGCAATTTTCAATTAATTCTTAGAACTATGGCTTTGCGGCTCAAAAAAACGACAGATATTCTTGTTGATATGCAAAAATAAGTTTTCAATGTTTTATTTGCGGTAAACGCCTGGAATAAAAGAATGTGCCTCGGCTGTCGGGAAAATGTCAATTTATGTAAACAATTTACCTTAAATTGCGCTTGACAGCTCCTCTTAATTGGGCTAAACAATGCGGCCTTATTGTAAGATTTCCGGCATCGTAGCGCGAAAATTAGTAAACCGAATAATTCCGCATCAAAAACGAAGGCTTAAATCTCCAGGAAAATTCGGAGATTATAATTGTAATTATGAAAAAAGAGGAGGATTCTTTTGGCAACACATAAATCAGCAGAAAAACGTGATCGTCAGAGTATAGAACGCCGCCAGCGTAATGCGGCCGGTAAATCCGCGATCAAAACAAAGATTAAATCAGTGCTTAGCGCTTTAGGAACCAAAGATAAGGAAGCATCCTCAAGCGCGTTGAAAGTCGCTGTTCCGGCGCTTGATAAAGCAGCAGCAAAGGGTATCATTCATAAGAAAAATGCCTCACGCAGAATTTCCCGGCTGACCAAAAAAATAAACGCCCTTTAAACCTGATATCAATTATATATACAGCTGCCGGTATTTCAAATTGCCGGCAGTTCTGTTTCTATTAAGCCCGGAAGATACCTGTATGTTGGAAACCGCTGTTTTTTGCCTCAGCATTCCGGATTTGGCTCTGACAATGACCGGGCACTTTGTTCATCCTTTAAAAAAGATATCCCAATTTTTAGAAAACACGTTAAATTCTTGGTAAGAGTTGTTTTTTGTCTAATGCAGAATAAAGAAATTAGGGTCAAATAGCTATAATATTTATGAAAACAAACGAAAACCGGTTTAATCTTGCTCATTTCCGACAGCAGTTCAAGGGGTCGAGTTTGCTTCCCGGTAATCTGGTGAGTGCTGTCGGCAAATATTTTCTGGGTGCTCCTTATCAACCGGGAACACTGGAATCAGGTCGAAAAGAAAAATTAGTCATCAACTTTGCCCAATTCGATTGTTTTACTTTCGTGGAAACGGTGCTGGCGCTGACCAAATGCATTACCGCCGGAAGGATATCCAAATCCGAATTTCAATCAATATTACAGTTCATTCGCTATCGAAAAGGAGTAATTGATGGTTACTCCTCCAGGCTGCATTACTTCAGCGACTGGCTTCGGGATAATGAACAAAAGGGTATTTTAAGGGATATTTCGCGAAAGCTGGGAGCGGTAAACAAAAGGAAAAATATTAATTATATGACTACCCACCGGACATCCTATCCCGCACTTAAAAACGAAGATGAATTTCAAAAAATGCTGCTGGTCGAAAAAAGCATTTCCCGAAGACTTTTTAAAGACATCGATAAAAATGAAGCCGGTAAAGCACTTTCAGAGATTGAAGATGGCGACATCGTTGCTTTTGTATCGACCGAAGAAGGCCTGGACATAGCTCATGTCGGATTTGCCGCATGGCAAGGCCGTTCCTTGCACTTGCTTCATGCATCCAGTAAAGAAGGCTCCGTTGTCATTTCAAAAAAAACACTTTCTGCCTATTTAAAGCAAAATAAAAAGTTTTCCGGAATAAGTATTGCCCGCCTGATAAACAACTAATAAAAAATAATATCCAATCCTGGTAAAGTTTAGTCTCAAAAAACTTAATCTTCGAATATCCTTAACCATTGGCCGTGATTTAATTAGAGCAAATTTTAACTTGATATTTCTTAAGTATTTGTTTAAAAGATTTGAACAAATGTTCAACTTTCGAATAGCATTTGCTCAGGAATTGGTATCGGCGTGGTGGAAAAGTTCAAAATAATAAATTATATGGAATATAAGGCATGAACGAAACTCAAAAAAAGCTCATTGGTGCCACGGAGCGTTTGCTGCAGACAAAGGGGCTGGCCCGGACGACCACCCGTGCAATTGCCGGCGAAGCAGGCGTTGCAGAAGGATTGATATATCATCACTTTAAAGACAAGGCCGAGTTGGTCTTTGCCGTAGTTGAACAACGGATGAACGATGCCAAGAATCTTCTGGATAAACTGCCTTTACAGGTAGGTTTGCGTAAAGTAAGCGAAAATCTGGAAGAAGTTCTTCAAATTTCTTACGGTTCTCACTATCAGATCATGCCTATTGCCTGCTCCGTTTTCGCTGATCAGCAATTACATATCCGGATTTTGGAAATAATTAAAGAGCGGCAGCTCGATCCGCAATTGCCGATTGAAACGATGGCTCAGTATCTGGCGGCCGAGCAACGGCTGGGAAGGATTGCCGCAGAAATTGAACCTATGTCTGCAGCAAAACTTTTATGGATGATGAGTTTTAATCTGGCAATGAATGATCAGTTCATGGGGCGCGAATTAAATACGTCCATAGCGGGCAAAGAGATTCATGAGGCCATCAAGACTATGTTAATCGGAATGGAACCGAGGCTTACAGCCAAAAAGAAAGCAACATCAAAAAAGAGAACAAAGTCATGAAGGTATTTTCCGGACGCGCATTTTGTATTGTAATATCATTAGTCATTATGATTGGTTGCGCCGTCGGGCCGGATTTTAAGCGGCCGGATATGGCGACACCGGACAAATACACCCCTGCGCCGCTGCCGTCACAAACCGTTAGCACGCCCACTGACGGCGGAGCAGCGCAAAAGTTTAATATTGCCCGGGATTTACCCGGCGAATGGTGGACTCTTTTCCGTTCACCCGAGCTGGATGCGCTGATCAAACAGGCGCTTGCAGACAGTCCGACTCTTTCTGCCGCTCAGGCGGCGCTCCGAAAAGCACAGGAAGATCGAAAAGCTCAGGCCGGTGCATTATTTCCCAGTGTCGATGCCAATGCTTCTGTTGTCAAACAAAAGGTTTCCGGTGCATCATTCGGTACTCCCGACATGACCATTGATCCCTTTACTCTCATTAATGCCTCGGTCGGCGTTACTTATACACTTGATCTGTTCGGCGGGACGAGACGCCGGATTGAAGCGCTTGAGGCGCAGGAAGACTATCAGCGTTATATTCTTAAAGCGACCTATCTGACGCTTACAGCCAATATCGTGACAACCGCTGTTCAGGAAGCATCTTTACGGGAACAGATTAAGGCGACGAAGGAAATCCTTGCGGCGGAGCAGAAGCAACTGGAAGTTATGAATAAACAGTTTGAATTTGGTGCTGTATCAAAAACGGTGGTACTGGCACAGGAATCTGAGCTTGCCATTACAGCAGCAACATTGCCCCCTCTTGAAAAACAGCTTGATTTTACCCGTCATGCCCTTTCCGTGTTGATCGGACAATTTCCAGGCAAAGGAGGACTGCCGGAATTTCATCTCAATTCAATGCATTTGCCGGAGTCACTGCCGGTAAGCCTGCCGTCGCAACTGGCTCATCAGCGTCCGGATATACGTGCATCAGAAGCCGTGTTGCACCAGGCCTGCGCTGCGATCGGTGTAGCTACGGCAAATCTTTATCCGCAAATTACTCTTTCCGCCGGTTATGGATATCAATCGTCGACATTAGGCACGCTCTTCAATGGGTCAAATTCAGTCTGGAATCTGGGCGCCGGTCTTTTGCAGCCGCTTTTTCACGGCGGCGAACTTACGGCCAAAAAGCGCAGTGCTGTTGCCGCATATGATCAGGCGGCCGCCGAGTACCGTGATGTTGTTTTGAAAGCTTTTCAAAACGTTGCTGATGTTCTGCGTGCGCTGGAAACCGACGCCCGGGCATTACAGGCTCAATCTGAAGCCTATGACTCAGCCTCTGCCACACTGAACTTGATCGAAAAACAGTATGAACTGGGTGCGGTAAACTATCTGTCTTTATTAATAGCCGAGCGGGCATATCAGAAAACAAAAATTAATTTGATTACCGCCCAGGCGCAGCGATATGCGGATACAGCAGCCCTTTTCCAGGCTTTGGGCGGAGGCTGGTGGAACCGCGAGGTTAAAGAGGAGATGAAGAATGACTAAGCGCATTATAATAATGCTGATCATTGTCGGAGTGATTTTCGGCGGGATTTTTGGTTATCAGGGATTTAAATCTTACATGATGAAAAAGTACATGGCCGCAGCCGGCGTCCCCGCAGTCACTGTTTCGGCAATGAAGGCCGTCCCGCAGGAATGGCAGGAGCAAATTCAGGCAGTGGGCACGCTTCGGGCTGTGCGCGGCGTGGATCTGGCAAATGAAATTGCCGGAATTGTGCAGAGTATCCATTTCAAATCGGGCGATGATGTTAAAGACGGGCAGGTACTGCTTCAAATAAATGCCGATGCTGATATTGCCCAGTTGCGCGTACTCACGGCGGCGGCCGATCTGGCGCAGACTGTTTATGAGCGCAATAAGAAACAGTTTCAGATTCAAGCGGTGAGCAAGGCGTCGCTTGATGTTGACGCCGCCGATCTCAAGGGTAAACAGTTCCAGGTTGCCCAGCAAACTGCTCTGGTGAAAAAAAAGACAATCCGTGCGCCCTTTGCCGGCCGTCTCGGCATCAGTTCCGTGAATGCCGGGCAGTATCTGAATGCGGGAGACAAGATTGTTACTTTGCAGGCGCTGGATTCCATATACATTGACTTCTACCTGCCGCAGCAGGATCTTTCCCGTCTTGCGATCAAACAGGAGGTTACTGTTGTAACCGATACATATCCCGATATTACTTTTAAAGGTAAAATTTCCGCCATCAGTCCGAAGGTCGATCCGCAGACGCGCAATGTCCAGGTTGAAGCACTAATTGCCAATCCGCAGCATAAATTGCTTCCGGGAATGTATGCCACCGTCAAAGTTCAGGCGGGTTCAGCAAGACGCTATCTGACTCTTCCCCGGACGGCGATTACTTTTAATCCTTACGGTGAAACGGTTTATATTATCGAGCAGAAAGGCGCGGCCAAAGACGGCAAGCCTTCTCTCGTTGTCCGGCAGACGTTCGTGACTTTAGGACCGGCGCGCGGTGATCAGGTAGCAGTGACTAAAGGGGTAAAAGAAGGAGAGCTTGTGGTCACCAGCGGTCAGCTCAAACTGCGCAACGGCAGTCCGGTTATCATTAATAATCAGGTGCAGCCGGAAAACGATGCCAGTCCCACTCCCCGGGATCAATAATTGGAGAAGTAAGCTCATGAATTTCACAGATATTTTCATTCGCCGTCCTGTTCTGGCAACCGTGGTCAGCCTGCTGATTCTGGTTCTGGGGCTGCGTTCTCTTGATATTCTTCCTGTCCGGGAATATCCGGAAACACAAAATGCGGTGGTCACCGTGACCACTGTTTATACGGGCGCCGATCCCGAACTTGTGTCCGGTTTTATAACTACGCCGCTGGAGAATTCCATTGCCCAGGCTAGCGGTATCGACTACCTCACTTCGTCGAGTCTGCAGGGTGTGAGCACCATTACCGCAAATTTACGCCTGAACTATGATGCCAATAAGGCGCTCACTGAGATCAACACCAAGGTCAATGCTGTGCTTAATCAATTGCCGCAGGGATCACAGCAGCCCGTAATAACCATTTCCACCGGTGAAGACATCGGTTCCATGATCATCGGCTTTTACAGCGATGTTTTGCCCACCAATAATATCACCGACTATCTGATCAGAGTCGTCCAGCCCAAACTTCAGGCCGTGCCGGGCGTGCAAACGGCCGAGATCCTGGGCAAGAAGGAATTTGCGCTGAGAGCATGGCTCGATCCGGAAAAGATGGCGGCTTTTGGCGTAACGGCTACGGATGTTTCTAATGCCCTTGCCGCCAACAACTTTATATCAACTTTGGGCCGGACTAAGGGCCAGATGGTGACCGTTGATCTGACGGCTTCCACCGGTCTGCACTCAGCCGATGAATTCCGCAAACTGATAATCAAATCGAAAGACGGCGCCATTGTCCGCCTGGGCGATGTCGCCAATGTTACTCTCGGAGCGGAAAATTATGATTCATCGGTGCGTTTTGACGGGAAATCGGCCGTGTTTGTCAGCATCAAGGTGGCCCCTACCGCCAATCTTCTTACCGTTGCCAAGGCTGTTTCGGCTATTTTTCCATCCATCACGCAAAATCTTCCCCAGGGACTGGAAGGCCGGATTGTCTATAAGGCTACGGATTATGTCGACAGTTCCATAAAAGAGGTTGTGACTACCCTTATTGAAGCGTTGCTCATTGTCACCCTGGTAATCTTCCTTTCTTTAGGTTCGGTACGGTCGGTCCTCATCCCCGTGGTCGCCATTCCTCTGTCGCTCATTGGTACGTTCTTCATCATGATGGCTCTCGGCTATACCGTTAATCTGATGACCCTGCTTGCCCTGGTGCTGGCCATCGGTCTTGTCGTTGACGATGCCATCATTGTCGTGGAAAACGTCCATCGCCATATGGAAGAAGGCGTTCCGCTTCTGGAGGCGGCGATCAGGGGTGCCCGTGAACTCGGCGGTCCGATTATCGCCATGACTGTTGTGCTCATTGCCGTGTATATTCCCATCGGTTTTATGGGCGGTCTGACCGGTGCGTTATTTACCGAGTTTGCCTATACTCTGGCTGGTTCGGTGATTGTTTCCGCCATTATTGCCCTGACGCTTTCACCGATGATGTGTTCGCGTTTTCTCAAGGAATCGGTTCAAGGCAAGCGGCACCGCTTTGCCGAATTTATCGACAACCAGTTCAACCGCCTGCGCGACGGTTATACGAAAATCTTACGGGGAGCGCTTAAATCCATGCCCGTGGTCATTATATTTGCTGTCATTATTCTGGCGAGCAACTATTTCCTCATCACCAGTTCCAAGAGTGAGCTGGCGCCTCAGGAGGACCAGGGCTTCATGATGGCCATGCTTACGGCGGCTCCCGATGCCACATTGCAGCAGACGCAACTTTATTCGGAAGAGCTGGCCAGAATTCTGGCGCCGGTTAAGGAAACCGAGCATTTGTTTCAGGTAGAGGGATTTACCGGACTTAATTCCGGGTTCTGCGGCCTGGTGCTGAAACCGTGGGATAAACGGGAGCGCACGACGAAAGTGCTGATGCCGGAGATCCAGCAAAAGCTGGGTCAAATAGCCGGAGCCAATGGAGTCGTATTTCAACCCGCACCTCTTCCCGGTTCCGGGCATGGGCTGCCTGTTCAGTTCGTCATCGGCACTACTGAATCCTTTGAACGGCTCAACGACGTTTCCCGGATTTTTCTGGATAAAGCACGGGCAAGCGGCATGTTCATGTATGCCGATACGGATCTCAAAATAGACAAGCCTCAGACTGTGGTGGAATTCGACCGGGATAAAGTAGCACAAATGGGCTTGAATATGCAGAATGTCGGTGCTTCCATGGCTTCCATGCTGGGTGGAGGATATGTCAACTACTTCAGCATGTCCGGACGCTCCTATAAGGTTATTCCGCAGGTGAAACAAAGTGAACGGCTTACCGAGAATCAGCTCAACAATTACCATATTAATACCGCCAGCGGCCAATCCATCGCCGTTTCCACGATTGCCCGCCTGAAAACCATCGTTGTGCCGGAATCAATCAATCATTTCCAACAGTTGAATTCCTCCACCATATCGGCGGTGCTCACTCCCGGAGTTACGCTGGGGCAGGCGCTGGATGGACTCAAAAAAATTGCCGCGGAAGTTTTGCCTGAAGGTTACAGCATTGATTACGGTGGAGAATCGCGGCAGTATATGCAGGAGTCCAGTGCCTTATTGCTTACCTTTGCCTTTGCCATGATTATCATTTTCCTTTCCTTGGCTGCACTGTTCGAAAGTTTCCGGGATCCGATAATCGTGCTCATCAGCGTGCCCATGTCTATCTGCGGAGCGCTGATTTTCATCAGCCTTGGTATCGGCGACGCGAGCCTGAATATTTATACAGAGGTTGGTTTGGTTACGCTCATCGGCCTGATCAGTAAACACGGCATTCTTATCGTGCAGTTCGCCAATGATCTGCAGCGCGAAGGTAAAAGCAAGCTTGAAGCCATCGAGCAGGCTGCCGCTGTCCGTCTCCGGCCGATATTAATGACCACCGCCGCTATGGTTCTCGGTGTTTTGCCTCTTGTTTTTGCATCCGGTGCGGGTGCGGAAGGGCGCTATAATATGGGCTTGGTAATCACCACCGGCATTGCCATCGGTACAGGGTTTACCATGTTTGTCGTGCCGGCGATGTATCTGCTCCTGGCTGATGATCTTCATGTAAAAAATGATAAGCCGGGTGAACAGCCGGCTACCGCCGGCGCCGAATCCTCTTCGGAGGGGTGATTGCAAGGAATTTCTTGCCAAATCAAGTTGCCGATGTTAGCATTTTAATATTTTAATAATTACAACATTCAGGGAAATTCGGTTAAATGGCACCTGCAAATGATCAATACAATCCGGCAAATGAAGTAAAACTGGAGTTCGGCATGTTGCTTACCAGGCCCTTTTCCATTACGGGAGAGACAGTAATCAACTGGGTCAACAATATGGGCGCAGCGACTATTTTTTTCTTTTTGTCGCTGGCAAATATCTTTCGTCCCAAGCAGTTTTCCAAAATCGTTGATCAACTCTATTATATCGGGGCAAGGTCCACGACGATCATTATGCTGGTCAGCCTTTTTACCGGCATGGTTCTGGGACTTCAATCTTATCATGCACTGGTCAAATTCGGCGCACAGGGAGCTGTGGGGACACTTGTCGCTCTTTCCCTCATCAGGGAGATGGGGCCGGTGCTGGCCGCCATCATGATTACAGCCCGGGCCGGTTCCGCTATTGCCGCGGAAATCGGAATTCAACGCATTTCCGAACAGATTGATGCTCTCCATACCATGCGGATTGATTCACTGAAATATCTCATCAGCCCAAAAATCGCCGCTGCCATTATCAGTTTTCCGATACTGACCACGGTTTTTGACCTGATCGGCATAATCGGCGGCTATTTATCAAGTGTGATTCTGCTTGGTTTGAACTCGGGTACTTATATTCACAGCATTCAATCAAATGTGGAGTTGAAAGACATCACCGATGGTTTAATCAAAGCGGTCGTTTTTGCCATGATCGTTTCCACAATTTGCTGTTATCAGGGCTACTTCGCGCATATGCGGACCGACGCTCGCGGGGCCAAGGCGGTCGGTCTTGCCACAACCTCGGCCGTTGTTATCTCCTGCGTGCTGATTCTGGTATCGGATTACGTAGTGACTTCGCTGCTGATATAGAGAGATAACATGAAGATTCCTTTAATAGAATTTCAAAACGTAACTAAACGCTTCGGAGACAGGACGGTTCTCGACAGGGTTAACCTGCAGATTTACGAAGGAGAAGTTACAACAATAATCGGTCTCAGCGGTGCGGGCAAGAGTTTGCTTCTCAAACAAATGATCGGGCTTCTTAAGCCGGAAGAAGGAAATATACTTTTCCGGGGCAAGCCGCTAGCACAAATGAAAAAAAATGAAATAACCAAATCATTTGCCCAAATGAGTTATATGTTTCAGGATAATGCCCTTTTCGACTCGATGACCGTCTTTGAAAATATCGCACTGCCCTTAAGAGAGACTACAAACTTAAGCAGAGCTGAAATAGACCGGCGGGTTATGGCAAGGGTTGAACAAACGGAATTAAGCGATGCGGTAAGCAAATTCCCCTCTGAGCTTTCGGGAGGTATGCAGAAGCGGGTCGCTCTGGCCCGGGCATTGATCACGGATCCCCGGATTGTTCTTTTTGACGAGCCCACCTCCGGTCAGGATCCGGTACGGAAAAACGCAATCCTCAGCATGATTGCCCAGTACCAGAGGAAATTCGGCTTTACCGCGATTCTGGTCAGCCACGAGATACCGGATGTATATTTTATTTCCAACCGTATCCTTGCCCTTTATGACCGTCAGATAGTTTTTCAGGGCACGCCGGAAGAACTGGAGAATTTTAATCATCCGTTCAAGGATGAAGTCATTCACAGCCTGGAAGCGTTGCAGAAAGAATTATCCGGTCTTTATTCCAAACGGCAGTTCAAAATTCTTAATCATGCTCAGTTAAAGCGCCGGGAGCAAGGTGAAGATTATTGCGTTATTATTTTTACCCTGAATGAACTCAATATGATCCGCGAGAAATTAGGCTACGATGCGGCCCAGGAGGCAATTCATTCGATGGGATTATATATTGATAAACACTTTGGCCGCGTCGGTGGTTTTTCCACCCGTCATCTGATAAATGAAGTCATTACAGTGGTTCCCTATTCGGATATTGCCGATGCCCAAAGCATTTTGAACGATTTTATCATTGATTTTCAGGGGCGTGGAAATGACGAGATTTGGGCATCATACCGCGAACGGGTGCCCTTTGGGGAATGCGTTGACCTTACTATCCTGGCCGGTATCGCCGAAGGCCAACCGCTGAACGATATGGATTCCGTCATTGAGTCGGCAAAATCCCGGCAAAAAGAAATCGGACGGCTGCAGTGCATAGAACGACGAAAGGTGAAAAGATGAAAAAATACGCAATGGAAACAGCTGTAGGCATATTTGTCGTTTTAGGGCTGATCTTGATAGGCTACATGACCGTTAAACTCGGTCACGTAACTTTTTTCGGTGATGATTCCTACACGCTTAGTGCCAGGTTTTCGACTGTAACAGGTCTTCGAACGGGTAATCCCGTATTTATTCTGGGCATCGAGGTGGGCAGAGTAGACCGCATTTACATGGATCAGGAAAATCAAAAAGCGGTAGTCGAAATGAAAATTAAAAAAGATGTTAAAATCTATGACGACGCCATTGCTTCAATTAAGACAGAGGGCTTGATCGGTGATAAGTACCTCAGCATTGATCCGGGCGGAGGAGGTGATCTTCTTAAAAATAAAGGAGTTATTATTGAAACTCAGGCGCCGATCGATATCGGTGATCTGATCGGAAAATATGCCTTTGGTGAGGTAAAGAACGAAAGCGGTAAAAAAAAGCAGGAGGATAAGCAATGAAAAGACAACTCACAGGATTATTTGCGTTTTGCATAATTTTTTTACTATCTCTTCCGGTATATGCCGGTGCGCCAATGGATACAGCCAAGTCATCAGTAAACAAAGTGCTTGATGTATTGCGCGATCCCAAACTTAAATCACCGTCAGCCAGGGAGACAAAGAAGCAGAAACTTCGTACCATTTATAAAACGATGTTCGATGAGATGGAATTTTCAAAGCGAACTCTGGCCCGAAACTGGAATAAATTTACTCCCGCTCAACAAAAAGAATTTATCGGGCTTTTTGAACAGGTGCTGGAAAAAAATTACATTGACAAAATTTTGTCTTATACGAATGAAAAGATAGTGTTTTATAAGGAGGATATGCTTTCCGAAAATCGGGCTGAAGTTCAGAGCAAAGTTGTTACATCTTCCAAAGAAGTTCCGATTTTTTACAGAATGATTAAGAAAAATAACGTATGGAAAGTTTATGATGTTGTCGTAGAAAATGTAAGCTTGGTGCAAAATTACCGTACTCAGTTTACTGATATTCTGGCGAGAAATACCCCGGAACAGTTATTGGAAATTTTGCGCAATAAAGTTAAAAATCAGGATAAACCATCCAAGTCGGACGAAAAAGGCTAAGAATTATAAAGCTAGAGGAATAACGGCATAATGACATTATGTCGATTGGAGCTAATAAACAATTGATTAAAATAACAAGTTATATCAATTTTTTTTCCGGACATTCCTATGGAATTCATGCCGGCGGGATTGGCGCAAATTATGAAAATAGTATACTTGCGCCTTCCGGCCGTCATGGTATTATCGTGAATGCAAAACGGAATTACAAAAAATGTATAGCCTGTTTTGCCGTGCTTTTCATTTTTCTTATAACCGGCTTAAGCCAAGCTTTTGCAGAGACACCGGTAAAAGATCAGACGTCTTCATCAGAGAAGACTGAAGCTTCCTCACCGAATTCACCTGTAAATCCTGATAAAGCGGAGACAAAGAGTGAGTCCGATATTGATGCTGAATTTCAGGACGATACCAAAGACGAAGCGGTGGTAAAAATTGCTGATCCTCTGGAACCAGTCAACCGTGCCATGTATCAATTCAACGATAAACTGTACTTCTGGGTGCTGAAGCCGGCTGCCCAGGGTTATAACTATGTTGTACCCGAACCTGCCCGGATCAGTGTTAAAAATTTCTTTTCCAATCTCGGATTTCCCATCCGTTTTTTGAGCTGCCTGCTTCAGGCCAATTTAAAAGGGGCCGCAACCGAAGCCGGGCGATTTACAGCCAATACTATCTGGGGTATCGGCGGTTTCATGGATCCGGCGGCAAATAAGGAATTGAACCTTCAAAAACAGGAAACAGATCTGGGTTTGACTTTAGGGTCCTACGGAGTTGGACATGGCTTTTACATTGTCTGGCCTTTCCTGGGACCATCGAGCCTGCGGGATTCGATCAGCCTGCCCGCTGAATACTTCCTGTATCCCGTCTCCTATATTGAACCATGGTATGCCTGGCTGGGCGTAAGAACCCTGAAAGTAGTAAATGATACATCTTTGCAGATCGGTGATTATGAATCGATGAAAGAGGCGGCCATTGACCCTTATGTGTCAATGCGTGACATTTATATTCAATACCGTCTGAAGACACTTAAACAAAAGGGTTCGCCTATGATAACAGGGCCGCAAATAAGCGATACCGAAAGTTCCCCCATACGCTCGCAAGTAGAATTTGCTGAGTAATACCTTGAACCGGAAATAAATTGAAGAGAGGATAATTTGCCAATAAAAAACTTTTTTATTACGATTCTAGCTTCAATATTGATTCTTGCCGCGAGCTGCGTCGCTCATGCTGCTTTACTGTTTGGTCCGCCGGAAACGATTTCCAGACAGGAGGGAGGATTAAACACGTCTTTTGGCTACTGGTATCAGGAAAATAGATTTAAAGATAGCTCTGAGTACACATTCAGGCAGAACGAAATTTATTCGCAGGCGTCTTACGGGAAAAATTTTTGGGAAATATATGGACGAATCGGTGTGTCGGATTTAAAAATTTTCGATGCCTTCCGTTCCGAAAATTCATCCACCATAATCGCCAGCGGCACTGATTTCAGTGAAAACTGGAAGTTTTTCGGCACCTTGGGGGCAAAAGGGTTTTTGCCTTTCAACAAAGTATTCGGGATCGGTGCTTTCCTTCAGGGAACCTATTATTTCAATGATTTTACAAGTGATGTTAACGGCACGGCCGGAGGCACGCCTTTTGCTGCGGATCTTAAGATACGAAATATGTGGGATATAAATTTCGGTATCGGTTTACAGGCTACTGTTCCTTACGGCATCAGGCTTTATGCCGGGCCCTATATCTATTATTCTGAAGCCAAAGCCAATCTTTCCGCAAACATTCCCGGACTGCAATTTGGAACGGAGGATACTTTGCTGAAAAATAAATCATGCGCCGGCGGATTTATCGGGGCCGATATTCCTCTTGCCAAAGGATTTCACCTGAATATCGAAGGGCAGTATTCCGACAGGTATTCCATGGGAGCGGCGGTCAGTTATAAATACTAATTAAATTTTTCTGAAGAATTTCACTTTTTATCAATCAACTTCTTTCAAAATCCAATGTGACTCGTTTGCCCACCTGTCTTTGTAATTTCGTAAAAAAGCCGATGACTTGAAAAGGTTGGTTATGAATTCCAACATGGCAACAATGAAATATTAAAGTTCAAATTCCGACTAATTGAAGTTAAGTTATCCTAATTTCTTTTATTTATAAAACAACAGGAAATTCCTTAAGTTACAAGGAATCCCCTGTCAGGTTTAATTAATTAATTGATTCTATTCACGAGGTGCTTTAGGCATTTTCATTCCTTTCGGCATGGCCGGCATTGTACGTTTACTGTAGCCCACAGGTACTTCAAAGAGGCTGTCCGATTGAGCGCCCATCTTAATATTCTTGTATTCCGTAACCCAGCTTCCATCAATTGATGCGGTTTTTATCGGGAATTTAATATCGGTTGCCATCCACTGGTACATTTTTTCTGTTTGATCCCATGACTTGACTGTGACTTCATACTTCTGGGTTGGATGGCCGCTGATTTTTTCCGAGCCGATTAACTTTCTGCTCACCTCTCCTTTAATCTTTTCTTCTACTTTCGGGCCTTTGGAAGGATCCGGTTTAATTTCCATATACATCTTTTGGCTCGGCATAACCATCCATACTACATTTTTATCCCCGCGCATAATTGAATAACTTGGCTGTCCCTGTGTTTCCATGCGTAGTTTTTTATCTTTGATGTACATTTTAGAATTAGTAACATGACCTTTAGTCGTCATCACCACATCCGAAGAAAACTCAATGGCAGATGCGATACTCGCCAAACAAAAAATTCCCATCATAAAAAGCGCAAAAATACCTTTTTTCATAATTGCCTCCTGTAATATTAAATCCATCTCTACAAATTATTCTTTGTATGGAGAAAAATAAGATAAATATTTTTATATGTCAAAAGGAAAAGGGATAGGATAAACTGGTATGCCTGACTTGCCGGATACTTTATCAATGACTACGATAGATTCTCTGTCCTGGAATAAATGCAATTTTTGCCTGAATTTTCACTGTCCTACAGCAATCCAAATTTTTGTTGGAGATGGATTTTTTCCTTTTTTTCCCTGTGCAATATTCTTAATCAGCCCATTTTTACTCAATTTACTTAAATAACCCGCAATCTCATTGTGCTTAAAAAAATACTTACCTTGTAAAAATTGTCTCATTTCAGCCAAAGAAATCGGTCCATGCTCTTTAATTATCTCGTAGATTTTTTCATGATTAGGGTGAGTCATTTATTCATCACTTTAGTTCTATATTGATTAATTTTGTCATCTAAACCTTTTACTTTTTTTTCAATTTCGTTTAATTTTTTAAGGGCTTGAGATGATTCAATCCGATCCAGTGTAATTAATATGGTTCCGGCAAGAGCTTTGCGGCAAATTACATCTCTAGATTCCAATACTAAACGGGCATCCCGAAGAATTTCTTCAGTTGAAGAACTCGCAAGGTATTTATCAACGGAAGTTGCTTTTTTATCTGGGTAATTTTTTTTCATTTTTTCCTGATTGTCTATTGTTTTAGTCCCATGCCTGATGAGGTAAAGCCCGGTATAATCATTGTTACAGGAAAAGCTATATCTGTTTTATTTAGAAATACAATATTGAATTAATAGGGAATTAATGGATAGAAATTTTATCCATTATTGAAAAAACACTAATTAAATAAGAGGTTTAAAAAAATGAAAAATACTGACTTATTTCAATTTTTTTTCCATCTGAAGGGGGAATAAAATTTTTGAATTTCTTATTCGTTCATCCAATAACTGTAATGATTTTAGTATATTAGATATCCCATATAAAGATTACGCCGCTTGTCGGGAAAATCCATTCCTTATCGGAGACATTAATGGAAATGGATTTATTTTTGTTCCTGATCGACAGTGAAGGATGCCGGCCGGCAAAAAAGCTTTCAGCATAAACATTTTCCAAGGCAGTATTTTTATAATTGAAAGTAATGTCAACACCTCGTGTCGGATAGACTAGATAAACGGGGAATATATTATTGTTTTTTGCCTTTTTGGTAACAATTTCAATGACAATTTTAACTTCCGAGTTGATTTTTTTCTCGAGCCGGTCGTCGCCGCACCAGACTTCGTAACCGCGGTCGGTTAATTTGGCGGCAATGATGGGAATATCTTCATCGTCAATGCGGACATGCTCGACCCGGAAATCCCGCTCCATGACAAGTTCGTCACTGCCGCCCATGAGCCAGCGGTACTCACATTGCGGGTCATCCATCAGGGCGGAAAGCTGCCGGTTATTTAAGGCGCAGCCGATCATAAAAACGCTGTTTTTAATGGTCTTCCTGTATTCGATATGGGCATTCACCTGAAAATAGGCATCAGGCTCCGGTTTGTCCCCTGTTGCTTCGGAAAACTGAGCGATTTTAATATCATAACGGAATCCGGTGCGTAGTTCCAGTTGCCGGTCTTTCTTTCCAAACAGGTTTTCAAACATTTCATAATAAATGGCGTCACCAAGTTCTTCATTACACGTACGTGCCTGAAAACAATGGCGGATTATATTATCAATACGGGCAAGAGATTTTTCCTCACCCGGCATAAAAATACGTCGCAGCCGGGGTTCTACGGCATCGTTCTCACCCTTTTGCAGGAAAATACGGGGCGCCCGTTTGCCGATGGCGCAAAGCACTTCATAGCTGATTGTTTTCGCTTTACCGGCAATTTCATTGGCGCTGATATATTCATCACCCTGCTTGCCCAGAAGGACGACTTCATCTCCGATGCCGCAATCAGAAATATTCGTGACGTCAATCGTGCACAAATCCATGGAAACCCGGCCGACGACAGGTGCGCGTTTGCCATTGATTAATACTTCTCCCAGATTGGACAGAGCAAGAGCATAACCATCGCCATAACCGACCGGAATAGTGGCGATACGGGTTTTTTTGCCGGTGACATAGGTGCTGTTATAACCGATGCCGCAGCCCGGCGGAAATTCTTTAATTAAGACGATTGTTGTTTTAAAAGACATCACCGGGGCAAGCCTTGCTATGGTTTCGGTCGCCGGTGAAGGATGAATACCATAAGTCATAATTCCCGGCCGCACCATATCCAAATTGAATTGCGGAAAATTTAATATTCCGCCGCTATTGTCCATATGCCGGATCTTTATCTTGATCTTTCGGGCCTTGATCTCTTTCAATAAGTTTGAAAACAATTGCCACTGCTGATTGTTATAAGGAATGGTCACTTCACTTGATGCCAGATGGGAAAAAATGCCTTCCAGCTTTAGATTGGGAAACGCCAGAATATCATTTATAAGCTGAAGCGCTTCGCCATGCATGGTGCCGCCGCGTCCCATACCCGTATCCACTTCAACGTGAACATTCAGGGTCCGGCCTGTCTTTTTCAATACTTTTTGCAGTTTCCGGGCAAAAGTCAAATCGGAAACAGACGGGGTAAGATTATATTTGATAATATCTTCGATTTCGGATTCTGTGGATGGTCCAAGAATAACAATTGGGGCATCAATACCGCTGACGCGGAGTTGCACTCCTTCGTCGGCGTTGGCGACACCCAGCATCCTTGCGCCGTTTTTTAAAGCAACCTGGGATATTTCAATTGCGCCATGCCCGTAAGCATCCGCCTTGACCACCTGCATGAAATCGGCATGCGGCCCGGTTAACCTTTTTATTTCTTTTAAGTTGCTGATAAAATTATCAAGATCGACTTCAACCCAACTTCGGTATTGATGTTTTTTCTTTATTTGCATTCTTTATATTTAACCTGAAAATCCTGTCTTTGATTGACCTTTTGAAGACAGCCGATGCGGTGATACGCTTCATCCTTATTTTTTAGTCATTGTAAAAACACCGTCCCAGGGTTCGGGCGGGGGATTTTCTTTCAGATTTTTACAACGTTCGATATATAAAAGGGAAGCAGCATCTTCCGGTTTGACGGCCAGAGTCTTTTGGAAGGCAGCAATCGCCTCGTCCCATTTTGCGGCGCGGTAAAGCCTGAGACCCTCTTCAAAATTATCAATAAGATCTTTGAAATTTTTTTCGTCTTTCTTTTCGCCCAGTAATTCATAAATCTTTACGGGCAGTTTTTTACCTTTGACGCGCACCCAGTCCAATTCACGGCAGCACATGAAGTCCGCAACAGCATTATAAGTGAACTCACTGCAGATTATATTGGTGCCGTATTCTTTATTGGTACCTTCCAGACGCGAGCCGAGATTGACCATGTCACCCATAACCGTATAATCAAAGCGCATTTGAGAACCCATATTGCCCACAACCATATCGCCGCTATTGATGCCGATGCCGATATTTAATGCCGGTTTGCCTTCTTCCTGCCATTTCTTTTGCAGGCTTTTTAATTCTTTCATCATGTCTAAAGCCGTCCGGCAGGCCCTTCCGGCATGATCCGGCTGGCTCAGGGGTGCGCCAAAGATGGCCATTATTGCGTCGCCCATGTACTTGTCCAGCGTCCCGTCGTATTTGAATACAACGTCGGTCATGGCTGTAAGATACTCATTGAGCAAATGAACCAGCTCTTCCGGACTAAGTTTTTCGGAAATAGTTGTAAAGCCGCGAATATCGGAAAATAAGACGGATAAATCCTTCTTGTCCCCGCCAAGCTTCAGCTTTGAGGGATCTTTCAACATCTCGTTAATTACGGAGGCCGTTAGATAATATTGAAAAGCGCCGCGAATCTTTTTCTTTTCCCGCTCTTCCGTTATGTAACGGTAAACCGTGATACCAAGGTAAATGGTGATCATCGTCAGCAACGGATAGATGAGATTCAGCCAAACATTGTAAGAAGTGAAGAAAAACATGTTGACGGCCATGAAAATGCCTATCAGAACCACGGCAAAGAGCATGCTCTTTACAGCTTTCATGCGTGCAACGATCAGACCCATTAGCAAGCCGAACACGATAATTGCGCAAAGATCGAAAAATTTAGTAAAACCGGAGTATATCAAAAAATTACGATGCAGGATGTTATCAATTGCTGTTGCATGAATTTCCACACCGGGATAAGTGGCGCCGAAAGGAGTTACCCGCAAATCGTAAATGCCGATGGCCGTGGCCCCGACAAGAACAATTTTATTGCGAAATTTTTCGGCAGGAATCTTTCCTTGGATAATATCGGAAATGGAGTAGTGCGGAAAGGTTTTCGCCGGTCCCAGATAGTTAATTAAAAGTCTTCCCGATTCATCAGTAGGGATGGTAATATCGCCGATTTTGATGCTTTCGGTGCCATAGCCCGCCAGATTTAATGAAAGCAAAGGCCAGTCCAGATATTGCTGTAAAACGGAAAGGGAAAGGGATGAATAATAGTGATCACCGTATTTAATTACCAAGGGCAGCCAGCGCATGGAGCCGTCGCTGTCATGAATAATGTTAAAATAACCGCTGTTGACGGCGGCATTGGAGAGAATTGGTAAATTTGCCACCGGAGCGTAGGCTTTCGGTAATACTGAATCATCCGAATTTTTTTCCGAGCAGTTAACTATTTGAAAACGGCAATTTTTAAGATTATTGGTATTTTGAATAATTTCTTTTTCTGATAAATGTTCGATTTCTTTACTGGATAAGTGAAAAAAATAACCCAGGGTAACATTCTGGACACGGGCAATTGATTTGGCCAGGGCGGCATCCGTATCTGCCGTCGCTTTCTTTTTGTTTAAAAGGGCTAAATTGCCGTCGCTGATCCCGTTTTTTTTCATCGCCGATGAGAGCTCAATTATTGTTTTCAGGCTGGAGTTATTATCAGGTTCTGAAAAGATGATATCAAAACCGACGGATTTTGCACCGGAGGCTTTCAGCTTATCCAGAAGTTTTGCAATTGTCGTGCGCGGCCAGGGCCAGCGTCCCAGTTCATTCAGACTCTTTTCATCGATAACGGCGATTACCGTTTCTCCGCCTGTGGGCAGGGAACCACGGGAAGCTATTCGTAAATCAAGCGTTTTCAGCTCCATGAAACGCAGAAAGGGAAAGTCAAAAAAGAAAAGAACCAACGCCAGCAAAATAAAAAAAATCGTTATCTTTAAAGGCGTTATCCGGGCATGTCTTTTTATGAATTCTTTCATGGTTATCCTTACTTAGAAAAATATTTTCAATTATTACGGCAAGCGGCGGTCAATTTTTTACCATGCTGGAAAAGGAATCCAATTTATTTGCAAGAGCTGTAACTGGCGGATATTATCAAACCCCGGACGGGGAAGTCAAGCTGTTGCATAATGATTGCCGCCCGGATAAAAATCATGTAAACTCCCTGCCTTTACAGAAGATAAGCAAATTACCGCTTAACTAATGGAGATCTTTTACCGGGAGGTCATGATGAAAAAGCTCGACTTGGAAACGCTTGCCCAATTCAACGGAAGTGCCGGCAATCCCATTTATATTGCTTACAAGGGAAAGATTATTGATGTAACAGGAAGCAAGATGTGGAAGGGCGGCCAGCATATGCGCCGCCACAAGGCAGGGTGTGATCTTAGTGAGGATTTGCAGGCGGCGCCTCATGGAGAGGAGGTCTTTGAACGCTATCCTCAGGTGGCCGTTCTGAATCAGGAAGCCGAATCCGCAAGACCGATGCCTCCTTTTCTGTTGTTTCTTCTTGAACGTTTTCCTCTTTTGGAGCGGCATCCCCACCCCATGACCGTTCATTTCCCCATTGTTTTTTTATTATCGGCTGCATTTTTTGCTTTGCTTTATCTGATCACGGATCATATTTATTTCGAAACAACATCGTTTCACTGTTTGGCAGGCGGAGTCTTATTCATGCCGGTAGGCATGCTGACGGGTTGGTTTACCTGGTGGTTAAATTACTTGGCCAAACCAATGAAGGCGGTAACAATAAAAATTGTCTGTTCCTTTGTTGTCCTGTTCTTTGCCGCCGTTGCCCTTTACTGGAGGATCATCAATCCGGACATTATGCAGATTGCCGGAATAGAGCGCATTATTTATCTGGCGATTATTCTTGCTTTAGCGCCGTTAATCTCCGTTATCGGCGGGCTTGGCGGGGAATTGACCTTTCCTGTTGGCAAAAAAAGCAATCCTCCGGCTGCATGATACGGATCTATGTCTTCATCTCCGGGAAAACAGCCTGCCGGTGACGATAACCTTGTCAGGATTTTCAAGAAAGAAAACGGGAATCATTATATTTTTCCGGGAACAAGATAGCTTATTATAAGACAGCTTAATGTCAGCGCGTGCACTTTAATTGTGGCCAGGTTGGCCGGAATCATTTTAAGCTTGTCCATGTAATTTTTTCTCAATATGCGAAAAGAATTGTAAGCAACGGGGATCGAGAGAAGTCCGAGGAGGATGTTAAAGGGTGCTATTTTAAAGGAGGCGGCAAGAAGTATCGTTCCATATGCGCAGATAAGTCCTGCTGCGTATAACAAAATGCCCTTTTTCTTTCCCAGACGGGCAACGAGGTTCAGTTTACCTGCCTGACTGTCCTCTTCATAGTCGGGTATTTCATTGATCACAATCATTGACCACATCAGGAATCCGGGAATTAGTGAAATGACAAATGGTTCCCAGGCCAGCGACCGGGTTTGCACATAGTAAGCTCCCAGGCAAATAACCGGGCCGAAGTTAATAAGAAGGCTCAATTCGCCAAAACCCCGGTAGCCGTAGCGTATTGGCGGCGCGCTGTAAAAAACGGATGAAAACAAACCGATGCCGACGAAAATCAGAATGGGCCAGCCGATCACTATGGTAAAGTAGACGGCTGTTATCATTGCCAGAAAATAACAGAAAATCGTTGCCACCAGCATTTGGCTTGCCGATAATAGTTTACCCGTTAAAACTCCACTGCCTCCCGTATAAGGATTTTTATCTTCGCCCTGGGAACGATCCACGGCATGAAGATAATCAAAGACATCATCTATCATATTAAGAGCGGTATGATGCAGGGTGACGCCGATGATAACGATGACAAAATACAAATAATTAAATTCCCGGGTGGAAGCGCCGGCGATGACGCTTCCCAGCACAGCGGGGAAGATGCTGGTAGGCACATACTGTAGACGGAATGCCTGAATCCATACTTTAATCGGGCTTTGTTTTTCTTCCCACAAGTTCATTTTGAGCGGCATAATAAGCACCTCGAGTCTTTGGGATGGAAGTAAATTGAATATCTATTATGATAAGAAAAAAAGATGAAAAAGCAATGAATTGTTTAATAGCTGTGTTTCCTGTCGAAGACTTTACAGTTTGTTGATGTTCTTATTTAAATTAGAATGAGGATGCCTGTAAATTCGCTTGAAACTGTCTCCAAATTATAGAAATAGTTTTTGACTGACAATGTTCTTCTCTTTAATTCTTATTGATTAACTCTATAATTGGCAGTGAAAATACGTGATAATGGAACAGTGCAAAATGACTATTCCGGTTGTTGCGCCATTTAACCTGGCTTTCACTGTTTGGGCGCTCCGGAGGCGAAAAACAAATATTGTTGACCAATGGGAGCAGGATACATATTCCCGGGTTATTGTCTTTGAAAACCAATCCATGAAAATAACTGTCGTTCAAAAAGGAACAATTGAAACTCCCGGTCTGCACGTTACTTTATCGAGCCCGCAAAAAATCGGCATTTTGACACGCAAAGAAATTTCTATGCTCTTGCAGAAAATGCTTGGCTTATCAATTAATTTGCATCCTTTTTACAAAATTGCCGAAGCAAATGAACACCTCATGAAACTGGTAAAAGAATTTTTGGGCGTCAAGCCGCCGTGCTTTCCAAACCTGTTTGAGGCTTTAATCAATGCCGTCTCCTGTCAGCAATTGACACTGGATACAGGAATCTTACTAATGAATCGCCTGGTAAAAAAATATGGAATCAAGTTTGATGACCAAGGAACAATTCTCTACTCTTTTCCCAGGCCGGAAGATTTGGAAAGTGCATCGGAAGCGGATATAAAAGATTTGGGCTACAGTACTCAGAAAGCCAGGGCGATAAGGGGACTGGCACAAACTTTTCTTCGGCATTACCCTGATCCCGCCGGCTTCGACCAAATGAGTAATGGGCAAATCATCGATTATTTGAAAACTTTTCGCGGAATCGGCCGCTGGTCGGCGGAATATGTGCTTTTAAGGGGATTGAGACGACTGGATGTTTTTCCGGGTGATGACGTGGGAGCAAAGAATAATCTTCAGCGTTTATTCAATCTTTCTGAAAAACCCGGCTATGAAGAAATCAAAAGATTGATCTCGCCATGGCATCCCTATGCAGGACTTGTATATTTTCATCTGCTTTTAGAGAAATTGCGCATTAGAGGCCTGGCATGAGTATTACTGTTTTTACTATTGGCCACTCCACGCAGCCAATCGATAAGTTTATCCAGATCCTTCAATCACATGAAATTGAACAAGTTTTCGATGTAAGGACGATAGCTGCATCAAGGCATAATCCCCAATATAACAAAGAGGATTTACGTAAAAGCTTAAGCCGGCAACAAATCGATTATCTTCACTGTAAAGGACTGGGTGGATTGAGGCATACAAACAAAGCATCGGTTAATACCGGCTGGCGCAACGCTTCCTTTCGCGGCTATGCGGACTACATGCAGACAATCGAATTTCAGGAAAACATTGAGCAGTTGATTGAACTTGCCCGGGAAAAGCAAATCGTAATTATGTGCGCCGAAGCGCTTCCCTGGCGTTGTCATCGGTCATTAATCGGGGATGCACTGGTAATTCGAAACATTGCGGTGATAGATATCATCAATGAAAAAGCCAGTAAATCTCATGTCTTGACGTCGTTTGCCAAAGTCAGCGGTCTGAATATCACTTATCCCGCTTAATGAATTCTTTTATTAAATATCATGCCGAAATGAACACGAAGCATTCTCCCCTTGCGTCTCACGCAGTGCGTAGGAACAAGCAGACAAAGGCATCCTCCGCGTGAGTAAGGATAAGTGTTTATGATAGCTTCAGCCTGCCTGTGCCCTCCTGCTTAACTGTTATTGAATTCGGCAATCGGGCACGATATTTATTTTATTGATTAACATACGGCGGGTTTCATTTATATGTTGCTGAATTAATTTCCGGTGCCGATAAGCAGCATGACTCAGCCAACCTGCACCAGTTTCAACTGAAAAGCTGAAGACAAAAAGGAGGCGGCAAAGATGGTTGATCGATGGGTCAACGCTTTTTACGGCGTCGTGAACAGTCCCGTTTTTCCTGATCCTATCCCATGAAAAACATAAACCTGGCGAAGAAAAAAAGTTTTTTGTTTTTTGGAATCAGCCTGGCTTTTTTCAGCCTGGTTATGCTCTTTGTCGGCTGTAAGAAAAAAGAATCCGCCGCGCCGCCCCCGCCGGTAGTCGAAATTACACAGGTAATCCAAAGAGATGTTCCTGTTAAACATGAATGGATCGGGACGACCGATGGTTTTGTAAATGCAGTCATCAGACCACAGGTTACCGGCTATCTTATAAAACAGCATTATAAAGAGGGCGACTATGTCCGGAAAGGACAGGTTCTTTTTGAAATCGATCCCCGTCCTTTTAAGGCTGCACTCAGGCAGGCTCAAGGCTCGCTGGCGCAGTCGGAGGCACAGCATGCCAATGCCAAGGCGACCCTGGAGAGAGTAAAGCCTCTGGCTAAAGAGAATGCGGTCAGCCAGAAGGATCTGGACGATGCCTTGGGGGCGGAGCGATCAAGCTTTGCTGCTGCTAAAGCTGCCCATGCTGCAGTGGAAAATGCGCGTCTTAATCTGGGGTTCACAAAAATAACTTCCTTAATTGACGGCATTGCCGGGCTTGCCAGACAGCAGGTGGGTGATCTGGTTGGCCCCAACCTGACCGGCGAACTCACCACCGTATCAACTATTGATCCGGTCAAGGTTTATTTCAGTGAAGATGAACAAGCCTATACTGCATTTATGAAAAATTTTTCTTCACGGGAGGCGGGTAATCGCAATGCGAAACATCTTAATATTGAATTGCTTTTGCCGGATGGAACTCTTTATCCCTACGATGGACAATTCTATGCCGCCGACCGGCAGGTAAATACGAGAACGGGAACATTGCGCATGGCGGCGCTGTTTCCCAATCCGCACGGCCTGTTGCGCCCCGGCCAGTTTGTAAGAGTCATAATGACAGTGGGTATTAAAAAAAACGCATTGCTTATACCTCAGCGTGCCGTAACGGAATTACAGCAGGGCTATCAGGTCGCCGTGGTGGGACCGGACAATGTGGTCGAAATAAGGCAGGTTAAGCCGGCTGAACGGGTAGGTGAGCTCTGGGTGATAGATTCAGGAATCAGGGCCGGTGAGCGGATTGTTGCTGAAGGAGTGCAGAAGGTCAAGCAGGGAATGCCCGTAAATCCGCGGCCTTTTGTTCCGCCGGTCCGGACGGGCAGTCCCGAACCTAAAAAAAGCGCAAGCGGAACCGGTTCTCTGCGGAAGGCCTGAATGTGATTAAAGGATGCCGCCATGTATAGGTTTTTCATCAATCGTCCGATTGTGGCCATGGTAATTGCCATAATCATGGTCATTATCGGCCTGGTCTCCGTAGTGAATATTCCGGTTACGCAATACCCGAAAATTATTCCGCCGGAAATAGTTATCCAGGCTACCTATGTAGGCGCCGATGCGCTGACCATTGAGCAGTCCGTGGCGACTCCTATTGAACAGCAAATCAGCGGCGTGGATAATATGAATTATATGTATTCGGTCAATCCGAACAACGGAGCGATGCGGATGCTTGTGAACTTTGATGTGGCGACCGATCCCAATATCGATCAGATGCTTGTCCAACTGCGAACTCAGCTCGCCGAATCACAGCTTCCCCTTGATGTCCGTAATTTTGGAATCTCGATACAAAAGTCATTCTCTTCACCGCTGGTTCTCATTGCTCTTTATTCACCGAAAGGCACATATGACGCCCAATTTCTCGCCAACTATGCTTATATCAACCTCAATGACCGGCTGACAAGGGTAAAAGGGATCGCCAGTGTTACCGTATTCGGAGCGGGACAATATGCCATGCGCTGCTGGGTCCGTCCGGATATATTGGCAAGCCGCAACATCACCATCCCCGAAATAGTCAATGCCGTGCAAAAACAAAATACGGTGAATCCGGCGGGCCAGGTGGGCGGGGAGCCTATTCGCTCCGGACAGGATTTTACCTACGCAATTAAGGCCCAGGGACGGCTGGTAAAGGAAGAAGAGTTCGGGCAAATCGTCTTGCGTATCAATCCCGATGGTTCCATGGTTCGTCTCCAAGACGTTGCCCGCATTGAACTTGGCGCACAGGATTATAACATCAAGGGACGCTTCAACGGCAAACCGACGGCTATTCTTGCTCTATTCCAGTTGCCCGGATCCAATGCCCTGGAAGCGGCCAATGGAGCAAAAGCGGCCATGGCCGAGATGAAAAAATCATTTCCTGCTGATCTTGAATACACTGTTGCTGTAGATACT
Source organism: uncultured Smithella sp. (assembly GCA_964632255.1). Taxonomy (GTDB): domain Bacteria; phylum Desulfobacterota; class Syntrophia; order Syntrophales; family Smithellaceae; genus MVRV01. The sequence continues at coordinate 40,292 of CAZWCA010000011.1, read as the reverse complement.
ACACTGCCGATCACTGAAGGTCTGAAAGAGATTGCTCTTACTCTTTTTATGGCGCTTTTTCTGGTTATCGTAGTCGTATTTATTTTTCTGCAGGGCTGGCGAGCCACACTGATTCCAATGGTTGCCGTCCCTGTTTCCCTTATCGGCACTTTTGCCTTTTTTCCGATCCTGGGTTTTTCCATAAATCCCATTGCCCTCATGGGTATGGTTGTCGCCATCGGTCTCGTAGTGGATGATGCCATTGTCGTTGTCGAAGCAGTGGAGCGGCATATCGATGAAGGACTGCCTCCGCGGGAGGCTACTTTGGCGGCAATGCAGGAAGTCGCCAATCCCGTTGCCGGCATTGCCCTGATTATGGCTGCCGTGCTTCTGCCGACTGTATTTATACCGGGTATCACCGGCCGGCTCTATCAGCAGTTTGCGGTAACTATTTCCATATCGGTTCTCCTTTCCGCCTTTAATGCTCTTACTCTGAGTCCCGCACTTTGCGCGCTTTTGCTGAAACCGAGAGGTGAGAAAAAAGGTCCTTTAAAAGGATTTTATAACTGGTTTAACAGGATATTCAAACGTACGGCTGACGGTTACGTAAATATTTCCGGCCTGATCATCCGCAGGGCTGTAATTGGTCTGGTTATCTTAGCTGTGATTACGGCTGTTATGGCTTTGCTCGGCAAGAAGATACCCGGCGGCTTTGTTCCCGAAGAAGATCAGGGGTATATTTTTACCGTTATCCAGTTGCCCGATGCCTCTTCTCTCCAGCGCACTGCGGAAGCCACGCGCAAAGTTGAAAAAATAATTCTTAATACTCCCGGTGTGAAATCCTGTGTCAGCATAAATGGTTTTTCTCTGCTCAGCTATGTGCGCAATACCTTCAGCGGTTTCTTCTTTGTCACGCTCAGGCCATGGAGCGAAAGGAAAAGTCCCAACGAGAAGGCTGACGCAATCATTGCCCGTCTTAACCGTGAATTCGGTTCTCTGCCGCAGGGCAATGCGCTTGCTTTTTCGCCGCCGGCCATTCAGGGCGTTGGTACGGCAGGCGGTGTAACCTTCATGCTTCAGGACCGCATCGGCCGGAACGTCGAGTATCTTGCATCCAATGCTCAGAAATTTGTGGAAGCTGCGCGGAAGCGTCCGGAAATTGCGAAAATAAGCACGACCATGCTTCCTGGGGTACCGCAATTTTTTGTGAACGTGGATCGCGCAAAAGCCTTGAGCCAGGGGGTTGATCTCGGTGAATTATACGGCACCCTGCAGGCGTTTATGGGAGGCCAGTTTATTAATTATTTCAATAGATTTGGCAGAACATGGCAGGTTTATGTCATGGCGGACGAGGATTTTCGAAGTGATCCAAAATACCTGGGTCAGTTTTATGTGCGTAATTCGAACGGCGATTCCGTGCCGCTGGCTGCGGTAACACAGGTTCAAAAAAGTGCCGGGCCGGAGTTTACGCTGCGCTATAATCTATTCCGTTGTGCGCAAATCAACGCCACTGCCGCTCCCGGATACAGCACGGTGCAGGCAATGAAAGCAATGGAGGATGTTTTCACAAACACTATGCCCGGAGACATGGGATTCGGTTATGTCGGCATGTCTTTTCAGGAGCAGGCAGCCCTGAAAGGCATACCCCCGGCAGCTGTTTTTGCTTTGTCATTATTATTCGTGTTTCTTATTCTGGCCGCCCTTTATGAGAGCTGGAGTTTGCCTTTCAGCGTTCTTTTGAGCACCCCCATTGCTGTCCTCGGCGCTTTTTGTGCGTTACTCTTACGTGATATGTCTTTCAACATTTATGCGCAGATTGGCTTGATTGTGCTCATCGGGCTTGCTGCAAAAAATGCCATACTGATCGTTCAATTCGCCAAGGATGAATATGAGAAAGGCAATGATCTTACCGAATCGGCATTGAAAGGAGCGAGACTCCGGTTTCGTCCGATTCTGATGACTTCTCTTGCCTTTATTGTCGGCTGCATTCCTCTGGCGATTGCCAGCGGTTCGGGGGCAATTGCCAGAAGAGTCATGGGAACCAATGTAATCGGCGGAATGGCCGCCGCTACAGGCATTGCAATTTTTTTCATTCCCATGATGTTTTATGTTGTTGAAAAACTAAGCCGCGGCATTAAGAAGAAGTCCACCGGCCGAACTCCTGACCGGCAAACGCCTCCTGACCGGGAGGATTCATGAAACTTGAAATCACTGCGGCAATATTCATTTTTCTTTTTCTTGCCGGGTGTATGGTTGGGCCTGACTACCGCAGGCCTCTTGTGGATTCTCCCTCATCGTGGCGTTTTGCCGAGAAACAGGTTCAGGACACAGCAGATACAATGTGGTGGGAACAGTTCGGGGACCAGGTGCTCAATGAATTGATTTCAATCGCACTTTCCGAGAATAAGGATGTTAAAATTGCTGCAGCAAGGGTCGAAGAATTTATCGGCAGATATGTCTATGCCCGGTCGCCTCTTTTTCCTCAGATCGGTGCCACGGCAAGCGGCGGAAGACAACTTCAGTCCGAGCTCTCATTTTTCCCGCTTCCGCCGACTGTGAAAAATCCTTATACTCTGTACGATGCAAATTTCTCGCTAAATTGGGAGATTGATCTGTGGGGCAAGCTGCGCCGGGGAGCCGAAGCGGCTCGTGCCGAATTGCTTGGTACGGAAGAGGCCAGACGCGGGATAATTCTGTCTCTGGTCAGTTCCGTGAGCTCCGCCTACCTTAACCTGCGCAGTCTCGACCGGCAGTTGGAAATTGCCAAGGATACCGCCGAGCGCCGGCGCGATTCATACCGTATTTTTGCACTTCGCTTTGCCCGCGGCTTTGCCTCGGAACTGGAACTAAATCAGGCGAAATCGGAATATGATCAGGCCCTCTCCACCGTGCCGGTTATCGAGAAGTCAATCGCCCAGCAGGAAACCTCTCTCTCACTTCTTCTGGGGCGCAATCCTGGTCCCGTGAGACGCGGCTTAAGCATTGATCAGCTTGGTTTGCCCGCCATTCCGGCGGGGCTGCCTTCGAGTTTGCTCACCCGGCGGCCTGATATTCGTCAGGCTGAGCAAAATCTGATCGCCGCCAATGCCCGGATCGGCGTCGCCCGCGCGCAGTTTTTTCCATCTATTTCTCTTACCGGACTTTTCGGATGGGAAAGTACGGACCTTTCCAATCTTTTTTCAAATGCCGCAAGGACCTGGAACTGGACTGTTCCTTTAAACCAGCCAATATTTACCGGGGGGGCTTTATCGGGACAATTAAAGGCGTCCGAAGCTGTTCATAAAGAGATTCTTCTCCAGTACCAGGCTATAATCCAAAGGGCATTCGGCGAGGTGGAGGACGCTCTCATCAATCAGCGGCGCACCCGTCAGCAGTTGGAAGCTCTCTTTCTTCAAGTGCAGGATCTCCGGGAATATGCTAGAGTGGCAAGGCTCAGGTATGTTAACGGCTATTCCAATTACATCGAAGTACTTGATGCGGAAAGAAATTTGTTTAATGCGGAGCTTAACTATACCCAGACGCAGGCTACCCTTCTCCAGGCGCTTATCAATCTGTACAAGGCAATGGGCGGAGGATGGGTCATGAAAGCGGATAGTGAATCTGCAAAAGGAAATACAGGAGTAGGGGGGATTAAGTAATGATTCCGGCTGAAGGCTGAAGCCTTAAGGGGAAAAATATAATTAATTCAAATTTATCGTTATCACAGGAGTAAAATCAATATGAACATCTTTTCCGATGCGGTCATGCTCTCACGCCTGCAATTTGCATTCACGATCATGTTTCACATCCTGTGGCCTGCGGCAACCATCGGTCTCAGCATTTTTCTGGTCTTTCTGGAAACATGTTGGGTTATAACGGGTAAAGATAACTACTACCGCCATGCCCGATTCTGGAGTCGGCTTTTTTTTCTGATAGTTGCAATCGGTGTTGTTACGGGTATTCCCATGGAGTTTCAGTTTGGCACCAACTGGAGCGGATTTGCCCGGATCGGCGGAGATTTTTTCGGGCATATACTGGGCTACGAGGCGGCCATGGCCTTTATGCTTGAAGCCGGCTTTATCGGGATCATGGCGTTTGGATGGAACCGTGTTTCTCCCGCCGTACATCTTTTTGCCACATCCATGGTGGCGTTTGGCGCTTCTCTTTCCGCATTCTGGATTATGGTGGCCAATTCCTGGATGCAGATTCCCCGGGGCGGTTTTTTCAATCAGGAAAAATTTGTCGTTACCAGTCATTTGCAGGCTATCTTCAATCCCGATATGATATGGAGTGTTCCTCATATGTGGATTGCCGCCCTGGAGATTTCCATTTTTATCGTGGGAGGGTTGAGCGCCTGGCATCTTTATAAAAACAGGCATACTCATTTTTTTCTTGCTTCGTTCAAGTGGGCCGTGATCGCTGCTGTCCTGATTGCTCCTTTGCAGATCTGGCTGGGCGACGGCTCGGCTAAATCCGCATATGTATACGATTCGGCAAAGTTTGCGGCTATGGAAGCTCACTGGCAGACCAATCCGCCAGGCCAGGGGGCCCCTTTCAGCATTATTGCCTGGCCGGATCAAAAAAATCAGGATAACCACTGGTCCATAGAAATTCCGGCTGTTTTAAGCATCCTTACTACACATTCAATGACCGGCCAAATCAAGGGACTGCGGGAAGTTTCACGCGAAGGTCAGCCGCCGGTAGCTTTGACCTATTGGTCTTTCCGAATCATGGTGGCCATCGGCACAGCTCTTTTCTTTCTTGTGCTCTGGACAATTCTTGTCTGGCGCAGGGGAGGACTGGATATTGTGCATGTCTCTTCACAGAAAAGGCTTCTTTACTCCTGGATTGCCGCAATTCCTCTCAGTTATCTCGCTTTGGAGACCGGATGGATAACACGGGAAGTGGGCAGACAGCCGTGGGTTATTCATAACCTTTTGAAAACAGCGGATTCAGCAGCCCGGCTACCGGCCGAAGCTGTGCTGACATCGCTTGCCGCCTTTGCTGTGGTCTACACACTACTCCTGCTTCTCTTTTTCTTCTTTGCACGAAAGATAATTACCCAAGGGCCGGACATACAATCGAACGATGTTAAAGCAGGCGAAGTGTTAATTAGTGTCCATCCGGAAACTACGGATGACAAAACTAATTAAAAGGGAGAAGAATTATGGGATGGCTTGAAACTCACATTACCCAGGTCTGGTTTGTAATAATCGGTTTTTTTGTCCTCTATTACGTTATAGCCGACGGTCTTGATCTGGGCGTTGGAATAATTGCCCTTTTTACACGCGATGAACATAAACGAGGAGTTCTTATGGCAAGCATCCAGAGTATCTGGCAGGATAATCAGACCTGGCTTGTCGTTTTGGGCGGGATGCTTTTCGGGGCTTTTCCGCTTTTTTACAGTATTGTCCTTTCCGCTTTTTATATCCCAATTATCATTATGTTTTTCGGACTGATTTTCCGGGGGGTTGCCTTCGAATTTCGTGATCATGCAAAGAATCCCGCTATCTGGAGTCTGTCGTTCGGCATCGGCAGTCTCATTACCGCTATTTGCCAGGGGCTCACTTTAGGAGGCATTTTTTACGGCATTTCCATGAACCGGCATACATTTACCGGAACAATCTGGAGCTCGTTTCATCCCTATTCAGCGGTTTTCGCTCTGGGTACGGTGGCGGGCTACATCATGCTTGGCGCTAATTATCTTATATTGAGAACAACCGGTCAAATCCAGGAACGCAGCAGAGTCCATTCTTTTCTTGCCTCGTCCGCAACATTTCTTATTTCGATTGCAGTTTATATCTGGACAATAGCAAAGCATCCCTATATTGCCAAGAAATGGCAGACAATGCCTGATGTTGCTTTTGTCGCGCTCTTTCCCATTTTGGCTCTCTTTGCTTTTGGCATGTATTTCCGGAAACTGAAAAAAGGTTCGGAATCTGCCCCTTTTATCTGGAACGCGATTATGATCATCTGCTCTTTTACCGGATTATCCATCGGTTTCTATCCTTACATTATTCCCAATACCGTGACCATTCACGACGCTGCGGTTTCATCGCCGGAGACACTAATCTTCATGCTTGTCGTAATCATCATTTTTTTACCCCTGATTATTGCCTACACCAGTTATAAGAACTGGATTTTTCGCGGGAAGGTCGAAAGCAGCGAATAACCCTTTCCTGAAAAAAGTTAATGCATTATCAGGAGACTTTTTTTAAATGGATGATGTGAGAACAAATCTTTGATTTTACTGCTTATTAATTAAAGACGAACATCTGGCTTATTTTAAAAAATTCGGCTATACATTCACATTTTATAAAGCTTTATCTCCGAAGATGAATCAATCAAAGCAGGATTATGCAAAAACGGATGATTTGTCATTTCTTGCCGGTTTGGGAAATGGTCAAGCCCTTCCGTGAATTTGACCGGGCCGGCACGCCGCCAGATCCTCCCAAGATGTGGATAAATAGTCTGAAACCGGCGATGGTGATTGGTTCGGGGTCGCGCATGCCTGTAGTCATCTGGTGAGAAGAGAGCAAACCGTTCATTCCTAAACGCCGCTTGGATCAAAAAGAGATCAAAATGGAGCATTATGGCGATTGACGATGATAATTCCCGAATATTATTGAAAGCTTATAGCCGAATAGACGAGCTCTTATCCCTTGCCTCGAAAGACCCTATCCAAATTCAAAAAATCCTGCCCTCTGCTCTCCAGGAGCTTAAGACCTCTTTTGAGGAACAATCTTCACGCTTAGAGCAGGTACATGGCCTTCTCAACGGAATTATTGAAAATACCACCGACCTGATAGCGGCGATAGATACAAATTTTCGTTATCTGGCCATCAATGAGGCTTATCACAGGGAGTGTCAGGCTATTTACGGAGTTGATATCCGCGTTGGCGATAGCATGATCGAAATGCTCGTCCCGCACCCTGAAGACCAAAAGAATGCTCTCGAAGTGTTCAGCCCGGCATTTCGAGGAGAATCCGTCGTTACTACCCAAATCTACGGCGATCCCGGCAAGTCACGCCGTATTTATGAACTGCATATCAGCCCAATCCATGATTCCCATGGTCATATCATTGGAGCAGCACATATCAACACCGACATCACAGAGCGCAAGCGGGCCGAAGAGGCGCTGCGGGAGAGCGAGCTTCGGCTAGAGAAACTTGTAACCGATCGCACCCGTGAGTTGGAGGAGGCAAATCGTCAAAAAATAGACATCCTCGAGAGCATATCCGATTCCTTTTATGCCCTCGACAAGGATCTCCGCTTCGTCTACGTCAATAAAGCTGCGGAAAAGATCTGGGGCTTGTCGCGGGCCGACTTAATCGGCCGCAAGATCGAAGATGTCTTTACCGAACTTGTCGACATTTCCCTGTCCAAGTTCAATCAGGTTTTAAAGGAGCGACGTCCTCAGTATTATGAGGTCTACTCAAAGGTTATTCAGAGATGGGGCGAGATGAATGTTTACCCCACTCAGGACGGTGTCTCCATCTTCTTCCACGATATCACCGACCGCAAGCGAGCCGAGGAGAAACTCAGGGAGAGCGAGGAACGGTTTAGAGAGATGGCGGAAACGATTAACTCTGCTTTCTGGATCAGCAAATTCGACGGCAACCGTCTTTTACAATATAAATACATGAGCCCCGCTTTCGAACGCATTTTCGGTATTCCTGTTGAACGTGTTTACGAAGACTCCCGGGCATGGCTTAAAATTATACATCCTGAGGACAGCGAGCGTTTTTTCGCGGCACAGAAAAAACGGGCTGCCGGAGAATACGTGGATGCTCCTGACTTTAGGATTGTCAGGTCTGACGGGACAATCCGCTGGATAAAGACGAGCCTTTATCCGGTAAGGGGGGATGATGGTAAGATTCTCCGGTACGTGGGCATTGCTGACGACATTACCGAGCGTAAAAGAGCCGAACAAGCGCTCCGCGAAAGCGAGGAAAAGTATTCGAGCCTTTTCTATTCGACGCCTGCCGCGATGTCACTCACGCTCGTGTCAGAGCCTTATGCGGACGTTAACGATGCCTTCTCGAATCTCTTCGGCTATGCCCGTGAAGACCTTATTGGCAAAACCAGTATCGGGCTTGGCATCTATCCCTACCCTGCGCAGCGGCACGAAATCGCCCGGATTATTCAAGAGTCAGGATCAATCAGGGATTATGAAGTGCAACTTCGCCGAAAAGACGGGACACTCTTTACAGCGCTGTTCTCAGGAGACCGGGTCAAGCTCCACGGTGACAACTACATTTTGGGGACCACGATTGACATCACCGGGCGCAAGCAGATGGAGGAAGCCCTGCGCGAGAGTGAAGAACGCTTCCGTACCTTAAACGAGACTGCTCCTGTCGGCGTAGCCGTCAGTTTGGATGGAACGTTCGCCTATACTAATCCGGCATATGAACGGATGTTAGGTTATGGGGCCGGTGAACTGGTAGGCAGGAAAGCCTCCGACTTCTACTTTGATCCTCATGATAGAAGCAAGTGGTTTAGTGTCATGAAGGAAAAAAGAGCCGTCTATGATTTCGAGACAAGATGGAAGAAGAAGGACGGCACGCCGGTATTGGTTTCGCTAAATGTCTCTCCTATTATCTATGGAAATAAGCAAGGAGTAATAAGTACGGCGCAGGACATCACCGAGCGCAAGCGGGCTGAGGAAGAGCGTCAGCAAATACTTAAAGAAGCGGCCGAGGCTGTAGAGATGGAACGGCGGCGGCTCTTCGATATCCTGGAGAACTTGCCGGTGATGATCGTCCTGCTGACCCCCGACTACCACATCGTCTTCGCCAACCGCAGCCACCGCGAGAAGTTCGGCGAGGCGGGCGGGCGGCCCTGTTACCGGCATTGTTTCGGGATCAGCGAGCCGTGCGAGTTCTGTGAGGCCTTCAAGGTGCTGGAGACCGGCCGACCTCACCAGTGGGAATGCACCGGCCCGGACGGCAGCGCCATCGAGGCCTACAATTATCCGTTCACCGACGTGGACGGCTCGCCCATGGTTCTCGAGATGGACATCGACGTCACCGAGCGTAAGCGGGCCGAGGAGGCACTGCGGGAGAGCCAAGAGCAATATCGCGGTGTAGTGGAAAACACCACCGCCATCATTCTTCGCTCGGACCCTCGCGGTGTTATCACGTTCGCCAACCATCGGGCCTTGGAGTTCTTTGGCTACGCAGCGGACGAACTGATCGGCAGGCATGCCATCGGGACAATTGTTCCACCGCAGGAAACTACCGGCCGCGACCTTGCGGCAATGGTCAATGAGATCGCACATAATCCCGAACGCTTCCATTCCAACGCCAACGAGAACATCTGTAAGGATGGCCGCCGCGTATGGATGGAGTGGACCAACTCTGGCATCTACGATGGTGACGGCAAGCTGAAGGAGTTTCTCTCAGTCGGCATTGATGCCACCGACCGCAAGCGGACGGAGGAGGCGCTACGCGAGAGTAAAGAGCGTCTTACCGCCGACTTACGCGATATGCAAATTCTTCGGGATCTGAGTATGAGACCCATCGCCGAAGGTAATGAGAATATGCTTTATCAGAATGTTCTTGATGCAGCCATTGCTATTGTCAATGCCGATGCAGGCTCGGTGCAGATCCTTGACAAAGATACACATGAGCTCGTTCTAGCCGCGACGACCGGAAGCACTCCTGAGCTTGACGAACATTTCTGCCGAGTGAATACGAGCAGCGTCACGACCTGCGAAACGGCACTCATATCCGGTAAGCAGGCGATCATCGATTTTGATGACCCGAGTTTGCCGGATCCCGATGGTTCGTTGCGATTGCACATAGAGAACGGTTTGCTCCCCACCCAGTCCACACCTCTCATTACGCGTTCCGGCGAGAGAATTGGGATACTCTCGATGCACTGGCGCACGCATCATCTGCCGGATGAACGGGAACTGAACTTTATAGATATGCTTGGGCGACAGGCCGCCGATATGTTTAAGCAGAAGCAGGTGGAGGAGGCGCTGGCTGCGGAACGTCAACGTCTGTTCGATATATTGGAATCCTTGCCGGTAATGATTTGCCTTATTTCCCCGGACCACGACATTGTTTTTGCCAACAGAGCCTTCCGTGAAAAATTCGGTGAGTTAGACGGACGGCATTGTTATGAATTTTGCTGCGGATATACTAAATCCTGTTCTTTTTGCGAAGCTTTTACACCATTTAAAACCGGGCAGATGCATCACTGGGAATTTATTCATCCTAAAAGCAACGTCATTTTTGATGTCTATAACTTACCATTCAGTAATATGGATGGTTCCCCCCTGATCCTCGAAATGGATATCGACATCACCGAGCGCAAACAAATGGAAGAGTCCCTTATAACTTATGCAGAGAAGCTTAAAGCGGCTTATAAGGAAATGGAAAGCTTCAGTTACTCTGTTTCCCATGATTTGCGAGTCCCATTGCGCGCTATTGATGGGTATACAAGAATGATTCTCAAAAAGCAGGGTGATAAGATTGATGATTTTACAAAAGAAAAATTTAAAAAAATCAGGAACAATACGGCGTTAATGGGCCGTTTAATAGACAGTCTGCTGGAGCTTTCCCGTCTTGAACGGAAGACATTATCATTGACTAGAATTGGTATGAATGCATTGGCCAAAGAAGTTTGGGATAATTTGAAAATTATTAATCCGGAAAGAATATTATCTTTTACAGCCGATAAAATGCCCATGTGCCATGGAGATAAAGACCTTATCAGACAAGTGCTGGCCAATTTGTTAAGTAATGCCGTGAAATTTACCGAAAACCGAGGCATGGCATTGATTGAAGCAGGTGGTCATATTGAAGGCAAAGAAAATATTTATTATATCAAAGACAATGGTGCAGGTTTTGATATGGCATATAGCGAGAAGCTCTTTGGAGTTTTCAGCCGCCTGCATCATAGCAGCGAATTTGAGGGTATAGGAATCGGCCTGGCCAGCGTCAAGCGTATAATCCACAAGCATGGCGGGCGGGTTTGGGCAGAAGGCAAGGTCGATGAAGGAGCGACTTTTTACTTTTCTTTGCCGTCAATTGCCTCATCATAGAACAAGCACTTTGCTAGAAAAGGGGACGGTTCTCTTTTTATATTTCCTTTTCTGTTTGATTTAAAAATAAAACCATCCATTTTTTACAATCCCTTTTTACACAATGAATTGTATCTTTAGGCCCTGGAATTTTGATCAGGAAACCTAAACGAGCATTACCTAGCCCTTTAAAACAAATACTTCATTTCCGACCTCCATTTTAAGAATGACCATCATTCACAATACTATATATAATATTCTCAATCGGAGTCTTGGAAAAGATGTGAGCACTCAAAAATAAACATTAAGTTTTTTTCAGTAATATTCATGATCAAATTACGGTTACAGATTATTTTCCTGCCTGGGATATGAATTATAATGGAATCATCCAGTTTAAAATTTTACTGAAAATAATCAGGGAGAAAATGGAATGGAAACTTTTGAAACAACTGTCCAGAAAACAAATATTTGGATTAAGGACTTGATGATGGAAGAAGGCTGGGAGGATAGCCACAAAGCATTTATGGCCCTAAAGGCTGTTCTTCATGCTCTTAGGGACAGGCTTACTGCGGAAGAGGCTGTGCAACTGGCTGCACAACTTCCCGTACTGCTTCGCGGGTACTATTTTGATGGGTGGAGCCCTGCCAACAAACCTGTAAAGATTCATAATAAGGAGGAATTACTGAGTTACGTATCCAGAGAACTCCCTTATGATCCAGAGTTTGATCCTGAACGCTTGTTAAAGGGTGTCTTTGCGTTGCTTGCAAAACGTATTTCCCAAGGAGAAATCAGGGATATAAAGGGTGTGCTTCCGCGGGAATTTATGGACCTCTGGCCGGGTACGGCATGATACTTTGAATTTAATCGGGCAAGTCAAGTTTATATTATTATTCAATCTATATAAATAGAACCGTCCCCTTTTTATTCTTCGACGCAACCGCGGAATTCTTCGGCTTTAAGCCGGTGTTGATCTAGTTTTTCCATACTGCCGCCCATGCCGTTACCGGCAATCCTTTTTCGAAGCGAACCGGGATAGAGATCAAATTAAGAGAACTAAAACCGTTTGCGGAGGACAGCTTTTTTAAATAGTTTGCAGAATGTGCATAACGTCCCGATTGATTCAGCTTGTACCCGGGGTTGTTGTTTAAACCGATTGCATCGCCGGATAGTGCTTCCAGAGCCTCTACCGTGAAAATAAAGAAACCGCCTGGACGAAGTAATCGTTTGACTTCAGCAACAATGTCCTCAAGCACGCCCAAATACACGAATACATCGGCGGCGATAACCACGTCGTAGCTTGACGATCTTTCGCCTTGCATCATGAGCAGCAAATCTGAATGCTCAAGCCGGTGATATACATTTCGCGAACGAGCTCTCTCCAGCATTTTGGCGGAAAGATCGACACCGACAAGTCGCCGGGCATAGGGTGAAATTTCCAATCCGGCTAATCCGGTGCCGCATCCCAAATCCAGTACATCCCATTCACCGACGGGAAAATCTACGGCCTGCTGAAGAAGAGAAATTAATTCTCCCGGCGTTTTATATTTGAGATCATGCACCAGATGCTCATCAAACTTGTTGGCATAGTCATCAAACAGTTTTTCAATATATTGGCTTGGAGCGCGTTCCGTAGGCTTGGCAGTTAAGGATGCAAGTAAATGCTCGGCACTTTTGTTTTTCGGATCCAGCTTGATTGTTTGGCGATATCTCCGGGCCGCCTCATCCAGCTTGCCCTGGGTCTGGAGTGAACACCCGAGGTTGTAGAGGGCTTCCGCATAGTTTGGTCTGATGGCGAGCGCTTGTTCGTAACGGGCGACGGCCTCGTCCAG
>CAZWCA010000011.1:0-27373 GCA_964632255.1 uncultured Smithella sp. | reverse complement strand
CATAGTTTGGTCTGATGGCGAGCGCTTGTTCGTAACGGGCGACGGCCTCGTCCAGCTTACTTTGGTCCTGAAGTGCGCACCCGAGATTGTAGAGAGCTTCCGCATATTCCGGCTTGATGGTAAGCGCTTGTTCGTAACGGGCGATGGCCTCGTCGAGCTTACCCTGGGCACTGAGCGCGTTACCGAGGTTGGAGAGTGCTTCCGCATAATTTGGTCTGATGGTGAGCGCTTGTTCGTAGCGGGTGACGGCCTCGTCCAGTCTGCCCTGGCTTTGGAGTGCGATACCAAGGTTGGAAAGGGCTTTCGCATAGTCCGGCCTGATAGCGAGAGCTTGTTCATAACGGGCGACGGCCTCGTCCAGCTTGCCCTGGGCCTGGAGTGCGCATCCGAGGTTGGAGAGTGCTTCCGCATAGTCCGGTCTGATGGCGAGCGCTTGTTCGTAACGGGCGACGGCCTCGTCCAGTCTGCCCTGGTCCTGGAGTGCAATACCAAGATTGGAGAGTGCTTCCGCATAGTTTGGCCTGATGGCGAGCGCCTGCTCGTAACGGGCGACGGCCTCAATCAGCTTGCCCTGGGCCTGGAGTGCGCACCCGATGTTGTAGAGGGCTTTCGGGAAGTCCGGTTTGATGGTGAGCACTTCTTCATAACGAGCGACAGCTAACTCAAGTTTCCCCGTCTGATAGGCAATAACGCCAAGCAGATGAAGACTGTCGGCATGACGGGCGTCAAGCAGGAGAATTTGGCGATAAAGCCTCTCCGCTTCCATCAGCCGGCCGGTTTGATGATGATGGATAGCTTGCGCGAAGAGACCGGATATCCTCATGGGTACCTGTACTTCGTCTGCGGGATTTTTGACTTTCTTCGACCCTGCAGAATGCTGTGCTGGTTTGCTTTGGGATTTCGCGGCGCGCTTTTGTTGACGGTTCATCGGAGACATTACATACTTCCTTTTCTTGACGGAACTATAAGACGAGCAGTCCTAAGATTTCTCCAGATACGGATCGTCATTTTTCAGGTAATTAACTACGTAGTCATGTACGGAATCTTCGAGAGAAGCAAATGAAACTGGACAGCCTGCTGTCTTTAGCTTATCCATTTTCGCCTCGGTAAAATACTGGTATTGATTGCGCAGTCCCTCGGGCATTTCGATATATTCGATGTTCGGTTCTTTTCCTAAAGCGGCAAAAACAGCGCTGATCAGATCGTTCCAGGATCGTGCTTTGCCTGTTCCCAGATTGAATATGCCGTTGGCTTCGGGATGCTGCAGCAGCCACCACAGGGTGTTGACGCAATCTTTTACGTAAACAAAATCGCGCAACTGCCCGCCATCCTGATATTCCGGCTTATAGGATTTGAAAAGTTTTACACGTCCTGTCTGGTTGATTTGGTGAAAGGCTTTGAATATGACACTGGTCATGTCTTCCTTATGATATTCATTGGGGCCGAAAACATTGAAGAACTTGATGCCCGCAATTTTTCCCGTGAGCGAATTCCTTAATACCCAGAGATCGAAAACCTGCTTGGAATAGCCGTACATATTAATCGGCTTCAGGGAAGTAATATTGTTATGATCATCGGAAAATCCCTGAGTTCCGTCTCCGTAAGTCGCGGCGGAGCTGGCGTAAATAAAGCGAATGTCGCGTTTAATGGCCCAGTTTGCCAGATTGCGGGTGTAAGCATAGTTATTATGCCAGAGATAGTCGGCATCACGCTCGGTTGTCGAGGAGCAGGCGCCCAAATGTACTATCGCCGTTGCTTCAAAAGGAAGATGATCCTGATGAATAAGAGTCAGAAAGTCATCTTTGTGAATGTATTCGGTGAAACGGCGGTTGACCAGATTTTTCCACTTGTCTTTTTTGCCCAGGTGGTCGACAATGACAATATCTTCAATACCCTTCTCGTTCAATTTCCAGACAAAAGCGCTTCCGATAAATCCGGCACCACCTGTAACAACGATCATGACTTTCTCCTTTAATTTTCAATGTGCTTCTAACTAATACAGAAAAAGAATTGCTGTCAATCATATTTCTTTACTTGGGATCTTCTCCAATGCCTGCGGAAAAACGGCGGATGGCAGCGCTTACGACGCCTTGAAGGTTCCCGGCTTCGGCATATTGCCGGCGAAGGTATTCGGCGTCGTTGCCTTTAGCGATTACACGGTGAATATGATCCAGTGCATCCCCGCATTCAAGAGCGTCGGCATGCGGTTCGATCCTTTTCAAAGTGGAGATGATGTCCTCACGCAACAACAAATGTTCGTTCGTGCGGGGATGGATAATTATTCCGTCAAGGCCGAAACGTCCGGCCTGAAAGCGATTGAAATTGTATACAATATAGTCTTCCCGCAAAGGCGGCGGATCTTCACCCGCCAGCAGCATGCGGCAGATGGCTTGCAGATAACAGGCCAGGGCGGCGGCCTGTTTTATAGTCAGTGGTGTATCGCAAATTCGTAATTCGATTGTGCCGAATTCCGGTTTGGGCCGAATGTCCCAGTAAAAATCTTTCATGCTTTTGATCATGCCTGTTTTCTCCATCCTGGCAAAATAATTTTGTTCAAAGTCCGGCCAGAAAAGTATAAAAGGAGCACGGCCGCTCATTGGAAATGCATATATCGAGTTAAGCCGGGCCGTGTCGAAGTGGGTATCAACGCCCTGGAAATAAGGGGACGATGCTGAAAGCGCTATGAAATGGGGTATGTAGCGATTGAGTGAATGAAGCAGGCACAGAGCTTCGTCGGGCGAGGTACAGCCGATGTGTACATGTTGACCGAAGACGGTGAACTGCTTGGCAAGGTAACCGTAGATTTCGGAAATTTTTTTGAAGCGCGATTTGGAGAATATGCGCCTGCGGAACCAGCGCTGGAAAGGATGTGTCCCTCCGCCGCAAAGGGCAATGTTGAGCCGCTCTCCAGCCGCTACCAATGTATCGCGCATTCGCTGCATTTGTTCGAGAAGATGATTGTAACGCGTATGGATATCAGTGGAAATTTCTATCATGCTGTCCGTAATCTCCGGTACGACGGTACCGGGGAAGGGAGATCGTCCAAGAAAATAGAGCAAGTCCGAAGCTGATGCGGAAAGATCAAGATCGACGGGATTGATCAATTGTAATTCCAATTCGACCCCCATAGTAAGGGATTGGGATTCTTTAAAAGATGCAAGAGACATAATCAGCATCCTTCCGTTTCATCATCAGCTTCTTCCGCCCGGATGAGAGAAAATTGGGTTACTATTGGTCCGATAATTCCCAGCAAAAGAATGATAGCCGTGATTGGCGCCATTTCATTGGGGAGGTTCAGTTCGAAGTAGCGGGATTGTTCCGGCAGGAGAACTGCAAATACGGATAGCGGTGTCAGGGTAAGGCCCGTCAGAGCGCCTTTACGCCAGGTAATACCTGACAAACGGGCAAACAGGGTCGTTATTGCCGTCTTCGTCATGATGCGCACTGCAATTATTGCAAGTCCCATTCCCACTCCCAACGATGCTTTACGCCAATCCAAAATCGCGGCGACAAAAACGAAAAGGTACAAAGTCATAAGATCGCCGAGACTGCCAAAATTTCTCTCGGCCTGAGACAGTGCAATGCGGCGGTTGCGCGCAACAGCACCAAAGGCGAGTGTAGCCAGCAAAGGAGATAAGTCCAGGGTACGGGTTAATACTGTAAGCAAAATAACGGCAATGGCGAAAGCAATCGTGGCATTGCGATTGATATCCCCGGATTTTCTCAGTATTGCCGGTACCGCAACGCCGAAAAAAACGCCTATGCCGGCGGACACGAATAGCACCATCAAGCTGTTCCACAAAGCATGCAAGATGTTTCCCGAACTGGAAATCATCAAGCAGCCGGACGCTATTCTGAATACGACAACGGCAAGTACACAGTTGAAGGCCGCAAGATGCAGCATCCGTTCGGTAACCTGTCCGGAGCTGCGCAGGTCATTGGCTACCCGCAGTACTACGGCAGGTGAGGTTGGGATAGCCAGTGCCGCCAGCAATAAAGCCGGTGCCAAAGGTATTTCGGAAAGGCGGGCAATTATAAAAACGGCGATAAAACTGCAAGTGGATTCAGTAATACTCGTAATTCCCAGCCAGGGATTAGTGCGCAACCAGTGCAGATTTATGCGGTAACCCAATTCAAACAGAATCAAACCAAAAGCAATATCGGCCGGCAATAAGATTTGCCGGCCGACGGGCTGTGGTAGAAAACCGGTTTGGGCTGCGCCCAATATGAATCCGATAAAGCAGTAGGTGCTGACTCTGGGTATCTTAAGCCGGCGATGCAGAAGTTCACCCGTCACCCATGCTAAAGCCAGAGCTAATGGCCAGGTAGTTTCGCTGAAAATTATCTTCAGTGTATCGGATATCATGTAATCACCGTTTGCAGGATATGCTTATTCAATAATTGAGTAAGTATATCCTGCTGTCAATGAGCCTTTGGCGTTTTGTTTTTCAAAAACAGCGGCAATTATATTTCCTTGTTTTTTTGCGCTTTCGGGTAGAGAATGAATTCATCTTCTTTATCCAGGGTCGTAAGATTCAGCAGATCGATCTTTTTTAGGTTCAAATAATTTATTTGTAGCTCGAATTACAGGTTCTTTCTCATCACTCTCCTTTTTGTAACATTTAAAATAAATGAATCAATGGAGGAGGCGTATGAACAATTTTCGACTCTATGGAAAAATCCGGGAAGCTGAGAGTGCAAAAGGGATTTCCGATCTTATCATCGAAGTGAAGGATACGAATTTGTTTATTGATGAGGTTATCGCCATCACAAGATCCGGTGGGGATGGTTTATTTGAAATTAATTTTCTTCCTCCCCGTCAACCGGATATCTATTTAAACATCAAAACGCCTGACGGAAGATTGATTGCAACCACCCACGGCAATGTTGAGCCGGATTTGGAATACAACAAAGAAATCATTGTGAATATTGCCGGACATGATCAAATTGGGGCAGGGTCCCAAAAAGATCAGGCCAATAAATTAATTTCCTGGACATTGATGCCGGATAAATCCGGACAAAGTCAGTTAATGCTTGAGATACAAAGAGATATGTCCGGTAAAACATCTATTCTTGAACTTCTTAAAGAATATATGAATGAATTAAACTTAAACCGGAATAATAATGGGCCGTTTAGTAAATTGATGGAGATTTTTCGCGCAAGTGTTACTCCGGAAGTTATCGAAGGGCATTTTTACGGCGTCTGGATGTTTTTCAAAACAAATGATCAGAAAGATTTTTTCCCTCCTATTAATAGTATCATGCAAGTTTTACTGGGTACCAGGCTGGATGTCCGCTGTCCCTGGGTGGGAAAAACATTTATTCCCCTGTCCAGAAGTCAGGTTGATTCTATTACAGAAAATGAAATAAGTCCGGATCAGTCTTTTCGCGGCATTAATCATTTTCATCAAATAAACATGCAAATTCCTGTTAACCTTGCTTTTCAGCTTTTTAATATCTGGAAGGGCATGAATGACGCGTCAATTAAAGAACAAAAAAAATTCGGCTATCAAAAAAATGGCGGATTTATTGTGTCTGTTAAAGGTCCATCTATTTGCCCTGAAACAAATCGGGAAGTTTTAAGTTTAAATTATAGATGGGCAAAATTAGCCAATAAACCGCCGTTTTGCTGGCTGATTGACGAGATTGTTCAAATAGCTGACGGCCTGTATCTTGGACAAATCCTCAGCGCCACAAAGCATCTTTTCTGTCTTTATGATCCCGCAAGGCCGCCTGAAGATTATGCTTATCAGACTTACGGCTATTTTTTGATGTTTTCCGAGGATTGGAATAAGGAAGCCCGGCGGCTCTTTCCTTATCTGAATATGCCTTCAATCCAGTAAAAGTGGATGCGTAAACGCCCGCAATATGTTGCTTGCCTGCGATTGACAATCATTTTCCTTTTTGCCTATAATGGAAAAAAATTTTAAGGGGAAAATTAAATGAAGCGAGTATTGATTTGCCTGATGGTCATTTACCTGCTCAGTTTCAGTATGCCGGTTTCCGCCGCCGAGAAGGTTAATAAAACAACGGACAAAGGGGTTGCCGCGGTAATTGCCGATGACGCAAAAAAAATGAAAAAAGATACCGCAGCAACGGTCAAAGAAAGCAAAGAAGCTATTATTCATGATATCAAAGAGATTAAAAAAGATGTTCCAAAAGATTTCAAAGAATCAAAAGAAGCAGCGGTGAAAAAATCCAGGGAAGTTAAGGAAGATGCCAAGCAGGAGTTCAGAGAAATCAAGAATGGCTTGTCGAAACCTTTGAAAGCGAAATGATAGGGAAGCAAGCTCAATGAATATTCCAATACCCTTACTTATTGAAGTATGAGCTGCTTTGCCGGTTTTAGCAATGCTTCCGGTACTTTGTTCCGGCCATGAAAGGCTGAAACAAAGTACCGGAATAAAGGACTTAATTGACTCTTACATTACATTTCGTCGCCGAAATCAGCTTTAAAGGCTTCCAGGAGCCGGGCGCCCCAGTCGCCGCCCACTGTCTCCAGTTTGCCGAAAAAGAAACGCATAACCGGCGGTTCTTCCACAAAGCGCAGTCCGCCAATGAGATCTTTATGGCGGTAAAGCCAGGAAAGACGGTCGGCAACATATTCAATATGCCCAAGAGTAAAAGTTCTGCGTGGAATGGCGATACGGACAAGCTCCATCCTCGCCGTAACTTCATTGCCGTTGCGGTCCCGGTCTTCGGACATTGTGCCGCGCTCGACCCCTCTGGCGCCGGAAATAAGATACATGGCCGCATTCAGCGCTTCCGCAGGATATTGCAACGGTGGAACATGCGGAAGGAAATCACGGGCATTGACATGGCAGGCCAGACCTCCCGGAGGGGTAACGGCCGGGACACCATATTCCTGCAGCCGTTCAACAAAATATTTGATAAATTCAGGACTGCTGCCGGCGACTTCCGTATTGGCCATTTCTTCAAGGCCCACCGCCATGGCTTCAATTTCCTTTGTGGACATTCCCCCGTAAGTTGAGAATCCTTCGTATACGGGAAGCCAGGTCATCAGCCGGTCAAAATATTCTTTATTATTTGTGGCAATTAGTCCACCGCGGGCTCCGCCGCTTTTTCTTCCGGACATGTATAAGATATCGACATGCTTCATCATTTCCAGGATAATTTCCTGCATTGATTTGTCTGCATATTCTTTTTCACGCTCTCTGATAAAATAGGCATTTTCTCCGATAAGACTGCCGTCCAGCACCATTAGTATGCCGTTTTCCCGGGCTATTTTTTCCACATCAATCAGGTTTTGCATAGAGAACGGTTGCCCGCCGATCAGGTTGGTTGTGGCCTCCATCCGGATAAAGGCGATATTCTCACGGCCTTGCTTGGCAATCGCATCTTTAAGCTTGATAAGGTCGATATTTCCTTTAAAGGGAGCATTTCCGGCCGGAATAAAGGCCTCTTCGGATACGAGATCAAATATCTGCGAACCGACAATTTCCACGTGAACACGTGTAGAAGGAAAATGGAAGTTCGTCAGCACGGCTTGCGGAGGTTTGAGAAATACCTTTACCAGCAGGTGCTCGGCCGCCCGTCCCTGATGTACCGGCAAAGTATGTTCCAAACCGAAGACATTTTTCACTGTTCGCGCTAATTTATAAAAACTTTCGGAACCGGCATAGGCATCGTCGGCTACCATCATGGCGGCAAGCTGGTTGTCGCTCATGGCGTTGGTTCCGCTGTCCGTTAACATGTCGAGGAATACCTCTCTCGCCGGCAGCAGGAATGTATTATAACCTACAGCACGCAGGCATTCCAGACGCTGTGCCGCGGGTAATAGTTGAATCTTTTGCACAATCTTTACTTTGTGCATTTCCACTGGTAATTGTTTGCCATTTGCCAGAGTAATAATCATAGTTTCTCCTTTCACTTCCCGGGATTAAGAAATCCCGTGTCAATTGTTCGAAAATAATTGATACCTTGACGTTCAAGATATTTGACAGGTTTATATGAAAAAAAAGTTTGGCATGTCAAGATAAGTCTGAAGAGCGCGGCGTGCTTCCATAGAGTTACTGATTCATGGTCAATAAAATTTTACCGGACGTAATAATTGTGTGAGTATTCCCGGAGCTTAAAACACCTATGTTATTTTTGCGTTGAACATGATTCAATCAACACATGATTTTAATGCTTTAAGAAATTGTTCTTAAAATGTTTGAATTTAAACTGCAAGATTTAGCATTCCTTTTCTATAAAATAATCTTTATTGGTTAGTCTAATGATTTTCAACATACAAGGCGGATTCATTAAAGTACCAGAGAAAAATTTTTTTCGAAAAACCGCCGCCATATTTATTTTTTTTCTAATTACTTTGTTATTACTAGGGTTTTTTTTCGCTGAATCCGTAGAAAGAGTGCCCTGGAAAAGTATGCCTTTTGCTCCGGGCGAGAAATTAAAATATCACGGCAGATGGGGTGTAATGGAAGCGGGAGAAATCACTTTGGAAGTGCTGCCCATGGAAATCATCGACGGTGTGAAAGCATACCATTTTGCAATGATCACCACCACAAATGAAGTCGTGGATCTTATTTATAAAATCAGGGAGAGGCAGGATTCTTATGTTGATTCCGAAATGACGCACAGTCTTCTTTTTAAAAAACGAACTGAAAGCAAGCATCCGCGTGATGAAATAATCGTCTTCAACTGGAAAAAACAAGAATCCACCTACACTAATTTTGGCGAGACCAAACCCCCGCAGCATGTCTTACCCGGCACGTTTGATCCTCTTGCTCTTATTTTTGCTTTTCGCGCTCGTAATATTAAAGAAAATGCTGAAATCACTATTCCTGTAACTGATGGAAATAAAGTAAGCATGATAGCGAAAGCTACTATCGGGAAAAAAACAACGACCGTCATCAATGGCAAGTCCTATGAAACTTATGAAATAAATCCCGATATGAAAAGGATAGGAACTGCAACAAAAAGAAAGGAAAATCTTTACCTTAAAATATGGCTGACCGCAGATGAAAGGAAAATCCCCGTGATGATTCACAGCAGAGTGGGAATTATAACTTTTGTTTTTGAAATCACGGAGATCTTGCCTTGAAAGATTGTGTCGAATCTCCAATATTTTATCTAATAATATTCTTCTTATTGTTTGTTCCTGCAGGCTGTGCCAACTTGCTGCCCAGCAGCAAAGTTACAGTCCAATCTCCATGGAAGGATTATAACAGCGCCCGATTGACTTATGAAAAAATAATTCCCGGTTCAACAACCATAGCAGAGCTGAAACAATACGGCTTTGATCCTGAAACCGTCCCTAATATCAGAATTATGACGGTAACGGAGATTATTTCCATGTTTATGCCGAATCCCACCATCAGAATGGATGATTTGGATCCCGGCATCCGGAAATGCATCGCAAGTAAAAATAGCTGTATGGCGTATCAAATTTTGCCCAGCTATCAACGTGCAGATCGGGTAGGAAACTTCTGGCTGGATCTATTTACTTTTAAACGTCACACAATCAACACCGGCTGGGAATTTCGCGGGCTAATCACGATCATTAATAATGTGGTTACTTACAGAGATCCGGCCGGAGGCCGTCCTTTAGTCAATACGGAGCAAATCGAGGTCAGACCGCTGGGACCGCTTCAGGAGGTTGGAAGTGCTGTTGCCGGCGGTATTCCCAAGCTCTGGGGTTGGTAGGATTGTATAATTATTAAGATATTTATCGCCAATGAATTTTGTTGTTGATGGCAGCCGCCGTACATGGATTGACTTATTTGAGCATCAGGAAATTAATCTGGCGCCCGGTGACACCGCCGGAACCGCGATGCGAGAAAAAGAGATCCTGATTACAAACAGTGCAGAAGCCCGATAATTCGAGGTTTGCCTCGGGAATACCGCAATCCAGAATTTGCCGGCGGTTAGCTTCGGGAAGGTCCAGCATCCACTTGTTTTTGGCGGCGACCCGGAACAAAAATTTTTTTTTTCCTTTCTGTACTGCAAAAGCATCAGCTACGAGCGAATCAACTTCATAACAACAAAGTCCGATTGATGGACCGACAGCCGCCAGAATATCCTTAGGCAGCGAGCCGTATTGTTTCTGCATTAATTGGATTACTTTGGCGGTAATGCCCATGGCGGTGCCCCGCCAGCCGGCGTGAACTGCTGCGATTACTTTTTTTTTTGTATCTACGATAAATACCGGCACGCAGTCTGCTGTTTTAATGCAAAGAGCCATGCCGGGGCGATTGGTGATTGCGGCGTCATAATTGAGCTCATTTCGTGAGGAAAAACCGGGTGCCTGATTTTTTAGGGTTAGAATACCGTCGCCATGAACCTGGTTGAGAACAAGAAAATTCTCGATTGGAATTGCAAAAGAATCCGCCAATTTCCCCCAGTTTTGCAATACTTGGAACTCTTCATCGCCTTCGCGGAAACTTACATTCAGACTTTTATATTCTTCCCGGGAGCCGCCGCCCTGCCTTGTACAAAAGGCATGGGTAAGAAAATCGCATTGAGCAAAGACTTCAGCCTGCAGATAAGGGATGGAATTATTTCCAACATAATTGAACATATATTTATAATCTCACTTTATTTTTCACTCTTTCTCAACTGATCGCATAAACCCGCCATATCTTCCGGCATTGCCGATTCGAAAATAATTTTTTCCTTACGGACTGGATGAACAAAGGAGAGTCTTGCGGCGTGCAGCGCCTGCCTGTTTAATGCTTTGAAACGGTCTTTTAAAACGGCATCCCTGAGTGTGCGGATTTTGGAGGCATTACCGTAAACTGCATCTCCGACAACAGGATAGCCCATGTCCGATAAATGAACCCGGATCTGATGTGTCCGGCCGGTCTTGATCTCCACGTCGAGCAGTGTTGCTACACCATAACGCTCCCTGACTTTCCAGCGGGTTATCGCATCTCTGCCGCGCCTGCTTTTTGTGGACATCTTCTTGCGGTCCCCCGGATGTCTGCCTACCGGCAATTCTATATCGCCTTGATCGCCCTTCATCTCGCCCCAGACCAGAGCAATGTACAGCTTATCTACTTCATGATTTTTGAATTGTGCCGCCAGGAAACGGTGGGCGGCATCGGATTTGGCCGCTACTATAAGACCGGATGTCCCTTTATCCAGACGATGAACAATTCCCGGACGCAGAATTCCACCAATCCCCGACAAATCCCGGCAATGAAAAAGCAAAGCATTTACCAGCGTTTTTTCGTAATTGCCCGGCGCCGGATGCACAACCATTCCCGCTTCCTTATTTATAACAATAATCGCCTCATCTTCATAAACTATGTCGAGCGGAATATCCTGCGGGAGAGCTTTGGCCTCGGCGGCTGGCCTTTGCGTCAGTTTGACAATATCACCTTCCTTCAAGCGCCGGCTGGGCTTGGGCACAAGATTGTTGACCAGAATATCGCCTTCTTCAATTGCCCGTTTTACCTGGGAGCGGGAAAGTGATGAATCTATTTGCGGCAAAAATACATCAAGCCTTTGACCGCTTTGGCCGTGGTCCACAGCAAACTGTTTATCTGTTGAAAAATCTTTCAGCATTATTCCGGTTCGGGCTTTTCCTGATTAAAAGGTAATGCCGGGACTTCAATGTCGGTACAAATCCTGTTTTTCCCGTTTTTCTTGGCCTGGTACATAAGCTGGTCAACGCGTTGAACAAAGGCTTTCATACCCTCCTGCGGTTTGTACTCGGCAAGCCCGATGCTCACGGTCATCTGGAACTCTTTATCGGGGACCGGATAAAAAACTTCTTTTTTCAGTTCAGTTCTGACTCTTTCCGCGATAACGAGGGCATTTCTACTGTTGGTCAGAGGCAGGATGACTGTGAATTCCTCGCCCCCGTAACGATACCCGGAATCCGTACTGCGCATGCATCTTTTTATAACCTGGCCAAGCCGCGATAAAACCTGATCACCCTCAACATGACCGTAAAGGTCATTGATTGCCTTAAAGTTGTCGAGATCAAGCAGGATAAGGCTCATGGGCTCTTTTTCATAGCGGTTTACACGTTCTATTTCCATTTTCAGTTGCGAATAAAAATGCCTGGAATTATACAGATGGGTAAGAGCGTCAACAATGCTCAGCTCACGGTATCTTTCCTCACTTTTCTGCAATGCTTCTTCCATGCGCTTCTTTTCGGTAACATCCTCAAGAGTTTCTATGGCTCCGACCATGTAGCCTTTCGTATTTTTGATTGCAGCAGCGGTAAAATGAAGCCACCGGCCTCCATCACCCATTTTCGGGAAAAAATCGGTTGCCTCGTATGCGCCTTCTATCAGTTCGGATTTGGCATATTTTCCGGAATATGACCGTGATATTTCCTCTACGAGTCCGTCAACCAGAAAATCCGCCATGCATGGGCGCTCTGTTTTGTAAAAGGCCTTCCAATGCCCCGATGTCCCTGTTACATCTTGAGACTTGATTCCGCTTAGTTCCTCCAATGCTGTATTCCAATGAATAATTTTATGATCCTTCCCGATCACAAACGCTGGAATCGGCGATCCCAAAATGATGTTATGCAGTCTTTCTCTTTCTCTTAGTGCTTCTTCCGCCTGTTTGATATCTGTAACATCCAAGGCGTTGCCGAGAATAGCCGGTCTGCCGTCGTACATAATGGGCGACACTGTCTGTGAAATCCATCTGCTTTGATTTTGTTTGGTTAACATTCGGAAATCAAAGGCGGCATTGCGCGTTCCGGCCAGCATTTCCTTGGACATCCTCTTAACCTTTTCTCTGTCTTCCGGATGGACCATAACATAAGAATCCTGTCCAACCAGCTCTTCCGAGGTATAACCGGCATAAGATATGGCGCTGGTATTAATGAAACGGTATTTTCCGTCCTGGACTATAAAAACGACGGCAAAGGAGCTTTCCGCTAAAGTCTTATAAAGTGCTTCCACCTGCTTGAGTTCAGTAACATCGATGGCGTTGCCTAAGATGGCTGGTTGTCCTTCATAATTGATCGGTGAAACTGTCTGCGAAATCCATCTGATTTTATTTTGTTTAGTTAATATCCTGAAATCAAAGGCAGCATTACGAGATCCGGACAATATTTCCCGGGACATTTTTTTAACCTTTTCTCTGTCCTCCGGATGAACCATGGTATCAGAGTCCTGTCCAACGAGCTCTTCTGCGGTATAACCGGCATAGGTAACGGCGCTGGTGTTGATAAAGCGAAATTTTCCATTTTGCACTATAAAGACAGCGGCAAGGGAGCTTTCCGACAGGATTTTATAAAGTTCTTCCGCTTCCAGCGATCTGCACACTTGTGAATTTTTCGGTTCAATAAGATAATTGTATTGTTCTTTTATTTTTTGCACTTTTTTCTTTTTATTACTTTGCATTTTAAATAATCCAATATCTAAAAAATTTGGCGGCATGCGCTCATTTTTCAATAGTCAAGTCAAATTATCTGAAAAATTATCGTATTATAAATTTATTGGAATTTCATCAAGGTTTTCCGGATGTTAACTTAACTGATGCCTGCTTTTTTGCGGCAAAACTCACGAAAATTATTTACAGCGATGAAAAATTCCCGCATCATGATGACCCAGAAATATCTTCCCCTTGGTGTTAAATAAAAATATGGTGAAAAATAGCGGAAAGAACCGGCCAGAGTAAAGGCGATCATCTCTTTCCACAGAGTTTTCAAAAAATTACCATTATATTTTTTCTCTATTTCCTCAACATTTAATTTTGTACTGAACAGCTTCATGAGGAAGTCATATCTCATTTGATCTTGAAGATTAAAGCTCCGGGAAGCCATGAGAGGCAGCACGTTTTGATCGAGAGAAGCAATATATTGATTGATATCAAATGTGTTGGAGTAGCAGGTCCCTTTAACATAACCTATGGCGCCGCTGCCCAGCCCTGCATATTCGTCGAAATCGACAACATATTCATCAATTAATGCTTTTTTGCCTGTCTTTCGGGAGAAGCACCACGCTGAAGAATAATCATAATCATTTTCCATTCGTTGGCAAATGAGCTTATACAATCTTTTTTCCTTATTAAAATCAACCTCTCCCATTGTCTTACTCATCAGACCCTGGGTAATCGTGGAAACCATTAAAGGATAAAAAGTTACCTGCTCCATTTTTAAGTTAAGTAAGATTTCCAGATCATCGTCCAGCATTTGAGGTGTTTGTGAGGGAAAATTGAAAATCATATCGGCGTTGACGGTATCAAAGGAGCCCTGAATTTGGCCGAGCTTTTCAGCAATTTCTTTTCCTGAACCGTATTTTTCAAAACGGCTGATTTTTTTCAGCAGGTCATCATTAAAAGTCTGGACGCCGACAGAAAGACGATTGACCCCGGCCTGCTGCAAAGCGGCTATAATTTCCGGAGTCAAATGATTGGGATTTGTTTCCACCGATATTTGCCGGATAGGAAAACTCTTTTTCGCATATTGCAGCATGTTTGCCAGTTCATCCATTAAAACAGTAGGCGTTCCGCCGCCGACATATATTCCGGAAAAAGAGTAATTTCTTTCTTTGTAAAGTTTAATTTCGTTGATTAACGCCCCAAAATATTTGCGGATCAGAAGCTCATCAAAGCGCACCCGGTGAAAGGAACAATAGGGGCATAGTTCTTCGCAAAACGGGATATGAATATAAAGGAGACGTTGTTTATCGTCATCGCAAAAGGGAAGTGCCGGTGCAATCCCCTCTTCAAACCTCAGCGCCTGGGCAAATTGTTTTTTGACAAATTTAGTGATAATCTGACTAACCAAAGTAACCTTCCTGGATTTAAAAGTGAAAAAAGTCTAGCAGAATAATGCTTTCAATTGCAAGCTGGTTTCCATCGGGAAAGGCTCTTTTCCGCTCCCGCAGTGCCGATCTGCTGTATTGTTTGCGCAACGTAAATTATATGCCTGCCAAAAATTTACCGGATCTCCTTGGAACGAAAAATCCTTTCCCGTTGGAAAAATTATTTTTTTGTCATTCAAGCTTCCGGATGGACCTTAGATACAATTCCTTGAAATTATGAAGAATAGATGTTATAGGCCTCGGCGAATTGATCAGCAGGGGATAATGTAATGGCTAAAAACAGAGTCTTAACTTTATGGGATGAAAATGGTGTCAATGAAAAAGACACCGCAATTTTGCGTAAAAAATGTACTGAAATCGCTTTGCCTTTAAGCAAAGAAGACCGGGCCGATATTCAGACTCTGATTGATTCATTCTTAGCCAGGGATGATGCCTCCGGTTTGGCTGCCCCGCAAATCGGCATCAATAAAAGGATCATTGTCTTTCGTGTCAAAGGATTTGAAGAAAAGGGAAAAATAAAGGCCGATGAATTTGAAGTGCTCGTCAATCCGCGAATTACCCAAAAGCGTGGTGAAAAAGTAAAAATGGCCGAAGGATGCTTGTCCTGCCCGGAAATTCAGGTAGAAATCAACCGTTTTCCGGAGATTAAAGTGCGTGCGCTTAGTGCTAAGGGGGAGAAAATCAGTAAAAGGTACTTGGATTATGTCGCCCGCATTGTCCAGCACGAATCTGACCATCTGGACGGGGTTCTAATCGTTGATTACGAAGGGGACATGTATTATCCCAAAAGCAAAGAAAAGTTTTTTAACAAAATCTTCGGCTGAAAAAAGATTACCAAGCATTCAGTCCAACTTTATCATTCCCCTGGTGATGAAAAATGTCCCATCAAGTGGGGAATGATTCCCTTCCTTTTCCTTACCCAAAAGAATAAAAAAAGAACTCCTAAATAAAGTATAGTAAATTCAATATCTTAAACAAAGAGAAAATTTTTTAAAATTGGCATATAGGTTGCTAATTGATGTTTAAAAATTATGGAATGCTGGAATAAAGATTCCATATTCAAACACTGCTTTAAATTCCTGGTTATTAAGGGAATCAAAAAAAATTTAGAAGGAGGATTTAAGATGAAGCGTTTAGTATTGTTAGTTGTAGCATTGGTATTTGCGATGGGCACCACCGTTATGGCCGCTGAAGAGGCTGCTGCTCCCGCCAAAGAGGCGCCCGCACAAGTAGAAAAAGCGGAACAAAAAGCTCCGGCCAAAAAGAAGGTAAAGAAAACCAAGAAGACAAAGAAAGCAAAGAAAGCCGAAAAGAAAGCTGAAGAAACGGCAGCGCCGGCTCCCGAAGCACCTGCTGCAAAATAAGTTCAAAATAAACTTATGTGGATTAAAAAGGACAGGTTTAGCCTGTCCTTTTTTTTTCTTCAAAAGCTCCTTTTTTATTAAATCTTGAAAAGTATTTTAAGTTGTAGTAGTTTTCACGTAGTGCTGGAAACTTGATTGCTATTTTATTTTTATCCTCCCGGAGAATTTTAATGCTGAATTTTCGCTGTCCGGCGTACAAAAAAACCTTTCATTGGACTAACAATAAGTCTGAAAAAGGTAAATGCCTGATCATGAACTCAAATTCCAAGCATCATTTACATTTCAAATTAAAGCCAAACATTGTTAGGTCTTCTAGAGCTCCCAGAATAAAGATTTTATTTAATAAGGAAATATCTTCTTTGTTTCCGGATTATGGGCAAATTTATTCTTTTAATCAGTTAATCGGGAGAAAATTATCTGTGGATTTCTTTTCCCTGACCGAATATTCTTATTATTAAACATCTGGTGAAAATAAAATGAAAAAAACGCCGTTGTATGAAAAACACGTCGCTCTGAATGCTAAAATAATTGATTTTGGCGGTTGGGCCATGCCCGTTCAGTATACGAATGTCATTGACGAGCATAAAACAACCCGCAATGCAGCTACCCTCTTTGATATTTGCCACATGGGAGAAATAGCTGTTAGAGGTCCACAGGCATTTGATTTATTACAGTTTGCACTAACCAGGAATTTACAGAATCAGGAAAACGGTCAGATTAAACTTTCTGCGCTGCTTACTGACGATGGCGGAATAATTGATGATTTAACAGTTTACAAGGTGGCGCCTGATTACTATGTGCTTGTTACCAATGCGACAACCTGTGAGCATGACTGGCAAAGAATAAGCAATTTGCGGGAGATCAAAGGGCTGGAATGTACACTGGAAAATATTACAGATAATGTTGGTAAACTGGATTTACAGGGTCCGTCTTCCCAGGCAATTCTTTCCACTTTAACCAATTTTGATTTAAACAGTCTGCGCTATTACCATTTTGTGGAATTGAAGGTATCCGGCCATCCGGCGATCATATCCCGCAGCGGTTATACTGGAGAAGATGGTTTTGAAATTTATGCTCCCGCCTCGATCATCAGCGATGTATGGGATACTATTTTGAAAGCGGGGGAAAACTTTGGTTTGAAACCGGCAGGACTGGGCGCTCGCGATACGTTGCGTCTGGAAGCAGGCATGATGCTCAATGGTCAGGATATCACGGAAGAGATAAGTCCCCTGGAAGTGCCCTATGAGTGGCTTGTTGACTTTAAGAAGGAATTTGCCGGTTCTGCTGCGCTGAAGGCTTTAAAGTTATCCGGGATTAAGAAAAAACTGGTTGGTCTGGAAATGACCGGCCGGGGCATCGCCCGGCATGGTTATAAAGTATTCCAGGGACAAAAGGAAATCGGTATCGTCACTTCCGGTACTTTTGCACCGACTTTAAACAAAGCTATCGGTTTAGCTTTTATTGATATTAACTACGCTGCACCGGATACTCAAATATCCATCGCTATCCGGGATTCATTATTCCCCGCAAAAGTCGTGAAAATTCCTTTTTATAAGCGGGAAAAAAAATAATAAAACATAGTTGGAAATTATAAAAAATTGCTGCCCCGGTCATTGCCGGAGGATTTTTCATAAAAGGCCGAAACTTACTTAAGGAGAGATAAAATGTCCAAACAAAACCCGACTGACAGGCGTTATTCCCAGGATCATGAATGGGCGAAAGATAATGGAGATGGTACGTTCCTCATCGGCATTACCGATTATGCTCAGGAAATGCTGACTGACATTGTTTTTGTTGAACTGCCTGCAATAGGAAAAAAGGTAACAAAAGGCGAGCCGGTGGCTGTTGTGGAATCGGTCAAATCCGTATCCGATGTTTATGCTCCTGTAAGTGGGGAAGTAATTGAAGTCAACGGTAAACTGGAAGATGAGCCCGCACTTCTCAATCAGGATGCTTTTGGTGACGGGTGGATCGCACGGTTGCGTGTTGCGGACAGCGCTGAATATTCGGCCCTGCTCGATGCTGCAGCTTATGAAAAACTTATTGCCGAGGAAAAGCACTGATGGATTATACGCCTCATACCGGTGAAGACATTGCTCAAATGAAGGCAGCGGTCGGCATTGCCGAAGTCGAGGAGCTATTTGCCGATATTCCCGCCAAATACAGACTGTCTCAACTAATGGATATTCCGGCGCCTCTTTCCGAACAGGAGACTATGGCGCTGATGAATTCCCTGAGCCGGAAAAACAATTTGCCGCAAATGACGCTGACCGGAGCCGGTGCTTATCATCATTATATTCCGGCGGTTGTCAGCCATATTATTAATCGTGCTGAATTTTACACCGCCTATACCCCTTATCAGGCGGAAATCAGTCAGGGCATCCTGCAGGCGATCTATGAATACCAGACAATGATTGCGCATCTTACAGGTACGGAAATCGCCAATGCCTCCATGTATGACGGCGCTTCCGCCATGGCTGAAGCGGCCGTTCTTGCCGCGAAAACATTGAATCGCGCAAAGATTATTGTTGCCCGTTCGGTGCATCCGGAGTATCGGGCTGTTGTGCGTACCTACTGCTGGTCCAATGGTTATGAGGTGTGTGAGGTACCATTTGTTCAGTCCGGACAAATCAATCTGGATGAGTTGAATAAGAAATTAAATGAAAATGTTGCGGCCGTTCTTATCCAAAGTCCTAATTTTTTCGGCTGCATTGAGGATATCGCTCCTATTGCCGAAACGGTCCACGCAAGTGGTGCCTTGCTTGTTGCCGGCTTTACCGATGGCACGGCGCTGGGTATTCTAAAACCGGCGGGTGAGCTCGGGGCCGATTTTGTAGTGGGTGAGGGTCAAAGCCTCGGAAATCCGTTTAACTATGGCGGCCCCTATCTTGGCGTTTTTGCCGCCCGTGAAAAATTCCTGCGGCGCATTCCCGGAAGACTGGTTGGGGCAACGGTGGATAAAAACGGCAAGCGTGGTTTTGTTTTAACATTGCAAACCCGGGAACAGCATATCCGCCGCGAAAAGGCTACCTCTAATATCTGCTCCAATGAAGCCCTCTGCGCACTGGCCGCGGGCGTTTATCTGGCCACGCTGGGCAAAAATCTGCAAAAGCTGGCCGCTTTGAATATTCAGAAAACGCAATACTTAAAAAAGCAGCTTTTAGCTTTGCCGGGTTGGAAAGAACTCTTTTCCGCACCGGTTTACAATGAGTTTGCAGTAAGCTGTCCTGATGCCCGCCTTGTCAATGAAAAACTGAAAGCAGAGGGAATTTTCGGTGGATATGAATTGCAGAAAGATTATCCCGAGTTGCCGGATACCCTGCTCTTTTGTGCCACGGAAATGCTCAATAAAGAAGATATTGATAAGATTGTTGCCATCCTCAAGTAGTTATATCTCTTTAATTCCTCTCCCCGATGGGAGAGGTTAGGTGAGGGGATAAACAAGGGGCGGGAAGATTTCTTTGAAGATTGAATGAAGGCGAAACAATCTAATAACGTTGCTGGTAGAGCTTCAATTAAATAATGTGATAAGAGGTTATTCATGGAGTTGATTTTTGAAAAAAGCCGTCCCGGGCGCAGTGCCGGAAGTATTCCGGTCGCCGATGTGGCTCACGTAAATATCGAAGATGTCATCGACAAAAAATATCTGCGCACGGAGCTTGATTTGCCGGAAATTGCCGAAGTTGATTTGATTCGCCATTACACCAATTTATCCCGGCGTAATTTTGGCGTTGATCTGGGCTTTTATCCACTGGGTTCCTGTACCATGAAATATAATCCCAAAATCAATGAAAATGCGGCTGCTCTACCCGGCTTTACCGGTTTGCACCCCTACGCAGGCGATGAATCAGCGCAGGGCAATCTGCAATTAATGGATGAGATGCAGCAATACCTGTGCAATATTTTCGGCATGGCCGCTTTTACCCTGCAGCCGGCGGCCGGTGCGCACGGCGAACTGACCGGCATGATGATGATTAAAAAATATTTTGAGAAGAAGGGCGAAAAACGCCGCCGTATCCTTATTCCCGATGCCGCCCACGGCACCAATCCCGCCTCCAGCGCCTTATCCGGTTTTGAAATCGTAACCCTGCGCTCCAATTCGGAAGGCGGAGTGGACATCGATCACTTACGATCTTTAATGACGGAAGATGTCGCCGCTCTGATGCTGACTAATCCGAATACGCTGGGTTTATTTGAACGCAATATTGAAGAAGTTTCCCGCATCATCCACGAAAAAGGCGGCCTTCTTTATGGAGACGGCGCCAACGCCAACGCTTTTTTGGGTGTCGCCCGGCCCGGAGATATAGGATTCGATGTGATCCAGCTTAATCTGCATAAGACTTTTTCCACACCTCATGGCGGCGGTGGTCCCGGAAGTGGACCGGTGGGAGTAGGAAAAGCACTCGTCGATTTTCTTCCCGTGCCCCGCATCGTCAAAACCGATAAGGGCTACCGATGGTCGGATAATTTTCCGGATTCCATCGGCCGGGTGCGCGCTTTTTACGGCAACTTCAATGTTATCGTCAAAGCCTATGCTTATATTCGCTCGCTTGGTGCCGAAGGTTTGCAACATGCCACACAAATGGCAGTGCTCAATGCCAATTATATTAAGGAAAGATTAAAGCCATATTTCGATCTGCCTTATGACCGCATCTGCATGCACGAATGCGTTTTGTCCGGCAAGAGGCAGGTTGCCGAAAGCGGTGTCCATACCTCCGATATTGCCAAAAGACTGATTGATTTCGGCTATCATCCGCCGACAATCTATTTTCCATTGATTGTTCCCGAAGCTCTGATGATTGAGCCGACAGAGACGGAATGTAAGGAAACGCTGGATGCTTTTTGTGAGGCCATGATCAGCATTGCTAACGAAGCTAAAGAAAATCCCCAGAAAGTTAAGGATGCACCTTTGACCACGGAAGTGAGCAGGATGGACGAAGTTTTAGCCGCGCGTAAGCCGGATGTATGCTGGAAAAGAAAATAGTATTTTCAACTGCGATTTAACGCTTTTCCCTGAAGGTATCTTTCATCAAATAAAAAATTGGTTTATTCGGTTCCGGATATTTAATGTTTTTAATTAATACGGGGAAAAATACATGCATCTTGCTCCCCACACAGGCATTGCTACGAAGGAGGATCAGATGGCAGACGAAAGTAATCTTGTCGGGACAGCTTTCAACATGAAAGATTTAGTTTCTTATCAGCCCGGAGCGGTTGTCAGCCGCACTGTTATAGATAAGGATGCCGGCACGGTAACTTTGTTCGCTTTTGACACCGGACAGGGATTGAGTGAGCATACTGCACCTTTTGATGCGCTTGTTCAGGTTATTGATGGAGTTGCCGATATCACAATAGCCGGATCGGTGCATACTGTTAAAGAAGGCGAGATAATCATAATGCCGGCAAATAAACCTCACTCTCTAAAAGCAAAACCCCGGTTTAAAATGCTTCTTGTTATGATCAGAAAATAGTAATGACTGATATCCATAATAAATCAAAGCTCCTGCGCAAACCTTCCTGGCTGAAAGTCCGCCAGCCTTATGCCGCCGGATGCCGGAAGATCAAAACCACGCTGGCGGATCTGCAACTCCATACAGTCTGTCAGGAAGCGGCATGTCCCAATATCGCCGAGTGTTTTAATAATGGTACGGCGACTTTTTTAATCCTCGGCAATATATGTACGAGGCATTGCCTGTATTGTAATGTCCAACATGGTGAACCCCTGCCGATAACCGAAAATGAAACAGATCAGCTTATTGCCGCTGTGCAGCAAATGGAATTGAAATATGTAGTCATAACCTCGGTAACCCGTGATGATCTGTTCGACGGCGGCGCCGGAATTTTTGCCGGCTGCATCAAAAAATTACGTGAGCGCCTGCCGGAATGCAAAGTTGAAGTTTTGATTCCGGATTTTCAAGGCAACTGGCCGGCGCTGGAAAAAGTAATTAAAGCGTCTCCTGATGTTGTCAATCACAATATAGAAGCTGTAAAACCATTATTTCCCCGGCTGCGTCCTCAGGGCAATTACGATATTTCCCTGGAATTGCTTCGCCGCACGGCAGCATCTTCCCATGTCTCCAAAAGCGGTTTTATGATCGGCTTTGGGGAAAATCATGATGATATTTTACGTCTGATGGATGATCTGGCCGCCGTTCACTGTGAGCGACTGACAATCGGGCAATATCAGCAGCCGACACTGAAGCACTGGCCGGTTGTAAAATACTATCATCCGGATGAATTCGCCCGGCTGAAAGAATTTGCCGCAGGACTTGGATTTAAATACGTCGAGGCGGGGCCGCTGGTGCGCAGTTCTTATCATGCAGCCCGGGCGGAATCCTGAAGGGTGATTGTAAACGAGCCTCAATTTTCATTGAGCGCAGTCCTTACAGGAGTTATAATATAAAAAGATAACGGGAGAAGATAAAATGCGCTGGAGATTATGGTTAACAGGTCTTGTGCTGGTACCGGTAATTGTTTTTATCGCTTATGTTTGGTTTACACTCACCTGGAGTTTTTCCAAGGGCGAGCGGGCGGGGTATATTCAGAAGTTCTCCAGGAGCGGTTGGATATGTAAAACTTGGGAAGGTGAGATGGCCATGGTGACAATGCCGGGCGCCATCCCGGAGAAATTTTTTTTCAGTACTCGTGATGAAGAAATGGCGCGCCGCATTAACAAACTGGCCGGCAAGCGGGTTGTTCTCGTTTACGAACAGCATAAAGGCATACCCACAAGCTGTTTCGGCGATACGGAATATTTTATTGTCGACGCCAGGGGCATTGAATAAAAAAAAGAGAAAAACAAATCTTGATTTTGGAGCCAAAAAATGAAACCAAGAGGAGGAAAAACTTATGAGGAAGCTCTTTTTTTTGTGTATATGTTTCATCTTTTTTTCAGGAGTGACTATGGCTGCAGAAAATAACTTTGCCACTGATAAAATAAAAACTGCTGAGGGCGATATTGCGATTACCTTTTTGGGGCATGCAACGTTGATGATCTCTTTTAACGGAAAGATCATCCACATCGATCCCGTTTCCGAATATGCCGATTATGCGAAGCTGCCGAAAGCCGATTTAATTCTTGTTACTCATGAACACTATGATCACTTTGATCCGAAAGCAATCAAAGCCATCAAAACAGATAAAACAGCATTGGTCGTTACTCCGACCATAGCCAAACAGACCGGTGACGGCGTTGTGATGAAAAACGGCGATAAAAAAGTAGTTCAGGGGATTCAGATTGAAGCGGTGCCGGCATATAATCTTGTTCATATGCGCAGTCCCGGCGTCCCTTACCATCCCAAAGGCATTGGTAACGGTTACATAATTACCCTGGGTAAGAAGCGTATTTACATTGCCGGCGATACGGAAAATATACCGGAAATGAAGAACCTCAAAAATATTGATATCGCTTTTTTACCCATGAATCTTCCCTATACAATGAAACCGGAAATGGTTGCCGATGCCGCAAAAGCCTTTCGGCCCAAAATTCTTTATCCCTACCATTTCGGTGAAACAGATGTGCAAAAACTGGTTGACCTGTTGAAAGGCGAAAATATTGAAGTTCGAATTCGCAAGATGAACTAAAAAATTGAAATAAATTTGTTTAGAAAAAGGATAAGTTTGCCTGAGATTAAAATTGGACAGTCTATCGATATTGTAGTGGAACAGGGTACGATCAGGCTGTCCTCTGTTCAGGATATATTGGAAAACAGGATTGTTCTCCTGCAGATTGTGCCTCCCCTTGCCGAGTGTTCTATCGGCAAGACTATTCTTGTAACATATTTAACTCCGGATAATCGTTGTCCCCGGCGGTGTTTTAAGGCAAAGATTGTAGAAATCCGCGAAGGTTACGTTACTGTGGGCCGCGGATTTCCGGCAATCATTGTAGAGCCCACTTCTTTAAGCGATGTGTGCGACCTCAGGATTCATGAACGATACCGGCCTCAACCATCGATGAAAATTACACTTGGTGATGATTCTTTCGAAATCGTCGATATATCCATCAGCGGCGCTCATCTCGTCCGTCCCGCAGGAAAAGAGCCGATTCTGAAAGTGGACGATATAATTCTTCTGACTGTCCATGACGGCCCTGATAAAAATGACAGGTACGCCAGGATTGTCCGTCAATGGCATACCAGGGCTAAAAACGGTCCGGAACACCTTGCTGTAGCTTTTTTATAACTGCTCCAATATAAATTCTGGACAAAGGCCGGTTGGACCGCGCAATACCTAATTCCAATTCCAAATCAAGCGTTACGTTTGTTGGCGTCGTCGGCTTCCTCGACGTATGTATAGTACGCCTCGTCGCCTCTTCCCAGCCGCCGCGGTATCACCTATGATTTGGAAATGGAATAGGAGGCATCCGTTTCTAGTCAGTTTCAATATGTGATTTTGCTGTTTGAATTGCAAAATCCTTGTCTTTCGTAAAGAACCACCATTGCGGTTTTGTGGTGTGTGGACCATCCTCTTTATCCCTTCCCCGGCTATAATACCAATGACCAAATCTTTCAACAGTAGCAAAAGGATGATCCCGTGTGCAAAGAATGCCGCAGGTGCGGATTTCTTTGAAATAGATAGTTTCTTCAGGATCTTCATTTTGAGCCAGATTTTCAGGCAAAGCAATATGGGATACATCCAAGCCCTGGGCCTCTTTTTCATCCAGCCATTCTGAGATAGTCATAGTTTTCAATCTCCTTTCATTTGCAATTCTATCATAATTGACAATAGTGTCCCTTTGTTGTTATAAGTATATAATATTGCTTGCAAATTTATTTAAAAGAAGTTGAGTAAGAAATATGAAATTGGACAAAAGCTGCGGTGGAATTCAGCTACAATGCTATAAATCGGACAAACAGCCAAGTTATTACAAAAAATGTGACTAACTGTAACCGTCAATTTGTATGGATAAGGTGACAAAAATGAATAAATATAATAGAATTGCCGCCGTTAAGTTATTATACAATAGTAACGGAGTTAATTCATGAAAATATTATATTACGACTGTTTTGCCGGAATCAGCGGCGATATGAATCTGGGCGTGATGATCGATCTGGGCGTGGTTGAAGATTTTTTGCTTCGCGAATTGAAAAAGTTGAATATCGGTAAGTATGAAATCAAAATTACCCGTGACCAAAGAAAAGGGATTACAGGAACCAAAGTCGAGGTTCTCACAAATGACGAAATTCCAGGCGGGGAGCGGTCATCCGGGGAAAGAACATTTAAAGATATAGTTCAGCTTATTCGCACCAGCAATTTGTCCACAAAAGTGAAGGATATCAGCCTTAAAATTTTCAGCAGGCTTGCTGAAGCGGAAGGAAAAATTCACGGACACAAGATGGATGACGTACATTTTCATGAAGTCGGAGCAGTAGATTCCATTATCGATATCGTCGGAGCGGCGGTTTGTTTGGACTATCTTAAGCCGGATCGTATCATTTCTTCACCGGTCGAACTCGGCGGCGGCTTTGTCCGTTGCGCTCATGGTCTTTTGCCTGTTCCGGCTCCGGCAACTACCGAAATTCTCCGGGGAACTCCCGTGAAATCCGGCGCCGTTCCTTTTGAAGCCACCACGCCTACGGGAGCCGCAATTCTGGCGGCTACAGTTGATTCCTTTACCGAAAAGCTTTCTTTTACGCCGCAAAATATCGGTTACGGAATAGGACACCGGGAGACGGAAATTCCCAATGTTCTGCGCGCTTACCTGGGAGAAATGCGGGCACAAACTACTCCTGATGCTGATGATACAGAAAAGCAGACAGCCATTTTGTTGGAGTGCAATATCGACGACATGAATCCCGAGATATACGAAGACGTAATGGATGCGCTTCTGGCAAAGGGAGTGTACGATGTATTCCTTACCCCGCTGATCATGAAGAAATCGCGTCCGGCAATAAAAATCAGCGTCTTGTGCAGTGAAGAAAACAGGCAGGCTGTGGAGGAAATTCTTTGGCTGCGGACATCCACATTCGGCCTGAGGTATCAGCGAGTGGATAAATCCATGTTAAAGAGAGACTTTTCCACACTGTCTACAAAATTTGGAAATGTTGCAATCAAAAACGGTTATTTGCGGGGCAGAAAAATCAAGTCCAAGCCGGAATATGAAGATTGCCGAAGACTGGCGAATATAAACGGCGTCAGTGTAAAGGAAATATACGATCTTTTATCCTGCTACGGCTTGAATCGCGAAGTGAGTAAGTGATATTTGCAAGTGTGCAGCTAAAGGCGGGAAATTGAAATAAGGAAGGACTGACCGGTTATATGAACAATGATGAAATCAGATTGTTGCTCGAAGGCATCCGGGACAATAAAATCGATATTGAAGAAGGCGTTGCCCGGTTAAAAAATATATCCTATATGGAGCTGGGATGCGCCAAGCTCGATATCCACCGGGAGTGCCGTGTCGGCTATCCGGAAGTGATCTACTGTCCCGGAAAGACACTCAGTCAGGTGAAAGAAATTATTCAGGCAATGTTGCTGACAGATTCCAATATCCTGGCGACCAGGGCTTCCGAAGCATTGTATGAAGAAATAAAAACAATATGTCCTGCCGCCGTCTACAATCCTCTGGCCCGGACAATTACTGTACAAAAGAAAACCATGGAAACACCGGAAACCTATATCGCCGTCGTCACCGCGGGAACATCGGACCTGCCCATTGGTGAAGAAGCGGCAGTAACGGCGGAGATATTCGGCAACCGGGTGGAGCGGATCATTGATGTCGGCGTGGCCGGCGTGCATCGCCTGTTTGACAAATTGGACGTCATCCGCGGTGCAAAAGTAATCGTCGTTGCCGCCGGTATGGAAGGCGCCCTGCCCAGTCTTGTCGGCGGTCTCGTGGACAAGCCGGTTATCGCCGTACCGACCAGCGTGGGTTATGGGGCAAGTTTTAACGGCATCGCTGCGCTGCTGGCCATGCTCAACAGCTGCGCCGGAGGTGTGAGTGTAGTCAACATTGACAACGGCTTCGGCGCGGGATACATGGCAAGCATGATTAATAAGCTGAAATAGTATTGGCGGAACAATTAATATATACGTTCCCAGTAGAAAAAGCAGGTAATCAAGGTAATGTTATAAAGCACACTGCAAGTGCATTGTAATGGAAAATTTAAATGCGCTGATACATTTGCCGGTTATGCCTCAATGTCATTGAATTAAGAAATTTGCCTTCCAATTCCCCCTTCCGTAAAGGAGTCATCCGTGTCACAACGAAGCATGAAAATGGGTTAGGCTGAAAAGTTGAGCATGGGCATT
>CAZWCA010000010.1:69047-71958 GCA_964632255.1 uncultured Smithella sp. | reverse complement strand
GAAGATTTACCATCAACCTATTTTCATGCTTCGTTGTGACCCGCAGGGTCATGGGCGACTCCTTCAAAATAGATTCTAAAACGCCGAATACACCAATGTCCGGGGTAATTAGAAAAAATGTTCTTTTTCTCGTTTACGTGTTCTACGTAGGACGGGCTAAAGCGGCGTACAGCCGCCGCACTCTCCCCGAATGCACCATAACGGACTGTTACAATGTCCGCACCAAGCGAGAACAAGGGGTTGCAACCCCTTGTTCTTTTCAACCTTCATCCTTCAGTCTTCATTCACGGCAATGTTTTTATTAAAATATTTTCTTCATAAAAGGATTCCGCAGGCCTGCTTCCCTGGGGTTTTGCTTTGAGTTGGATGCCGCGCGTCTTTACTGCTACGTCTTCCGCATTGCTTTTTACTTCAAAAACAGAGCCGGCCTCCTGCACATTGATATTACCCAATTCCGTAGAACTTGCATAAACAAGAATTTTCTCTTCGCCGAAAGGCGGATTTACTTCCAGTTCAAAGCGGTCATTGCCGGAAGGAATTTCATATATTACACCGCCGTTGAAGTAATTCTCACTGCGTGAAGGATTGGGCAAGAGCTGGAGAGATTCGCCTTTGACATTTACATATAAAACCCGTGCATAAAAAGGTCTGTTGCCTTTTAAAAAAATTTTAATCTGATCTTTATTTTTATATTGTTTCTTATCCGTCCAGACTTTGACAATAAGCGGCAGCGATGGGTCATCGGAATTGGCCCGAACGCCGGTAAAGCTGGTCATGGCTTTTTCATCAGGTATTACTTCAGCTTTGATTTTTACCCGGTAGCAATCCCCGGAACGGTCATCCTTATACCAGTTGCGTTCCTTGATCTCGATTACTTTTACCTTGGCATTGGAATAAGCTTCCACCATGTCTTTTTCGATTTGAAAATCCTTAATCTTGGTTTCACTTTTAAGATAGGAGATTGCATATTCTACGGCGGCGCGTTTGGCCTCGGACATAGCGAAGACTTCGGTTTGCTTTCTTGATTTGTCTTCCCCGGCACAGGAATATCCTTCCGCCTCGGTGATTGTCGACTGGGCGGCATAAAGATTCT
This sequence comes from uncultured Smithella sp., assembly GCA_964632255.1. Taxonomy (GTDB): domain Bacteria; phylum Desulfobacterota; class Syntrophia; order Syntrophales; family Smithellaceae; genus MVRV01. The sequence continues at coordinate 70,865 of CAZWCA010000010.1, read as the reverse complement.
GGGATAGAATAGTAAAACAACAAATTATGGCAAATATTATCCTGAGCATGAAGGGCCTCCCCCGCTAAAAATCCCGATAAATTCATTAATATCCTTAATATTGTTGCTCTGAAGATAATCCTGCATGCCCTCGAGTATGTCCATAGTGGCGTGAGGGTTTATGAAATTGGCCGTTCCTACCTGCACTGCTTTGGCGCCCAGAAGCAGAAATTCCAAGGCGTCGCCTGCGGTCATGATTCCGCCGATACCGATTACGGGAATAGATATGCGAGACATAACCTGCCAGACCATGCGCAAAGCCACCGGTTTGATGGCCGGGCCGGAAAGACCTCCGGTAATGTTCTTTAAGTGCGGTGTTCTGGTTTTTAAATCAACGGACATGCCGGTTAGAGTGTTAATTAATGATACGGCGTCCGCGCCGGCTTTTTCCACGGCAACGGCTATAGCTGTGATATCCGTGACGTTGGGAGTAAGCTTGATAATAACCGGCAGATCCGTTACTTCTTTAACCTTCCGGGTCACCAGTGCGGCGACTTTAGGATCAGCGCCGAAACTCAATCCTCCCTTTTTTACATTCGGGCAGGAAACATTTACTTCCAGAGCATGCACTCCCTTTGCAGAGCTCAGTTTTTTGGCGACTTGTTGATACTCGGAGTAGGATTCACCATAGATATTGGCAACAACCGCTACATCAAACTGCCTCAAATAGGGCAATTTTTCTTCGATAAAGGCATCGGCCCCGATATTCTGCAATCCGATGGCATTGAGCATACCGCCTGTTGTTTCGATAATGCGCGGCGGTGGATTACCCAGGCGCGGCTGAAGCGACAAACCTTTCACGACAATGGCGCCCAGACGGTTTAGGTCTACATAATCGGCATACTCTTTACCGTATCCAAACGTACCGGAAGCCGTCATCACCGGGTTCTTCAGTTTGAGTTTGCCTATCTGTACCGCCATTTGCGGAAGTTTTTTAGTTTTCATGCCTTCACTCCCAGACAACGTCGGCAAGATCAAAAACCGGCCCGTCGGTGCAAACCCGCCGGTAGGCGGCATTACCTGATTTATCCCTGATGGCGACAGCACATCCCATACAGGCTCCGGTTCCGCAAGCCATCCGCTCTTCCAGCGAGACCTGGCAATGAAACCCGCTATTGGTTAAAATTCCCTTAAGCGCTTTCATCATGGCCCGGGGACCGCAGGCATAAACCGCCGTCCGGGCTGGATCATATTTTTTCATGTCCTTTTGGAAAGCCCTAGTAACCTGGGCCTTGCGGCCCTGTGTGCCGTCATCAGTGCATGTTTGCAAATAGTAGCAAAGAGAAGCAAGCCGATCCAGGCCCACAATTTCTTTGGCAGTTCGTGCTCCCAGATAAAAATTCATTTGTCCGGACTTGACACCCGCAGTTTCGCATAAATATTGGGCAAGCAATGACAGCGGCGCCACGCCGATTCCGCCGGCAATAAAAACTATGTTTTCTTTTTCCGGATAAATCTCATAACTGCCGCCCAGCGGACCATGAACTTCCACCTGCGATCCGGCGATTAGGCCGGCCAATATTTGCGTCCCTTTACCCACGACACGAAAAAGAAGCTCAATCTCCACTGAAGATTTGCCCGGACGATAAGAATAAATACTGATCGGCCTGCCTAAAAAAGGTTCGGTGAGTCCCGCAATCCTGATCATGATAAACTGACCGGGCAACGGCTCACCAAAAGCCACGGACAGCCCGATTTTCATTAAAAAATACTGCGGCGCAACTTCTTCATTATTTAAAACTTCACCGATGTAAATATCTTTAGCCATTTCAACCCTGA
>CAZWCA010000010.1:0-68947 GCA_964632255.1 uncultured Smithella sp. | reverse complement strand
TCTTCATTATTTAAAACTTCACCGATGTAAATATCTTTAGCCATTTCAACCCTGAATCCATAATTTAAAAAATTCTATACATCGAAGGCTAACCGCGTTTCTTTACTTTGGATTGCGAAGGCTCGACTTCGCTTTCTTTTCCGGCGTGTCGCCAGGCAAAACCCAAAGCGGCGTCTTACCGCCGCACTCCAAAACCTTGGACTGCGGAGACACGTCCCCGCTTTCTTTCCGCCATCAAAAACTTAAAACTTAAAGCTTAAAACTTAAAACCCAAAACGACGTCCTGCCGCCGCACTCCAAAATTACACATCCGCCCACATTATCAATGCATCTTCCTGTGTATCCGTGTAATACAACGGCCTTCGTCCCTTTACTACAAAACCGCATTTCCGGTAAAGCTTTATTGCCCCTTCATTAGATTCACGCACTTCCAGAGTCATATGTTTTACTCTTGCCTGCCGCGATATTTCTCTCATGAGATCCATTAGGCAATGAGCCAGGCCCTGCCTGCGAAATTCATTTTTTATGGCAACGTTATGTAAATGGGCTTCATCGGCGACAATCCAGAAAATCATATAGCCGCCGATAACGGTCTTTCTGTCCTGTGTTAATCTGGCAACAAGACACTGTGAATGCTTGACTTTAAGTTCATCGGTAAACATCCCCATCGTCCACGGACTAAGGAAGGATTCCTTTTCGATAACCATTATTTCCGGCAAATCCATACTTCTCATCAAATCAATGGCAAGCTCTATTGAATTATCATTTTCAGTACACACGAAAAAACTCCCAGACAATAATTAAAATTAAGGTAAGGCCACAATAAATTAAGGAGGCATAAGGCAAATTTATCATACTGACGGCCACAGCAATTCCTAACAAAGGTAGAAGATGGTAAAGGAGGGACAGCATCTTCATTAAAGGCAGCCCCAGTTTTGGATAAATCCAGATAACTGCGGGAATTAAGAGAGATTGAACAACTATTAGATAAAAAAGCGCAATTAAAAATACTTTCAGCAAACCCAAATAGCTTTTGCGTTCAATACCCTTGACATTGCCGGTTTTGGCATCCTCAAGCGCTTGATCCGAAAGAGTATCATTGGATTTAATAATAAGGGCATCTATTTTTCCGGAAACAATTCCGAAGGGGGCGGCAAGTAAAAAGGCCAGAGCTATGATTTGCGGAGAAGTTCCTCCCAGATTTTGACCGGCAATCACGGCCATGGATGTGGCCAAAACTGCAGCGATGGTATCATTAGGCGGGACATAAGTGCCGACAGGAATACGATCAATCCAGAAAAGTTCAACAAATACGCCAATTATTAATCCGGCGTAAATATCATTCAAAAGCAGTCCGATAAATGGCGCAACAACAACCGGCCGGGAAATCATGGTCTGAATGAACACTCGGTCAAGGCAAAGCAGGGCGCCGCAAGAAGACAATAAGATTATTTTTGTCAGCAATTAGCTATCACTTTTAATGCGTTATTTCGCAATAATCCTTAAGTACGTCTTTGGCATTAACAGCACGTTCCCGGGGAATGCGCCTTACTTCAATCATTACTCCCTTATTTTCAAAAAGTTCGATAATTTCCCTTATGTCATTATCACACAGGAACACTGAAGTACCATAGCCGAATTTATAATTTTCGTTATAAATATTGCCGATATTGAGCTGGTTAAAGTGAAAACCAAGATTATATGCTCTAAATGCATCGTCCATTGAAGCAAATAAAACTATTGCTTTCTTTCCGTTATTCCGTTGATACGTATAATTTTTCGCAAAATCTTCGACCGTGCTTACTATTACTTCAATTTCACTGTGCACAGCCAGGCGGATTACTGTTTCACAATATACATCACAAGCGGCATTATCATTAACCACCATGATAGACTTTGCTTTAACGAACGGCACCCACGCTTCCAAAATTTGGCCGTGAACAAGCCTGTTATCAATACGAATCAAAGCCATATCGTAAGAGCTGTTTACCAAATAGATCACCCCACCGCTTTTTTATTCAGTATTTCACTTGCCAGAGATATATTCTTTTTGCCGTATTCCTTAATCATACATGCATATTCCGCTAAAGTCGTTTCATCCTTTAAGTCGGATAATTTCAACATCATGGGCAGATTAACGCCTGTTACTACTTCCACTTTCCCTTCTTTCAGGAATGATAATGAGATATTGGACGGCGTTCCGCCGAAAAGATCGGTAAGAATTAAAACACCCTTGCCTTTGTCCAGTTTTTTTATGGCGGTACCGATTTCTTTTTTCAAATCTTCAACACCTTTTGCCTGATCCGTAGAAATATGCATTACTCCCTTAAGCGGTCCCTTTATCAATTCCGCCGCTTTAATCAATTCATCACCTAAACTGCCATGTGTAGTTACAAGTACACCGATCATCATTTTTACCTCTATTATAAAATAAAGCAACTTGACGAAATATTCTTTCTGCACTTGAAATTTAATCTGATAAGCTAATGGATCGGCATATAATTGTCAAGATTTATAACATTTAACGAAGAAGCTTGCTTTGAGGTAATGCAACGAGTCTATTCAGTCAGAATTATGAAGAAGAGGGCGATTTATTTGCAACAAAATCAGTAACATGCCATTAGTTAAATATACTACAATATATTTTTAATTCAATTAGTTTATTGTAAACCTGCCTGATCAGCGGCCGGCCACCGAAGGCAGCGGGCAGCATCGGCTTGATGATAAAAACATCCTTAAGGAATGAATCAAATCCTTTTGCAACCGCACGTGCCATCCCGGATTGGCTTGAAGCTACGCCTTCCGTGAAACCTGATAATTATCGTAATATACATAGGACTGGATAGCTAAAACCGGTATGAGAATAAAAGGAGAAGCAGGAACAACTTACTTCGCAGTTTCGGAATGAGATGGCTTGACAGATGATTTGGTTGTTATGGCTGTTGCAAGTATCAGTAACCTTAAATATTTTTGACCAATCGCTCCCCTGTCATTGTTCTTTTACCAGCATAGTCGCGGGATCCAGCAGGATGACTTTTGGTTTGACGCCGGATGACTTCCCTTTCAACGCTTTAATGTAGATTTCATCACTTTCCGTTTGCAATTGAACAATAACATCAAAAAGGTCGGCTACATGCAGGAATGAAACAGGCAGCCCATTATCAGCCGGAGGTTCATGACGATGAGCATGCACGGTAAACCAGATTCTCATTGCATACTTCTTTGCCAGTTCTTTCAAAAGAACGAGTTGCCCCCGTCCGGCTTCATCAAATTTTAATCCGTCAATAATTACGGTATGCGGTTTAAAAATATTTTGCTCAAGCAAATCGGTCATTCGCTCTTCGAGCGTTGCTACGTTGAATCTTTCTACCTGAAAAGACATAATAAAACGGAAAGGCTGGATTTTGTCCCAATATTCCTGAATTTCCGCCTCAGAGAATTTTCCGGCAATGTTATGAAAAAGTTCACGGTACCAGACATCGACTTTGCTTATCGCGTCCTGCAGGCTTACATGCAGCACGGATTTTTCTCTGATCATCACATTTAAAGCTACTTGGACAAGCAATGCCGTTTTGCCCACTCCGGCATGAGCTAAAACGGCACCCAAACCGCCGTTTTGCAAAATATCTTCATGTTCATATCCGAGGTTCATTAAGGGGTTACGGTAGATTATCTCTTTTTTCAGCATCACGATATCCTTAAAAGTTAAATGAATGACATTTCCTTTTTGCTTTAAACAAGTTTGATTTTCCGGCATCTGTAAATTCTAAGCCAATGTCATTCCCGCATTTTTTTGGCGGGAATCCAAGAATCACCGAACATGGATGCCCGACAAGAACATTCGGGCATGACACGAGGTGCTTAAGTTAATGATATTAAATTCTAAGCAGCTGATTTCTTATTTTGAGCTGCTTCCAAAGTAATTTTTTCGGCAATCGACTGAGGAACCTGTCTGTACTGAGCAAATTCCATCGTAAACTGGGCTTTTCCCTGCGTTGATGAACGAAGCACGGTAGAAAATCCAAACATTTCCGCGAGCGGTACCTGTGATTCGATTACACACATAACGCCTTCATCCTGTGAGCCGACAATCATACCACGGCGCTGATTCAAGAGTCCCATAACCGCTCCCTGGAATTCAGGCGGTGCTTCGACGACAACTTTCATAATCGGTTCATGAATAACCGGCTTCGCCCGCAAATATGCTTCCTTAAAAGCGCCACGTGCCGCAGCCTGAAAGGCCATGTCCGAAGAATCAACGGCATGGAAAGCACCGTCATTGATGACAACTTTAACACCGGTTATCGGGAATTCCAATTTCGGCCCCTTTTCCATGCTTTGCCTAAAGCCTTTTTCACAGGCCGGAATGTACTGGGTAGGAATGGCACCGCCGAAGATCTGGTTGTCAAAAATAAAATCGGCATCCGTAATGGGCTCAATATAGCCGGCAACCCGACCAAATTGACCGGCACCGCCGGTTTGCTTCTTATGGGTATAATTGAAGTCGGCCCGCCTTGTTATGGTTTCGCGGTAAGCAACCCGGGGATTGCCTGTATCGACATCGGCCCCATATTCACGTCTCATTCTTTCGACGTAAATATCCAGATGCAATTCACCCATTCCTTCAATTATTGTTTCGTTCGTTTCCTGATCAACAAAAGTCTTAAATGTCGGATCTTCCTTGGAAAACCTGTTTAAAGCCTTGGCCATGGCGATTTGCGACTTGTTGTCTTTAGGAGTGATGGCAAGCGAAATAACCGGTTTCGGGACATACATGGAAGTCATGGTCAGATTTATGCCGGGAGAAACAAAGGTATCACCGGAAGAACATTCAATTCCAAAAAGCGCGCCGATGTATCCGCAAGATAGACTCTCCACTTCTTCCATTTGATCGGCATGCATGCGGACAACACGGCCAACCTTTACTTTTTTGCCGCTGCGGACATTAACGATGGTTGAACCCTTGGATACGGTGCCTTGATAAACACGGATATAAGTCAGTTGACCGTATTTGCCGTCTTCCAGTTTAAAAGCCAGCGCAACAATTGGTTTATCCGGATCATTTTCCAAAATTACCGGTTCTTCATTATTTTCCATATCCAGCGCAACATTTTCAACTTCCGAAGGACAGGGTAAAAGATAATTTACTCCGTCGAGCAAAGGCTGAATTGCTTTATTTTTATAGGCAGAACCCATGTAAACCGGAGTAATTCCTCTCTGCAAAGTACCGGCACGCAGTGCAGCATAAAGCAAGTCCGGACTAATTTCTTTTTCTTCCAGAATTGCGTCGGTCAGTTCGTCGGAAAATGCTGATGTGGCATCAATCAATTCTTCCCTTCTTGATTTTGCTTCAGCTAAAAGTTCCTGAGGAATTTCCTCGGTACGGATTATTTCTCCGTTATCTCCGTCAAAATAAAGCGCTTTCATGCTGACTAAATCGACAACGCCTTCTGCTTCATTTTCCAAACCGATCGGAATCTGCATTGCAAATGCGTTATGCCCCAATTTTGTCCGAAGTTGGTTAATAACGCGGAAAGGATTGGCGCCGCTGCGATCACACTTGTTGATGAAGGCAATACAGGGAACCTTATATCTTTTCATTTGCATGTCAACAGTAATTGATTGGGATTGGACACCGCCCACAGCGCACAAAACAAGAATTGCACCATCCAAAACCCGCAGCGATCTTTCCACTTCGATAGTGAAATCGACATGACCGGGGGTATCAATAATGTTGATTTCGTGACCATTCCATTCGCAATAGGTTGCTGCAGAAGCTATGGTAATTCCACGTTCTTTTTCCAATTCCATGGAATCCATCGTAGCTCCTACACCGTCCTTTCCTTTGACATCGTGAATGGCATGAATCCTTTTTGTATAGAAAAGAATTCTTTCGGTAAGTGTAGTTTTACCCGAATCAATATGAGCACTTATGCCAATATTGCGAATTTTTGTATCGTTGGTCTTCATTATTTTTATTAACCTTCCCTAAAAATCATTTACAAATATATTTAGCCAATAAAAAAATCCCCCCATTTGGAAGAGTCTCTGCCAGATGTGGGGATCTAACGTATAAGAGCATCTTAATTTTTGTTAGCATACATGTTGCTTTGCAATAAGTCAAGTTTATATTGTTTTAAATTGTTCAAAAAACATCAGCAAAGTAGCAGCTTGATGTTTTACAAATTGTATTTCTTTGACATGGAAGCCTGAATTCAATATACTCCCCGGCCAAAAGCAAAACCTTTTCAGACAAAAAATAAATGCCTGACGCAAATTATCCGGGTTTTGAATTAATTTATTATAAGCAGCAGACTTCTTAGAAGTATTTACTTAAAGTCGGAGGCCGTATGAAGGAAATGATGGAACTGGTCATTACGCTGATAAACAGCATGGCCGTAATGTCCGTTATTGCTTATGTTTTGTCCCACAGCCGGTTCTACGACGAATTTCTGCAAAAAAAGGTTACCTGGAAAAGCAGGCTTATTATAATTCTGATCTTTGGTCTCCTGTCTATCTATGGGACATTAAGCGGTTTTAAGTTCATGGGTGCTCTTGCCAATACCAGGGATCTTGGTCCTGCCCTGGCCGGTCTATTTGCCGGACCCCTTGCCGGCATTGGTGCGGGGCTGATCGGCGCAATTCATCGTTATTCTATGGGAGGTTTTACCGGCGTATCGTGTTCCCTAGCCACGCTCGTCTCAGGACTTATCGGCGGGCTGGTTTTTATGTGGAAAAAGGGTAGATTTGTCGGTGTAACGGGTGCAGTAATCGTGGCGGCCGTAAATCAGATTCTGCATTCGGGATTAGCTTTGCTGATTGCCCGTCCATTCGAACAAGCGCTGGAAATTGTGGAGAAATTTACCGTGCCGATGATTCTGGCCAATGCTATTGGTATGGCTATTTATTCATCTATCGTGGTTAATCTGGTCAAGCAGCGTTCATGGGAGCATGAAAAACATACAATAGAAGGCGAGCTTAATGCGGCCAGGGAGATTCAGATGAGCATGGTTCCTAAATTATTTCCGCCTTTTCCCGACCGAAAGGAATTTGAATTATCCGCCATCCTCGAGCCGGCCAAGGAAGTGGGAGGAGATTTTTACGATTTTTTCTTTGTGGACAAGCATCATCTCGTCTTTTTACTGGGAGATGTTTCCGGAAAGGGTATCCCGGCTTCACTGTTTATGGCCGTAACCAAAACTCTTCTCAAAACAGTTGCCCATGAAGGTACCAGTATCGATCAAATTCTCTACAGAGTAAACAATCAGCTTTGTGAAGGAAATGATATGTCGATGTTTGCGACAGTCTTTTGCGGTGTCATTGATACCCGCACAGGCAAGGTTGAATACAGCAACGCCGGTCATAATCCACCTGTATTATGCAGGCAATCGGGAACTCCGGAGTTTCTAAAAGTGCAGGGATCTCTTGCCGTCGGGTCTTTCGAAGACAGCCCTTATGTCAAAGAAACGCTGACTCTCGGGATCGGCGATACCATCATCCTTTACTCAGACGGGGTTACTGAAGCGATGAACAAAGATGAATTAATTTTTTCCGAGGAAAGGCTTCTTCAATCTCTGCGGGAAGTCAACGGAAAAAAACCCAATGATCTCCTGAAAAAGATTTTGATGGATGTTCGCGGCTATGCCGCCGGTGTGCCCCAGTCGGATGATATAACAATCCTGGCCTTGCAATACAAAGGTCAGTAATGCAGCGTTGGAAAAAATTTAATAGTGTCCAAAAGATATAACTCAGTTATCATTAACCGGAGTTATGAACGACAAAAGTCAATTTATTCCGATCCTGTTCACGACTGTATCGGACTTCATCCATTAGCTGTTTAACCAAAAAAATTCCCAGTCCCCCGATTTGGCGATCTTCAATGCCGGCATTCAAATCCGGTTCATGAACAGAGAATATATCGAACGGCTTACCTGAGTCCTTAATTTCAATGATAAGAGTTTGATTATCGGTAAATTTACAGGTGATTTCTATTGCACCATCAATGCCGCTCTCCTTATAAGCATGATTAATTATGTTAACCAGGATTTCTTCAAGCCCCAGCTCTATATGGCTGATTTTCCCACCGCTGAATCCATGTTCGCGGGCAAAGGAAGACACGAAACTGATCAAACTATAGAGCGAGTCCAACTTGCCCGGTAATGTAATGGTTGCAGATATAGTCATAATTTTAGCTTATTTCAAGGCATGTCCCCTGATTTCATGTATGAAATCCTGCGTTTTTCAAATAAACACCCGGCTAAAATAGCTTCTCGGTCAGCTTTTGCTGATTTTACAGAGCGAAAAAGGGGGAACGCTTTTGATGAACCGGAGGATTTTTATTCGGGGCTCCTTTATTATTTACCAAATCATAAATTTCCTTGTCAATTGTATTGGCCCGCTCGGATCCTGCGGGAAAGAAATCCAGTGCTTTTTTAAAATGAAAAAGGGCGGTGTCTTTCTTATTCAGTTTTTTAAAATATAAACCAAAATTATAATGGGATTCGCCCATATTATTTAACTTGCCGTAGGCCATGGCAATATAATAGTGAATATCTAAGTCATTGATTTTCTTATCTTCTAACTTCAAATAATACTCAAGAGCTTTATCGTACTTAGCCTGAGCTTCGTAAGCCTTTCCCAAAGCAAGAATAACATCATCATTATCAGCATTAATGGCGTCGGCACGTTGTAAATAGACTATTGCCTGATCTGTTTTTCCCATTTTCAGATATAAAAGGCCCAGGGATTTTAAAACATCCTCATCCTGTGGAGATAAGCTCAAGGCTTTTTGATAGTGAATTAAGGCATCATTAACTTTTCCAAGTTTATCTTCGGCAAGAGCAAGAGCATAAAGCAAATCAATATTTCGGGAATCTTTGGCGGCTGATTCGGCAAGATGTTTATATCGTGCATTCAAATCATCTCCGTCAAGGATAAGAAGGGCTTGCATTCTGCTTAAATTGCCGATTACTTTTTTTGCTCCTTTTTGACTTTGACGATATTTTGTGAGAATCAGACTGTCCAGATAAAAAATGCGTTCGTCGGTACCCGGATGCGTTAGCAGATAAGAGGGTATACTCCTTGATAAAAACTCATATTTTTTCATAATCTTAAGGAAATCCACCATCGCTGCCGGATAATATCCGGCCCCGGAAAGATATTCGATTCCCATGCGGTCTGCCTCTTCTTCATGATCCCGGCTGTATTTTAAACTTAAACTGGCGGCTCCGGCGACGGAAAAAGAAGCAATTGCCGCACCGGCCTGACTCCCGCCGCCAAGAAAAGCGCCAGCCAGAACAGCAGCGAGAGTGGCAATACTAAGTTTCTGAGATTTCTCAATAATACTGGCAACATGACGGGCATTGGCATGACCGATTTCATGAGCCATTACACCGGCAAGTTCAGCCTCATTTTCTACTGCATTAATGAGACCTTTATTAATATAAATATATCCACCGGGTGTTGCAAAAGCATTAATTGCGGAATCATTGACTATGGAAAAATGGAAATCAAAAGGAACCTGTTTATTGTTCTTTAAAACCAAGTTGCCGATTTTAGTTATATATTCGTTTAGATTTTTATTTTCCAGAAGCAAATGATGCTTGACCATTTTATCGTAAAACTCTTTGCCCAGCTTTTTTTCGTCATCAATTGTAAATTCAGCAAAACAGACAGCTGTTTTGAAAAATATAATAAAAAGGATAAAAATAAGAGAAATAAATTGATTTTTAATGGATTTCTGCATAACTACTTTCCCTGGTTGGTTTAGCATAATATCTTTTTTGTTCTTTTAAAGCAAGTAATGACATTCTCGGTATATCTTCAATAATGAGGATTAATAAATGCTTAAAAAAATGATCATCGCTATCGATGGACCGGCCGGGGCCGGAAAAAGCACGGTTAGTAAAATGCTGGCAAAAAGGCTGGGTTACCTATATCTGGATACGGGCTCATTATATCGTGCAATAGCGTACTGTGTTCTTAAAAATAAAATCGATCCCGATGATATTAGTCAAATCAATAGCTTATGCTCAAGCATTAATATTATTTTAAGAAATATTGATGGCCAAATGAGGGTATTTGTTAACGAGGAGGATGTCGGGGACAAAATTCGTACGGAAGAAATAGGACTTATTGCTTCAAAAATATCGGCATTTCCCGTTGTGCGCCAACGGTTACTGGATCTACAGAGAAAAGCCGGTGCTAAAGGCGGCATAGTTGCAGAAGGCAGAGATATGGGATCTGTGGTATTTCCGCATGCCGATTATAAATTTTATCTTGATGCAGATATTAAAGAAAGAATTAAACGCAGGCATAAGGAACTTCTGGGCAAGGGAAATTTATCCGAACCTGATTTAATTCAAAAGGATATGCTGGACAGAGACAGTCAGGATTCAAAACGTGAAATCGCGCCGCTGAAACCGACTTCATCCTCAATTATTATCGATTCAACTAAATTGTCTCTGACGGAAGTTGTAGAAAAAATTTTCCGTCAAATATCCAAGGAATAAATAACCTGCCTTTGAAGCAAAACAATGAAAATCACGCTGGAATTATCTTGCTATTTAATTTTCAGTATGTTAGGCGTTAAGGGTTGTCAAGATTCATAAAAAACAGGGGGGTAGTTTTAATGGTTAACAATAATAACTCAAACTTTACTAAAGAAGATGACGCAGCAGTATCCAAAGACGAAGACGTAGGTTTCAAAGAACTCTATGAGCAAAGTCTAAATCAAATACAATACGGGGATATTGCTACCGGTAAAGTAGTACAAATCAATGCTGATACGGTAATGGTCGATGTTGGTTGGAAAACAGAAGGTTTTATTCCGGCAAGAGAATTGAAAGATGCACAGGGAAACATGAGTGTATCGGTCGGCGATGATATAGTGGTATTTATTGACAAGAGAGATTCCGAAGGAAATTTGATTTTATCCAGAGAAAAGGCGGCGAAACTGAAAGTCTGGGATGAGATTAAGAATGTTTGTGAAAATAACACGCTTATTAAGGGCAAAGTTACTGAAAAGGTTAAAGGCGGCCTTTCCGTTGATATTGGTGTGACGGCGTTCTTGCCCGGTTCGCAAATCGACACGCGTCCGGTCAAAGATTTGGATAAATTCGTCGGTCAGACATTGGATTTCAATATCTTAAAATATGATCGTAAGCGCAACAATGTTGTTTTATCCCGTCGGGCGATTGTTGCGGCAGAGAGAGAAGCGGAAAAGAAAGAGACGTTAAGCAATATCAAAGAAGGCAGCGTTATTGAAGGTATTATTAAAAATACTACGGATTACGGCATCTTTGTTGATTTGGGCGGAATTGACGGTCTTCTTCATGTCACGGATATTTCCTGGGGAAGGATTGCCAAACCGGCGGAAACTTTCCATAAAGGTGACAAAATCACCGTGAAAGTGCTTTCATTTGACCCGGAGAAAGAAAAAGTTTCCCTGGGTTTGAAACAATTGACGGAAAACCCATGGGAACATATTACGGACAAATATCCGGTCGGCGCTTTGGTTAATGGTAAAGTTGTGAACCTGACTGATTACGGGGTTTTTGTGGAACTCGAGCCGGGCGTTGAAGGTTTGGTGCACATATCCGAAATGTACTGGACAAGAGAAATAAAGCACCCGTCGAAAGTATTGAATGTCGGCGAAACGATAAATGTTGTTGTTCTGGAAGTAAATCCCGAAGCTAAACGTGTATCTTTAAGTTTGAAACAAACATCGCCTAATCCATGGGAAAAACTTCGGGAAAAATACAAGCCCGGAACAATCGTAAAAGGTACGGTGCGTAATATAACTAACTTCGGTGTTTTTATCGGTATCGAAGAAGGAATTGATGGTCTCGTTCATGTATCCGATATATCCTGGAAGCATAGAGTGACTCATCCGGCGGAACATTTCAAAAAAGGACAGGAAGTTGAAGCAGTTGTTTTGAATGTAGACATTGAAAATGAAAAATTTTCTCTCGGTATAAAGCAAATTGAAAAGAATCCCTGGGAGGATTTGGCTCAGAAATATGCCCCGGGCAGCATTGTTACAGGAAAAATTACGAACTTTACCGATTTCGGAATTTTTGTGGAAATTGAGGAAGGAATTGAAGGTCTCGTTCATATTTCTGAAATCAGCCAAAAGCGTGTTAAGAGCTCTTCTGAACTCTATTCAGTGGGGGATACTGTATCAGCATACGTGAAGAGCATTGATACTAAAGCAAAAAAAATCAGGTTGAGCATTAAGGATATGGAAGCTCCGCCTCAGGCTCCGGCCAAAAATCAGTATTTAAATAACATGGAAAACTTAGGTTCCAACCTTGCTCAGGCTCTGGCAGAAGTAAAAATAGGTAATCCAAAAGGTGCTTAAAGCATGAGAAAACATCCGGTGCTTTGGGGAATGCTTTTACTTATTGTTCTGGCGTTCGTGCTGTATGGTTTTTTTTACAGAGTGGGCGCCTCTAAAGGAAAGACAAAAAGTTTTTCTTTAAATGAAAAAATTGGAGTTGTAACTTTAAACGGCGTAATTGTTGATTCCCGGGAAACTGTCGAGCAATTGGAGGAATTCGGTAAGGATGATTCCATTACGGCTGTAGTCTTGCGAATTGATTCGCCGGGCGGGGGTGTTGCCGCTTCGCAGGAAATTTATGACGCGGTGGTTGGACTGAAGAAATATAAAAAAGTGGTAGCATCAATGGGTTCAATTGCTGCTTCCGGTGGGTTATTAGTTGCCTGTAGTGCGGATAAAATTGTTGCTAATCCCGGTACAATTACCGGAAGTATCTCAGCCATCATGCAATTTGCCAATGTTGAAGAACTGCTCAATAAAATCGGTCTGAAGGCTTCAACTGTCAAAAGCGGGAAGTATAAAGATATTGGTTCGCCTTTGAGAGAAATGACCCCTGATGAAAGAAAAATAATGCAGGATCTGGTCGATGACATTTACAATCAATTTGTCGATGTCATCGTCCGTGATCGCAAAATTCCGCGGGAAAAAGTCATAGAAATTGCCGACGGCCGGGTTTTTTCCGGGCGTCGCGCAAAAGAATATGGATTGGTGGATTACCTGGGCGATATGGGGTCGGCAGCCAAGCTGGCCTGCCAATTGGCCGGGAAAAGCGGAAAATATGATCTTATCTATCCCACACCCAAACGGACATCGATATTCGATTATATGTTCGAAAATGCAGCCAGCCAATTAAATCGTTCTTTGAAAGAAAAATTTGCAAATCGCGGCGGCGCAGCTTATTTATATTATCCTTCCTTCTAATTAATCTTTGAATTAAATTATGACAAAGAGAGATTTAATCTTAAAATTGCAGGACGTGCTCAAAATCTACGCTTACAAAGATGTCGCATATAGTGTAAATATAATATTTAATTCAATGATTGATGCATTAAAACGCGGTGAACGCATTGAAATCAGAGGATTTGGAAATATAACCGTCAGGGAAAGAAAGGCACGTCTGGGGCGAAATCCCAAATCGGGTGATGAGGTAAGGCTTGGAAAAAGAAAGACTCCTTTTTTTAAGGCCGGCAAAGAATTGCGATTAAAGGTTGATCATAAATGAAATATAATACAATTCTTCTGAAGAAAAAGGATGGGTACGCCATTGTCAAACTCAATCGGCCGGAAGAAATGAATGCTATTTCAAGGGAGATGCATTACGAATTAATCGAAGTTTTCACTGACCTGGAGAACGATCCGGATGTCAAATCAATAATAATTACAGGTGGAGAATATGTTTTTTCCGCTGGCATGGACATAAAGGAATTAACTTTCCTGTCTAATGCAGATGTTGATGCGTATTTCGTATCGGCAATGGAATATCTGGAAAAAATTTATCTGTGTAAAAAACCGCTGATTGCTGCAGTCGGCGGTTTTGCTTTGACCAGCGGTTTTAATTTAGCTGTAATTTGTGATCTGATTATTGCATCGGAAAGTGCTATTTTTTGTCATCCTGAATTAAAAATCGGATTAAATCCGATTTTTTATCCTTTAAGCCAAACCGTCGGCATTTCCAAAGCTAAAGAAATCGCCATGCTTTGCGAACCCATCGGTGCTAAAGAAGCCTTAAAAATTGGTCTTGTCAATAAAATCACTCCTCCGGATAAATTATTGGAGGAGGCAGAAAAGATGGCGGCAGCCTTAACCAAGCGATCAGCTAAGGCATTGGAAGAACTAAAAAAGGTCTCTAATATTGTGCCTCGTCTGGATAAATCAGCTGCACTCAAATTAGAATTTACAATTTCTGCAAATCTGTTTACCCGCGACGAGCGCAAGCTTTACATGAGTGAAGTTCTTTTTTTAGATAAGCTATGTAAAGCAACTCAATAGCACCATTTCAAAATCCAGGACAAAATTTACAGATTATCCCAATCATTTCCCGGTGCGGCAAAATCCTTCAATTGGTCTCTTCTTTTCTTATGTTGTAATTTTTTCAGGGCCTTAGCTTCAATTTGGCGAATTCTTTCCCTGGTTACACCCATCATATCACCCACTTCTTCCAGAGTAAAAGGTCCGTAATTACAGGCAACCCAGGTACAATTTAAGAATGCTTCGTTTTTCAGACGCCATTCACAGGTAGTGTCAAGGCATACTTCACCAATTAAAGTACCCTTTTTCTTACACTTATATGTATTGATCATATATCGAAATCCTCATTGATTATTTAAATTTAAAACGTTGACTTCTTATTGTTCTTCAGTGTATTTGTCAATAAAATATATAATGGTAAATTTTGATTTACAGAATAACAATTGAAATGTACTTAGTAAAAAGTAATTTTATTGTTCTCGAACAAAAAGGGAAGAATCTGGGAATACAATAAGCTTTTAAAAAGTCATTTTTTCCACCGGTCTTCTTTCCGGCACATATCTATGTTCAATTTTTTCTTCGTTCCATTCCGAAGAGACGTATAAATTACAGTAACAACTGCCATATTCTTTTACATCCTCCAAACGGTAAACGCATGGGCAAATAATATCCCGATCTTTTTCACGGTTACCCGATGCCAGACGGCAGGGGCAAGACATATAGCCAAAGCGTTCTTTATTTAGCAGAAGATCCTGAAGAATTGACAAAACCCACTCTTTATCTTTATTAAAGAAAAAACCTTTGGGTTCCTGAACTTTCCTTAGAATCTCGTATAATTCAACAGCTTTCATTTTAAACCTAATGCCTGCTTGATTTCTTGTTCCCGGAAGCCAACAATAACCTTATCGCCGATAATAATTGTTGGAAATGACCGTTGAGGATTATATTCGACCACTTTCTTTAAGGTGTCTTCTTTCTCGGAGCCTTGCAGTAAATCTACATCCTTAAATTCAAAAGGAATCTTATGATCGTTAAGGAATTTCTTTGTGGCTCGGCAATGACTACAAGTACTCAATGTAAATATTTTGACTTTACGTACCATTATTAGCACCTCACAATTATCAATTAACTAAATATAAGTGTTATATAAGCAGTGTCAAGAATAATAAAAAGAATAATAAAAAGATAGCCTTTCGCTCCAGAAAACCTCTTCACTCTGCCCCCGACGGCTTCTTGATGTCGCACTTCCGGGTTACACCCAAAATGGGGCAAATTTATGTTCCACTAACACAAAGATTATGGGTCCACATGCTTTTTATCACTCAATGGGAAAAATATTTGACATACTAAACGCAACTCCCTATTATTGCCTGCGAAAAAGGAATTTATTATTGAAAAGGAGAAGAATCATGAAAAGGCAAAAGATTGGATGGTTGTCGTGCTTGCTTGTTGTTGGCTTGTTTTTTGTCGGGTGTTCAGGAATGAGGTTGCCTATTGTCCAGAATGATCGATGGGGATATTCAGACACATCCGGAAACATGATTATCCCCTATCAGTTCGACGGAGCACTCCCGTTCACAGAAGGAATGGCCGCAGTAAAAGTCGCGAAAAGTTGGGGATTCATCGACAGAAGCGGCTCATATGTGATCAATCCAACGTTCGACAACGCTTTGCCCTTCTCGGAAGGCTTAGCCGGCGTAAAATCTGGAAATCGTTGGGGATTTATCAACCACAAAGGAGAATTGATTATACCGCTGCAGTTCGATCATGTTGATTCTTTTGCCGAGGGGTTAGCCTTGATCAAGCTTGGTGAGCGTGTTGGTTATATAGATAAGAATGGAAAATACCTTATCAATCCCCGCTAAAGGGAATTTAAGATAAGCAGGAAGTAATTTAACAAGCTTTAAACTGTTAAGTCGATAGATTGATCATAGCGAAGAGGCGGTAACCACCGCGTATCAGGGCGCCGCTTGCCGCCGCTTCGAAATTCATACTTAGCAATAAAATGATACAGAAAAGGGTGTAATTGCGCCCACCCTTGATCAGTTGTTTTTTTCCTTCAATCAAAATAAACCTTCTCCTTCGCTTCTCTACACAAAAACGGCTTAAAGAACCGTAAGCTATGCAAAAAAGGATAGCCGGGAAAATCGCCAACTTCCCAATGCAGGAAAACTAGAGAAATGCGGTGGAAATAAGTTATGTAAGCTTCGAATATGATTAAATACTGGAATAGCGGGAGTTACAAATTAGACACTGCTGGAAATTCATTTATTTTAGATTTTGATCGAAAAAGCTATTTCCCCTTTTTCAAATTTTTTCTCGAAGGTGTCAATAATTCTGTCAAATCCCCAGACTGCCGGATGTTCAGTTCTGACTAATCTATCGATAATATTAAAATCCTTTTCCCCCCTTTCATTTGTGAATTCTAATAACTCAAACCTAGCCATTTTTTCCTCCCTTTGTCCCTCAGGTTTTGGATTCCCAAGGCGTAAGTATTTTACGCGTTATTCATATCTCTTTTTCTTATTTTTTACAAAGGATTTTCTTATCCGGAAAAGAAATGATAACAAAAAAATGTAAGGCTTGAAAATTATTAATTTATTGTTTACAAAGTCAAATTAACATCCCGAAAAAATATGAGCATGATATTGACCTGCTATAATCGAAGCTTCAGATTTTTTAAGGAAATTTGGAAATAAAGGACTTAAAGCCGGTGATATTTCCCTTAATTTGAGCAAAAATAAGGATTAGGGAAGAAAACATTTTGAAGAAGATATATAATTTCTTTCCTATCTGGGTCTTCTTCCAACAAGGTCATATTGATTATTATCGGCGAGAACATGAAGCTTGATATCAAAAATACTGATGACCTTATTGGGATCTTCTTCAGGAAGGCTTGAATAACTAATATTTGACCCGTCCAGAACATAGACGGCACCACTGCCCACAACCCGAAAATCATTTCCGGTAACTACTATAGCCGTATCTTCATCAATTCCGATACCCAGATTTTTCGGATTCCGGGCAATCGCGCCCAACAATCGCCCAAAGCGGCCCCGCTCAGCAAAATGTGAGTCTGTAATTACGCCGTTTATTAAGCCAAGCCCCGGGGCCATTTGCGTATTTAAGGCTCTTTCGGATCTATCTCCTTTGCCGGCAAGAATCATCGTTTCCGGCATTACCGCCGCTCCCGCACTTGTTCCGGCAATTAATGCTCCTCTTAAATGGGACTCCAATATTTTATCGAACACCGGTGTACTTGCGAGCTGGCTCGTAATCCTGAGCTGATCACCCCCGGTGAAAAAAAAAGTTGAAATATTCTCTATTTTTTTTAGAATTTGCAAAGAACCCGCATCCCGGCGATTACGAACATCAATTATTTCAATATTCTTCAGGCCCAGACTCTTAAAAGCTTTCTTGTATATATTTGCCATTTCTTCGGGCAGAGAACTTGCAACTGTTATTATGGCAAGCTTATCTTCCGGTTCTTTCACCGCCGCGGCAATTTCGCAAAGTATGGGCCTGTCGTGATCTTCACTTTTTTCTTCATTCCCTCCTATTAGAATAAGCGGGCCTTTTTTTTCATTCATCCTTGTTTTTAACCATTAATTGCTAAATTGCTTGAAAAAATAATTTCCCTTGCAATGACATTCCCTATCTTCAACTTTTTTACATGATCTAATTTCCTCATCTTTATCTATTAAAAGCATCCTCTCTATTTACCTGAGCATTTTTATTTAAGGGAAAATCACATAGGATTTCTTCTTTTGCACCCTTAAAAAGAGATTCAACATATTCGATTAAATTATCTACACCAGATGCAATCAATATGAGGCGATCTCCAGGATTTACCTTATTCCAGGCATGCCTGACCGCATCCATATAATCAGGATAAACATGGACAAGCTTATTTGGGGGAATATGAGATTTCAGCAACGCCGGAACTTCACCATCCGTCCTTCCCCTCAGATATTTGTCTTGCGTAAGCAGATATTCATCTACAAAGGGAAGAGTTGCACTGAGCGTCGATATCAACTCATTGTTTTTACGATCTCCTGGTAAAGTTAGAACCATGACTGTTCGGCATTTTTCAAGGGCGCTTACCGCTTTGCCCAGTTCATGCATTGCCGCCTCATTATGACCGTAATCCACGATTACTTCCACCCCGTCCAGATGATTGATGTTGAAACGACCCGGAACAGTGAGGAAATCAGCCCTGAACGTAGACAGGGCACGGCTGATGAAGAGCGGATTTATTCCGAGCCCCCATGCAGCACTGACCGCCGCAAGGGCGTTTGTAATCTCGAAAGCTACCTTTCCTCCCAAGGTCATAGGTATTTTATTGATGTCGATCAGGGTAGATTCTTCATTTCCCGTGCAAAGCTTGATTTGCCCGTTATTGGAGATCACACAGCTTCCTCCTGCACGCAAATGAGATTTTATTATCTGGTTATTTTGCGGATTAGCGCTGAAAAAAATAATCCGGGCCGAGGTATCCGCCGCCATTTCAGAGACAAGCAGGTCGTCGGCATTAAGTACAGCCGCACCATTCGGCTTCACGGCACTGACAACAATACCCTTAATTTTGGCAAGATCCTCAATTGATTCTATACCATCAATTCCGATGTGATCAGGACTGATGTTTGTAACTACCCCGACTGTGCAACCATCATATCCAAGCCCTTTCCGGAGCAGCCCTCCGCGTGCAGCTTCCAATACCGCAGCTTCGATGCCTGGATGCATGAGAACTATCCTTGCGCTGAGCGGACCGGAGCTGTCATTATTCGCAATCCGGTCGCCATTGATGTAAATACCATCAGTACATGTCATTCCGACTATTTTGTGAGCTGCTTTTAAAATGTGGGATATCAGCCGCACAACAGTTGTCTTTCCATTTGTACCTGTGACAGTAACAATCGGAATAGAGTATTGTGCTTCTTTTGAAAAAATCATGTTGATAATTTTTTCGCCCACCGGAACCGGCTTGCCTTCAGACGGGAATAAATGCATCCTGAATCCCGGAGCCGCATTAATTTCGATCACGGCGCCGTTTTGGTCTTGAAGGGGACGGCTTATATCCGGACAAACAATGTCAACTCCGGCAACATCCAGTCCGACAACCCGTGCCGCAAGTTCAGCCATCCTGGCATTTTGCCGGTGAACGATTCCGGTTACGTCAGTCGCCGTGCCCCCTGTTGAGAGATTTGCATTCGAACGAAGGCGGACTATCTGACCGGGAGATGGAATACTTCGAAGCTCGTAATTCTGGCGGCAAAGTTCAAGCATGACTGCTTCATCTATTACTATTTTAGACAGTACTCCTCCATGGCCTTTTAACCGTCTCGGATCTCTGTTTGTCTCTTCGATCAGTTCCTGAATTGAGTGCCGACCGTCTCCGATAACCTGGGCCGGCCTGCGGCATGCGGCGGCAACAAGCTCGTAATTTAACACAAGCAGCCTATAATCAGCTCCTTGAATCTGTTCTTCAACGAGCACATCTCCGTGTGCCGCTGCTAATTCAAAGCCTTTGCAGATTTCCGCTTCGGAACTGAGACCTATGCTCACTCCTTTACCCTGATTTCCGGATGCGGGCTTTACAACTATGGGCCTTCCTAAATTTGCTGCAATATTAATGGCTTGCCCGGACGATTTCGTAATCCAGCCAACCGGTACGGGTATACCGAAGTCTTCCAATAATTTTTTTGTCATGACCTTGTCCTGGCAGATAGAAACGGCGATGGATGATGTTCCATATGTCTCTGTAGAGAATATACGTTTTTGATTGATGCCGTATCCCAACTGAACAAGGTTTTCATCCGTCGTAAGCCTGCGTGCCGGGATACCCTTTTTCTTTGCCGCCTGTACAATGGCTTCCGTACTCGGGCCGTATTTATATTGCTCTGCTATTTCATGAAGGCTGTCCATTTCAGATTGTGAATTAAACGGTTCATTATTCATGGCTGCAAGCGTTAACTTGAGAGCAGTATTAAAGCACGCCCGTGCCGGTTCTTCTTCAATATATTGAATCAGAATGCGGTACCTCCGGGGATGTTTAGTTGATCGTGCTTTTCCAAATCCGACATTAAATCCGACAACATTCTGCATTTCGAGGCAGACATGCTCGACGATATGAGGCAAATAGGTCCCCTTTCGAATCCTCTCCAGGAATCCTCCCTTATGTCCGAGACTACATTCATGATCTCTTAATCCGGGAAGAACACCGAGCAATATTTCCTCCATGTGCGGAACATCAGCGCTTGATCTTTCCTCGTAATCACCTATATCAAGAATGATTTCCAAAACCGGCATATACGCGTAAATGTTATGTTGACTATAAGCATGTATATCTATAATTTTTATTCCGTGCGTTTCCATAACAGCTCCTTACTGTTGTAAATTCCGGAATAATCTGTCCACTTAAGACTTCAATCCGAACAGATGCTTAAAATTATCAGTATTATAATTGATATGATTGCCGAGTTATATAAGGCCAACCCTGATTTTGAATATTTGATTGGGCTGGATGCAAGTACTAATGCCTGAGTCCGGATATAAAGAAAATTGGTTCGTTGTTCCACTGCCGGATGCTTTTGAATGATAAATTCCTAATTTTTTCCAATCTTCTTTACCTACTCGTGTCGTAATTTTTAAGATTTCTCCTAATTTATAATTTTTATATTTTGGAGTTAAATAATTATTAGCCTGTATCATGAACAAATTACTAAGACTAAAATTCAGGAATTGATGAATATTCGTTCAATGAAAGGAGAAAGAAACAATATGCTGAATGATAACTGTCAATATCTCCAAGGAAAAAAAGGCCTGGTGGTGGGAATTGCGAATGATGAAAGCATAGCCTACGGATGCGCCCTGCGCTTTAAGGATCTTGGTGCAGTTCAGGCCATTACCTACCAGACGGAAAAAGAAAAGAAGTTTGTTGAGCAGTTTGCAGAAGAACTAAATGCCGAGATTTTAATGCCTCTCGATGCCCGGAAATCAGAGCAGATGGAGGCCCTGTTTCAAACCATTCATAAAAAATGGGGAAAGCTTGATTTTCTTGTCCATTCCATTGCCTTCATGCCGAAAAAAGACCTTCAAGGCCGCGTAGTGGATTGTTCACTGGAGGGATTCCTTCTGGCCATGGATATTTCCTGCCACTCTTTTATCCGGATGGCAAAGTTAGCCGAGCCATTGATGCCCCAAGGAGGTTGTCTGCTGGCCATGAGCTATTACGGAGCAAACCAAGTCGTGAAAAACTATAACGCAATGGGCCCCGTCAAGGCCGCCCTTGAAAGTTGTGTCCGTTATCTGGCTGCTGAAATGGGTCCCAAGCTGATCCGTGTCCATGCTATATCGCCTGGTCCCCTGAAGACAAGAGCTGCTTCCGGAATTGGACATTTTGATGAATTGCTTGAACTGGCAGAACGCAAATCGCCCGAACATAGACTTGTAAGCGCAGACGACGTGGGCTCTATTGCGGGTTTTCTTGTCAGCGACCATGCAGACGCCCTAACCGGAAACATAACCTTCGTTGATGCAGGATATCATATTATTGATTAGAGAGCTTTGCATGGAGAGCCCTAATAAATATTTTTTAACTTATTGAAATTATTTATATATTAAGTAAGCATTCTTCTCCAGAAGATCATTGTGACCGAAATAAATACTGCCCCCGGTTTTGCTGATTATTTCGTAGAACAAAGAAAACATTCAAACACGTTTCTCGATAAGATTGGCAAATTCATCGATTGGAACAACATTGATTGGAACAACATTGAAACTATGCCATCTTTCCGAAGGGTATGCTGATTTTGAACGGACTTATTCAATGGCCATTCAAGTAATCTTCGACTTTTTGTTTCTGATATATTTTTTCAGTGTTGCTTTTTCCTCTTCCAAAGATTCTTTTTCTTCCGTCAGTTTTTCATTTTCTTCTGCCAAGGTTTCAACTTCCTCTATAAGAATTTCTTTTTCTTCAACCAATACTTTGATTTCATTTTCCAACCTTCTGCCCTTTTCATCAGAAAATAAGCGTAAATTTTCTTCAGCTTCTTTTTCTTTTTTATCCCGTATGATTGATTTTGCCAATTCTTTGATATTTGCCTTTAAAGCGCTTTTAACATCATTGTCATCAGAGTCGAAAACAACTTGAAGATCCGGAAGTATTTCCCGTAATTCTTTAATTATATTTGGGTTATTTTTAACAAGGCAAGAAGCATCTTCATATTTTTTCATCGGAAGCTCCTTTTCATTGGTCAAATAAGCGTTTGATATGCTCTATTTTTAAAATAATACCAATCTGAAGCAATAATTGAGAATATTAAAAAATTGATAGTTTTCAGGTGATACTTCTCTTTCTTCAGGAGAGACCTTTAACCTGCTTAAAAGTTAAGAACTCTGCGTGCTTATGATAATCTAAGAGCAAAATTTTACAAACAGGCCTTCCAAAGTCATCTTCTCGGCAATCTCGTCATGCGGGATGAGCAGATAACGCCAAGGTTT
This sequence comes from uncultured Smithella sp., assembly GCA_964632255.1. Lineage (GTDB taxonomy): Bacteria > Desulfobacterota > Syntrophia > Syntrophales > Smithellaceae > MVRV01. Next base: position 46,137 of record CAZWCA010000010.1, on the reverse strand, counting down.
CCCGCCATTGTTCAGGGCATGGTTCGATGCATTGACACACCATCTCAGTGCGGCTTCTTTTTTTGCCAAAACAATTTCATCATCTATTTCATTTCTGGCTTTCGGTTCCAGCATAAAAATCATATTCCCTGTTTCGGCTACAAAATCAGGCTGGTATTCCAGATGATCAGCGCCCTGACGATAAAAAATCTGAAACTGGCCTTTGGCTGGCTTGAACCACTTAATGGTGTCCCGGTCGAGAATCACGGCAAGCTTGCGTTCAGCCTCCGAGGCGAACTTTTGTACCGGATACAGACAGCGGCTGAAACCTTCGAAAAGATATTTCGACATATTGCTCTTGTCGGAAGGCGACACATGGTAATCAAGGGGCGGCTCGGCAACGCTATGCGTATAGGCGCTTTCCTTTAATTCCGTGTAGCCTTTGCTGATCACCACATCATAACCCGCGGCATCTTCCCAGTAGTGATCCTGCATTTGCGCATGGATGAACCGCGCAATGTCGCGCTGGTAGCATTTGAGCACCTTGCGGGTATCGTCTTCAGAAAGATAGGTTTTAAAATGCTGGACCGTTTGTGCAGCCAGATCATAAAGCAGATCGGCATGGTCGTCATAGGAAATATCGTCAAAATCAACAAGACCACTTACCACGTAGTCTTCCAAACGTGATTCCTCAATACCGCCGCGGTTCAAGGCCAGCACATCCAGTTGATTGGTCCGGAGATGCTGAATCCACAGCTCATCGGAGACAGCTGGATAATTCAGCGCCGCCAAAGAAAGCTGGAAGGGACGGAATCCCGATTTCACTTCTCCCTTGGGCGTTACAAGGATACGCGGGATGGAGATGGATTGTTCTGTGATCAGTTCCACGGTCTTGGCCACAACGGCGGCAATGTCCGGTTTTTCCGTAACGCCTTCCAGCTCCAGTTGTGCAGGTTGCCGATTAGCTTCTACCTCCTGGACAATGGAGGCTTGAATGTCCGGCTTCTTCAGATGATTTAAATCCGGCAATCTTTCCGGCTGGTTCTCCAGCTTGCGAATAACTTCCCAGGCAATTTTCGCTGTTTGTTGTTCCTCCGGCTTGGTGAAAACCGGCGCCTGATCCTGTCCTGCAAATGCTGTGCTGCCGGTTGCCGGTTGCGGTTTAACCCCCAGCTTTGTCGCCAGATTTGTCTGAGATACTACGGTGACCGCCTTTTTTCCCAGCTCCGTCTCGTCCAGAATAACCGACTGCAAATGGATTGCCGAATCGGGACGATTGGCCTCATCAATAATTTCTTGAAACTTATCATGGGCTATAATATTCAGCCGGTCCACAGCCATGACGCCGGTTCTTTTGCCATAGGGCAGGCGCAGTCCCCGGCCGATGGATTGTTCGATCAGGATACGGGCATTTGCTGCACGAAGAGGCACAATGGTGTAAAGATTGGTCACGTCCCATCCTTCCTTGAGCATATTCACGTGAATGACAATCTCCGTGGGTTCGGTCGTTGCTTCGACCTTGAGCAAGCGTTCGATCATCTCTTCCTCTTCCCTGCCGGTTCTGCTGGAGTCCACCTGAATAACCTTATCCCGGTAGGCGCCTTCGAAAAACTTGTCCGACTGGATCAATTGCATCAAAGCACCCGCATGGGTTGTGTCACGGGCAATTACCAACAGGAAAGGCTTAACAATTGGATTGCCGCTTTCCCGGGCGTAGGTTTCCAGTTCAACTTTTACACTCTCGTGCAAACGCACGCCGTCTTCCAACTTTAAGAGTTCGATCTCTTCGGGAAGCATTCCCAACGGGTTGAAATTCTTGCGGGTCACGACTGCCGGTTCCTTGACAAACCCGTCCGCCATCGCCCTGCCTAAGGGATAATCATAAATCACATTCCTAAATGGTACCGGCCCGCAGTTGGTCTCCACAAAGGGTGTGGCGGTCAACTCCAGTCCCAAGATCGGCTTGAGTTCGTTAATGGCACGCACCCCGGCGCTGGCCCGGTAACGGTGCGATTCGTCCATGATCAGCACCAGATCCGGCAAGCTCGCAAGGTAATCAAAATAACTCTGGCCGATGTATTCGGACAGACGCTTGATCCGGGGTGACTTGCCGCCGCGGACTTCCGAGTTGATTTTGGAAATATTGAAAATGTTGATTTTACAGCGCAGGAATTCGTCAAACAGCGTAACTGCCATGCCATCGTAATTGTCGCCGGTGATAATGGGTGGGGCATCCGTGGCAAATTCCGCAATGCCTTTGAACACGTATTTCGGCGTGTTGGGTGTAAAATCGGTAATCAGCTTGTTATAAATAGTCAGGTTCGGTGCCAGAACGAAAAAGTTATTGATACCGTGGGCCAGATGCAAGTAGCTTATGAAGGCACCCATGAGCCTTGTTTTCCCTACTCCAGTGGCCAGGGCAAAGCACAAAGATGGAAATTCCCGCTCGAAATCCGCAACAGAAGGAAATTCGCTTTGAATCGCCGCAAGTCTGGCTGCGGCATCGGTATTTTTAGCCGGCGGGGCAATCTCCATGATCCGGTCAAGAATTTCCAGAGAGCGGCGTTGCGGGGGACGCAGACTCAGTCGTCCCGATATTGGGTTCACGTGTTTATTCACGGCGCACCTCCTCCCGACGAGCGTTCAAGCACATTGATTTCTCGTCGCAGTTCGGCCTTTAATTCCGCCACAGTCGGCAGGTATAGTTTGTACCGGCTGGCAAATATTTTATCCTGCTGGCTTTCACCGAGCGTGTATTTGACAACAGCATCGTTTTTGTCCGTGCAAAGAATCAATCCCAGGGAAGGATTGTCATCGGCGGCCCGGCGTTCCTTATCAAAATAGTTGACATAAAGCTGTATCTGTCCGAGATCATTATGCGTCAGCTTGCCGACCTTTAAATCGATCAGAATGTAGCATTTGAGAATGGTGTGATAAAAAACCAGGTCTATATAAAAGTGATCTCCGTCGAGAGTAATTCTTTGCTGGCGGGCGACAAAGGCGAATCCCCTGACCAATTCAAGGAGAAAGACCTGCAGATTATCGATCAGCGCCTGTTCCAGCTCCGACTCAGTCAATTTCGGCGATACAGGAAGTCCAAGAAATTCCATAACCACCGGATCTTTGAATACATCTGTAGGCCTTTGAATTGCCTGGCCTTTTGTAGCCAGCCGCTTAAGACCTTCTTTGTCTGTGCCCAGGGCGAGACGTTCATAAAAAAGACTGTTAATCTGGCGTTCCAGTTCACGAGCCGCCCAATTGTTCCGGAGGGCCTCGACCTCGTAGAACGAACGAGCTTCCGGCTTATCCACGCGCAACAGAGTCCGGTAATGAGTCCAGGAAAGGTTGGGATGCAGAAGGCCTGGAGTCCATGATTCACCATCACCCTGGGAAGTAGGCCATACAGGCCAAAAGGTATCGGAAGATTCATCACGCACCGCGTGACGAATTCGAGAGCGACCCCGCATACGTCCATTTGAAGATTTGCCACGCACTGCGTGATGAATTTCCTCAGGCAGGAGAGAAGGATATTCCAGATAAAACTGCCGAAACCAACGGAGGTTTGTGCCTGAATAACCAGTTCCGAAATCCGCTGTCAGCAATGCAGAAAGTTCCTCAAGGAGTGTTTCACCATATCCGGCTTTCTTTTTTCCCTGTTGTTCCTCTTCCACGATCTCCCGGCCGATGAGCCAATTGGCCACAACCTGCGACGTGTTGACGGAACGCGCTACAGCACTTCTGGCTGATTCAAGTATATGCAAAATGCGGTTATAAATGGGTAATGTGTTTTTTATCCGCCTGCCGGACTTTTTTGCATTCATGATTCCTCATCTTCGAAAAGGCTCTGTTGCCCGGCTTTGGGCGGTGCTTTAGGCAGGTTTTCCACTTGCAGGCTGTAGTCGTCATGACCCCACTCGCAACGGGAAAGGACTTGCCGCGGAATCTTTTTGACCGTCAGATTAGGGAAATCGCCCCGGCTGCGGAAAGCCGTGCAAAGTACTAACAGCGAACGTTCCGGACCAACCTCGTCGGAAAGCTGCAGGAGCTGCTCATGTGTGAGACTGGCGGTCGTCACATACAGAAAATCCCGTTCCGTGGAGTAGCCATGCTGCCAATAGACGGAATCGCTGGGCGCATACGTAAACCCTTCCAGTTTGCAAAGCGCCTCGGTCAGCATGGCGGCGTTGTAAGTTTTGTTGATGACCCAGTTTCCCCATTTGTCCTTTTCCAGAAGAGATGAGGCCAAACGATAATAACGGAAACCACCGCCACCTTTCCAGTTGACCGCTTTAGTAATTCCGCCTGCATCTTCACCGTCGATGACTTTTTTTAGACGTGGAATTATGTGCGTATGGCAGTGTTCGCCCAGTTCCACCATGATCCAGCGCCGCCCCATCTTATGGGCCACAGCACCCGTAGTGCCGGAACCGGCAAAGGAGTCGAGGACGAGGTCACCGGGGTTAGTGGCGATATCTATGACACGCTTGAGAAGACGTTCTGGTTTGGGAGTCTGAAAAACATCATCGACTCCTGTAGAGTAAGGTAATACTTCTTTTTTTGCTTCTTGTGTATTTCCAACTTCTGTATGAAGCCATATTGTTTGTGGAACCACGCCATCTTGCACTTCTGACAGAAAACGTTTTAAACGGGGCATATTATTGCCATCAATGCCCCACCATACACGATTATCAGAATCCAACATTGTAAAATATTAACCGAACAGCTCAATACATGATATCAATGCCCCACCATACACGATTATCAGAATCCAACTCTTTAAATTTATTTATGGATATTGCCCAATAGCGTCCCTTCGGAGGACCTTCGATGATGCGCCCAGATGGACATGTTATCGGATATAAACCTTTACTGTACGAGTTTCGTGCTGTCAGTTGATCAGAAATCCAAGGGCCACGAGGATCATTATCTGGGTTTTTATATCGAATATCTTGGAACTCCGATCGCGGCTGAAGGTTACGTTTCCAAATATCTGAATTTTTCACATACAATAAAACATGATCATGACTGACTGATAAATGTCGGGCACTACTTTTAGGTGCAAAAATTTTCTGCCAAATAACGTTGGTTATGAAATTACTTCGGCCAAAAGCCTCATCACACAACACCTTTAAATAATGCGCTTCATTGTCGTCAATCGTAATCCAGAGCGAACCGTCGTCGGAAAGCAGTCGCCGAATAATCTCCAGTCGGTCACGCATCAATGACAGCCATATCGAATGCTCCAATCCGTCATCATAGTGGGTAAATGCGCTGCCCGTATTGTATGGGGGATCAATAAAAACGCACTTGATCTTGCCTGTGTATCCCTGCTCCAACGCCTTCAACGCCAGCAGGTTGTCGCCGAAAATCAGACGATTGTCGAAAATATCCTTGCTGGTTACCCGATGCAGAGCATGATAAGACCTTTCCGGTTCTTCCAGAAGAATCCGCGGCTCCAACCGCGGCCGGTTTTCTTTACCAATCCAAGTAAGTTCAAGTTTTTGTTTATTACCCATAAATCAAATCCATTAGAAAGGCACCTCTTCTTCTGACGGTCCTTCAGGAATATATACCGTTTCTGAAGATGAAGACGGATTCAAAGCAAGCTGCCTATGAATGCAGAAAAGAATCAAAGCACCCGATATATGAAGGCCCAATTCGGCAAGTTCACGTGAAATAGTTACCAATTGTTGTCCTTGGCCGTGACCGGCAAGTGTGTTCCGCATAAATGGAACGGATTGTAATACTTTGGTTTCGAATGGCCTTCGCAGGTTTTGAGGAATGTCATCAAGAATCCTTGCATTATCCAGCCCCTTTATCAGATCATCCGCTGCCCCGCCGTCTTTGCAGAGAATGACTTTCATAGTACTTTCAAATGCCTTGCATGCATTGAGAATAGTTCCTTTAAAGTCACCGGCAGATAAATCATTGCGGGCCTCAACAAATTCCTGCATGGCACCATGAAAACTTTGCTGGCTAAGAAGTTCTTGGGTTTGCATTAGAATCCTTTCTTCCATGAACTTTGAATCAACTTTAAAGAAATCATGGTCACAGAAACGCCAAGGGCACGATTCCTGTTCAAGGATATCATTTAATTCTTGTTGAAAATTATGCTGTCTATCGTTGGAAACGTCACTGAACCAAAACTGAATAACATCAAAAACTCGATTTGGATAACATCCCATTATGAAGCCATTGAGATCAACCGTAACCTTTTTGCTTGCTTCGTTTCTAATCTCTAACTGATTAATGCCATATAATTTATACAATTTAGGCACTATCTCGGTCCTTATATCAGAAAGCTCCCAATTATCGTAGCCGGAGCCCTTCTGAATACCCACCTCCTCATTATATTCGCTCAGCAAATGCCAAATACGGGTACGCAATCGTCTTGATAGACTCAGGTCTAAACGTTTTTCCATAATGGTTTTGTGATGAAGCTTCGAAAACGGCTTATGATAGTTCGTGTTCATTAATATCTCCAATAAAAACTGGGCACTTCGTTATGTACGTGCTCTCTGGCGTACTCGTTCGCGGGCTTGCAACTGCGCACGTATCTCGGTATACAGACGAGCATGTTCGTTCTCTCTGTCCGTAAGTCTTATAACCAAAGCATAAGGCTCCTCAACGAGAGAAATATTTTTGCCCCATGCAGGGTCTTTCCGCGTGACGACTAAAAATAAACGTTTGCTGCGGGTTTTTTTAACGACCCATGTCGATTTTTGAATAGTGCCTTTCGAACGTTGCGTCAGCGTATGTGAATGCTTTACGTTTAACTCAGGAATATTTAGGAAATCGTTACGGCTTGTAGCTGCATTGAAAGTCGTCGTAATTTCATCGAGTGATGCCGCTTCTACCAATCGAAATTCTATTTTGCTTGCCTTATAATCGACACGAGTTGTACGTACAAGAGGGCAGTGCGCCAGGGATACCGTGATTTCGCGCTGCCTTCTACCTGGGTTATAAAAGCTTACGGGAAGGGGAATTTCATAAAAGTGATGATGGTTGTTTAGAAGTCGTTCTTCTGCAATCAGAGTTACATCTTCCTCAATTGATCTATAGAGGGTATCATGCTGAATTAGCCCATAGCCGACTGACTGGCAGATTTTTGCTCGATCACCATTGAAAAGGTCATTCGTGGCCTGAGGGACCTCGGCATGTGCAACAAGGATTGTGCGCAGAAGATTGATACTTGCATCAGGAAGCTCAGACAAGATATTTCCCGCATAATGCGCTACATGAGGGGCTGCAAAGCTTGTACCTGCTGCTTCTGCTAGTAGACGACCTCGCCTGGCAAAATCCTTGCAAAGGGAAAGCTCGCCAAGCTTCTGATTGCTTAGGCCGTTCGTAATCTGGTTAATGGCCCAATTTCCACCGAAGTCCACTATATCTGGCTTAATTGCTGCTTTCACCGATTCACCACAGCGGGAAAAAGGGGATGGTTGCTCCCTTTGAGCTATGGGAACTTCCCTTGGGTCTGTTGGATATCTTTGTGCATTATGGCTCTGATCCCATCGGGCTAAGCTTCCGACTGTCAGTGCATTCAAGGCAGGTGCAGGGTCGAGCAGTCGAGCATGCTTGGACAAGAGATAACCGGGATAATCATTTTTCCAGTCCGCAGGATATTCATCGACACCCAAGAAGTTTCCCGTCGGTACAATGAACAGGACATTTAATTCTCGGGAAAGCCGGTCGAGAGTATAAGCAAGCCCGCTTACATGGCCGCCCAGATATGGTTTATTGAGATCGCCGTAAGAAATATTAAAAATTCTACAGTTATACTCGGCATGAAAATACCGCACCGCTTCCTCAACAATATTTTCGATCAGCTGAACATTACTTTCAGCATTGTGATCCAGAATCCTGCCGCTAACAATGCGTAAATATGGGATGAAGGACTTGGCGCGTGCACATTCTTCAACGTCTCCATAAAGGGCTATTCCGGCAACATGGGTTCCGTGACCATGATCATCATGATGTTTTTTATCGGGAGGAGTGAAACCCTGTGCATCACCCAATGCAGGACTTATCAGGGGATGTCCTCCGGCGAGTCCACTATCCAGTACAGCGATTATCGGCGCATTATCAGGGGGCACAGGTATATCGGAAAGCTCTTGAATATCCAATGCAAGTAAATGTGGTTCCAAACCAAATTGAGGGGGCAAGTCAACCTTGCGTATATCACGGTGATGTAACAACTGCTGAGCTTGATCTCTGTTGACAAGAACACGATATAATAACAAGCTATCTACGTCTATCTGGTCGAGCACCTGTATGCCCTGCTGGTCGAGCCAAGATTTAAATGCTCTAGTCAGACGGGGCCTTTCATCTGATCTTGAAAGCGGCCATAGCTCAATATCCAACATGAACTCTTCATCTATCGGCAAACCGTCTCTATTTAGTGCCCAACCTGTACGATCCTCTGGTGTCCAGTGATCGAATCCTTGCAAGGCATAAAAAATTTCTTTTCTGGTAGGAAATTCACCAATAGTCAATTTTGTCAGGCGTGCTTCAAATTCCTCAAGAGCGCGTTCATCAGCGAAGGCCAAAGCATAACCACCATCTTCCTCACTTATGACCTCCACACCAGGAATCGCTTCCAATGCATCAGTGGTTAAATCTTGAATTTGCAGTTTGAATAAGCAGCGGCTGTCGAATCCGCCTATATCCTGTTGAGCGGTTTCTTTTGCGGTTGTAAATGATTCATAAAGATGCTTGCCATGCCCAATGAGGTCGTCAGGTGGCTTACTCCTAAATGATGGTCGAGATCTTCTTTGATTAACCGGCTGTTCACGTTCAATGCGTAAGTGTTGGTAGGCGTCCACGCCGTATTATTTCCTCCTTGAGACGTGTTTCGACTGTGTCTGTTCTCTTTGCAATGCCTTCTTAATAAGACGAATTTGTAAGAATTCCTGTCCTTTAAGAACCATTTCCTTGATTGCTCTGCGGATGATCTTCTCAACTTCGGCATGGGTCATGGCTGAGAATATAGATAAAATTTGTTTGTCCGAGACTTCGAAATCACGCCGCACACCACGCAACTTAATTTGCAGTAATTGCAGTAACTCATCATGTGTAGGCGGATTGAAGAAAAAGATCTCTTCAAATCGTCTCCAGATGGCCGAGTCCAGCATTTGTTCATGATTTGTTGCGGCGATAATAAGGCTTTCCCCCTGGTAGGTGTCGAGCATCTGAAGAACCGCATTCACAACCCGTTTCAATTCACCATGGTCGGTACTGTCTTCCCGTTCTTTGCCCAAGGCGTCAAATTCATCGAAAAGTACCACCATGGGAGACAAGTCAATAAAATCAAATACTTTGCGCAGATTGGCGGCCGTTTCACCGAGGTAAGAGGAAACAACGCTGTCCATCCTGACGATAGCAAGCGGTCGTTCCAACTCCGTAGCCAGAACTTCTGCCGTTAAAGTTTTCCCACAGCCCGGGGGTCCACAAAAGAGAATCTTATCCGAAGGTCGCAACCCATAGCTCTTCAGCACGTCGCCGCGATGATGCTGTTCAAGGATGTCCTCTAAACCTTCCCTGTTCTCTTTTGAGAGGACAACTTCATCTAAATTTCTTCCCGGTTCCTTTACGAAAAGGAGCGGTAGATCGCGTTCCTGATCTGTCGGGATGCGTTCAGTAAACTGGTGCACGACGCCACCCTGCCGGGCAGGGTTCCCGTAAAGGATCTTTTCCAGATCATTCGCCAGCAAGTGATGCTGCTTTTGCCGTTCTTCCCGGATAACCGCCTCCGAGACTTGCTTAAACGCAATTACATCGCCATGAGATCCCGCTTTGATTAATTGCCTTAATATTTTTCCACTGGCCATGGCTATTCTCCTTATATTGAGGCTTTTTATAAAGACCTTATACCACAATGGGGAAATATTGTTGAGTTTATTCCCAGCTATCTATTCCTCCAGCCGCAGCCAGTTTTTCTCGCCGATCCAAGTCAGTTCAAGTTTCTGATTTTACTTATTCTTACTTCATTTAAAAACGGAAACTATTCCTAAGTTGCTATAAATACAAATCATTCTTACTTCATAAAATTCGTGTACCGTTTGCTCTAAAAATTTAGAACCCAACGTATTTAAAAAAGCTGCTGAATAATCTCTTTCTGTTCCAATTTTCCTTCAATCTGCGCAATCAACGCTTCCCGCTGCCGGTCTACATCATCTTGTGCATCAAATAGTGACCGCCGCTTCTGGTTGCGCTGGGATTCCAGTTCTTTGATCTGTTTTTGCCCAATCAGCTTGTCTTCTAAAGTGAGAGCAGCGGTGGCCGATCGGCGCACTTCCTTGATTTGACGGTCCAGTTCTTTGATTTCACGTTCCAAACCCACTTTCAAATCATCGGCCCAGCCGTCAAGCTTTTCCGCTTCGGCCTCGAAATAACGGGAATTGCGTCCCGAAATTTCTTTTTGGATATCGGACTGGCGCTGCCGGGTGTAATCGGTCAAAATATCGATGTGCGACGATAATGCGGCTTCGCCTTTAACTTCCGCAGGAAGGCTGAGCAGGCGAACAAGCCGCTTCTTCTTCAAGTACAGCGCCCTGGTCGGTTATGGCTGTTAAAATGATGTGGTCTTCGCCCTGATTGAGCGCTTCCATTGTAAATATGGATGCCGTAAGCCAACCAGCATGTCCGATCAATGATTCCAATATGGATACTTTTCCATCATGTTTCCCGTAGTTGAAGTGAATTTCGGCAGGTTTTAAATCCCGGCTTTTGACCCAGTCAAGCAATGCGGCGGCAAGCGGGTGGCGGCGGCGGTAAAGATGGGCTTCGCCTGTGCGCCTCGGCAATTCATAAAGTCCCAGGGGTATCTGATCGGCTCTATCGGAAAAGGGTTGACTGTTCAGTCGGAAGGCCGAATCACCTTGAAAATCGGTGTGATCATTTAACTCGTACCGGGTGAACTGCATAAGCCGGCGCTCAAAACGATTCAGGCAGGCTTTGGATGCCTCGTCACGGATTCTGAGTTTTTCCCTGACCTCGTCATCAAAATTTTCCAACAATTTCCGTTGTGTGTGGCTCATTGCTTCGTTGATTTCCAGACTGAGTTCAAGCTGAAGCTGGTCGAAAGCGCATTGAATATCTTCGGGTTTGCGGCAGCATTGATAAATGGCGGCTATCCGTTTTTCAAAATCCACGCCGGATTCAATGGCACCCAGCACTTCATCACTGGCGCCGAACACTCCTTCAAAAAGCTTGAATTTTTCCGACAGAAGCTGAAACACCCGTTGATCGGCGGCGTTTTTACGATTGAGAAAGTTGACCACAACCACATCGTGTTGCTGGCCGTAACGGTGGCAACGGCCGATGCGCTGTTCAATGCGTTGGGGGTTCCAGGGCAGATCGTAGTTGACAACCAGCGAGCTGAACTGAAGGTTGATTCCTTCAGCGCCGGCTTCCGTGGCAATCATGATCCGTCCCTGTTCGCGGAAATAATCCACCAATGCCGACCGCATATCGGCGGTGCGCGATCCGGTGACGAGGTCTGTGCCTTGATGGCGTTCCAGCCACGTTGAATAAATCTGTTTTGACCGTTCATCCGTATTGGAACCGTTGAAGAGAACAATACCTTCGGCAAATGGACTATCCGCAAGCAGGCGCAGCAGGTAACTTTGAGTCCGGCGTGATTCGGTAAAGATAACGGTTTTTTGCAGAGCGCCGATCTCCAGAGCCTTGGCAAAGGCGATTTCCAGCGCTTTTAAAAGGGACTTGCCCTTGGCATTGTGTTCAATTGATGAAGCAAGACCGGCAAATGCGTCGAGGTCGGCTATTTCTTTCTCGATTGCTGCGCGATCTATCCGGGTGAGAGGCTGGACTTGTTCTTCCTGATCCCATTCATCGGCGGTTTCTTCCAAGGCTTCGTAATCCTGTTCAAGCATTTCCATTGTCGATTCCAAAGTTTCTTCCTTATGAAGCTTGGCTTTCAAGCGATTGGAGATGGATATCAGCGCCCCGGCAATGGCAAAAGTGGACGAGGCCAGAAGTTTACGCAGGACCAGCGTCATCAGCGATCGCTGCGATGCGGGCAGGGCTTGCAGATTGTCGCGCTGCAGATACTCCGAAACCAGAAAGTAAAGCCGATCTTCACTCTCTTCAGGAGTAAATTCCTGAACCAGCGGTAAACGCCGCGTATATTTAATGTAAGGCAGCACCTGGCGGCGCAATGTACGATGGCAAATAGACTTGAGCCGTGCCTTAAGCGCCTGAAATACCTCCTCCTGACTCAGATTAACAAACTGCTCGCGGAAACTCTTCAGGTCGCCGAAAGTGTGCTCGTCTATGAAGCTGACCAGACCAAAGAGCTCCAGCAATGAGTTCTGCAAAGGCGTAGCCGTGAGCAGCAGCTTGTCTTTTCCGGCAAGAGCGGTCTTGAGTGTATTGGGCAATTATATTGGAAGGTTTATAGACATTGCGCAGGCGGTGCGCTTCATCGATAACAACAAGATCCCATGGTATGGTAAAAATTTCAATCGCCTTGCTTTTTGCAAAATGATACGAACAGATAATGATTTCTGATGCTTTGAACGGCTGTAATACGCCGTTTCTTAAAGCTTTATTATAAGATTTGGTTTCCAGCAGGCGGCAAGGCAAGAAGAATTTATCGGTTAGTTCCTGATACCATTGCTTGCGCAAATTAGACGGTGTAATGATCAGGATGCAGCGCTTGTGTTCCGCCCATTTCTGTGCGAGCACAAGTCCCGCTTCAATCGTTTTTCCTAAACCTACCTCATCGGCCAGCAACGCGCCCCTGGAAAGCGGTGATTTGAATGCAAAGAGAGCGGCATCGATTTGGTGAGGATTAAGGTCAACCTGTGCATCGACAAGTGCAGCCGTAATTTTCTCCGTGCTGTCCGATGGAAATCGGCGGGTCAGTTCATAGGCCAGATATTTTGCCTGATAGTCGGTAAGCGTCAAAAAATGTGTTTCCTCTGTAATCGTATCGAGCTTGAAATTTTATCACCCTTAATATTCTCTGTTCACGGTTCGCCATATTACAACTTTGATGCGACATTGCAAGGAATAATGTAAAATTAGTCAATGATGACTTGTAGATAGTAGAAGGGTAATTGGACGTGGTCTTTTTTTACAATAAAAAACCCGCTATTTCTAACGGGCATTTATCATTTATTGATGTCTTGACTGATTTGGCTGGTTTTCTCGCTAACAGATAATTGACTAGCTGTCTAATGACTTGGAATTATAATACTATTTAATTGCAATGCTTGCCCCGGCAAGGGATGTAGTTTAAAATCAACTTAAATGGGCGAAATCATTTCTAAGTACGGGAATATATTTCTGACTCAGGCGTGATCGCCGGCAACGGCTTTTTCCAAAGCATCCTTGATGAAAGCATTCAAGGTCTTTCCTTCGTCGGCAGCATGTTCAACAAGACGTTGGTGGAGTGCGGGATCGGCAAAATTCAGACGCATGTAAATTTATTGTTTTCTTAATTATATTGTCATCGAATTGGAACATTGAATGTGCATAATGCAATAAAGATAAATCAACAAAGGATATAATCACATTTATGACGCAAGACATGAGAGTTCCCACAATTAAACAGTGCTATGAACTGATGAAGAGCCATATCATGCTCCCCAATATTGTCAAACACTCGGAACAGGTAGCCCGTGTTGCCGCCGCAATTATCGACAACCTGACGGACAACACACGCATCAACCGCAAAGCCGTTATTGCCGCTTGTCTCCTTCACGATATCACCAAAACCCGCTCCCTCAGAACCAATGAACTTCATGAAATCACAGGCGGCCGGCTTCTCGCGGAACTTGGTTTCCCGGCTGTCGGAGCAATGATAAAAGAGCATGTTAATTTGCAAAACTTTCAGCCTGAGGGAAATCTGCAGGATAAAGAGATTGTCTACTACGCGGATAAAAGAGTAATGCATGATAGGATCGTTACCATAGAGGAAAGAGTGGCCGACCTCATTGTTCGCTATGGCACGACGGAAGAAATGATCCGATTGATCAAATCGAACTCCGGGCGGGTTTATCAACTGGAGGGAAAAATCAGCTGTTTCATGACGTTGGATATTCAGGAAGTCCTGGCCAAAGTTGATTCCAACCAGTTGAAGATCACATCACCGGATGAAGATTTTCAATATTCTCGAAGAAAAAGGATACAGCTTCGGAACCGGTTCAATTTGAGCGATCCGAAAGCTGTCGTCGCCTGATTTTGAAATAAATTACCTTCAAGATAATGGGCATGTATCCATTTCGGTTTCTAAATCAAAAACTTGCATAGCGGTAAACTTCCGGACTTGTATATCGGACGCGACATACAGCGGTTCAAAGCAAACCCAAGAATCTTTTCCCGCGGCATGAATTGGATGGCTTTCTCTACATCGGCCATCGATGTTTTTCCGGCCTGAACCACAACAATAATCTGGTCAACAAGAGGAGCAAAGGTCAGAGCCTCCGCCCCTGTAAGAATTGGAGGAATATCAAAAAAAATATACCGTTCCTGGTAACGGCTTTTTATTTCAGACACCAGCTCCCTCATGCGAGGCGAGCCAAGCATTTCGGCACATTCCTGACAAGAACGCCCCCCGGAAATGAGTGTAATTTTCTCTATCCCCGGCCATTTGATCAGTTCGCATACGGGAACACCGTCGGTGAGGTAATCTATCAGCCCCTTGTCACCGGCATATCCCAGATACTTGTGGATACTCTGTTTCCTCAGATCGCCATCGACCAGCAACACCGTTTGCCGGAATTCACGGGCAAAAGTAAAAGCCAAATTAATGGCTGTTATTGTCTTGCCTTCGCCGGGCAAAGCACTGGTAATCATTATTGTATTGCATCCGGTATGCTGAGTCCTGTGCATGATCTGTGTACGCAAAACCCTGTATGCCTCTGTTTCCGGAACATTGTCCAGATAAGCCAGACACCGGTTTCGGGCAATAAATCCGGGATCCAGGTAAACAGGCTCAGATTGAGTATAGGACGGCGATAACCACCCATATCTATCCCTATTCTCTTCGGTAGTTTTGGCCGGCGAACTAATATCCGGTATTTCTTCTTTTTGGACGGCCTGCCGCTTCTTGCCGAGATTAGATATTGTGTTTTTAATTTTGCCTATCATGAAACGCTCCTTTTCAACCGGTTATATTTTAAAAGGCCAAATACTTTGCAAGACGTACCCATAAAACATCAAGGTCGATAAGAAAAAAATGAACAACAAGAACAAGGACAACCATTGAAGATGCAGCAACTGCGGCTATCAACTTCATGCGCCTCCGTCTTAGCCGTTCATCTTCCAATGTTATTATTTCCGGGACTTCAGCAAGAACGGGGAAAGAAAAGTGTTTTGCCAGATCTTCTGCGTTGCGTGCAGATTTGTCAGATGCCTCCTGCAGCGCCGCCGTCCCTACCCCCGAACCGATTCCCAGAATCAACCCGATGAAAAGAATAGCCGGACGATTCGGCATCACCGGTTTTTCCGGAAGCCTGGCCGGATCGATCAAAGTAAACCTTTCTCCCATTTGACCTTTTTCCAGTCCGTGGGCAACCTTGGCTTCCATATATTTCTTCATGAGATCATCGTACTTAAGTTGCGTATTATTTCTTTCGACCATCAGATTCTTGTATCCTTCTTCCACCCTTGGGGACATTTCCAATCTACGCCGGTAATCGCCGCTCTTCTTTTCCGCCGCTTCTATCTGCCGCTTGACCGAGTTGATTTCAGACTGGGTGCTTGCCAACTGTGCGGCAAGCGCGATGTAAGCCGGATTATCCTGTTTTTTCGGGACAACCGACTGGCTGCCCGAAGAATCATTCTTTTTTTCCAGTTCCGCTATTTCCATCTTGGTCTTTTTTACATCGGGATATTCGTCAGAGTATTTTGACTTCAGAGTTACAAGCTTTGCCCGGAGTTCTTTCAGGAGTTCCGCGTCAGGCAACATACTGGCCAACTGAGTTTGCAGATAGCTTTCCTTTTCCTTCAAGGTTCGCAATTGATCAATGAACTGCCCGTAATTCCTGTCCGTTGAATCCAGGGTCTGAAGATTGTACTGAAGGAGTTCTGGAAGAGAACGGGGATTCTTTTCCTTATATACGGCAATCTTTTTCTCTAATTCATTCAGATTGGCCTGAACTGTTTTCATCTCTTCTTCAAGGAATTTAGTGGTGCCTGATGTCTGTTGCTCAACGACCTTGATATTTTCCTCAAGATAAAGCGAAGCCAGAACATTGGCCACCTGCTGAACAACCACAGGATCCTTTCCCCTATAAGACAATGAAAAAGCAATGGTTGCCGGCTTGGCCACACCTGTCCGGCGATCGACCAAATCCGCAGTAATAGTTTCGAACTTAATATCTTTTTTTCGCATGCTCTCGATAATCTCTTCAGTCGTATACCTGTTTCGTTTATCAGCGTACAGGTTGAAACGGTTGATGATCTCGAGGAGGCGCGCCGAGCTCATAATTCTTTGGTTGATACTTTGCAGACGTTGTTCGGCATAGCTTGTCACTGTCGCCATTACATACTCCCGCGGTACTTCCTGCTCTTCGATCAGGATGGTAGATGTGGAACTGAAAACCGGTTTCCACACGATGACGACAATAACGGACAGGAGGAAAACGGCGAGCACCGGCACGATAAGCGTCCAGCGCCTCCTCCTGACTACGGCAATTAAATCTTTAACAGCTATTGCTTTACCCTCTTCCATAAGAAATCCCTTCTCATTTATTTAAATTATGCCGTTTATTCTAAAAGCTTAAACTGGAAATAAAGGCGGATGGACAGGAGGTTCCTGCTGGCCGCCGTATTCGACGTCAGATAATCGATTTTCGTATAATCGTATAAAGCCTCCAAAGTGATATCCTTGGAAAATTCATAACGCATACCGGGGCTGATGCTGAATGTCCGTTGATCGATGGACTGGGTGGAAAATTCTCCCGCATCGGATTTATTCATGTAATAACCGGCTGTGGAAATGATGGAAAGTTCTTCAGTCATCCGGTACTGAGCTGAAAGGGTTAAAGTATTGCGTTCCACGGCTCCATTCAACCCGCTGGCAGGTGTAACGTCCCTGTTATAGGCAAGGCTCCCGTTGCCGCGTTCTCCCTTGTAGATCAGTGATATATCGCCTACCCAACCCCATCCGTTACTGTTTGTCTGCAACTGACCGCTGGAAACCCCGGACCAGGTATGGCGGATGCCGCCGTCAACCTGAATACTCCAGAGTTCACTGAAATCGCGGGAAATTCCCAAAGTGCCGATGACATTGTCAATCCGGGTATCGGAAGAAAGATAATTGCTGTAACCCAGATTTACCCTTCCTTTCAATCCCTGAAAGTACTGGCCGAGATCATGCACCAGCCCGGCATTGACATTATGGGATGCATAATTAACAAAATTCGTGCTTTCATAGTCATCCTTATTGTAAGCGTAAGACACCAAAGCCCCGGTTTTTTCATCAAACTGGTAATCGGAAGACACGGAAGCGTTGATGCGTTTCCGCGGCACAGCGGAGAGGATAATTCCAGTCGTGCTTATATCGCGGCCGGGTTGGGAATCCCTGGAGTAACCGGCCTCACCTGTAATACTAAACATAGGAGTGGCGACATATCGTAATTTGCTTTTGTAGAGCTGATCCGTAGCACTGAAATCCCGGTTATCGATGTAATCATATCGATCCAGCCGGGCCAGTAGATCCGTCTGTATTTTTTCGGTATTATTCACTAATTCGAGAGAGGGAGAGATAGTGGTAATGAAATCTCTTCGGATATCATCCGGCAGAAACATGATATTGTCGTTATATTCTTCTTTGGCGGCGATGGAGGGGACAAGGCGGAACTCATTCGCCCATATCAGCGCCGGACAGGACAGAAGCAGGATAACAATAAGCAGGAAACAGCGAAGATAATTCATCATGGTATAACCACAACATCGCCTCTCAGAAGGCGAATATTCTGCTCCAGACGCTTCCCTTCGATTACTTCATCATACTCAAAGGGAAATATTGTGGTTTCCTCTTTCCCATGCCGGAAAATCTTGATCTTATTTCTTTTTGCAAAGGGATTGAGACCGGCAGCGGTAGCAATGGCCTGCAAGACATTGACGTTGGTATTCATTATGAATCTGCCGGGAGAATTGACTTTGCCGATGACATAAATGATCAGGCTATTGACTTGCTTGACTTCTAAAGAGAGAGTGCATCCGGGAACAAAACGGTCGAGTTTGCCCTCGATTTCCGCCTTTAATTGAGCGGCAGTTTTCCCGGTTGCCTGTACATCCCCGATTAGAGGAAAGGATATCGCGCCGTCGGGACGAACGGCGCACGAACGGGTCAAGGCTTCATCCTTCCATACGGAAATATCCAGCACATCTCCCGGACCGATAAGATAACTTTCTTCATCCAGCGCTGTTTCCGGCGACGAAGGCACAAGCGGCGCGGCGGCTTCTTTTTTCGGCGATGAAGCCTGTGCCTGAATCGGCGCATCTTTATTCTCACTCCATGACCTGCCCGGGAGCAACGCTCCCAGCATCCCGGCCACGACTATCATAATCCATATTTTTCGAAGCATCATTCATGAACTCCTTTACACAAAATAAAACATAGTTGAGCTTCTCCGTCCGGAAGCCGATCCTATATTAACGGAGACCGGCCAATGTTTTTTCTGCATCGGCCTTTCCGGGAAAACCGGTTTTGGCAGCCAGGGAAATCCGGAGATATTCTTTGGCCTTTCCGGAATTTCCGGCGCGATAATAAGCCGCACCAAGATGATAATTGATAATGGGATTTGTAGAAGCCCTTGCTTGTGCTTTGGCCAGCCAGTTTAAAGACTGATTCATGTCGCCCTTTTTATAGTAGATCCATCCGAGAGTATCCATCATGGCCGGGTTCTCCGGATTGGACCGGACGGCTTTCTCAATCAGTGTCAATGCCCGGTCCATATCCTTCTTTCCGCCGCCGTATTCACATAGAAGATATGCCAGGTCGTTTACCGTGCTCCAGCGCTCCGGATAAATCTTGAGAATATTATCCAGCTCGGCTATAGCCTTGCTCCATTGATGCTGAGCAATGTAAAGGGCGCTGAGTTTTTCATAACTGAGAGGATGATTGGGCGCCAGCTTCCTGACTAAGGAATATTCCTCCTGTGCTCTTTTGAATTCTCCCGCCGTCAGCATGAGATCGCCAAGATCGGTTATAACCTCGACATCTTTTGAATTTGCATCAAGTATCTTTCGATATTGAGCTTCGGCACTTTTAAAATCTTTCTGCGCCGCATAGAGGCGAGCCAGCGCACGAAGGAGATCTCTCGATCCCGGAGCTGTTTTCAAGGCATTCTGGAGGGTATCGAAGGCTAGTTTCGGTTCCTTGTTAATTTTATGGGCATCGGCAAGGCCGATATAACCCTGTACGAACTGCGGCCTTTCGGTTACAACCAATCGAAAAGAAGAAACGGCCTGTCCGCCCTCGCCTTTCATTAAGTGGATGGTTCCCTTGGCGAAATTGGCGTCGACATTTTTCGGGCTCTCCTTGAGTACTTCATCGACATACCGTTTTGCCTTATCAATTTCCTGACGCGCAAGATAAATAGCGATCAAAGAATTCTTCGTCTGCAGGATATTGGGATCAGCCGGGTTGCTCTTCAATCCCAGGCATTCCTGAAGAATGGATATGGCCTGATCGGGATGATTTGAAGCAAAGTAGAAAGAACTCAGGGCAAAACGAATCTGGAAACTTTTGCTGTTACGGCTAATCCCCTCTTTTAACTTCTGCTCGGCATCCGCTTGTTTATTGCGCAAATTATAAAACTGCGCCACCTGAATCCATCTTTCCTCTTTACTCGGCTCCGCTGAAACAAATGCCTTCAAAATATCGGAAGCCTGTTGTTCTTTTCCCATACTCCAGTAAATACTCGCCAGAACGAAACGATGCCGGCCGTCGGCAGGATCTTTCTCAATAACCTTTTGCATAATGCCTACCGCTTCATCCATTTTCTTTTGCTTGATGTATAATTCTGTAAGAGCAAGATAAACGGCAACAGCTTTATCATTGACGCTAATGCCATCGCGCAGCGTTTGTTCCGCCTTTTGCATATTTCCCTTCTGCAGGTATATGGAGGTTAACATCAGGTATCCATCCGGATTGCGGACAGCCCGGCCAATAATGGATTCCAAAAAGAGTTGTGCACCGTCACTGTCTTTTTTCTTGATCATGACGGCTGCCTTCAAAATAAGAGCATCCTCATTTTTAGCGTCACCTTTTAAAATCAAATTCACTTTGTCCATTGCTTCATCGGTCTTTCCGGCGGCCAGTAAAAATTTACCCAATTGCCCCTGTGCGCCCCAGTGCTCAGGGGAAAGTTCAACAGCCTTGGAAAACTTCTCGTATGCTCCCCTGTAATCATCCTTTCTTAATGAAACCATGCCGAGCATGTAATAGGCGTCAGCGTATTTCGGGTCAATCTGAATGGCATTTTTGAATTCCAGTCCGGCCTTCACATATTCCCCCTTTTCATATAGCATTTTACCTTTGTTATAGAACTTGGCCTTCTTTTGCTCAGGACCGCCGCAAGCCGCACAAATCACAATAATCAGCATCAGCGCAATTGTACTAATGCTCCTGTGTTTAATAGACATCTTCATCCCTCCAATTTATTAGTTGTAGTTTCACTTGCCGAAAGCAAGCAGCCAAGAGACTTCTGAATGAATATTCTGATGAAATGACATACCTCTCATTCGGTTTTCTTCAAAACCCCGCGATACCCCGCAGGGCAATTATGATCGATGCCGTCACGGTGGAAGCAGCTACGGCATCCAATTGTCCCCGGAGTTCTGTAATCAAAACTTCATAACTGAAAAACACAACGATGATCTCAACGGCCAGAAGTCCCAGATGATGGCTCTGTATCCACTGATCGGGCAGGTTGGGAACAACAACAGCAATGAAAATGATCAGAAAATCCATAGTAGTCGGACGAAATCCTTTCGTTCTTCGGGAATACTTCACAGTAAGGAAAACGAAAAAAGCGGATATGCCGAAGAAAAGATGATACGCAGTAAACATTTCCGAACTGATCCATAACGCCCTTTCCTCTTCAGCCAGATAAAGAATAAGAGGAACCGTGAGATAAATTGCAATCCGCAGGCAAAAACCAAGATGTTTTTTCGCCCACAGTCGGGCCGCCGTAATGAAAAGGCTGAAGCAGACAACAAAGACGGAGACATATCCGGGTATATTTGCGGGAATAAGACAGGAGCAAAGAAAGAGCAGGGGTATGAGTATCTTCATTATTCCAAAAGCTATCCTGATAATCCAGTGTTCTTCCTTGATTCTCCTCAAAGGTCCTTTAATTACATGGTCAATCAGAGGATTCCGTTTAATCCGGAAGCCGGTTCGATCCGTAACAACAAAGGAACTGATGACAAAAACGGAAAAGGCCACATAAAAGATCAGAAGCAGCCAGTCGTTCTCATACTTGAAGAAAATGGCCGATACAATCATCATTGACTGGATCAGGTAGATCGCAAAAACAGCTTCGGAATGATATAGTCCAAGACGGATGAGACGATGGTGAAAGTGGTTCTTGTCGGGCGAAAAGGGCGAGCGTCCTTCCCTGATTCGCTCCACCATAACAGTCAGAGTATCGAGAACGGGGAATCCAAGTATGATCAAGGGTAAAACCGGACTCAGCGGCGTGTTTCCCTGCGTGATCTTTATAATGAGCACAATTGCCGAAAAACCCAGCAGCTGACTTCCCGTATCGCCCATAAAAAGCGTCGCCGGATGTGTGTTAAAACGAAGAAATCCGAATATCGCGCCGGCAAGGGACAGGGATAGAAGGAGGATTGCGCTGTTCCCCGTAAGATAGGCAAGGTATCCGATGGCGCAAAAGCTCAAAAGCGAAATGCCGCCGGCCAGACCGTCCAGTCCGTCCGCAAGATTTATGGCGTTGGTCACGCCGACAATTGCGACAATGGAAAAAACAACCGCGAGCCATTCGGGCAACAGCACGGCTTGCGGCAACAAAGTCCCGATGGAATCGATTCTGACGCCGCCATAGAAAACGGCCACAAGGGCTGCAATAAACTGTCCCGTAAACTTGGCTTTATACCCAAGCCCTTTCATGTCATCCACCATGCCGAAAATCACCAGTATTCCGGCTCCGGCCAAATAAGCACGGATAAATTCATTTGATACCGTAAAAAGGAGGATGGGAACAGCGGCGCCTGCCGCCATTGCGACACCGCCGATTCTGGGGATGGGGCGAATGTGCACTTTCCGCGGATTGGGGTAATCGACCATAGAATATTTTTCCGCCAGCCTGACCATAATGGGGATCAGGCTTGTGGTAATAAAAACGGAAAGCAGGATTGTAGAAAGGAGCAGCATGATTACTTGGCAGTCTCACCCGGCAAGTACTGACTGAGCGTTGGATAAATTTCACGGATAAAGGCTTGATTGCGTCTATCGGCATCTTCAAGCCTTTCATGACCATAAACCGGTGTAACGACACGAACCAGGGCCCCGTCCGTTCTTCTTTTGGTCAGTGCATCCCAGAACGAATAAATCTTCAATTGATAAATGTTTGTCAAGATCCGGCCCCGTTGCGGAAACCAGAAATAGACAACCTGACGGGCTGCTCCCTTTTCCATGAAAGCCCTGTTGACGCGCATGACCTGCCCATTGGAAAGTAGGAATTCAACTCTTCCGCTGTCGCGGAAAAGCCAGCCGCTTCCCGGCAGGCATGTTTCCGGGGAGTGTATGACGCCGCCTTTTTGTTGCCCTTTATAGTAAGCCACATAGAAATGTACTTTGTGATTGGAAGGATTTTGATACATCACCATTGTATATTCATCAAATCTCAACACATCAATGAATTCCTGCCCCATCGTCTCGCGAGAACCGGACCATTGTCCAACTTGAACGGGAAATTTTTCAAGCGACTGCTTCAGGGAAGTTTTTTGTCTGAAATCAATCAGATTATTGGTTAACACCGTCAGGGCGAGAAGCGCGGCACACGCCACGGATGCAAGGGTGAAAAGGGGCAAGCCCGTCTGCCTATCGCTTTCGGCAGCGGGACCTTTTTCCGTCCCGCTCACCGGTTCCTTGTCCGCCTCATATGATACCCTTGGCGGCAGGTACTTCAGCAGCCACATTTCCGTAATCATAATCAAAAGCGTAAAGACGAAAATCAGCCATCCGGAAAAACCATGGAAGAAATCTTCCGCAACTTCCGCCCCGAACATTTCATACAACACACCAGTTGACGCAATGCGAATGCTATTTGATATTATAGCCAGGGGGATGGATGACAAAAACAAAACGATTTTCTTCCACCACGCTGCGCGATACAAGTTAGCAAGCAACAGCCCCAAAATCGTCAAGGGAACGACGTACCGAAGACCGCTGCAGGCATCCACTACCTGCAACTGCGTAAAGCCCAGATCAATGATATTGCCTTCCCTGTAAGCGGACATACTGTAAAGCTGAAGCAGATAAACGCCTATCTGCGAAGACACGAGCTTTAGCGACAGCATAATTTTGTTATTAATGAAATGCGGCGGCGGAAACATGGTCAGGATCATAAAAACAGGAAATCTTGCGGCAAGAACCCTGGCTTTTCCGAAATGCAGCCACAAAAGACCGACGATCAAAAACCACGAAGAAACATAACTGGAATAAATTTCTCCTGCCAGTTCCCCAATCCAGAACAAGGCAATTCCCAAGCACACAAAAATGAGGCCTGAAGGAGAGTTCGCCGCGGGCAGCGACAGAATGCGCTTGCGGCGCTCCCATAGCAGATAGGCGACCACAAACGGTATCATGTAGCAATAATCATAGTCTTCTCTCGGCCAATCTGCCCCGATAAGCCAAGCATAGGTCGGCCAGTACATCGCCGCCAGCAAAATGGCATATATGAGCCAGATTCCCCAACTGAAGATTTTGGTATTTTTCATCATACTGTTTGTTTTCCGATCCAATTATTTATTTGAGTTAATATATCCCAGATGCGAAAAGCGGTCGACCCGTCCCACCCGGCCGGTATCCGGCAGCGGCGCATCTTTTCCGGTATGAAACGGTATGCTTCAAGTATCCGGTCTTTTTTCGTTCCCGCCAGAATATTCGTGCCGATTTCAACGGTTACGGGCCGTTCCGTATTTTCGCGAATGGTGATGCAGGGAATCCCCAAAGCGGTTGTCTCTTCCTGCAAACCGCCGCTATCCGTCAAAACGGCATCCGCATCTTTCCATAAATAAAGCGATTCGCGAAATCCCAGCGGCGGTACCTGGTGGATGTTCTTCGAAAACCGGATACCGTGCCGCTCGATCATCGCGCGGGTTCGCGGATGAACGGGAAAGATCACCGGCTTTTCTTCTGCAATCGTATTGAGCGCTCCGGCAATCTCGGCAAACGTATCCGCATGATCTACATTGGAAGGACGGTGCAAAGTCAGAAACAGATAGCTGGGATGAGCCTTCTTGAATTTATCCGTCGCAAACCGGCTGACATCGTCCGTCTTTAATTTCTTCACCTGATGAAGCAAATTATCGATCATAACATTTCCGACATGGTGTATCCGGCTTTTATCTTTTCCTTCGCGCAGCAGATTTTCCACGCCGCTTTCTTCCGTCACGAAAAAGCAATCAGTGATGCTGTCGGTCACCATGCGGTTGATTTCTTCGGGCATTGAAAGATCGAAGCTGCGCAGTCCCGCTTCAACATGGGCGATTTTTTGCCCGAGCTTTTTGGCGACAATGCTGCAGGCCAGCGTAGAATTAACGTCTCCCACAACGACAACCCAATCCGGATTTTCGTCCAGGCAGACCTTCTCAAACGCGGTCATGATGATTGCCGTTTGCGTAGCGTGAGACCCCGATCCCGCATTGAGAAAATAGTCGGGCATCGGCAATTCCAGATCGTTAAAAAAAGTTTGAGACATTTCATAATCATAATGTTGACCTGTGTGTACAAGGATGCAATGGACATCCTGATACATTTTTGATACGCGGCAGATAGGCGCGATCTTCATAAAATTCGGACGGGCACCTGCGACAAGAATAACTTTCATCATGATTCTCCCTGAGCTAAGAGGCTGTTGAGTAAAGCTGCAAGACGGGCAGAGCATTCTTTCCTTTTCGCCAGTCGCGAATGGAACAGCCCGGATAGTTTTGAAGGACCTTTTGCAGTTTCTCATGCGTTGATTTCAAATTGACATAGCATTTGAATCGCCGGTGCAGCGGCATGGGCACACGCGGCACATCGGGATCGAAATCGCGGGCGTGGAAATAACTGTTAACCGGCACGTTTTTTTCATTCATTTTCCGGTAGAGAATCGACACCAGCCAGAAAGGAAACAGCCGGAAATACCCTCCTCCGGCAAATGCTGTTTTGAAAAAGACCAGATCGGCAACTGTGACGGGATATTCCTCCAACGTCGCTCCTTTCGGCGTTTTCAAAACAAGAGGTCTGACGGGCAGTCCGGGAATCCCGCCATGCCCGTGTTTCCCCGGATAAACCGTCGCGTCGTAAACATAGCCGG
The DNA here is from genome assembly GCA_964632255.1 of uncultured Smithella sp. Lineage (GTDB taxonomy): Bacteria > Desulfobacterota > Syntrophia > Syntrophales > Smithellaceae > MVRV01. Next base: position 20,629 of record CAZWCA010000010.1, on the reverse strand, counting down.
CCTCGGCAATTTCATCCAGCGCCCACAGGTTATGCGGCGTGATACTGAACCCCGGTCCCCGGTAACCGTAAATTTGCTCTCCCGTAATCTGTTCCAGGACATCCTTCGCCAGGCGAATGTCCTCCCTGAAGCGAATCGGAGAAATGGATGTAATCAATTCATGATTGAAGCCGTGAGATGCGATTTCGTGGCCTGCATTCCGGATCCGCAAGATGGTCTTCGGACTATGCCGCGCAATTTTACCCAGTACAAAAAATGTGCAGGTAATTTTAAAAGAACCGAGCATATCGAGAAATTCCGTCAGACTCTTTACCGTATGAATGCTCAGCGTTTCTTCCGAGGAAATGCCCGGACAATCAGGAATATCCAGAATATGGTACCATTCCTCTAAATCAAATGTCAGAATATTCTTTACAGGTAATATCGCGGGCTCCATAAATTTAGAGAAGATCCGTATCTCCCCAACTGATCATCCAGTTGCGGCAATCGCGGATACCGGAACTGTTTGGCCCTTCAATATTGACGCGCGCACTGAAATGGATTTCCTGGGGGTGCAACATGCGGGGAACCGATATGAAGCCGGCTTTTTTAAACCACGAATAGCAGGGGTTACCCTTCAACTGCAGGACGCTGATCACATCGACGCCGGATGTCCGGAATTTTTCCTCAATTGCCGCTATGAGCCTCATTGCCGCATCCTGTTTGGGCAAAGTAATGAAGTCCATCACAAAACCGGTTCGCATATGAAAACGGTCATCCGTTTTTAACACCGCATACCCGGCCATTGTACTTTGCCCGCATATCTTTAATATCGAATATGATTCTTCGGGACACGCATAACGCCAGCGCAGATATTGGCTGTTACGCTCCACGCAGATTGAAAAATTATTTCTTGCCTGTCTCCAGAAATGGTCGAACTCATCGTCAAACCCGTCAACCTCCTCAACCGTCCAGTCAGTTTGTTTCGGCTTTTGCCCGAAGCGAAAGACAGACGCACATGCATTCAGCAATGCACCGGCAATATTTGAAATCAATGGCCACTGCAATACTCTGGCCGCAAAAGGGGTAAAATTCAGAATCTTCAAAAGGAGTGGAAATTTGCATAATTCAAACCATCCGAACTGTGTTACGCGAAGATGATGGATATTGCGATTGGGAAAACCGTAAGATAAGGCATAACCGTTATTTTCCAGATAGGCATACGTCGCTTTTCCCAGTTTGGTGAAAAGCCCCTGCCCCTTGCACTGCGGATGCGTCATGCTGTCAAATGACAAACCGGCCGGAACCGTTTCGTTGTTTACTTTCATTTTAACCGGTAATACCGGATAGGCGCTGATGATGCGATCCTCATCGTTTAGCGCAACGTGTATCACTGCTCGTCCGGCCGAATTGCCGAGATATTCCCAATGAAAGTGCCGGACGCTTTCCGTTCTCCCCATCGGCTTGCCGAAGACGGTTTCGAATAATTGACAGAACTCTTCATTGCGGTCATATGCATATGGCTGAATAATAGTGTTGGGCATTTATCGGCTGAAGGCGTCCGGTGTCTCCCGGATATGAATGCGGACTTTAACTTCCGCAACTGCGGGCAGAGTATAAAAAATACTGCAGATGGGTTTTTTTTGTCCATATAACGGCGATATCCAGCCCGCCGGCGGATTTTCCGAACCGTTGCACACACGATACTGCATGTCAGGCTCAAAGACCATGCGCACGGAAAAGCCGTCAAATCCGGCGTCGATCCAGTCTTTTCCGTCAATTAATTGATCACATCGAATATGCAGGGCACCCTCTGCGTCGCATGTCCGGGTACCGGACAGCATATCCGAAATTTCAATCATGGTCTCCTCCGGCCAGGCTATTCTTCGCGTATGCACAATGCCGTAAAGGGACACATATCCGTCATGAGACGCTTCCGCCACCGGATATGGCGCCGGCTGCGCGCAGATAAGATCCGTGTGATATGAATCTTTCCACATAAACCGCCCCAGCGCATGGGCTTGATTCGTACTGTTTACGCAAATTGTGTTGTGAGCGACGGTAGACCTGAAATAATCTCTCCATATTCTATCCCCGTTATATTGGCCGCATCCCGGATCGACAAACACCGGCACATTGTTCCAAAAAAAACTGAAGGACAAAGCATCCGCATGACCATGCCCGTAAAGCGGCGCCATCCCGAGCGGACCATGCTTGAAAAACAGACGGCCCCGGCCTCGCTTCATGACCGTTATTCCGCCGTCGGGAAAAATACTGATGGACGGTGTTTTTGATGGCTCATCCTTTGTTTGAACCCGATTATGCCGTATAGCATGAGGCTGATGATTTTTCTGATCAATGAAAAATTCTTTCCGCATGGATTGATTTTCTTGACCGGTCATCCAGTCCGGTCGCGCAAACATCCTTGCCGCCGTATCAAGCAGGGCGGCGAAGTATGGTTCATCATAGTCAGGTGACTCGCGAAATACAAAACCGTCGTCGCGGTCGCCGTAATCGGGATACGCTCCATTGGACAATACCGCTGTGGATAAATACTCAAACGATTTTATTATCCTGTTTGTCACTTCCGCGGGAATTACTGTACGATCTTCCAGGAGCATATAATGCAAAAGCGCATCAAGAACGACTCCAAGATACCAGAAAGTTTGTTCGCCGTTTGTCCCATCGGGATTGATCTGGCGCAATGTTTCATGCCATAGAATTTCCCGACCTTTGAGCATCCATTGCTTCCCAATATAAAATCCGGACAACGCCGAGCCGAGCCAAAACAACCCCAGCGCTTCGACAACCAGGTGATTGCCCGCTGATGAGTGCGTTGACAAACGATTTTGAATGTAATTTCCGGATGCCATGGCCAGTCCGGCCAGTCTGCGGTTCATCAGGTCATCCAGCCTGCCCACGATACAGACAGCCCGGTATACCGAAATCCACCGAAGCGCCACTTCCATTGCGCTGACATATGCGGGACCGGTTAAATAAGGATTTTTGTCCAGCCAATCAGAAAGAACCTGGACGGCAAGTGTTTTATCCTGCGTCGCCAGAAGCGGCAGAAATTGAAGCCGGTTCAATTCCCAGTTAATGCGGATATCCCCGTGCGGATTGCCGGGGCGATAGTTGATCTTTTTATAAAATATATTAGGCCATTTTTCATTTGGCGCCCGGTGCCAGTCAATATCGCCCGTCAGATCGACGATTTCCCCGTAAATGCTGAACTGGCGGACATCCCGCGCAACCTCGCCGTACGGCAAATTCTTCAGCACAATTTTATAGTTCACACCCAGCTCTTCATACAGGGTTTTGCGCTTCTCATATCGAACGGCATTGAGCGTTGACGACACTTCATCAGTCAGGCGCTTCCATATCTCGCCCGGAGGCATTTTGCGCAGGCGGTTTAAATACCACAGAGGATTCATTAAAGATTTATGTTCGCTATAGTCTGTTAAATAATATTTTGTAAAGAATGCGTGTTGCAGGGATTTGCCGTTTCCAGCGCCGGATATTGCGAAAATCATCAAAAGCCCGATACAAGCCTTCCCAGACAAAATAGCGGCTCCACCACGCGGGCACCGGTTTTGTTTTTCCGCAATAAAGATCATAGCTGCCGCCCAGCCCCATATAGAGAGCCGGATGCCCGGCAAACAACTCGGCCATAAAGTACTCCTGTTTTGGCGAGCCTAAAGCGATAAACACAATATCCGGTTTTCTCATATAAATATCCTCTTTGATGGCCTGCCGCCCATTATTGTCAAAATAGCCATGATGAAAACCTGCTATTTTTATCCCGGGAAACTCATTGGCAAGCTTTTGGACCGTCTGATTCATGATCTCTTCTCTTGCGCCGATCAGGTAAATACTTCTTTCTTTATAAAACGCCTGGACAATGTCCAGCCACAATTCCGCCCCGCGAATTTTTACCGCATCGATACCCTTGCGTTTCAAGGCCATGACGGCGCCCATGCCGTCCGGATAACCGATATGCCGATTGATGATATTCGTCAATGTATCATTCTTATCGAGAATCTTTTCCGTATTGATCGCAATCAAAATTTCCTTTTTATCTTTTACGTAGTCAATCAATTCCATCTTGGACGCAAAGGCGAAAGTTCTCTTTCCATTGAGCGATGCATTTTTCATACAATTCCCCGAAATCTTATCGCTAGGAGATCAAGCCTGCCTATCGATCTCACAGACATTGCCTGTTCTGAGCGATTCCAGAATTTTGAATGTCACCAGCGATGTGCCGGCCAGTTCATTAAAGGAAATGGGCGATACAGCGCCATTGAGAATGGCCGACGTGAAGGCTTTCACTTCCGCCTGCTGTCCTTTATCCATCGAAATCAGTTTTTTCTTTTTAACGCTGCCATTGTGGTAAAGAGACGCCTCGCGGAAATCATCGATAGTCGCCGTGCACCCATGCGAGAAAACTTCCACATATTCTTTGGAAAGACTCTTATCCCCGTTGGCGTAGTAGCAGATTGTGCCAATGGAACCGTCAACATACGTCAGATGGACATTGACCGTATCCCGAAGATCGTCTGCCGCCTGCATGGCTGCTGCGTAGACCGACGCGACCGGAGCCCCTGCAAGATAAGTCAGCATGTCCACAAAATGACAAACCTCTCCGATGATGCGTCCGCCGCCCGTTTGGGCATCCTGAATCCAGGAATCTTTCGGAATCGCACCGGCGTTGACCCGGCAGATCATCGCCTTCGGCCCTGTGCCCAGAGCATCCTTCACCCAGCGGCACAAAGGCGAAAAACGCCGGTTATACCCCACCATGAGCAGACCGCAATGCCCCTGTGATAATTTTGCACCATATGCCGCCGCCAGTTGTACGAGCTCCTGCTCCGCCAAACAAAGAGGCTTTTCCACAAATATGTGTTTTCCTGCATTTAGCGCCTTAAACACATAATCGGCATGCGTGTCATGGCGGGTCGCGATGAAGACCGTATTGACCGCCGCATCGCCAAGAATATCTTTCGGGTTGGCCGTGCAGTACTCGAATCCATACCGCTCGCCAACGGAACGGGAATTCGTTCCCGTTGCGGTCATGACGCCTTTGAGCGCGATGCGGGAATCTTTGGGAATATGCGGCAGCAACTGTCCCTGGGCGTAAGAACCGGCGCCGATAAATCCGATGCCGATCGCCGCTGTGCCGTGACGGGAAGCCTCTCCGGTCAGCTCGACCCGCTGCGGTTTAACTTCCTTGGAAGCATCGTATTCGATCAAAATACCAATAAAAGGCTCGGACTTCGACATCATCATATCGTAGGCCGCCGGTGCGTTATCGAGCTTGAAGACGTGCGTCGTCAGGTAAGAAAGATCGATTTTTTTTGCACAAATCAGGTCCTGAAAAGCCTGCATATTGCGTTTTTCCGTCCAGCGGACATAAGCCGCCGGATAGTCGTTCCCTTTTTCTTCGTACTGCGGATCATAGCGGCCCGGCCCGTATGAGCAGGACATGCGAAGCTGTAATTCCTTTTTATAATAATGGGGCTCCCGGTCGAAACCGGTCGGAACCGCCCCCACAATCACGATCGTTCCTTTTTTCCTGGCGATGGCGCCCGCAAAATTAACAGGGTCAAGGGAAGGCGTTGCCGCCGTGATAATTACCGCATCGCAGCCAAGGCCGGATGTAAACTGGAATATCCTGTCTTCGATACCGGCCGCATCTCTTGCCATGGCAACATCCGCGCATTTTGCCTGTGCGATTTTAACCGTTTCCGCGTCGATGTCGATGCCGATCACTTTCACACCCGACGCCTTGAGTAAAAGACAGGTGATCTGCCCCAAAAGCCCCAATCCGATGACTGCGCAAGTCTCACCAAGCCGCAAGTCCGCCTGTCGCACCCCCTGCAGGGCAATCGCTCCCAGCGTATTATAGGCCGACTGCCTTAAGTCGGCATCGGATGGCAATTTGACGCACAGATTGACCGGCACACCGACGATCTCGGCATGCGCCGCTGTGAGGCCGCCGCATGCGACCCGATCTCCAACCCCGAATTCACAGACATCCGGCGCGGCTTCCACCACCACACCCGCGGTTGAATATCCTAGCGGGGAGTAAGCGTCGAGTTTCTTCATCACAGCCCGGTAAGTCTGGACAACGCCGTGAGATCTGATGGTGTTTAGCACTTGTTTGACCTGCTGCGGACGCTCTTTGGCTTTGGTGATCAGTCCGGCTCTGGCCGTTTTCACCGTGCTTCCTTCCGTGCCCGCGCTGATGAGCGAATAATGGTTTTGCACAAGAATATATCCCGGCTGAAGGGCGGGCACAGGCACTTCCAGCACCTGCATTTGCCCGTTCATCAGTTTCTGAACAATCTGTTCCAAAATATCACCTCTTTATATTGTTTTACGAATACCGGGTGACCGGCATAAGCGGATCATTGATCTCGCTGATCACATGCACGAATTTTCCATTCGGGTGAATCAGCAACCGGTCGACGTACTGAATTTTCAAAGCCGTGGATGGCGCAAATCTTTCCCGGAAATGCCGCATTAGGCGCTGTTCGTGCTCTTCGCGGTAATCCGGGGATTTCACGACCAGGACTGACACTTCGCCCATTTTCTTCTGAACATACTGAAGACCGTGGATAAACACCTGCACATCACTGTGCAGGTTAAGCGCAGTGGTTGTGACAAACGAACCATCGATATTGTATAACCTGTGGCCGCTCCACCGGCCGCGGATATTGCGGATAATCGGCACTCGCCGGCCGCAAGCCGGGCAAGCATCTCCCACGTACTCCGCAAAATCACCCGTGCGATAGCGTAAAAACACCATGCCCGGATTGTGATAACCGGTGCCCACAATCTCTCCGAACCGGCCCGGCGTCCGGATCACGCGGTTTTCCTCGTCAATCAATTCGAAATAACCGTATACAGGCTCGATATGATAGTCATCGGTCTTTTCGCAATATCCCCCCAATACCAGCTTTTCGCTGTGCCCGTACCAGTTATAGAAACGAATGCCAAGCCGGTTTTGAATCAAATCCACCGTCTCTTCCAGAATATTTTCCGAACCGGACAGAAAGGCTTTCAGAAACGATACATCCGCTTTCCGGTTCAAAAGAAATAGGGCAAATTGCCGGGCATGCGAGGGATAACAATGAATGAAAGCGATTCGATATTTTACAATAATCCTGTAAATCGTATCGTAGTAGGCGTCGGTCATCCGGAATCCGTCAAAGATCACTTCGCGCGTGACCGGATTAATCATGTAATCCGTATTTGCAGGCAGCCGGTGATTCCGGATCACGGCGCGAATATCAAAATGGTATCCGGCTCTGGCCCACATGGAATGCATAGTGGCCAGTTCGACGCCGAAACGGCTTTTAGGAACAATCAACCGCATCGGTTTTCCGCTGGTTCCGCCGGTCGTGCCGGAATCGTAATCCTGAAAATCAATGCCGGGATGAAGAAAATCATCAAAGTAACCAAGCACGACATCCTTATCGATAAAACCGATCTCGCTTTCAAACGCCATAATCGAGTCGATAACCTTCCCGCCATACAGACGATTGTAATAAGGAACTTCTTTCACCGCTTTGTTGACGCAATCTAAGAGCAGCGACGCTGCATCGTAAGCGTTGTAATGCTCGGCCAGCTTTTTCTTATAATCCGAATAGGCTTTTCCAAACACCCTGTCCGGATTGCGGTTGAATGAAGCAAGCGCCATATTCATCCCGTTGGGAAGACGGATTAGATTTTCCGCAACAGATTTTTTCAGATTATGCCAAAACATGCTTGCCTTGAATGTTATGCCGCAGATGAACGGAGGATTCCAATATCCGTGAGGATGGCTTCAAATTTTTTCTCAATCGCCGGGGTATCATATTGAACGCGGATTTCTTCATAGGCATTTTCCTCCAGGCGCGCTCTAAGTTCGCGGTCATCGAGCATGCGGGCTATTTTCCGGCTTAAATCCGCCGGATTGCCGGGTTCGGCGATCAGCGCGTTTTGTCCATCCACCAGCACTTCTTTCAAGCCGCCCACATGCGTCGATACGATGGGCGTACGCGTGGCCATCGCCTCCAGAATGACATTGGGAATACCTTCCGTATGGCTGGGAAGAATGAGCATGGCAGCACCCCACAGCGCTTTTAATTTCATGTCGTCATCGGCCCAGCCGTTCACCCGGACCTTTCCTTCCATATCCTTGTTTTTGACGTAGGCACGAAGCTGATCGACTTCTTTCGTTCCGTAATAATCGAGTTCGAAATCGTACCCTTGCTCCTCCAGCAGTTTTGCTGCATCCGCCAGATCGTAAACGCCTTTCATCCGGTTATACCATCCCAGATATAAAAGCCGGTTTTGTGACCGCTCAATTCCGAAACGGTTCTCCATTTGGTTGAGCGCCACGGCGTTGCCCAGCACATAAATTCGCTTGTCCGGAAACAGCGCCTGCAAGTCCCTTTTGATGCCTTCCGTCAGCACGACAAATACATCGACGCCGCAAACAAGATTCCGGAATATTTTCTTTTTAATGCCCTTAAATCCGGAAAGGAAGGTTGTAAAGTAAGACGGATGCACATGCAGCAACACGCGCTTGCGCAGAATTTTGCATAGCAGAAGAAACAGAGACTTGCGGTAAAAGCTGTTAAAAGACGCCGTGTGAATATAAACCAGAGAAACATCCCGACGTACCGCGAAAAGGAATGATATCGCAGCTCTGCATAAATCCATTATTTTGCTTTTGGAGTGATCGGACACGGATGAAATGTAACGGATGTTGAATTGCTCAAACATGCCGCCGTCTCGCCAGATTTTCACCACCCGCGATATACCGCCGAGACCTGCGGGATCGGGACCGATCATAATCAATTTATTATTATCTCGGAAGGAGACCATGTTTGTCGTAAGCCGCGATCAGATCATCAATTTTATATTGACTTCCAACAGCGTCCAGATGGATTTTCAGATCATCGATCTGGAATCTTAATTTCAGCATTTTCGCCGGATTGCCGGCAACGATTGTATATGGAAGAACACTTCTATGAACGAGGGATTTCGCGCCAACAATGGCACCTTCACCGATGGTAACGCCCTTTAATATCATCGCGTCCATGCCGATCATTGTATCATCTTCTATCCTGATCGGCACATTGATTGGATCGCTTATAGTCATGTACCGTTTCCCAACGGTAAATAAATTCCTATCACCACCAAGTATTTTAACATAAGGGGAGATGCCGACATAATTTCCAATATAAAGGGAAGATGGTTCCACAATAGAGATATGGCACTGCTTGCCAATGAAGCTGTAATCGCCAATGGAAATTAAATGTTTTCTGCTTATTTCGGAAGTCGGATTTATTTTGGTTCCTTTTCCGAGCGAACGCAACTGTCTCTTGTACATCGCATATACAATAGATTGTAAAATTTTCTTTACCATTCAGAATCCTCTAATATGTAATTTACAAGCTGCTTAAAAAGCATATTTGATAAAAGGACAAAAGGATACATTATAAAAACTCTATATTAAACGGGAGCAGGATTCATGACATCCGGCGAACAATTTTTCTTCACGACTTTGGCCGGATTACCTATAACAATCGAATAAGGGGGAACGCTTTCAGTAATAAAGGCACCACCGGCAATTCTACTTCCCTGCCCAATTACTACACCGCCAACAATGATCGCATGTGGCCCAACCCATATATCATCCTCAAGTGTTGGATATCCCGTCGACCTTATACCGTCATGTGCAATTCGGTCACGGCGGCCGATCGTAGCTCCATGAAATAATGTTGCATTATTTCCGATTCTGGCCCCGGCACTGACAACTAACCCCCAACCGTGCGTAAGAGCTAAACCGCCTCCAATTTCTGTATGCCAGGGAAGATCAAGAGCGGCGCTATGACTGGCTAAGCGATGCAATATTTTAAACAATGGCAGAGTCCATCTTAACATGCTATTTGAATGAGCTAATCCTTGGCATATCCGCATTGTAAGAATAACACGAAAAGTCCGGCTTACCAGGGCAGCCTTAAGTATACAACCACAAGAAATACGTCCGTATAACCTGAATGCATCCATCTTCAACATTTCAATTGCCGTCATAATCCCTCTTCTCTCAGTTAAATGTTATAACAGGTCTTTGCACAGTATAACGATCTGACATCGGGCGACTTGATTTAAAATACTCGGAATAAAATATTATAAGCAGAATTAACCACTGCAATGATGGACTTCTCATGATCGAAGCTTCGGAAATATTATGAATCAGGATAAATAGAACGCATAATATCTTGAAGAAGAAAACCATATCCTTTGGGTCAGATTTAAGAGTTACAACTATCGTGTATAGGATAAATAATCCTGTCAATATAAACCCTATAATTCCTCCCCGAACAAGAAGGTCCAAATATCCATTATGAAATTGACCATAAATCAGCTTATGCTTAAAGGCACCTACTTGAAATAGTGATCCGAGATTGTCAAAACTCCATCCGAACAATACCTTCGCATGAAATGCTTTAAAAGCCATATCCCACAACTGAGTCCTTCCAGTCATGGATGCATCCCGCCCGAAATATTTTAGGATGTTTGTGTAATCAAAATAATGTGGATAAACAGAATATAGTGCAAGCATTAACACTATACATCCGACAACATAAATGAATATCAATATGAGTTTTGTTGCTAATTTCGTTTCATAAAAAAATATCTTCAAAGAAATAAATCCAAGAACTAAGAAAAGAAAAATCAATATGGATGAAACACTATGTGATCCGCGGAGACAGATTATGACTAATATCAAAGAAAGAAGCGCAATAATTTTAAATATTGTTTTCTCATTCATAATGACAAGCATGTTGCTTAGCACCCCGATGATACACATAATACCCAATGTGTTCGGCTGTCTCGCAATACCCGCCCAGCGAATCTGCCCCACTCCTTCTTCGGGAAAGAAAATGCCCAATTTGGGATAAAAAACAACTATGAAGATAGATGCGGCAGCCATAATGCCGGAAAATATCGCTAAATTACGAATAAACAGTGCACCATCCTCATTTAATAATTGACCCATCACGGCAGCCAGAAAAATCATACCTAAAAAATGGACACTTGATTTAACAACCATTAATGGCGCTAAAGACCATATTATTGAAATGAACGAGTAAGCAAACAAAGTGAAGATAATCCAGTTACCGGGAAATATTTCCCTCTTTTGGTTAAACTTAAAATAGAACATAATAGTAGCGATGATATAGATAACGCCATAAATTGCTAACCCTTCTGTCATCACACCTGCAGAAGTGAGGGATGCTTTTCTTAGACTTAAAATTCCTTCCGTTGTTCCGACAAAAGAAAAAAATAATGTTGTGAGCAATAATGAATAGCACGTTAATACAACCATCGTTGACTTCGTACTATTACTCTTAATATTAGACATAGTTATTTATGAATTATTTGATATTGAGCCGCATTCGTTTTACGAAAAAAGCTGATGAGCGCCCCTGATGGATATAGATAATGCGAATATATCCTGAATATTGCATCTGAATAATGACTTGTAATCATTCCGTATATTACATCAATTACTATGAACCCAAATACAATATATGCTACTGAACGTAGATTCATAATCCATGATAGAATCAATGCCATATTGACTATAATGCTGTAAACAATGCCCATGTTTGCCGATATATACGATACCGTCCCTGAAGGATTGCTCCGCATATGCAACAGCACAATTAAAAAGAAATACTTTTCATATCTAAAAATCATTTTATTGAAACGCTGAAAATTAGAATACGGTACTGTATGATGCGTACCCATTATTACCGGTATGGCCACTACATTAAACTTTTTACTCATTCGAATGTAAAACTCCGTATCTTCGCTTCTGTCATAGCTTTCATTAAACAAGCCGGTTTTATTCAGCGCTTCCCGCGTTGTCATGAATATGCCAGGTCCTTGATAAGCATATCGCTCTTTGGTAATGTGCAGGCGTGATTCTATCTCTTTAATGATTGTTGAATGGCCTTCGCTATACTGAATTTCCCTGAGATCACCATAAACAGCACCAATTTCTGTTTTTGTTTTCAGATAGCCGATTGCTTTATCGACAAACGCCGCCTCAATCTCCACATCACCATCCAAAAATAATATATATTCTTTATGCGAGTTTTTATATCCAACATTTCGGCCGATCGCTGCGTTGTATCTTTTTTTAACTTGAATTAATTTTATGCTCATACCCTGACTAATAAATGACCGAACAACGTCAATAGTATTATCCGTAGAGTCTGAATCAACTACGATAATTTCACAGTTATGCATATTCAGTTTATTAACAGCAGATAAACATTTGACAATGGAATATTCTTCATTGCGTGTAATGATGATAATTGACATATCCTCTATTCTTGGGCTTTTCATAACGATGCCAATCTATGCTTTCTAATACAATAATGAATGCCGTATACTGTAAGAACAAAAAGCGACAAAACAACAAGAAGAATAATGTTTGATAAAGCAATATTTGCCTTAATTAGTAGCAGCAACATGAAAAACGGGAAAGACACGGCCATATGCAAGCCTGCAATCCTGATCGGATTCATGATGCTAATATCCATGTATTTGAATATCCACAACATGCAAGCCAGGTAAATCAAAGAACTGGCCGCAGAAAATATAAATACCGTCACAGCGGACGTCAGAAAAAGACCACCCAGCGCCAATATGGCAATACGAACTATGCATAAGCTGACATCGAAAATGAACAGCACTTTCTGTTTGTCAAACACGTTATACAATGAATAGAAAGGTCTTGATACGAATGCCGTCAGGCTCATGAATAAAATTATCTGTATCATATATCCGGCATTGCTCCATTTATCACCGAAAAAATACTGACAAAATTCATCGCCCACAATCCCAAGCATAATTAAAGGACAAAACGAAATAATTAAAACAAAGTTAAATAAAGACAGGACCTTCCCGGTAATATTTTCTTCCTTGCTTACTGATTCACAGGAATCATTAAAAAAGACTCTGGCGATACTATCGCCGAGAATACTCATAGGTGCAGAAAGAACTCGCTCACATAATGCATATAATCCAGCTGTGTTAAGCCCCCAAAAAAATGTTAGAATAACAATCGGGGCCAATCTTGAAAAATCATTCATGAGATTTGACGACGAAAAGAAAAAAGGCAGATTTTTATATTTGCGCATACTCGAAATAATAATTTTTTTATCCAAAGGTGCAAAACCGGATTCATTTCTTAAAAAAATAAAAGACATTAAAAACACGGTCACGGTAACAAGACCAATGATTCTTCCCGTTAGTAAAATAGAAATATTTAAAAATCCCAGAAATGCGCATGATATGACAAGGGCGCGATCCGCCGCAGTTTCGTAAAAGCGGCTCAATGCCAGCAAATTATATTCTTTCCGACGTAAAAACCATGAACTGATGATTAAATAAAACCCTGTTAAAGCAAGGGCACCCATAAAGAAATAAAAATAAGGTTGAATATTTGCTGAAGACAGGAATTGGAGGAGTTGACCGCCCAGAAGATGGTAAAATCCAAAGATTATAGCTATAAATACAGTGAGCATGATCAAGCACAAATAAAGTATGTTGTCAGCATCCTTTTCTGATCGAACCATTACAATTGCATACTGGTATGAAAAGCATGAAACGGGTGCTAAAAAAGCGACAAATGACAGGACCAACGCATAAGTGCCATAGCTTTCCGGAGAATAGAATCTTGTAATGATTGGAATTGTGCCGATATTAAGTACTTGCGCAAGAATATTTCCCGAAGACAATTTAAATATGGCCGCAAGAAATGTATTATTGCGCCAGAGCTTTAACAATTTCACTGTCTTTTCATTCCACGTTTATACGCCCGGAACGGTCTGGCTGCCTTCCGGAATGGCCCGTCGGCAAGCTTCTGCATCTGCTCATCGGTTAAAAAAGAGTAGTCGTAAACACCCACGCCGTGCGGCATGCGGTAAAGTGAATGTAAAATCAGCCGGGCGACGCGGTCGGCATCTCTCGGCGTAATGTCCTTCTTTCCCCGTGCATCATAGTTTCCCACCAATTGTAAAAGCTTTTCGGGTTCCTTAAATCTGGCCGTCATCAGGTTGAGATGTGCAAAATCCGGGTTGAAACGGTAGTCCATGTTAAAAACGATGTCGACCAGATCCGAATTGGCCCACAACAGATCTTCGCGGCCCTCATCGTTCGGCTTCAATGTCGGATGCCCGTCCACACTGATAATAATTCCCGGACGAATGGCTTTTGCTCTGGATGCGATATCCCGCACAATGGATTCGACCGCTTGCGCCTGCCATTGCAGAATGTGCGGAGATATCGATTTATTCCCGTTCCGCCGTACCGCATCTTCCAGCAGGTTTCTCCCATATTTTTTTGAATAGTCTTCCCGGCAATACGGGCTCACGCAAATCCCCAATGTTCGAATATAGTCCAGATTGACGCCGTCTACCTCATAACGTTGCACGGCATCGATCACCAGATCAGCAATGAATTTCCTGAACGCGGGATTGTGAACATTGAAGGCATCCTTCGGCGTTCCGTCATCATAATATTTATTGTAGAAGTCGCGCTGGCGCAGTGCGATGGTAAATATCGGGTGGACTTCGATACCTTCGGCGTGGGCAAGATCAATCAACCGTTTCAACGGATCTATCCGAAACGATTTGCCTGGTTCGGAGACCGCAACGTCCGACGGATACCTTGTTCCCTGTCCGTGCCAGACGCATGGCATATAAACGTTGAAGCCGGCTTTCTTTATCCGGGCAACGGTTGATGCAGCTCCTTCGGCCGTCATCCAGCCTCTGCCTTCGTCTGCAATCACCCTGGATTGCATTATAACGCCGTCTTTATCTGTGTATGGCGTGTAAGCGGGCTTTCCAACGGTTTCATAAATTGTAAGAATTTCTTCATCGGTCAGCGCACGCTTGAAAATGACCAGTTCGTCAATATCACTGTTGGCGAAACGGTTATTCTTCAAATCCCCCGCACCTATGTCACAACCAATGTACATCGTCTCCGCGGGCCTCATGGCCGGCCACATTCGTCTTTTTTCCACCAACATATCGCGATACCCAACCGGAAAGCCATTCACATATAGCTTCATGAAAGAGCTGGCGCCCGTCTTCCAAACGGCCGCCAGATGAATCCATGTACCGGGATTGTAGAAAATATCATTCGCAATATTGGACGTTACCGCATTATTAGCGATGAAATATGTCAATCCACTGCCTCCGCCGGCCTCCCACCATCCTCGCGACAGCACAAAATAGCTATTCGATGGCTCAAGCCACCTGAAGGACACAAAAGTACGGGACGCGGAAGCAGCCGATGATTGATGAGGTCTCACCCAGAGAGTTATGGTCCCCTCATCCCTGCCGATAAATTTCCCGCCGGGAAGGGCCAGATACTGATTACCCGAAAGCGAGAGCGCTTTTCCTGAAATGCCGTCATGAATAATCTTGCCGGCTGCATGTTGAATCTTTGCATCCTTCGGATAATCGATCTTCAGGGAATTGTTAAATCCGGCAATAAAATCGGCATGCAGATCGGTGAAGACATCCGCCAAGCAGGCAGAGGCCGCCGCCATGTACAGCAGAAAGGCAAACAAAGCTGTATTGAACTTAAAAAAAACTATATTTTTCAAAATTCTTTTTTTGTACGATTTGATATCAAGACTTCACAAAGAAGAAATATAAGAATGCATCTAAAGGATTGACCATCAATGAAGGAATCGCGTCATTGGCGCACACCTGATTCAATCGGCTTCTTATCCGTTCAGCAGTGAAAAACTGTAAGAAGCGAAAGTCAAAAGAGAAAGTTCCGAAGGCAAGGTCGATAAGAACGGGAAGCCATTCCTGGTTTTTGGACAGGTTTTTCTCTCATCTAAAACCTTGTTGATTGATTAATGATTGATCCGTTTCCTGATGCCCAGCAATCCGAGCAATCCCGCGCCCGACAGCCAGGCAGCGGGCGGCAGGGGAACGCTGGTAAGAGTGATGGCGCCTTCATCACTCTTGAAGCCTGTTGTACCGATCATATTAGCGGCCTTTCCCGTTCTCAGGGTAATGCTGCCGGTCCACGAATCGCCGACATTGTAAAAGCTCTTAATGAGATCGTTTAGAGCGTAGACGGAAAAATCTCCGCCGAACGATCCGCTGGCCGATGATATCATAAGCTGTGTATATCTTTGGGTATCATAGACCGCACCGGATAGAAGATTTCCATTCATTATGTTCAGACCGGTAACATATCCTCCGGCATCTGCTGCGTAGATCTGGTAAGCAGGCTGGGCTCCTATGGCCGGCACAACAATGGTCTGGTACACCGCGCCTGTTTGGAACGACATCAAGGACCCGGCAGCCAGAGTCAGCGTTACTCCCTGATTCTGAGGCGTATCAATGCCAAGCACCGTAAGCACCGGCAAATTTATACCTACGATTGTGCCCGGAGCACCGCCATCAAATTGCACTTGCCCGCCTGACCCAATCAGAAACTCTATCTGCGATGCTGTGGCTCTAAACGAAGGCAGCAACAAACCAAGTACCAGCAAGAACTGTAATACCTGAACTTTCTTTCTCATGTCGTACCTCTTTCCTGAATGATTTTTGTAAGTATCGCTCAAACGCCGGTTGAGGGAAACGGGTGCTGTCTTCTATATTTCAACAACTTTTTTCTCTTTGATTTTTCCTGATCAGATGCATAAACGTTCATTCCTTCATTCGTTTTCCCCAGTTCAGACAAAAGAATATACCCTGAACCATGTAATTTTGACGACTTCCAGACAGGCATTCATCCAGACAGCAAGGGCTTTGCCGTTCAAACGTTCCGGTTTTCGTTCATAACGCGTGGGCACGTAAGAAAACCCTCTGGCGTCGTCACCGAAGACCTTGGCGCAGATAATGCTGATTCTTTTCATGTGCTGGGCTGAACTTACAAAAATGGCGGAATGAAGTGAGGCTTCCCACATCATTTCTTTTGCAGTGATAACCTCAAGATGTGTGTTTTCATAGTATGCGGGAAACGCTTTTCTATCAATTTGCATTTCATAAGACCACTCCGGCTTGAGCGACGGCAAATCTTTCTCCGTGATAACCTGCCGGTGCAGAGGAATCATAATGCACTTGGCGTATCCTTCCGCAAGCAAATGGACGGCCTCTTTCAGTCGATCTTCATAATGCGGACCGACCAGCATGACAATCACATCCGACGGCGCAGGCGGCTTGGCATAAGCGAGGTACCTGGGTATAGACAAAAGCCCTGCAACGGCAATAGAAAGCAAAACTATGGCGGCAATCATACGTGGCTTCATCAGGACAAATATTCACCCCCCGGCATTCTCCGACGCCGTCTTAAGCCGCATGAGCTTTCTTGTATAACTTCTTCTCCCAGTCCCAGGCGGTTTTGACGATATAAGCCAGGTCATCATGGATCGGCTTCCAACCCGTCAGCGCCCGAAGTTTCGAGCTGTCCGCCACAACAGCAGGCGAATCGCCTTCCCTTCGTCCGGTTTCCGTCACGGGAAAATCCACGCCGGTTATTTCTCTGGCCATGTTGACCATTTCACGAACTGAATACCCGTGGCCGTATCCGCAGTTGAATACGGCCGACATCTTCTTTTCCATCAAATAATCCAGCGCATGGACATGAGCGGTGGCCAGATCGTCCACATGAATGAAATCCCGGATGCAGGTGCCGTCCGGAGTCGGATAATCCGTTCCGAAAATCGACAATGCATCATATTCCCCCTTGGCTGTTTTCAGCGCGCGGGTCAAAAGATGCGAGGGGTTTTCGTATGCCTGCCCGATGCGTCCTTGCGGATCAGCACCGGCCACGTTGAAATACCTCAGCGCTACATACTGCATATCTTTTGCCGCCGACATATCCTGCAAGACCCATTCGATCATCGCCTTGCTCATCCCATAGGGGTTAATGGGCTTGATCTCCGCCGTTTCATCTACCGGTATCCGGTTGGGAATCCCGTAAACCGCGGCGCTTGAAGAATAGATAAAATTTCGGATGCCCGCCCCCTTCATGGCTTTAAGCAGGTTGAGAGTATGAGAAACATTGTTTTCATAATAGCGGAGCGGATTGCGCACCGATTCTTCCACTTCAATGGACGCTGCGAAATGAATTACGGCATCGGGCTGAAATATCCTCAGGATACTCTCTACAAGATGTCCGTCTCCTACATCGCCCTTGATCAATCGTCCGGCCAGAAGCGCCCATTCATGCCCGGTGGAAAGATTATCCAGCACGACAATATCATGCCCCTGATCGCCCATGAGCCTCAGCGTGTGGCTTCCGATATAGCCTGCACCACCGGTGATTAAAATCTTCATATCTTTATTCTCCTTATACTTAGGGCAAACACGCAGGTTTGCCCCCAATGTCATTGACTTAAGCGCTACAGCCCCCCTCTTTTCTAAAGAGGGGATGGGGGAGATTTTACAAAGTGTAATAAAAAATCCCCCTGTATCCCCCTTTACGAAAGGGAGAATTGGAAGGCAAATTTCTTAATTCAATGACATTGGGTTTGCCCCTGCATGAACAATCCTTGAAGATTTACCATCAACCTATTTTCATGCTTCGTTGTGACCCGCAGGGCCATGGGGGACTCCTTGCTTTTATTGAAGAATGGTACGCCGGTATCTGGTTGCGGTGATATTTTTATACGATTATGAAAAGCGTGTTCTAGGCGCGGTAGATCATCCGGCCGGCGCCTTGTACAATATTGCGGGTATCCACAACAGGTATGCCCAATGAGAGCAGATCATAGCTTCTATATTCGTCATGCGGCGTGGCGATCAAAAGCAGGTCATAGGCGCCGGTGATCGGAACGGAACGTTTCCCCGTGTACTCCGCATAATCACGCGTCCGGGGGATAACAGGTATGCAGGGATCATTATAATCGACGACGGCGCCCAGCGCTTCCAGCTTTTGCATCAGCCTGTAAGACGGCGACTCCCGGCAATCGTTGACATTGGCCTTATAAGCCAAACCGCAGATCAGTATTTTTGCGCCCTGTACCGTTTTGCCATGGTCGTTTAACGCTTTCATCACCTTGGAAACCACATAATCCGGCATTGCCGTGTTAATTTCACCGGCCAGTTCGATGAATCGCGTGGAAAAATCGTATTCCCTGGCTTTCCAGGTCAGATAGAAGGGATCGATCGGGATGCAATGGCCGCCCAGGCCGGGGCCGGGGTAGAAGGCTTGAAAGCCGAAAGGTTTTGTTTGAGCTGCTTCTATAACTTCCCATATATCTATATCCATCCGGTCGAAGAGCATCTTTAATTCATTCACCAGCGCAATGTTGACGGACCGATAGATATTTTCGAGAAGCTTGGCGGCTTCGGCCACTTTTGTGGAAGAGACAGGCACAGTCATAACTATGA
The DNA here is from genome assembly GCA_964632255.1 of uncultured Smithella sp. Classification (GTDB taxonomy): domain Bacteria; phylum Desulfobacterota; class Syntrophia; order Syntrophales; family Smithellaceae; genus MVRV01. The sequence continues at coordinate 1,214 of CAZWCA010000010.1, read as the reverse complement.
AATCGTACAACGCCTTCGCCGCTTCCAGGCAAGAAGATGAATAACCGCCTACTATCTTCGGTATCGTACTTGTGGAAAAATTCTTATTGTTCGGATCTTCGCGCTCAGGAGAAAATGCCAGGAAGAAATCGTCCCCGGCCCTGAGTCCGGAGCCTTCCAGAATACGCCGTATATCTACATCCGTTGTTCCGGGATATGTGGTTGACTCAAGAACAACGAGTTGTCCCTTTTTCAGATATTTGGCAATTGTTGAGGCCGTATTGAATACATAGGACAAATCCGGTTCCCGGTACTTGGTCAGGGGAGTGGGAACACAAATGATTATACAATCCACATTTGAAAGATTTTCGAAATCATCTGTCGGAACAAAAGAACCGGCTGTATTTTCCGTCTCGGCAAGGGGCGTGATGTCGACATGCCTGAGATAACTTTTTCCCCTCCTGAGGAGAATAATCTTCTCCATGTCCAGATCAAATCCGGTAACATTAAAGCCGGCCCGGCAAAATTCCACAGCCAGTGGAAGCCCGACGTAACCGAGGCCGATAATGCCGATATTCGCCTTCTTTGTTTTTATCTTTTCAATAAGCAACATGCTCTGCCAACTCCTCCGAAAAATAGATTCTAAAAACGTTAAAAAATAAACAATTTCTGGCGTTTAGAAAAAATATCGAATACCGCTGTCACTTGTCCCCCTTTGGAGGGGGCGCAGGGGGAGGATGTCTTATCTCGTTCCCATGCTCCGTGTGGGAGTGGTTCCGACTGCAGGAAGCAGCCCCTGTAATATCTACTCTGATCCACCTCCGTCGCTTCGCGCCACCTCCGCCAGCGGAGGACATGAAGCCCACTTCGGATGATTCAAGGACAGTCTACAATCAGCCCATTTTCATGCCTCGTTGTGACCCGCAGGGTCATGGGTGACTCCCTCGAAAATAGGTTTCAACAATGATAAAAAAATATATCAATTTCAGACATTTAGAAAAAACCAAATGCTATTTCTTGTCCCCCTTTGGAGGGGAGGCTGTGTCGCAATTAGCGAAAAGAGAAAAAATACTCATTTTTAGGAGTGGTTTGACCATTAAAATTTCAAAAAAGTTTGCCATAAGCAATTTTAACGAGCCATTTTTTCGACATAAAAAAGACAAATTAATTGCGACACAGCCTCGGGGGTGCAGGGGGAGGATACCTTTGCCCAAACACGCCGTACTTAGGGCAAA
>CAZWCA010000009.1:0-72284 GCA_964632255.1 uncultured Smithella sp. | reverse complement strand
GCCGAAATCATAGCCTCACGCCGATCGAGGGACGCTTCCGTTCTGTTTTAGGTATTCTATCCTCGAAAAATACTATCAGGTTTGCCAGTGTCTCTTCCTCGTCACTTCCCGCAAGTATTGCCGAATTCCCGCCTGCATCCCCCGCTGCAAAGTGAAGGTCTCGAATTGCGTTTTCGGAGTCGAACGTCTGTTTTTCATAAACCACATTACCGGCTTCTGTTCCTTTTATGTAAGAGATAAGTGCATTGAAGATAAGATCGTGCCTGCGTGCGAGAAAATGCGGGTCAAGTCCGGGGTTGGCTACGGTGCATCCTCCGTTCCATGCAACAAGCATCGTACGTATCAATGTGGCATAGAGGAGGCGACGCCTGAGAACTTTTCTTTCCGTTTGATCCAAGCTTATCATTTTCAACCTTCAAAACATGACAGGTGACGGCCACCGCCGCATCGCGATAGCGGATAGGGAATGGAGGGTTTCTTACGTCCGGACGGGTCCGGGTTCAGCACAGTGCGATATGTGCCGTCCGGGAGTTCGGTCTCTTCGAGTACAAGACCGAAAAGCGCATGATCCTTTGCAAGCCAGCGGGGTGTGTGGTCGCAAAGGATCTCAAGCGAAGAAAAATCCCGATTCTGCAAAAAGGGTATCAGAATCTCCTGAGAATTCATGTCGCTGTCGGCCAAAAGCTCGCGGAGATTGATAATAAATTTTCCCGTAGCCGTCTCTTGAGGCTCGGATGCCCACACCGTAGGCTCTCCGCACGAGCATCCCGATACACAGCCTCCGCGCGCTTCCCTCTCACGAAGCGTCTGCCGGATATGGTTATAAAGATCCTCCGGAGTTCCCTCCAACTGCCAGATGGAGAATCCCTTGCTGTCGAGTATCGCGAAGGGAATGCCTCTGATCACGCTGGCAACAAGAATACGGCAGTCACCGAGTTCGGTCACGAGTTGCCGCATGCGCCGGTGAATCTCGGCAAGCGCGCTTACCCCGTCAAGTGTGAACGGGTTGCAGTCGATGCTGCGTTCTATTTGCCAGGTGCTTCCGGCGTCGGACACGATGTCGATTCTCGTTGTCCCGCGAAACGGATTTCCGGTCCCGTCGTCATTCATTACCGCAATATTCATGTTGATTCCTCCTTCGGATGATGTTGCCGGTTCAGAATCCGTGCATCTTTCCCTTGAGTCCGGCGATGTCGATCCTGATTACTGCGGTAGAATCGAAGTTTGCAGCGGGATATTCGAAGGTCCTGTTCGTGAATCGTCCGACGATTAAATCGAGCGCCTTCTTCTTTTCGCGCGCGTCTTCGATGAATACCGCCCTGCCGTGCCCGATGACCGTGCGGTGTTTTGCTTCAAAGTCGCATGCGAGATCGCTTTCGATCACGTCATAGCAGGTGAATATCTCGAAGCACACAGCGCTGTTTATTTTCAGAATGTCTATTTTCGTGCCGGCCCTTGCCGAATGGAAGTAGAGCGCTACGCCGTCATAAGCGTAGAACACGGGCACGACGAACGGTACGTTGCCGTCGCAAAGCGCCAGGTGCATAACCCGCTCGCTCCGCATGATGCTTTCGATCTCGTCGCGGGAAGTGATTTCACGATCTTTACGCCTCATGGCGCCATATGGATGTAATGGTTTTCCTATTGATGTCATGTAATTCTCCTTACGGTTACATCTGTTTCAGAAGAGATAAGGTCGAGTATGAGCGATTTGAGCCGATCGCAGATCAAAAGCGCTCGCGATGCATCTTCCGGTTCCGGGATTCCGTGATGGTAGTTATCGACCGAACAGATACCGAATATCATATCGAGTGATCTGATATCGGCAATCAGCGCGTCATCAATGCTAACGAGCGGCTCCACAGTGTTCATCAGGCTGCTATAGCTGTGATTGAACGGCATAACGTCATGAAGTTCGCAGATCGACAGCAGATAATTTTCCACTGCGACCGACGCGAGGTTGAACACGAGACTGTGCCGTTTGCCTGCCTCTCTGAACGCTGCGGCGTTACCATGATAGCCTTCCGCTGCTCGGAACTGGCGCATGAAATCCATCGATACGTTGTTTGAAATTGTTTTATTCATAAGCTCTATGTCACAATCTGCATGTTCTACCAGACGTTGAGGGTGAATTCCCGGACATGCTTGTGCTCCATGTCGGCGAAGAGGGTGTTGGCCATCTGTTCCGCCAGCCAGGTCGCGCCGCCGTATCCGACGACCGCATAACGGTACAGCCCGGCGCGGTCATACGTCGGAAATCCCACGCGCACCATCGGGATATCGTAGTCGATCGAGATGAAGCGCCCTTTGGAGTGTCCAAGGATCAGATCAAGTTCGAGTCCCTCGTTCTTGATCCGGTTTTCGAGTTCCCAGAAATCGGCATTGTTGATGATCTTCATATCATAATCGACATTGTTTTGAAGCTCGATAATACGCGGATCATTTACGTAATTCGGATTGTCGTCGCCCAGCAACAAAAGCACCGGACGCATCTCGAGATCAAGGCAAAACTGTGCGAGTCCGATCACGAGATCCGGATTGCCGTAGATTGCCACCTTTTTGTCGGCAAGGAACATGTGCGTCACATCCGTGATCGCGTCGAGTGCTCGTCCCCGCTCTCTGACGAGGGATTCGGGTATCGGCTTTCCAGTCATTATTTTCAGATTGGCCAGAAATGTATCCGTGTTGCGTATACCGATTGGCGTGGGACCAATGACTGCGGGAACTTGGAATTCGCTCTCGAGATATTTTGCGGCTTTTCCGCCCTCGTACCGATTGAGTGCGATTGTTCCGATGGCGTTGGCTGTGCCGCGCAGATCATCAATGGTTGTGTCTCCATGCGATACATGGTTGCCGTTCGGCATCAGCGGCGAATCAAAGTTTTCGATCTCAAAGAGTACGGTTGCGTCGATCTCCATTTCCGAAAGAAGATGCTTGAGTTCCGTGACGTCGCCTGGATTGACCCAGCCGGTGAGCAGGTTGATCTTTCCGCTCGACTCACCCTTCTTAGCAAAGTATTTTACGAAATCCCTGACCGCCAGGTCGTAACCCGTGATCATACTGCCGACGAAGCTTGGCGTGTGGATCGGAATGAGATGAACTTCACGTCCGGCATACTTCTCCGCCAGCAGTTCCTCATTGAGCTTGGTCACAACGCCGTCGATATCATCGCCGATCACCTCGGTACAGCATGTCGAGATGATCGGAATGGCCTTGACGTGCGGATAACGCATCAGCAACACATCTACCGCTTCCTCCACCCGTTTGAGCGCGCCAAACACAGCACCCTCTTCGTGAACCGAGGATGATGCAATTTCGAAGCTCTCTTTCAGATGCTGGGAAATGAGAAGTCTCACGAACATTACGCATCCCTGGCCGCCGTGAACGATGCCGATGCAGTCTTTTATCCCGATGCTCACAAACTGTGCGCCTGCCGGCTGACAAGTGAAGATCGGATTGATCACGCCTGCTCGTTGTCTCTGTAATAATTCACAGGTCATGTTATTCTCCTTAATAATGCTGATCGTTCAGCTCTAGGTTGAGCGAACCGTCGATTGTCAGATAATCCATTCTCTCATGGAGTTCCTTCATAACTTCCTTAATAGCTTCCTTTCTCTCGGCTGAAAGCCAGGGGAAACGGCACCGGAACTCCTCGGCAAGAATCACTGCGTCGACCCAGTAACACTTGTCGGCTGGTGTTTCAAGTTCCACGGGGGCACCGCAGAGCAGTTGCGTAGTCTTGTCGAGAATGCCGGCATTTTGAGATCGCCGGTCCCATGCCCTTGAATGAAACTGCCAGAGGCAGTGCTTCATAATATAGTCGGTCATCTCATCGACATGCGCTTTTCTGATTTCCTTGTCCATGATGCCTCCTAGACAGCTACTGCCTGCCGTTCGAAAACAGGATAAGTTTTCTTGTAGATTTCGGCAACACAATCGAACTTGCCGGTGTATTCACGGAGTTCTTTCGATTTCTTCACCTCATCGGGAAGATTTGCATCGGAAAGCAGTCGCTGTGTTTTGAATCCGATGTCGGTCGGAATCTCGTCCTTGCTGATATCGAGTTTGGAAAGCTCGTGAATCGGCGAGTATATCGCGTTGTAGATGTCGCGCGCGAAACGAACCCATCCTTCAAAGCCTTTCCAGGGACCGTTGTGATAGGCATGGGCGTTTAGATACGGCACGCGTATCTTCTTGGCAACCTCGCCGGGTCGTTTTCCTGTGAAGATGATATCGGGTTTGAGCATTTCCATTGCCTCGATGCCTTCGAGTTCATTCGGGTCGTCGATCGCCAGCGCGCCTTCCTCGCAGCGGGAGATTCCTTTCTCCATATCACCCTGATGGCCGAATTTTGTGTACACCGATACAACCTCGACGCCCATCTCCTCATGGATGCAGTGCGCCCAATGCCACAGTTTCGATCCACCCGGCCACAAACATACTTTTTTGCCGTTCAGACGCGCCTTGTACCAGTCCAGTTCCGGCTTCCAGCGTGCAGTCTCATTTTCGATGACGGCGTTTGCGCGTTGTTCGATGCCGAAAAACATCGCGACCTTTCTCAGCGACTTGGCAAGCGGATCGAATCCGAATCCGTCGATGTCGAGCCGCGGGATTCCATATTTAACGCGCAATTCATTACAGAGGTACTCGGAGGAGCGGGCGCACTCCAGCACATTAAGGTGCGCGCGGTGCATGGCGCGCAGTTCGTCATATGAACCGTTGCCGGTGAAAGTCGACAGTACCTGGATGCCCAGGCGCTTGAAATAATCGACCATGATTTTCTCATCGCCCTGGATATTGTATTCGCCGACGTAATTGATCACATAATCGCTCGTGATTTCCGGCTCGACGGTTCCTACCTTATCCTTGAACCAAGCGATACAGATCGTGTGATGTCCGCCGGATTGACTGGGACCGCGGAACCCGGGCGAGTTGCAAACGAAAATGTCGACGTCCGGGTAGTCGTCCATTACCTCCTGGGCGACGGCATTAATATCGTCGCCGATGAGCGCGGAGGCGCAGGTCTGGTAGATCGTCATGCGCTTTATCTGGGGAAAGGCCTTGAAGGCCTCGAGAATGTTCTGTTTGAGCATTTTTTCGGCGCCAAACACGACGTGTTTTTCCTTCATGTCGGTAGCAAAGGTATATTTGAGCTGGAAGTTGTCGTTGTCGCTCAAGTATCGCTTCGTCTGCCACGTGTCGTATGTGCAGCCGATGGGGCCGTGGCTCAGGTGGATCACATCCCGCATTGGCGTTCCAATGACGTGCTTCGCGCCGCAGTAGGCGCAGCCGCGCTCGGAGATAGTTCCGGGGATCGTGTTCAGATATCCCGCCGGAAGCGCGTCGGCGAGCGTTTCTCCCGGGCCTTTAATGACCGCGTGCTGCTTCCTTTCAGGTATGCATTTGCTGCATTCAAATTCATGATATGGCATGTGTGCCTCCTTTTACTATGCCAGGGCGTTGTCGCCGGTCTCGTCCGTGCGCACTCTGAGTGCGTCGAAAACGGGACTCACGAAGATTTTCCCGTCGCCAATCTGCGCCGTCTGGTTTACATCGACAATCGTACGGACGACTTTGTCGACGTCCTCGTCGCGTACGACGATCTTGATCATGCGTTTGGGAATGTATTTCATGCCGCAGGACTTTCCTATGATGTTGGGACTGACTTCGTAGTTCAATTCTCCGGCGATTCCTCTCTGGTGACCCCTGCCGAGGACCTGTATCGCGGTCATGCCGGGGAATCCGAGGTTCTCCAGGGAGGTTTTCGTCGCGGTGATTTTTTTGGGACGGATGATAGCCGTGATTTCCTTCATACGATCCTCCTATAAGGTCTTTTCGCCGGTGCGGACGGTGAACGCATAGTCAACCGGCGTTACAAATACTTTCCCGTCGCCGAAGTTTCCGGTGTAAGCCTTGTACTTTATGAGTCTCAGCACCTCTTCGACGTCCTTGTCCTCGACGACCATCATGATCATCGTCTTCGGTAACTCGTCGTAATGCATGTTTTCAACGGTAATCCCTTTTTGCTTTCCACGGCCGAACGCATTGATTTTCGTCATTGAGAAGAATCCGGCTTCAGCCAGGCTGTCCGCCACTGTATCCGCTGCTTCGGGACGAATGATTGCCTTGATCATTTTCATTGAATTCTCCTTTGCGCGTCAATCTGCGATCCCGTATTTAACCACCATCATCTCAAGCTGATCCATTGAGAGTGGTTTGGGAATCACGAAGTTCTTGTTTTCGATGATTTTGTGGGCAAGTTCACTGTATTCCTTTGCCTGATTCTCATTGGGATCAAACTCGGTGACCGTCTTCTTGTTGAACTCGGCCTTCTGCACGATGTTGTCGCGCGGAACGAAATGGATCATCTGCGTCCCGATTGCCGAAGTAAACTCATCGAGAAACTCTCTTTCGCGGTCGACCTTTCTGCTGTTGCAAATTATGCCGCCAAGACGCACACCTGATTGCTTGGCGTATTTCACGAGCCCTTTGCAGATGTTGTTTGCCGCGTAAATTGCCATCATCTCCCCGGACGCGACGATGTAAACCTCCTGGGCTTTACCGTCGCGAATCGGCATCGCGAAACCACCGCAGACCACGTCGCCCAGTACATCAAAAAAAATGAAATCAAGATCTTCGGTATATGCCTTGTTCGTCTCCATCAGGTCGATTGCGGTTATGACACCGCGGCCCGCACAGCCGACGCCCGGTTCCGGTCCGCCCGATTCGACACAGCGGATGTCCCTGAAACCGATCTTGATCACTTTGTCGTTCGTTACCTTCTCAGCGCCATGATCCCGCAACACGTCCATCAGCGTCTCCTGCGGTTTGCCGCCGAGAATCAGGCGTGTGGAGTCCGCCTTGGGATCGCAGCCTTGAATGAAAATTTTCTTGCCGTGAAAATACGCCATCGCGGCCGCCGTATTCTGAGTGGTCGTCGATTTGCCGATGCCGCCCTTTCCATAAATTGCTATTTTTCTTGGCATTGCTTTCCTCCTTCTTTTAATTTTTTTCATATTCACTTAAGAAGTATTATTTTCCTGATGAGCAGAATATGTGCCAGGGATTGAGGCATCTATAAAAAGGTAAAGTATTTATATGGTTAATCATAGGAGTTATGATGAAAACACAAGGCATTTAGCACGATGACGCTTAAGCACAGCTATTTTTAATTTCTCGTGCGTTCATGTACGTGCATTTCAACGGAGATTGTTCTTGAATGTACAGTAGAGTCCCCAAAACGGTGATTCGGGAACTGACAAATAAGATCTTAGTCAATATTAATAGTGAGGAAATCCGCAAAAAAATGCCGCTGCACTTTGCGCCCAAAACAAAATGCAGCGGCGGCTGAAGGAGGTGGAAACGTCCCTAGGAAGGAAAGAGTTAAAGCGCACAGCTATCAATACCGACACTACTTAAATGGTCATCAATGTAAATATTAAGCATTATCAACTTTCTCGACTCTCTTACATATTGGTATTTTCTTGATTACAATTACATTTAATTTTTAACTAAAGTCTCATTTTCGGCAAAGCCTATTTCGTGCATGTGGAATCAAAGGCTTCAAAAACATTCGAAGCGGTTGCCTTGATAATATCTTTAGTTGAAATTCAGATCTGTAACCGGAATCCGGGCTTTCATTGATGTGACAAAAACGGTCATTTCGTGAAGCTTTTAATACGTTCATTCTGACTCCTTCGAAATTCCTTTAGTACTTTTCTATTTGTATTGTTCGCAGTCGATTTTATATTTATGAACTTTATATGTCAAAACACGTTTCGTTGTTCCCAGCAACTGGGCTGCGGCTGATTGATTGCCTCTTGTTCTGGTCAGGGCATGGACGATGACTGTTTTCTCAAAACCGGCTACGCAACGCTCCAACATGTTTTCTCCAATAACAGATGTATTATCTTTCATACATCCCTCCGTAAAGGCTATAGGGCATTTACTTCTTTATTTCCGAAGCAAATCCGCAACGCATCATCTACAGAATGAATAAATATTTTTTCATTCATGAAGCTGCCGGCATATGCTGATTTGCGGATTGCGTCGACAATTTCATCAATTTCATTTTCATTTACAGTAAGTTCAACCTTTGCCTTGTTGATGCGATCTACCTTATTGGAAAAGGAAACACCACGAAACCGGCGCAGCAGATTTTCCTGATATCCATAGCCTTTGATTTCGGTAATCGCCAGTCCATTATGACCGATTTTTTTCAATGCATTGGACACGCCTTCAATTTTATCCAACTGGATAATTGCTTCAATTCTTTTCATTGCTCTCTCCTTTACAATGCTGCTTCCCCGGTCCTCATTCCCACGGTTTCATTGGCTGGTTACCTTGTAAGGTTCACCCCGTCATTGCTGGATAAATCCTTTCTATTTCCCGTGCGCCCTTGTTTCCGTAATCATAATACCGGAGCAACTTGTCTTTTTATCTCGTTATGCCCGGCTTTCAACTAACATGTGATTTTTGAGAGAGCATATAGCATACCAATTTTTTAACGATTTATTTTGATATTTATTTAAATCAAGATAAAACAAATACTTAAAAATAATTTTAAGTGTGAATGCTACAGGAAGTCATAACTGCTGAAAAGACAAAAACGGATCATAAAAAATATTTCATGAGGTGGATTATATTGTATTACTAAGGCACTGCAAGGAAAAATATTACATGAGTTCAAATGATTATGATAATTTTTTGCTCACATAAACAAGAAGGTACGATTATTCACGAAGTCTACGCAGATGTATGATCTTTTGTATCGAAACTTTGTCGCATGCAAGGAACCGTCATATTGATTAATCCCAATTGGTTTAGCTTATAATATGTTCTTAACTCAAAGGCATTGGGTTTCTGGAGGGTAAGCCGGCAAAGAAATCATACGCTACAGTATGACAATTCTGTATTTCCTACCGTTACGTTGCATTTATTTAATTTATAAAATGTGGTTTTCGAGTCATTGATCGAAGTTAAAGCAATTAATAACAATTTGATAATATATATAAAAATATATTTCCCCGAAAGTATCTCATATCACTTTCCTGTTTGGCATGTATTTTGATCCTATGCTAAAAAAAACATAAAATTGAAAGAAGATTGCTATTATGGCAAAGGCGGAATCGGGAAATCAACTACTACACAAAATACGATTGCAGCGCACCGGAATCAACCGCAAATCCGTTATCGCCTGCGACACTCGCCTAACCATGCTGATGAATACCGCAAAATTGCTGAGGTCATTGATGAAAACCAGGTATTCGTCATCCCCAAACCTCTGGCTACGGAAGAGATGGAAGCTCTGCTCTGATCAAATAGGATATTGGATTAGGGGATTAGAAACTGAACAACGAAACGTGAGGAGGTAAAGCGATGATGATGGTTAGAGCAATCGTCAGGCCGGAAAAGGCTGATAAGGTTTTAGAAAACTTAATGGCCGAGGGATTCCCCGCTGTTACGCGCATGAACGTATCCGGACGCGGACGGCAGCGCGGAATCAAGATCGGTGACATTACTTATGACGGGATTCCCAAGGAATTACTGATCATCGTGGTACCGGACGCGGAGAAGGACATGGTCATCAAAACGGTCATAGGTGCTGCCCGCACAGGAGCCAACGGTGCATTCGGAGACGGCAAGATTTTCGTTTCCCCCGTGGAGGAAGTCTACACGGTCAGCTCCGGTATTAAAGAGACGGATGCTGACAAGGCGGAAGGTGCCCGGATGAAAGAAGTTGTGGCTATTATCCGGATGAACAAAATCAACCAGACGAAAGAGGCCCTAATCGATGCAGAGATCTCATCCCTGCATGTCCGCGAGTGTCTGGGACGCGGCAAGGGTGTGTTGGATTTCAAGGTGCTCAAGGGGGCGGAACAGGGTTATGAGGAAGCTATCGCGCAACTGGGCAATACACAACGGCTTATTCCCAAGCGTATGCTTTCTGTTGTCGTACCGGATAAGCTGGTTAATAAAGTAGCGGAGACAATTATCTCCGCTAACCGTACCCGGAAACCGGGTGATGGTAAGATTTTTGTGATGCCCATATCCGAATCTATCCGCATCCGCACAGCAGAAACAGGAGATGAAACCTTAGACTTCGCTAAATAAACAAATTTGAGGGGTAACAAATGAATAAGAATTCCGAAAGATTGATCTGGGTCATTGTGTTCGTAATATTTTTGTGCGCCGGTAATCCGGCCGCCGGCAACGAGAGGGTGAGGATAGGATGTAGCACTTTACGGATAAGCCTTCCTATTTTTGTAGCGCAAGAAAAGGGGATATTCAAAAAGAACGGTATTGATGTCGATCTGGTAAAGTTTGATACAGCTCAACCGCTAATCGATGCTCTTTGCAGCGGGAAACTTGATGTTGCCGGTTACGCAGCCTTTCCTATTATCTTGAGTGCTCAGCTCAGAAGCAAAAAAGAATTATATTATGCCACTCTGATGCTGGAAGATAACAAACATCCTGTGAGCATGTTCGTCGTAAAAAAGGATTCATCGATAAAAAAAATCTCCGACCTTAAAGGTAAAAGAATAGGAATTCTTCCAACATTTGCGTATAAAGTCTGGCTTGAACTCATCCTTCAAAAAAATAACGTAAAATTAGACGAAGTTATTATACAACAGGTAGCGCCGGCCATGACCCCCGCCTCTCTCGAGTCAGGCATAGTCGACGCCATGTTTACAAATGATCCTGCGGTTACAGCATGCATTGAGAAAGGTATCGGCCGTCTCCTGCTCAAGGAAGCTCTGGTTCCAAAATATTTAGGATCTCCATTTCCTTTTGCGAGTTTTTGCATGGCCAAGGATTTTGTTAACAAGAATCCAGTTGTTGCCCAACGAATTATTAACTCCCTTGATGAGGCAATCGAATACATAACTGCCAATCAGCAAGAGTCTAAAGTAAGTATGGGGAAATTCCTTCCCGAAGCGCAAAGGTCTTTCGTTAATAAGTATCCGGATTCCTTGTTTTTGAAATCGTCGCAATTCACACCCGCTAAACTGATAAGAATCGGTGATTCACATAAAAAATTGGGGATAATCAAAGAAAAGGTTGATCTCTCAAACGCTCTCTTCCGTGGAGCTAATTGAAAATTTGGAGTTCAGTTTTTTTCAAACAATTCACTGGTCAATTGATAATGAATGGAACTGGGATGATGGTGAACGGAATTCATATTAACAAGATATGCAAGAAGGCAAGAATTTCTGCCGGCAAGGAAGAACGGATTTTTGAGGAATTCAGCCTTTCCGTGGACTATGATGAAGTTGTGGGGATTTTTGGCCCGAACGGATGTGGAAAAACTACTTTGCTCAATATGATTTCCGGCATCATCGAACCGGATTCCGGGCACATAACTATAGGGAGAAAAAAGCCGGGAGAAAATAGCATCTCTTATATTTTCCAAGACTTCCGGAGCAGCCTTTTTCCCTGGTTATCAATCAGGGATAATATCCTATTTCCCTTGGTCTTAAAAAAATGGAACAAGAGTCTCATAGCAGAGAAATTATGCTGGCTTACGAATCTTATAAGAATCCCGTTCTCAATTGATAAATATCCATACCAATTGAGCGGGGGACAGCAGCAATATGCAGCAATTATACGGGGATTAATCTCTGATCCGGATGTGATGCTTATGGACGAACCATTTTCAGCCCTCGACTGCTCGAATGGCGAATGGCTCATGGATAAACTTCTGGAAATACGGGAAGAGATCAAGATCCCTACTTTGATTGTGGCTCATGATATAGAGCATTTGTTCTATTTGTCCAGCAGGGTTATTTTCCTGTCGGATAAACCGGCCAAGATAATACTGGAGAAAACGAATCCCGCGTGGAACAGCCGCGTTCTTCAAAGGATTAACCACGATCATGAACATCGGATTTGTTTCCAAGGTGAAGCGCGCTTCTCATGAGAGCAACAATAGTGCGGAGCAGAAAATGAAAAAATACATCATCACATTTTCGGCAATAGTTCTCTTATGGGAAGGATTATCCTGGACTCAACTGGTTAATCCGTTGTTCCTGCCGACTCCGCAAGAAACGCTTAATGTAGGCATCAGGCTCTTCGCTGAAAAAAGTATTTACCTGGACATGGTTTATTCCTTCATAAGGGTAGTTATTGGAGTCCTGGCAGCACTGGCAGCTGGAATTCCGATGGGAATTCTTTTGGGCTATTTCGGCAGGATACGTCCATATGTCGAAACAGCGCTGGATTTCTTCCGTTCTATCCCGCCTATTCTTGTTTACCCCTTGTCCATGTTGATTTTTAGTACCGGGGAAGAATCGAGAATCGCCGTGATTATTTTCGGATGCATGTTGATCATTATACTGAATACGTCGATGGGAGTTATCAATGGCAATAAGACCAGAGTGAGAATTGCGAGGATAATGGGCGCTTCATGGCGTCAGGTTTTATGCAGGATAGTGATCTTCGATGCGCTTCCTCAAATATTCATTGGAACTAGAGTTGCCCTGTCCATGGGTGTCATAGTCGGAATTGTTACTGAAATGCTGGTGGGCGCGAAATACGGTCTTGGAAGCAGGGTTGTATACGCCCAAACCGCTTATGCAACTCCTGAAATGTATTTAACTATTATCCTGGTGGGGTTGCTTGGATTGATAATGAACAAGATTATGATCATGGCAGAACGAAAAATCATTCATTGGAATAATTATTGAAGAACATACCGCAAGGAGGAAATACTATGGCGAATATAACATTAATGAAAGCAGATGTGGAAAATATCTTAAAAAAATACTCACCGAAAACGCACAGAAGCCGTAAGGGGCATCTGCTGGTGGTGAACTCGGAAGAGGCTCCGCAGGAAATGGTGGCTGATTGTCGGACCATCCCGGGGATTATTACGGAACGTGGTTGTTGTTATGCGGGGTGCAAAGGGGTAGTTGTCGGTCCGCTGAAAGATACTGTCGCCATAACTCATGGACCAATCGGTTGCGGGTATTATAGCTGGCTTACAAGAAGAAACAGAGCGAGAAAGAATAAAGATGAAGAGTATAATTTCCTCACTTATTGCTTTTCTACAGACATGCAAGAAAGCGACATCGTATTCGGCGGCGAGAAAAAGTTGAAACAGGCCGTGGAAGAAGTCGTCCGAATATTCAAACCCAAAAGCATCATGATCTGCGCAACATGCCCTGTGGGATTGATCGGTGATGATATCCATTCCGTTGCGCGCTGGGCGGAACAAGAGTTCGGAATTCAGACAATTGCTTATAGTTGCGAAGGCTACAAGGGGGTAAGTCAATCAGCAGGCCACCACATAGCAAACAACGGTCTGTTTAAAAATATTATAGGAACTAAGGCTTCTGTAAAAAAGGATAAAAAGGATTATTCGCTTAACATCCTCGGCGAATACAACATCGGTGGCGATGGATGGGAGATAGAACGTATTCTGAGAACCATAGGGTACGATATCATTTCTATTATGTCCGGTGACGGTTCCGTAGAACGTTTGAGGAAGGCCCACAGTGCTGACCTAAATCTGGTGCAGTGCCATCGATCAACCAATTACAATGCAGAGTTATTACGGGAGAAATACGGAACAGACTGGATTAAAGTGAATTTCCTTGGCATCCGGAGTACGATCCAAGCATTGAATGATTTGGCTTCTTACTTTGGAGACCCCGATCTGATCTGCAGAACTGATGAATTCATCAGAAACGAAATGGCGATCATTCAGCCGCAGATAGAGAAATATAAAAAGATCTGCAAAGGGAAGACTGTGGCACTTTTTGTCGGTGGTTCCCGCGCCAACCACTTCCAAGGACTTTTTGAAGAGATCGGCATGGAAACAGTCCTGGCTGGTTTCGAATTCGCCCATCGCGACGATTACGAAGGACGTGAAGTCATCCCTTTTATCAAGGAGAACGCTGATAATAAAAACATCGAGAACCTGTCAGTGCAACCGGATGAAAAATTCTACCGCCTCATGCTTTCGAGGGAAAAGTTTGAGGAACTCAGAATGCAAATGGAACTCAATTATTTCAAAGGAATGATAAAAATTATGAAGGACGGAAGCGTCGTCGTTGATGATTTAAATCATTATGAGATGGAATCTTTTATGAAACTATTGAATCCGGATCTTTTCGGATCCGGTATAAAAGAGAAATACGTCATCCACAAGATGGGCACCCTTTCAAAACAGATCCATTCCTATGACTATAGCGGTCCCTTTGCGGGCTTTAACGGAGCCGTGGTTTTTGCCCGGGACATCGCTATGGGGCTGACTGCACCGGTTTGGAAAATGATTAAACCCAAGTGGAAGACAGAGCCTCTTATTCATGGCTCATATTTAAGGGAGGTATTTTAAATGTTAGACCATACACCTAAAGAAATTTTTGAGCGCAAGGCGCTTGTTATCAATCCGGCAAAAACCTGCCAGCCATTGGGAGCTACCTATGCTGCTTTGGGGATTCACCGTTGTCTGCCGCACAGCCATGGATCACAGGGATGTCAGATGTACTTTAGGGGCCATTTGAACAGACATTTCCGTGAGCCGGCCGAGGCTTCCACCAGTTCATTCACAGAGGGGGCATGCGTGTTCGGCGGCATGGCCAATCTGACAACCGCGATCAACAATGTATTCTCCATATATAATCCGGACATTATCGCTATTCACACGACATGTCTATCGGAAACTATAGGAGATGACATACCAACAATTATCAGCAAGTCCGCTAAGCCTGAAGGAAAATATATCATTCATGCGAACACCCCAAGCTATGTGGGATCTCACATTATCGGATTTTCCAATATGATTGTTGGAATGGTCAGATACCTCAGCGAGAATAACGGGATACCCAATGGGAAGATAAATATCATTCCAGGGTTCGTTAACCCCGGCGATATGAGGGAAATCAAGCGGATACTGCAGATTATGGACGTGGACTTCATCATGTTTCCCGATACGAGCGGTGTTATGGATGCGCCATTGACCGGCAATTACCACATCTTTCCCAAGGGCGGAACAAAAGTGAATGATATAATCGATGCGGGCAACTCCAGGGCAACCATAGCATTAGGAAGCTTCTCGTCAGAGCGGGGTGCTCATGAATTACAAAACAAGTGCGGGGTTCCTCCTTTAACACTCATGATCCCTATTGGGATAAATGCCATGGATGACTTCCTTATGACGGTTTCAAACTTAACAGGGAAAGGTATCCCGGATGAACTGGAAGAGGAACGCGGTCAGGTAATCGACGTAATGGCTGATCTTCACCAGCATTACTTCGGCAAAAAAGTAGCAGTATTTGGAGACCCGGATACGGTAATGGCGCTCGCTTCGTTTCTGCTTGAACTGGGAATGATTCCTCAATTTGTTTTGACCGGCACCCCGGGAATTGCATTCGAAGAAAAGGTGAGTTCCATGCTCCGGGAAGCGCAAATAGATGGTAAGGTGAAAAGTGCCGGCGACTTGTTCACGCTGCATCAATGGATCAAGAATGATCCAGTGGACCTCTTGATTGGGAATACGTATGGCAAATATATAGCTCGTGCTGAAGATATTCCTTTTGTCCGGTTTGGCTTCCCTATTATGGATCGTGGAGTGCATTCCTATCTGCCCACTGTAGGTTACAGGGGACTCATGCGTCTTCTTGAGATGATCGGCAATACGCTTCTGGACAGGTCCGATAGGGATGCTCTCGATGAAAATCTTGAGCTCATCATGTAGGCGAAAATACGTAAACCAACATATGAGAGTATAAAAAATCTAATTATGAAGAAGGAGAGCGTAAATGAGAGTTGTATTTGCGACCAATGATAGAGAGAACCTGAACGGGCATTTTGCCTTATGCCGTTACTTTATGTTCTACGATATTACTGAAGAAACTTGTAAGTTCAATCATGCAGCAAGCTTCTCCCCGCAAGGCGGCTCCGATGATCTCGCAATAAGGCCTGTGCATAGAAAGCCTTTTTCCATTGACGAGAGAATTGACGCCATAAGGGAAAGCGATGTCATCTTTGTTTCAGCCATCGGCGGTCCCATCGCAGACCGTGTGATTGCATCGGGCGTGTACCCTATAGAAATGAATGCAGTTGAATCGATTGAAGCAGCAATCTTCAAACTACAGGGACTGTTTAAAGGCAAGAAGCCTCTCTGGCTGAAACGTATTCTCAAACACGATTTCATGTTTGAGGGGCCATCAAATTGAAATATTCAGTCCCTATACAGGCTGCAATGGAGGTATTATGAAAGGAGAAAAGAATGCCTTTACGGATTTCAAGGATGTCCTTGAAGAACGAAAGGCTCATATAATGTTTAAATCTTCCGGTTGCAGCGGAGGACAAATCAGATGCGAAAAGGAAAGTATCGCCGGTTCCATAAGTCAGCGG
The DNA here is from genome assembly GCA_964632255.1 of uncultured Smithella sp. GTDB lineage: Bacteria > Desulfobacterota > Syntrophia > Syntrophales > Smithellaceae > MVRV01. The sequence continues at coordinate 55,922 of CAZWCA010000009.1, read as the reverse complement.
GCCTGTGTTTACTGTGGCGCAAGAGTTGTATTGAATCCCATCACGGACGCGGTCCATCTTGTTCACGGTCCTATCGGGTGTGCGAGCTATACGTGGGATTTAAGGGGAAGTTTGAGCAGTAATGCCGATTTATACAGGAACAGCTTTTCCACTGACCTCCGGGAGCAGGACATCATATTTGGCGGAGAAAGAAAGCTGCTCGCAGCGATCGAAGAAATCATGGAAAACTACAAGCCAAGACCCCGTCTCATTTTCGTATACGCGACCTGCGTTGTCGGCGTGATCGGTGATGACATCGAATCAGTATGCAAGCGAATGGAGCACAAGCACATAGTCCGCATCATACCGGTGAAATCCAGCGGATTTACCGGGGCGAAGCCTCTGGGGTACAGGCTTGCATGCAGTGCCCTGCTGGAACTCATGGGTGACGAAAGACAGGAAAAAAAGCCCGGCGTAAACATCCTTGGGGACTACAACCATGGCGGTGAAATCTGGATCATTGAGGAATACCTCCGGAGGATCGGCATCAAAGTCATTTCAAAGATAACGGGTGATTCCACGTACGATCAGATAATGAAGGCACCCAGCGCAAGCCTCAACATCGTGGAATGTTCTGGCTCCATGGCATACCTCTCTAAACAGATGGAGGAAAAGTTCAATATCCCCTCCATAAAGGTCCGGTTTATCGGTTTTGAAGATATCAGAAATTCCCTGATACAGATTTCCGGAATAATCGGCGGCAGCGAACTGGTTGAAAAGTCGTTAAGCCTGGCGGATGAGGAGGAAAAAGCAGTCAAACCGGTTATTGAGAGTTACAAAATGAAATTGAGAGGCAAGAGGGCTGCTGTTTGTGTCGGCGGCACATACAAAGCTATCGCGATTATCAGGCTTCTCAAGGAATTTGATATTAAAACCATTATCATCGGAACCCAGCATGGCAATGCTGAGGACTACCGGATAATACATGGATTTGCAACAGAAGGCGCTGTCATCTTGAACGATACCTCGCCTGCGGAACTCGAGAAGTATATGAAAAAAATGAAGCCTGACATTCTCATCGGCAATGTCAAGGAACGGGCTCTCTCTTTAAAGATGGGAATTCCATTTGTGGATTTTAACCACGACCGCAAACATCCTCTTACAACCTACGAAGGGATGATTAATTTCGCCAAAGAAATGCATCTCACCTCCAACAGTCCTGTTTGGAAATGGACAAGGGAAGATGTCGTATCATCGCATGAGCTGTGCACGATTGGATTTCCGGAAATGAAGGAGGTGTTGACAAGTTGAAAAAAAGAAATTTCGAGAACTTGAATATCAATCCGTGCAAAATGTGCATGCCTATGGGCGCCGCCATCGCTTTCCACGGCATAGAGAACAGCATGATGATGCTCCACGGTTCACAAGGGTGCAGCGCATATATACGCACGCATATCACTACGCATTATTCAGAGCCGTTCGATATTGCATCATCGTCTCTGCATGAGAATGCCACCATCCACGGTGGTGCAAATAACCTGAAGAAAGGTTTAAAAAATCTCATCCGGATTTATAATCCCCAAATTATTGGAGTTTCCACAACGTGTCTGGCTGAGACCATTGGCGAAGACCTCAATAGGATCATAAAGGAGTTCGAATCAGAAAACGATACAACAGGAATCCACATTATAACAACAAATACTCCGGGCTATGGCGGAACCCTGCACGAGGGATATTACACAACCTTGCTTGACATTGTCCGGCAAACTACGAAACCTGGAATTCGACACCAGAGGGTAAATGTCATTATGCCGCACGTATGTCCGGGTGATGTAAGGAATATCAAAGAAATTCTGGAATCCTTCGGAATCAATTATATTATGCTGCCGGATATCTCCTATACTTTTGATGCTCCCTTCTCTCGTGAATTCAACCGTATCCCTGTCGGAGGAACTCGATACAGGGATATCCAGATGATGGCAACATCCAGAGCATCATTGGAAATTGGGGTAACCATTCCGGATAACATCTCACCGGGGCAATTCCTGGAACACGAATATGGTGTTCCCTGTTACCGGTGCCCCATTCCCATCGGGATCGACAATACAGACCGTTTTATGGTGACCCTCTCCGATCTTTCGCAAAAATCAATCCCTAATAAGATAATTGAGGATCGCGGCCGGTTGGTGGATGGAATGATTGATGCCCACAAATTGAATGGCGGCATTAAAGCCTTGATATATGGCGAACCCGACATCGTATATTCCATCAGCTGTATATGTTTTGAGAACGGAATCGAACCTTCTATTATCAGCACCGGTTCCCAGAGTGCCCTCTTAAAAATGGAACTTAGTGGTAAGCTTGCTTGTTCTTGTGCCCAAGCACTGATCCTGGATGATACGGATTTTGAGACCATTGAGAAGCATGCCCTGGAAAAAGAGGTGAATTTAATCATCGGCAATTCCACCGGCAAACAGATTACGGAAAAGTACGGGATACCCCCTGTCCGAATCGGTTTTCCGATAAATGATCGTTTTGGCGGACAACGGCTTGTTTATACCGGTTATAATGGTTCGTTGAAATTACTGGACGACATTAGTAATACCTTACTTGCCAAGAAGTTTGGCATGCACCGGAAGATCATGAGAGATCGCTATTACAGACAATAGTTCTCTTCTCTACCCGGAATTACGTACGGTATTAAATGTGATCGTTACAGAAAGGCGCTGCTTCTCAGGAATCATGAATCAACTACGTCTCCTTAGCTCCTTTAGACGCGACCCCTCTTTTTTTCATGGGAGAGAAAGACGGTTATGTTGAAGAAATACTCCAATTAACGTTACCGCCATAAAAACCTGCAATTAATTCCTACCATACGGTGGCATGATACAAATATGTGTCGTATAGGGCCGACTATTAGCAGTTCAATTCCGATATAAACCACGTATTTACAAATAGTTACAACAATGGCACGCAGTTTGCCCTAATTATTTACGACAGGGTTGAAACAGCTCATGTACAGGATGAAGGAATTTATAATTTTAATAATTTGGAGAAAAAAATTCATAATAAATAATGGTACACTACTAATGTGCATCAGCAAAGATTAGAAAAGTTTTGCCATGGTTTATATTTAAATAGAAATATTTTCGGCCGCTGAATCTACTGATTGCTGGTTTGAGATTGGCGTATGAGTAAAATTTATAACACAAATGCAGAGACGATGGCTTCATGTCAAGTAAAAGAGCTTGCACTGCTTTTCAATATAAGCAGCAGACTGAATGAGACCATCGATCTCAGGAAAATATCCAAGTTGATATTGCCTATTATCGCAGAGTACACGGAGATGAAACGCGGTACAATAATACTCTTGAAAAAGAGTTCACACGATATCATTATCGAGGAAAGACACGGCTTTTCTGATGGCATCGGCATGCAGATGGGGTATCAGGCAGACCGGGGAATAGTAAGCAAGGTTATTTATACAATGCATCCCGCAGTTATGCTGACCGTATCGGAAAGGCTGCTTTCCCTTGATAAAAACATATCCAGACGTCTTGTTGTTAAGGATGAAGCGGCATGTATCTGCGTGCCCATAAAAACCCGCGGAAAGATTACAGGTGCGCTCGCCGTTGACCGGATATTCGATAATTCCGTCCCCATTGAGGAAGACATTAGAATTTTAAAGTCAATCGCATTAATTATTGCTCAGGCGGTTCAATTGCGGGAAGCGGCGGAAGAGGAACATGAGAGACTTCTCGAAGAAATAAAAAATCTTAAAAGTGAACTATACGCGCGGAATAGAACGGATGCAATTATCGGCGATTCCAAAGCTATACAAAATATTTGTCACTATATCTATAAAGTAAGCGATTCAAATTCAAATGTCCTCATTATTGGTGAAGGCGGCGTCGGGAAAGAAAGAATAGCCAGAGCGATACATAGCCAGTCAAGCCGGTCAAATCAGGCTTTCATAAAGGTTGTATGCAGCAACCTTCCGGAACCGATCATCGAAAGTGAATTGTTCGGGCATGAAGAAAGCACTATCATTGGCGCTGGCGGCCGGCGAAGAGGCGGACTCGATATTGCAAGGGGAGGAACTTTGTTTCTTGACGAGATTGCAGCTCTTACACCATTACTCCAGGCAAAATTGTTACACGTCCTTAAAGAGGGGAAATTTGAAAGATGCGGGGGAAACAGACAGTGCGGCACAAATGTACGCATCATTGCGGCAACAAGCAGCGACTTGGAAAGTCAGGTGCGGAAAGGAAAGTTCAGAGAAGATCTGTATTACCACCTTAATGTATTTCCTATCATCGTTCCTCCTCTGAGGGAACGCAGACAGGATATTGTTTTACTGGCTAACTACTTTATTGAGCAATATGCAAAGGAAGCCGGCAAAGAAGTAAACAGCATCTCTCATTCGGCGATGGATTCCCTCATTAATTATAAGTGGCCGGGCAATGTACAGGAATTGAAAGGGTATATAGAAAGGGCGGTAGTTTTAAGTACTGACGGCGTTATTCATCATAATCATTTACCTCCAAGTATGCAGCGGTTAAAAATCAGGGATCATGAAGAAGACTGATAAGCGACAGCAGGAAGGCTGGATGAGAACATAATTAAACAGAAAGCGTTATTATGGCTACACCGGAAGACAAGGCCTTACGGGCCATAAAAGAATTGACACTCCTTTTCGAAATCAGCCGGAATTTAAGTGAAAATCTGGATCTGAAAACGGCATTGAAACCGATTCTGCGGATGATGGCCGAGCATATGGATATGCTCCGGGGCACACTCACGATTCTGAATCGCAACAGCGGTGAAATTTTTATTGATGAGGCGTACGGTTTACTTCCTGAGGAATTGATGAAGGGGCGATATCGTCTGGGTGAGGGAATTACGGGTAAGGTAATTGACACAGGGGAACCGGCCATTGTCCCGAGGATTTCTCATGATCCCTTTTTCCTGAACAAAACAGGTTCAAGAACATTGGATAAGGACGAAATTGCCTTCATTTGTGTTCCTATAAGAATCGGTAATGAAATAATAGGCGCCCTGTCCGTTGACCGCCTGTTTAACGAAAATGTTTCATTTGAAGAGGATGTCCGTCTGTTGACCATTATTGCTTCAAGCATTTCTCAGGCAGTCCGATTGAGGCAATTAGCTGAAGAAGAGCTGGAAATGGTGCGTGAGGAAAATAATCGCCTCCACGACGAATTAAGGATCCGGCATGCTCCGCGAAATATGATCGGCAACTCCAAGGCTATGCAGGGCATTTATACTGCGATTGATAAAGTATGCGGAACAAATATTACCGTCCTGGTGCTGGGTGAAAGCGGCGTTGGTAAAGAACGGGTGGCCAATGCCATCCATTATCAGTCAAACCGGGCAGACAAACCTTTCGTAACGGTCAATTGTGCGGCCCTGCCTGATTCTCTTATCGAAAGCGAGTTGTTCGGGCATGAGAAAGGAGCCTTTACCGGCGCTATTGCCTTGCGCAAGGGACGTTTTGAAATAGCCGACCAGGGTACGATCTTTCTTGACGAGATCGGGGAGCTTACATTACCGCTTCAGGCAAAATTACTGCGTGTCATCCAGGAGAAAGCATTTGAACGGGTAGGCGATAATGAAACCATCAAAGTGGATGTTCGAATTATTGCGGCCACAAACGGTAAACTTGAAGAACGGGTAGCGCAGGGTATGTTCAGGGAAGATTTATATTACCGGTTAAATATATTTCCTATTGCCGTGCCGCCTCTTAGAGAACGTAAAACCGACATTCCGTTACTGGCCAACCATTTTATTGAAAAATACTCAAAAGATATGCGGAAGGAAATATCCGGCATATCATGGCCGGCAATCGATCTTCTGGTAAATTATAACTGGCCCGGCAATATTAGAGAACTGGAGAATTACATTGAAAGAGCAGTTCTGTTGAGTACGGACGGCACTATTAGTTGCAACCATCTTCCTCATAGTCTGCAAAAAAACAACATGACGGTACGTGCAAAGCGCGGGGGAACTTTCAGAGAAAAACTATCCGCCTTTGAACGTGAAATCATCGAGGAAGAATTGAAGCGCTGCCGCGGGAATATGGCCAAGGCAGCTCGTGTATTGGGCATGACCGAAAGAGTTATGGGATTGCGGATCGTGAAATACGGCATCGAGCCTGCCTCTTTTAAATAAGTATTAAGTAGACATCTGAAACCGGCCTCATTTCTTAAATCCAGAACATGCCGAATAAATAAAAATTCCCTTATCTATTTTTTCGGCATCAAAAAACTCAACCACCGGATAAAAAATTCTATAACCATATCAAAATTTATTTATTTTTTTCTTATCATTTTTTCCTCATCAGCGATCACTGCCATGCATGCAGCCTGCAATCCTACAAAGTGGAAGGAAAATAAAATATTTTATAACAATATCGTTTATTATTAAGTATGTAATGTCCTGTTTTTGAACATATATACTGTGATATCAATATGTTATGGATGCGGCACGACATTCGCAAATAAAAGGGCATCAGTTACCGGGACTGTTTAAAAAAATTAGAAGATGTTCAGGAGGAAGCATTATGAGAAAATGGTTGCAGATTAGGGTGCTATTAGTTGTCAGTTTTCTGGCTCTGTGTTTTTTAACTGCTTCAGTTTCGCCGGTCTTTGCCGAGGAGGAAAAACCAACGGCAGATGCAACGGCAGCCGTTTTAAGCAAGTATATCTGGAGAGGGTATGAACTCAGCAGGAACAGTATTGTAATCCAGCCTTCCTTTACGGTTGGTTATAAGGGATTTTCCGCCAATTTATGGGGCAACATGGATACGCGTCCCTATTACAGCGGAACAGATGACAAAAGTTACAGCAGCGCGTGGAACGAAACGGATTTTACTCTTTCCTATTCAAAAACACTGGGACTTTTCAATATAGGCGGCGGTTACATATATTACGGCCTCAGTTCACTTAATCCTGATGCGGCGGACAGGCCCGACTCTCAGGAAATCTTTGCCTCTGTGGGCCTGAATACAATTTTGTCACCGACATTAACGGTTTATCGGGAAATCGATCATTACCATAACTGGTATTTTCTACTGGGTATTTCCCATGCGTTCGAATTCAATAAGATGATATCTCTAAAACTTGCGGCAACGGCAAGCTATCTGCTGAGCACCGATGAGTCCACTTATCCCGAATTTGACGGGGATGCTCTGGCGACAAATAAAAAATTCAGCAATTTTCACGATGGGAGCATAAGTGTCAGCCTCCCTGTCAAAGTTACATCCTATATAACACTGACACCGACTGTTTCTTATGTATTCCCGCTTTCAACGGATGCCAAGAATGAAATGAAGGGATTCGGCTTGAGTGGAGCAGCTCCTAATGATCGCGACAGCTCTTTTTTATACGGTGGATTGATGGCCAGTATCACGTTCTAAGGAAAGGATGGGCCGTTATCGGAGATCATCAATCCGCAAACAGCTCAGGATAACAGGAGGAAGTAAATGAAAAAGCTAATCACCATTTTGTTTGTTATTATAGGATTATTTTTTGTTTCCAGTATGATTGTTCTTGCACAGGAAACACCTCAGGGACAATCGGCGCCGGCTGCTGCAGGGGCAGTTGCTCCGGTCAAAGCCGTAACGGAGGCAACAGTAAAAGACGTGACGCAAAAGGCCGTAGATACGTTAAAAAGCTCCATGCAGGTGGGAATCGACACCGTCTGGGTGTTGTTCGCGGCTTTTCTTGTTTTTTTTATGAATCTTGGATTTGCTATGGTGGAATCGGGATTATGCCGTGCTAAAAACGCAGTAAACATCCTGGCGAAGAATTTCATTGTTTTTGCAATTTCCTCGGCTGCCTTCTGGATAATCGGCTGGGGGCTGATGTTTGGAAACGGCAGTCCATTTGCAGGTCTTGAAGGAATATTCTTTGTCGGAGGGGCTGATAACAGTCCGGCTATAGGCGATGCATATAAGGGAGTTTATTCAGCAATTAACTGGACCGGCGTTCCGCTGTGGGCTAAATTTTTCTTTCAGCTTGTTTTTGCCGGAACAGCGGCTACCATTGTTTCGGGAGTCGTAGCGGAAAGGATTAAATTTCATTCCTTTATCTTCTTCTCCTTCTTATTGGTTGGAATTATGTATCCCATTACCGGTCACTGGATCTGGGGTGGCGGTTTCCTTCAATCTATGGGGATGTTTGACTTTGCCGGTTCCACCGTTGTTCACTCCGTCGGCGGATGGGCGGCCCTGGCTGGTGTACTGCTTCTAGGCCCGCGTGTTGGAAAATACCGTGCTGATGGTTCTATTAATCCAATTTTCGGACACAATATGTCAATTGTTACACTGGGAGGACTTGTTTTGTGGTTCGGTTGGTTCGGATTTAACCCCGGTTCTACAATGGGGGTAGGTGATGGCAGCGCAATTGCGCATATCGCGGTAACAACCAACACCGCCGCGGCAATGGCGATTCTGAGTTCAACGGCTACTTCCTGGATTCTGCAGAAAAAACCCGACCTTTCCATGATCATCAACGGTGCCCTGGCCGGTCTGGTAGCGATTACCGCTCCCTGCGCCTTTGTCAACGTCGGCTCAGCTGCAATAATCGGTTTGATTGCCGGTGTAATTGTAGTTCTGGCGGTTATTACTTTTGACAAACTTAAAATCGATGATCCCGTTGGTGCCCTTTCGGTTCATTTAGTTAATGGCATATGGGGAACATTGGCGGTTGGTCTTTTCGCCGTTGACAAGATTACGGGAACGGCTACGGGTAACGGTCTTTTATTCGGCGGCGGCTTAAAGCTTCTTGGTGCCCAGGCTGCCGGCGTTGCCGCAGTTGGTGCTTTTACATTAGTTGGTGCTCTTATATTCTGGTATCTCATCAAACTCGTGGCGGGGTTGAGAGTATCACGTGAAGAGGAAATTTCAGGGCTGGATCTTGGTGAGCATGGTTCAAAAGCTTACCCTGACTTCCAGGGGTTCCTGACAAAGTAAGATATTTTTACTTTCAAGGCTATTTTCTGCAAAGGAGAATATTATGAAACTAATCGTAGCAATTGTACAGCCGGAAAAACTGACTGATGTCAAACAGGCACTTTCCAATGCCAAGGTTGGAAAAATGACTGTGTCCAGTGTTATCGGCTGCGGGTCGCAGGGAGGATATACGGAATCATATCGCGGTGCTTTTACTGAGGTCAATCTACTGGATAAGGTACGATTCGAGATAGCAGTGAACGATGATTTTGTCAAACCCGCCGTGGATGCAATTATCAAGGGGGCTCGTTCAGGGAAAATCGGGGACGGGAAAATTTTTGTTTTACCTATGGATGACTGTATCAGAGTGCGTACAGGTGAGGTTGGAAGCGTCGCCGTAGGCTAAGCTCAATAGAGAAAACACGGGCTTAATATTTACAATGTGAAATTACAGTAAAATTGGAAACACGCTGGAAATCAACACTTCGTCACACAAAAAAACCCGCCTTTGGCCGGGAAACCTATTCCGGAAAAGGCGGGGTGACGGGCAGTAATTAAACTCAATTTGCAATAGTTCATGACCAAACAAGCAACAAAATTTTTTATATCAGCATTTTAATCAGGACGAATGCTGCAATTGGCATGCGAAGTTACTGAAAACATTGGTTATATTTATGCAATTCGTGTTTATTATATAGACGGAGCATTTTTGAATGACCAAATCAGAAATTATCTCAGCTCTGGCTGCCAGGCAAAAACTGACCCAAAAGCAGGCGACTCAAATTATAAATATCATAATTAATGGATTTATCGAAACGCTGAGTAATGGAGATAGAATTGAGATCAGGGGTTTTGGAAGTTATTCAATCAGGGAGCACTTTATTCATACGGGAAAAAATCCAAAGGCAGGAGAGAAGATTGCTGCAAGAAAAAAGAAACTGCCGTTCTTCAAGGCAGGAAAAGAACTGAAGAAAATAGTTGACTCAAAAAAGGTAATGATTTGACGCATCAGGTAAACTATGACAATGGCAATTGATGGTAAAAATCAGGTACCTGTACAGAAAGTTATGGATTTTACGAAATCTCTCGGAACAGAAGGGGATCACGCGAATATGATATTCTGCGGTAACGGATAAATATTTAATCTCCATTGCCGGAATTATAAAAATTAAAATAATGAAAAAGTCGGATCAGCACCGGTTTTCAATTGCCATGATCTTGGCTATTCTTCGTTCATGGCGCTCTTCTCCTGCAAATTTTGTATCAAGAAATTTTTCAATCATATCCGTCACCGGTACGGAGTACTTTACTCGGCCACCAAAAGCTATAAAATTCGCATTGTTATGGGCTTTGGCCATTTCCGCCGTAAACAGATCATGCACTAAGGCGCAGCGGATGCCGTGAACTTTGTTTGCAGCAAGTGATACGCCGATTCCCGTGCCGCAAAGTAAAATTCCGCAATCACTGCCGCCCTTCATAAATTCCCGGCAGGCCGCGACCGTAACATCGGGATAGTCCACCGAATCTTCGCTATTAACGCCCATATCTTTAACCAGGCAGCCCTTTTCTATTAAAAAAGATATAATTTCTTCTTTAAGCGCAACCGCTCCATGATCTGAGGCAATGATAATTTTTTTCATTTTTTTTCTCCTGCTTGATTTTTTCCTGATATCTTCTATTTTACAAGAATAGAGCATAAGTCAATAAAAAAACTTTGCTTCGTTATAATATTTGCGTTAAAAGGCCTCATGCAAAATTTACTGGAAAAATATTTTAACTACCTTTTAATAGAACGTGGAGCAGCCGAAAATACACTGGAAGCCTACGGACGCGATTTACGCCGTTTTCTGTTAATTGTTCAGAAAAAAGGGCTCACGGACGTCCGGCATGTTGTTCCTGAAACTATTATTGAATATCTGGTCCAGGTTAAGGCGGAAGGACTTTCGGCCAATTCGATGAACCGGTCGCTTGCCGCGCTACGGGGGTTTTATAAATATCTCCTTGCAGAAAAGATGATTGAACAGACTCCTTTGGCCAATATTGAACTGGCGAAGGTCTGGATGCGGCTGCCGGACACCATCAGCAAAGATGAAATGAATCTTATTTTGGCCCAGCCCGGAATGGAAACCGCTTCGGCGATTCGTAACAGTGCGATGCTGGAACTGCTGTATGCAACCGGTATCCGTGTTTCCGAGTTAATCGGGCTGAAAATGAACAGCATTAACTGGCAGGTCGGTTTTCTGATTGTTATGGGAAAAGGTTCGAAAGAACGGGTTGTCCCGATTGGTCAGACAGCCTATGATTGTACGAAACTTTATCTGGAACAGGCCAGACCGAAGATAATGCAGGGTAATAACACGGATGTTTTGTTTTTGAATCGCTTCGGAGAAAAATTTACCCGTCAGGGGTTTTGGAAAATTGTTGCCGGATATGCTAAAAAATCAGGATTACAAAAGAAAGTGCATCCCCATACTTTTCGTCATTCTTTTGCTTCCCATCTTCTGGAAGGCGGAGCTGATTTGCGGACAGTGCAGGTAATGCTGGGGCATGCGGATATATCAACAACTCAAATATATACTCATATAACCCGTGAAAGATTAAAAGAAATTCATCAAAAGTATCATCCGCGTGGCTGAAATTCAGAGCAAGCGAAAGATTGATTTATTCTCATTTGTACACAATTGACATATTTGACGTTGTCGACTTCCAGAGTACATGAAGATATGGCCTTTATTTTATCGGCTGCATTTTTATGTTCTGAGCATTAATGAGATTAATCGAGGAACAAAATGAAAGAAGATAATGCAGAAAACAAAACGGGCAAAGGAATACCAAATAAATTATGGGTATTTTCCGGTGCTGTTGCCGTTGTTTTAATCACCTTAATATTACTATACTTTCTTCGCCCACAATTACTGGGAAGCATTGCCTTTAATGCCGGAAGAATAAAGAACACGATCTCCTACTATTTGTTGCAGGGTAAGCCGCATTTTTATTATCTGGCAATGGAAAAAAACGGCAAAGACATTACTGTCAATGCTAATGAACCCCTGGAAGTGACTTATCGGGACGAGTTCGTAGTCAGGTCAGTGGCGACGGATGATTTAAAAGGGAAAAATATAACAGTGAATATTGAAGGTCTGGGCAAGGGCGACAATGATCTGGGCGTCTTGATGCGGGGAGGCGATCTGGTCAATAAAATAATGGGAAAGGGAATGATGAGCGGGGAAGGGTTAACCGTAACGGATTATTCCATACGCGTAAATTACGGCAATGAGGTATTAGCCAAAGTTCCGATAAAAGTTGTAATTACCCCGCAGGACTGGCTGCGCTTTGCCAGAGATACGACAAATATTAAAACTCAAATTGAATATCTGACCAAGGCCATTGCTCTCAATAAGGAGGATACAAGCGTTCGTAAAATTCTTGCCGGAATATATGTGAAGTCGGGAAGATTAGATGACGCCGTCACTCAGTATAAAGAAGTCCTGGCAATAAATCCCGAGGATAAAATAGCTTTGCAGGAATTAGCCAAATGCTATCTTCGAAAAAAAGATTATGATCACGCCATCGGGATATATAAAAAACTCATAAAAATCAGTCCTAAGGATGCCGATGCTTATGCCGGGCTCGGCTTCTCACTCGAAGAAAAGGGCCTCAGGCCGCAGGCCATTGAAAGCTACCTTACCGCCATTAAAATTGATCCTGATAATTTTCCGATACGATACCGGCTGGGCGACGCTTATATGCACTTAAATAAGGTAAATCCGGCTATTGAACAGTACGAATATATTGTCGGCCATGCCAAAGATAACAGTATGGCAAAACTTGCCCTGGGAGATGCCTATTTAAAAACCGGAAAATATAATGACGCCGTTAAATATTTAAAGGAAGCAATCAATCAGCAGCCCAAAAATGCAGTTGCCTATGCTAAACTGGCGGCGGCTTATGCAGGAAAAGGAAATTCTCAGGAAGAACTGGAGAATTTAAAAAAAGCGGCGGCGCTTAACCCTGATGAGCCCGTTATACATTTTAATCTCGGTGCCGCATATGAAAAAAAGAAGCTTACTTCCGAGGCAATTAGAGAATACGAGCACGTTGTAAAAAATAAACCCGGTGATGCCGATGCAATTGAACGGCTGGCGGATTTATATTTTAAAAACAGACAGTATGATCATGCTGTGAAATATTTTGAAAAGCTGGTCAAAATTCATCCCAAAAATGCTTCCTATTATTCCAATCTTGGTTTTGCCTACGGTGAAATGAAAAATTTTACCGCCTCTGCGGAAAACTACAAAAAGGCCGTTAAACTCGGTTCAAAAGGCTCGAATTTGCATAACAATCTGGCGTATACGTACGGAAAAATGGGCCGGGAAAGAGATGCGATGGCTGAATATGAAAAAATACCTTCGCCCAGCAAAGAAGTGTTAAGCACTCTGGCTAACTATTATTTGAAAAACAACAAAATTGATCAAGCGATAAGATATTATAAAAGAATTGCGGCATTGGAACCTAAAAAGGCTGCATCTTATTCCAGCCTGGGATATGCCTATGCTGCACGTGGAGACTGGGATAAAGCAATCAAAAATTATCTTATTGCTCTAAAGTTGGATCGGGAAGATGATGAACTTTATGCAAATCTGGGGGAAGCCTATGAGAAAAAAGGGCTTTATCAGGAAGCATTGAAGGCTTATAACCATGCCTACGAGCTGAATCCCGACTCTCCACGAGCTGTTAAAAGAATACCAAAGCTGAAAATTTTGCTTTTACAGAAAAAAATGCAGAAAACGAACCAGGAGTAAGAAAAAGATGAAGCAAATTGACATGGGCGGTTTTGAAATTGGAAATAACAGGGGATTTGTTCTTATTGCCGGTCCTTGCGTACTGGAAAATGAAGAAAGTGCGCTGGATATTGCCGGATATTTGAAAAATCTGACCTCTAAACTGAAAATTCCCTATATTTTTAAAGCATCCTATGACAAAGCGAACCGGACATCGATTAATTCATACCGGGGGCCGGGTGCGAAAGAGGGGCTGGCCATCCTGCAAAGGATAAAGGAAAAGATGAATGTGCCTGTCCTTTCCGATGTTCATCGCTTTGAGGAAATCGATATGGCGGCTGAAGTCCTGGATATAATACAAGTTCCGGCCTTTCTTTGCCGTCAGACAGACTTCGTCGTGGAAATCGCCAGGAAAGCCCGTGTAATCAATATCAAAAAAGGGCAGTTTCTGGCGCCGTCGGATGTGTCTAATATTATTGCCAAAGCCAGATCAACGGGCAATGAAAATATTATCATAACGGAAAGAGGTACATCATTCGGTTACAATAATCTTGTTTTTGATGTCCGTTCCCTGCCGATTCTGCGGAGTTTGGGGTATCCGGTAATTTTTGATGCTACTCACTCCGTGCAGTTGCCCGGTGGAGCAGGCACTGCCTCCGGAGGCGAGCGGGCAATGGTGGAGTATCTGGCCCGGGCGGCGGTGGCGGCAGGGGTTGATGGTATTTTTATGGAAGTCCATCGTGATCCGGAAAAGGCGCTTTGCGACGGGGCCAATTCACTTTATCTGGATTCGCTTGAAGGATTGCTCATGATGCTTAAAAAAATTGATGAATTACTGAAGGGAAAATAATCAGTATGGAAAACAATCTCCAGGAAAAATTAAGAAAAATAAAGATGTTGATTCTGGATGTCGACGGCGTATTGACGGATGGCCGGATTATTCTTGACGACAGCGGCCGGGAGACAAAAAATTTTAATGTAAGAGACGGCCATGGTATTAAACTTCTGCAGCGCTACGGGATTAATGTGGTACTGCTTACAGGCCGTGAATCGCAGGTGGTTTTGCACCGGGCGCGTGATCTGGGGATTAAGGAGGTCCATCAAAAAGTATTTAATAAAAAAGAGGTGTTCGGTGAGATATTGAAAAAAAATAATTTAGATTCCTCCGCCTGCGCATATATCGGAGATGATTTTATTGATATTCCGGTATTGAAAGCGGCCGGATTCTCGGCGGCGGTGGCTGATGCTATCGAAATTGTAAAAAAATCAGTCGATTACGTAACCGAAAACAGGAGTGGTCGAGGTGCAGTGCGCGAAGTCTGTGAAATGCTCTTAATCGCGCAGGGAAAATGGCCGGAAATTGCCGACAAATATGAATTTGCCGAGCATCTATAGCTGATAACGGGTTAACCTAAATCTTTACTTGTCTGATTCCGAATGATATAAAAGAATCAAGTAAACCAATAATAAGAAATGCCAGAGTCGAATAAAAATGAAAATCAGCAGAAAAAAAAAGATTATTTTTATAGTGACTTTAGCTTTCGCGCTGGGAATTGCAATATTTGCAATAATAAGGAATATAAACGATAAACCAAAAAATGTTTTAAAGATATTGCCTGCTCACGTAGACTTGCAAATTAAAGACTTTGTCTATACGGAAGTAGGTGAGGGAAACTCCAAATGGGAGGTTAAAGCCCGCACAGCCCAATATAATAAAAAACAAAATATTGCCGTCTTTGATCAGGTTCAAATTAGTTTGACGACAGCAGAAAAAAAAGTGTATCAAATGTCCGGGGATAAAGGTCAAATGCTCACGGATAAGAAAGATATTGAAATTAAGGGAAACGTCGTTATCACATCCGATTCGGGAGATCGCTTTACGACGGATTATCTTAAGTATTCTGATGCTGAAAAGAAATTTTATACCGATGCTCCGGTAACTATGGAGAATGCGCGGATGAAATTAATGGGTAAAGGGCTGATTCTCTTTATGAATAAGGGAGAATTGAAGCTTTTATCTTCCGTAAAAGCAGAAATAAAGTAACGTGATAAAATGATGATTAAGAAATTACTTCTTTTTTGTATACTGTTTACATTTCTGGCCGTCCCTATTGTCTGGGCTAAAGATAATAAATCAGCCAAAAATAAATTCACTTCCAAGGAACCGATTGAAATTGTTTCGGACCGCATGGACGCCTACAATGAGAAAAAGTTGGTAATCTTTGCAGGACATGCTGTGGCCACACAAGGAGATAAGGAGATTAAAGCGGACCGGTTGCTTCTGTATTATAAAAAGGACGGCGGTAAAAAAGACAAAGTAGGCGGTAAGGCCATTGAAGGAGCTGGCGATCTGGAAAAAATTGAAGCCAAAGGAAATGTAATAGTAACTCAAAAACAACGGGTTGCCACAGGAGAGGAAGCCGTCTATTTACATGATAGCGGACAAATTATTATGACCGGTAATCCTGTTTTGCGCGATGGAAAAAATATTATAAAAGGAGATAAAGTCATAGTTTTCGTCAATGAAGATCGTGGTGTGGTTGAAAGCAATCCTCAAAAAAGAGTCAAGGCTGTTATCTACCCGCAGGAAAAAGAGAATAAAAAAGACAAAGATTAAAAATTATGGGTAATTTATCAGCAAGAGGATTAGTAAAAATCTACAATAAAAGAAAAGTTGTCAATGATATCGATTTAACAATTTCTCCTGGAGAAGTTGTCGGTTTACTTGGTCCAAACGGCGCAGGTAAAACAACTACTTTTTATATGATTGTCGGATTGATTAAACCCGATGGCGGAGAGATATTTCTGGACGGGGAAAATATAAGCAGATATCCCATGTATAAGAGAGCTCGACGAGGATTGAATTATTTGCCGCAGGAACCATCGATTTTTCGCAAATTAACGGTGGAAGAAAATATTCTGGCAATTTTGGAGACACTTGATTTACAAGATGAAGAAAGAAGAGAAAAACTCAAAGAACTGCTTGGGGAATTGGATTTAACGGGACTGGCCAAAAACCAGGCTTATTCCCTTTCCGGTGGAGAGCGAAGAAGAGTAGAAATTACGCGGGCATTGGTTACATCTCCAAAGTATATTCTGTTGGATGAGCCTTTTGCCGGAATTGACCCCCTTGCCGTAGCTGATATACAGAAAATTATCGCCAAACTGAAAGCTAAAGGAATCGGCATCATTATTTCCGATCATAACGTGCGGGAAACTCTTTCCAGTTGTGATCGTGCTTATATTGTTAATGAAGGAGCAATCCTTGTTGAAGGTAAACCGGAAGTAATCGCGGAGAGCGAATTGGCGCGGAAGTTTTATTTTGGTGAAGATTTTAGTTTATAAATTGAAAAAGATTTAAAAAAATGGCCTTTGAATTAAAACAAAATCTTAAACTTACTCAGCAGTTAATAATGACGCCGCAGTTGCAGCAGGCGATAAAACTTCTGCAGTTGTCCCGGATGGAATTAGTTGAGACGATCAATCAGGAAATGGAAGAAAATCCGCTCCTTGAAGAAGTTACCGCTGATGAAAACAATGAGGAAATAATTCATGATACAGCGGAAGAGGATGTAAAATCGATTGAGCGTGAAGAAGCCAAGACTATTGAACGCACGGAAGAACTTACCGGCGAGGGAGACGGGCGTGAAGAGTTTGATTGGGGCAATTATCTCGAAGATTATGGACCTGTAGGCGTTTCCTATGATTATAAAGATGCCGAAGCGCCCGCCTGGGATAACATTGTCACAGAAAGCGAATCCCTGACTGAACATTTAATGTGGCAGATGAAACTTTCTCCTTTTACGGAAGAGGAAATGAGAGTCGGTGCCCAGATAGTCGGCAATCTTGACCAGAACGGCTATTTATGCGCAACACTTCAGGAAATCGCCGTTCTGGAGAATGTTACTGAAGAGTTTGTTAAAGCTGTTCTGGAAAAAGTTCAGGATTTTGATCCGGCAGGGGTTGCTGCACGTAATTTACAGGAATGTCTCCTGATTCAGGCCCGGCTGCTGGGGACGAAAAATCCGCTTGTCGAAGTCATAATCAGGGATCATCTCAAAGACCTGGAACTGAAAAATTATCTTCATATTTCCCGGAAGTTAAAAGTTCCAATACGGGAAGTGGAAACCGCCGTTCTTTTAATCAGTAATATGGATCCGCGGCCGGGCAGCATGTACTCCGAGGAAAAAGTTCAATCAATAATTGTCGATGTTTACGTTGTTAAATCAGGAGATGAATATAAAATAATTCTCAATGACGACGGCATGCCGCGCCTGCGAATAAGCAATTTTTACCGGGAAGTAATGGCTGGAATGAGCGGTCATGGCGACCATGACGAGGAAGAAAACGGGAAAAAATATGTCCGGGATAAAGTTCAATCGGCAACATGGCTGATAAAGAGCATTCAACAGCGGCAAAAGACAATATTCAAAGTTGCTGAAAGTATCGTTAAATTTCAAAAAGATTTTTTTGACAAAGGCATTAACTTCCTTAAACCTTTAATCCTCAGAGATGTGGCGGACGATGTGGAAATGCACGAGTCCACCATCAGCCGTGTTGTGACCAATAAATATATGCATACACCGCGCGGTATCTTCGAAATGAAGTATTTTTTCGGCAGCTCCATCCAGAGAACATCCGGCGAAAATATTGCATCGAAAAGCGTGAAGGAGGAAATTAAAAACCTGGTCGGTAAGGAAGATTCCAAGAAACCTTATAGTGATTGCGAAATAGTAGATTTATTGAAACTGAAGGGAATTAATATCGCCCGGCGTACTGTTGCCAAGTATAGAGAAATGATGGGTATTTTGCCATCTTCAAAAAGAAAGAAATATTTTTAAATTTTCCGGACTAAAATGCGATTAAAATAAAAAGAAAATCAAAAAATTAATTGACTTTTGTTTTTTACATCATTATAGGACTTGCCTTTATCAGCCGGAGGTTTCCTGCATAAGATAAAACAGTAATTTTTGAAGAGCGTTAAACTAACAGGGAGGAAAAATAATGAAGATTTCGGTAACATTTAGAAATGGCGAAGGTGAAAACTGGCAAAAAGTTTATGCAGAAGAGAAAATAGTCAAACTTAATAAATATTTGGATACGCCTGCCGAAGCCCATATTATCCTTTCCGTGGAAAAATTCCGCTGTCTGTCGGAAATCAATCTCAGTGCCAATGGCTGGAATGTAAATGCTAAGGAAGAAGCAAAAGACATGCATCTGGCAATAGATAATTGTATTGATAAAATTGAAAAGCAGCTTAAAAAACAAAAAGAAAAAGTCAGGGAGCATAAACCGCAAACTATTCGCCGTAAGGAAGAACAAACAGGTGAAGTTGATGAAGCGATATCAGCCAGGGGTAAAATCGCTGAATCCAGGAAAATCGTTTTAAAACCCATGTTTCTTGACGAAGCAATAATGGAAATTGAAGAAAATAAATCACCTTTTATCATCTATCGCGATTCTTTATCCGAAAATGTAAGTTTGGTATACCGGCGCGATGACGGGAATTATGCGCTGATCGAAACAAACAGCTGATAAGCTGTAAGTTTTTAACAGTATGCCGAAAAATTAGCTTATGTTGCGGATATCTTAAATGTTATTGCCGCAAGATTTATATTTAGTAATTGTTGGTTTTCAAATCGGGTATATCAATGCGTTTGGAACAACTTTTAAAACCGGAATATTTTAATGATGATTTACAGGCGAAAAGCAAAACTGATGCGTTAGCCGAATTATCAGAATTAGTAATACAAGGTTCTCGCAAACTTAACCGGTCACAAATTTATGATGTGTTGCTGCAAAGAGAAAAGCTTGGCTCAACGGGGATTGGCGATGGCGTCGCCATTCCCCACGGAAAAATAAGCGGTCTTAACGAACTTATTATTGCTTTTGGGCGAAGTAAGAGTGGCGTAGCGTTTGATGCCATTGACGGCAAACTTGTTCACCTTTTCTTCTTACTTTTGGCGCCGGAAAACAGCACGGGGCAGCATCTTAAAGTGTTGGCAAAGATCTCAAGAATGACAAAAGCCGGCAATTTCCGCAAAAAGCTTATGGAAGCAAAATCCAGTAATGAACTCTATAAAATAATTACTGAACAAGACGAAACCGGTTTTCGTAAATAACCAGTTTTTATACAGCTTTAATTTGCTTTACCCCCTTCTGGATCCGCACGCAGTTATTCTAATGAGTAAATAATCATCCATTCATGGAAAAAAAATTATCACTAAAAGAATTATTTCAAAGAAAAATAGTTAAATTCGGAATAAAAGAGATCATTCCTTCCACGGATTTCGAAGAAAAATTTTCAAAAATCAATATTCGACTTATTAACCGGATGCCTTTTACAATTTCAAAAAAGGATATTCCAACTATCGCGATTATAGCTCAACCGGTCTCAAATCGATTAAGCATGATGCCGGAATCTCTTTGCCGACAAAAGATGGATAATATTTTAAAACAAAATTTAATTTTTATTGTTTTGGCAAATTCATCATCAATTCCGTCTGTTTTTAAAGATCTTGCTGCAAAGGCCGATATTACTATTGCGACATCGAAATATGATGAATTTTATTTGAAAAGCCTCTTAAAGTCTTTGATTCGTGAAAAAATTCAGGGGACCATTGGTGTCCATGGTGTAGTGCTGGAGATAAAAGGAAAAGGTATATTAATTACGGGAGCCAGTGGTATTGGAAAGACAACAGCAGCTTTAAAAATTGTTACAAAGGATGATTATTGGATTGCCGATGATCTCGTTATTATTAAGAGAAACAAACTTGGAGAACTAATTGCCACGGGACATAAAAAAATCCAAAACTATATTCATACGAAAGATACCGGAATTGTTCCCGTTCAAAAATTGCTGAAACCGGAGCGGGTAAAAAAGAAGACAAAACTTTCCGCCATTATTGAGGTTGAAAGAAATGATATGAAAAATACCGGAATAATGAAAAAAGAAATGAAAATTCTTGACATTAAACTAATTTGCTTTCACATCATTACTAAATCAAATAATCATATTAAGGAACATTTGATAAAAAAAGCTCTGGAACAGCTGACGAAGGAAAATCAATGAAAAATATGCGTGTTGTTATTATTACAGGTCTTTCCGGCTCGGGTAAGAGTACAGCACTTCGGGCATTGGAAGATATAGGGTTTTTTTGTGTAGATAATTTACCGGTTGTTCTTCTGCCGAAATTTTTAGCTTTAACCGCACAGTCTTCTCCGGAAATAAAGCGGGTCGCTTTGGTTATGGACCTGCGCGAAAGAAGCTTTTTGGAAAAATATGAGCGTATTTTTTCCAATCTTAAGGAAAAAGGATATAAAATTGAAATCCTTTTTCTTGATTCAACAGATGAAGCACTTTTACACCGTTTCAGTGAGACCAGACGCATCCATCCCCTTTCCGAAAAGGGATTGGTTATGGACGGCATTAGCCTGGAACGGGAAAAATTATCTTCTCTGAAGAAGATGGCGGACCGGGTTATTGACACGACATCTTCAAATGTCCATCAGCTCAAAGATATTGTTCAACAATATTTCTTACCTTCTTCCGGGCATAAGAAGATGATAATCAATGTAATTTCCTTTGGATACCGTTACGGCCTGCCTGCTGATGCCGATCTCGTATATGATGCGAGATTTTTACCCAATCCTTATTTTGTTAAAGAATTAAAAGAGTATGACGGACATAATAATGCTGTAAGGGAATACGTTCTGAACAATGAAAAGAGTAAAACTTTTTTGAAAAAGATATTGGATTTAATGACTTTTTTGATTCCTTTATATGACAAAGAAGGAAAAGTGCGCTTAAATGTTGCTTTAGGCTGCACCGGAGGAAAGCACCGTTCCGTAGTCATCGCCAATCAATTAGGTGCTCATTTCTCGGAAATGAAATATATTGTCAATGTTATTCACCGCGACATCAACAAGAGTTGATTATTTATTAGAAGATCATTTTCTTGTTTACATTGTCGTTTATCCAGTGAGGATCCCACCATTCCTGCGGGTTGACAAATTGCCCGCCGACCATAATGCTGAAATGTAAATGATCGCCTCCCGCGAGACCGGATATTCCGGAATGACCGATTATTTCTCCTTTTTTCACCGCTTTTCCAACTGTGGTGCTGAGCGCGGACAAATGCCCGTAGACACTGAATAACCCCTGGCCATGATCAATCATCACGGCATTGCCGTAAATCCCCAGCGGACCGGCAAACACTACATTGCCGTTATTGGCTGCTTCAACTTGTGCGTGCGCATTGGATGCCAGATCAACACCAGTGTGTACGGAGTTGCCGATATCCTTTCCACCGGCTATGTATGTTCTTTTATCGCCGAATAAGGCCATTGGTTGAGCCCTGGCCATTCGCAGAAACGTTCCTTCCCATAGTTTATCGGGTGAAGATTTCTGACAGAGGGCCTGCAGTGTACGGAAATTATCATTGCGTATTTGCGTATTTACATAAATGAAAGTATCCAGGAGAGGCTTACCTTGCAGTGCGGGAATCATTGCCTGAAACTCGGGCATTTTCTGCTGGAGGAAAGTTTCGCTCAGATTCATTTTGTCGGCACGGAATTTCTTTTCTTTCAGCACGTAAGGGATCGCGATGCTGGACTCATTTCCGGCTATATCGCGGATAAAAGCTTTGATGACAGTCTTCATTTTTGTTGCATCCATCGGTATGGCAAAATAAGCTACCAATGTGGGCTTATTGTCAATTGTCACCGTATAAGCCGGAGTAAAATAATCATTGACGTAGACACCCGCCAAAGCAGGAGGGCTTGATGTACGGAAAGTAATGAAACCGGTGCCGCCCTGATTGACATTATTGATGGGATTGAGCAGATATACCTGCGGCGGGACGGTATTTATTGTGACTGGCTGAGATAAGATGGTCCGGTTTTTAAATAAAGAGCAGTCGGTGGCGATCAATTTAAGTATTGCCGGGCCATCGTGTATCTTTAGGGCGGCTGTGTCTATGGTCAGAGATACCGTTTTCTGTTTGTTTCCCCGGGAAGGAATGGTTTCGGCAACAAGAACCTGACCTTTGTTGTCCTGAATAATTTCTGCATAAACTTGTGAAAGGCCGCTTTGCTTGTCGCTAAAGGTTATCTCCATTTTCTTTTGCTTGCCGATCATGGAGATATCCTGATTAGGTTTAATCAGGGGAATATCTCTTTCCAAATAATTTCCCCAGAAAAGAAAACTTAGACCGGCAATTATTATGGCAGCTACAATAATACTGACTGATATTATTAGCTTATATTTTTGCATGAATACCTCCAGAGCAGGTGGAATCAAGATTTGCGCATTTTTATAATTTCTTTCCCTGCTATTTGCAAGACAAATTTCCCTGTTTCAAATTGACATCGATCAGACCGAATATTATTATTAAAAACGGAAACAGGAACAATTCATGTCTTCTTATTCCAATTCCAAATCAAGCGCTACCTTTGTTGGCCCTTCGACATGCTCAGGGCAGGCTGAGAGTAGGCTACAATTAAGATAGTTATTTATGGTGAGCTTGTTCGAACCACGCCTCATCGCCTTCTCCCGCGGTAGCATCCATGATTTGAAAATGGAATTAAACCTTGGATTTCCGCTGCAAAAGCCGGACATAAGAAAGGATAAATCTCCAATAATTATAAAGATATTATGCCTTGATCTTGAATTTAAAGACTGTTATATTCTCAAAAAAAATGATGGAAGAAATATGCTAAAGAATAAAAAGATTGTCCTTGGAGTAACCGGCGGTATTGCCGCATATAAAGCAGCAGAACTGACCCGCGCGCTTGTGAAAGAAGGTGCCGAGGTCAGAGTCATTATGACAAAAAGTGCTCAGCAATTTGTCACTCCTTTAACTTTTCAGACTCTTTCCAAAGGCCAGGTTTATACTGACATGTTTGTTCCGACGGCCGGGTTTGATATGGCTCACATCAGTCTTGCCGATTTTGCCGACGCTTTTGTAATTGCACCGGCGACAGCGAATATTATCGGTAAAATAGCATCGGGCATTGCGGACGATTTACTTTCAACCACGATAATGGCCACCGACAAGCCTGTGCTTATCTGTCCGGCGATGAATGATAAAATGCTGGCGAACCCCATCGTTACCGATAACATCCAAAAATTGAAAAATTACGGATATATGGTAATGGACAGCGCTTATGGCGAGCTGGCCTGTAAAACTCAGGGAGCCGGACGTTTGCCGGATGCTTCCTCCATAGTTGAGGAAATTACAATCATGTTGGCGCCAAAAGATTTAACCGGCGAAAAAATTCTGGTCACCGCAGGACCCACTGAAGAGCCGTTGGACCCTGTGCGTTTTATCACCAATTTATCTTCCGGAAAAATGGGTTATGCTCTGGCCAGGGTTGCGCACCGCCGCGGCGCCGAAGTTACTTTAATTACGGGACCGACGGATCTTCCCCTGCCTCAGGTAAGTAAAATAGTTCAGATCAGAACGGCACAGGAAATGTATGAAGCGGTAATGGAAAATTTCAAAAAATCCACAGTTCTTATCAAGGCCGCAGCTGTTGCGGACTACCGGCCGGCTTCCCTTGCAAATGAAAAGATAAAGAAAGGTAATGATTCTTTTTCCTTAACGCTGGAAAGAAATCCGGACATAATTGCCGAAGTCGGAAAAAATAAGGGCAATTGTATTTTGGTTGGTTTTGCCATGGAAACGCAGAATCTTCTGGCCAACGCTCAGGATAAATTGGCCAGAAAAAAAATGGATTTTATTGTGGCCAACAGCCTGCGTGAGGAAGGTGCGGGATTTCAGACGGATACGAATATCATCACAATAATTGATTGCAATGGTAAAGTGGAAGCTTTATCCAAGATGACAAAAATCGATGCGGCCATCCAGATTCTTGACCGGGTTAAAGATACAATTCATAAGAAAGGTAAAAACGTAAAGTAATGGATGAAGTTCTTACCGAATCGAATAAACGTCAATTGCGGTCCGCTTTGCTTTCGGCAATAAGAGCTTTGAAGAACCAGGTGATGGATCCGGATAGATTAGCCATCGGGATTTCCTGGGAAAAAGTGGAAAGAATGCACAAGAACAATATAAAGATTAAACCGCAAAAAATTCAAAAAAATGAAGAAGCTTTGGCCGCAATACGTGCAGACATGGCTGAATGCAGTCTTTGCAGTCTGGGTAAATCCAGGAGAAACCTTGTTTTCGGCGACGGCAATCCTTACGCCAAACTCGTTTTTGTGGGGGAGGCGCCGGGAGCGGATGAAGATGAACAGGGTCTGCCGTTTGTCGGTCAGGCCGGTCAATTGTTGACCAAAATCATTGAGGCAATGGGTCTGAAACGCGAAGAAGTATATATTTGCAATATTCTCAAATGCCGTCCCCCGCAAAACCGTAATCCGCTGCCTCACGAAATTGCGGCTTGCGAGCCTTATTTAAAACAGCAGTTAAAAATTATTTCTCCGCAAATCATTTGCGCCCTGGGAACTTTTGCTGCAAAAGCACTGCTTAAAACCGATGCACCGATAAGCGGTTTACGCGGCCGTTTTCATTCCTACGAGGGAATAAAATTGATGCCGACATACCATCCTGCTTATTTGCTGCGCAATCCCTCGGCCAAAAAAACCGTCTGGCAAGATGTGCAACTGATCATGAAAGAATTGCAAAATTAATTTTTCGTGGTGAAAGAGGTAAGCCGATGTATAGAAAAATTATCTGCATCCTGGTTCTGATTTTCCTGGCTGTAAACGTTTATGCTTTTGCCGAAGAAAAAAGGCCTGTATTTAATGTAATCAGTATTGACAGCGTCATAACAGCTCCCACGGCAAAATATGCAGCGGCAAGTATTGAGGAAGCCAGAAAAGAAGGCGCGGAAGGACTGGTCATTTTACTCGATACACCGGGCGGCATGGATACCGCCATGCGTGATATTGCCAAGAGCTTCCTTAATGCTCCCCTGCCGGTGATTGTTTTTGTTTATCCTCCCGGCGCCCGTGCCGCTTCGGCCGGAGTTATTATTACAACGGCCGCGCATGTCGCCGCCATGACGCCCGGAACCAATATCGGCGCCGCCCATCCCGTAGCTATCGGTATCGGCGGGGATAAAATGGACAAAACCATGTCGACAAAAGTGGAAAATGATGCGGCGGCCTATGCCCGCAGTATTGCTAAATTAAGGGGACGCTCTGAAGAGTGGGTGGAAAAGGCGGTACGCAAAAGCGAATCAATCACTGCTGAAGAGGCGCTGAAATTAAACGTAATTGATTTGGTCGCCCCCGATGTGGCCAGCCTTTTGAAGGAAATTGATCAAAAGGAAGTGAAACTGGCCGGCGGCGTAAAGAAACTGTCCACAAAAAATGCCGTAATTGTTGATAAGAAAATGGGGACACGGGAGAAAATACTTTCTGCGATTTCCGATCCCAATATTTCTTATATTCTTTTGCTGGTGGGCCTTGCGGGATTGTATTTTGAGCTGTCTACGCCGGGCGCGATATTGCCGGGAGTAATCGGCGGTATATCGCTTTTGCTGGCTTTTTTCGGTCTGGCCACACTGCCCGTAAATTACACCGGAATATTGCTGATAATATTCGGCGTGATCCTGTTTATTGCGGAAATAAAAATAGTCAGTCATGGAATGCTCACTGTCGGAGGTATAATTTCATTGATTATGGGATCATTATTACTATTTGATACGAGTGATCCGGCTTTACGGATTTCCCTGCAAGTCTTAATTCCTGCAGTTGTTGTTTCTTCAGCATTCTTTATTGTCGTCATCTGGCTCGCTCTTAAGGCGCAAGCGAGAAAGCATTTTTCCGGAGCGGAAGCCATGATCGGCGCCGAAGCGGAAGCAGTTACCGATATAGCCAATGAAGGAGATGTATTGATAATGGGCGAATACTGGAAAGCGAAAAGCGATAAACCTATTAGAAAAGGGACAAAGGTGAGAATTCTCAAAGTTGATGGTCTTAAGTTGAGCGTGGAGGAGATAGAGAAGAAATAACAATTCATCTTAAAAAAGGAGGAGGTAAAATGGGGACTTTATCTATACCGACACTTGTTATGGTTGTGCTCGTAATTATGTTTTTGGCTGCCGCAATCCGTATTTTAAACGAATACGAAAGGGCCGTTATTTTTCGTTTGGGAAGAATCAGAGATGTCAAAGGACCCGGTTTGATCCTGATCATTCCCGGTATTGATAGAGTTGTAAAGGTGGATATGCGGACAATTACCATGGATGTTCCTCCCCAGGATGTTATCACAAAAGATAACGTATCCATCAAAGTAAGCGCTGTTGTTTATTTTCGGGTAATGGATGCCAATGCGGCGGTCACCAATGTCGAAAATTATCTTTATGCCACTTCCCAGTTAGCTCAAACAACGCTGCGCAGTGTTTGCGGACAAATGGAATTGGATGAAATCCTTTCCGAGCGCGAAAAGATCAACATGCATTTACAGGCCATTCTGGACCGCAGCACCGAGCCGTGGGGCATTAAAGTATCTTTGGTGGAAGTAAAACACATCGATTTGCCGGAAGAGATGAAACGCTCGATGGCCAAGCAGGCCGAAGCGGAAAGAGAAAGAAGAGCCAAAGTCATCAATGCTGAAGGCGAATTCCAGGCGGCGGAAAAGCTAATTGAAGCCGCGGGATTGATGGAAACCCAGCCGATGTCGCTGCAACTGCGTTATTTGCAGACGCTCAACCAGATCGCATCGGAAAACAATTCCACAACCGTTTTCCCCATTCCGATTGACTTGTTCAAACCATTTTTAAAGTTGGCGGAAAAGGATAAATGATTCCGTTTCCAAACCATAGATGATACCGCGGCGGCGAGGAGGAGGCGAAGAGGCGTGGTTCGAACAAGCTCACCATAAATAACTATCTTAATTGTAGCCTACTCTCAGCCTGCCCTGAGTATGTCGAAAGGTCAACAAAGGTAGCGCTTGATTTGGAAATGGAATAAGAAAAAAAGGCGGCGGATAAAAATCTGACCGCCTTGTAATTGAACAGGAGCTAAGCAGGTTTTATGGCAAGTGAAAAACACAGTATTCTTCCCGGAGGCATACTCCTGATTACTCTCGGAGTACTGATATATCTGAGCAAAGCAGGAATGTACCCTTTGGGAAAAACATGGCCGGTACTGATTATTGTGGTCGGAATCGGCACTATTATTCAAGGATTTAAAAATTTGTCAGGCTGGCTGATAACTGCGGCCGGTGCATTTTTTTTGGCCAATGAATTCTACGGCTTTCAGCTTTCCAAATATTCCCAGTATACATTGCCGGCAATACTGGTTTTATTGGGAATATTTGTGTTGTTAAGACGCGGCAAACGTTAGTAATTGCCAGGTTGTATTGCTCCTCATGGATATGGGCGAATCTGCGTGTTCCCACTGATTTGGGCAGACACCCAGGTCTGCCCCTACGTTCACAAATGATAAAAAGAGCATTTGGCAAAAGTTTCAAAAAGTGACTTGGTATCAATCTTAAGAAAGCAAAAATAATTAGATTCAATCATGGCTCTCCGATCCCCGAAAATTTTAATCATTACCGATTTTGACGGCACGATAACCACGGTTGACCTGGGCAGTCAATTTATCTTTAAGTTTGTGACAGAAAGCCTGGCCGATATCGAGAAGGAATTTGCCAAAGGAAAAATCGGCTCCCGTATTGCTTATAAGAAAATCGCCCAAAGGCTCAAGGGCAGCCAGGAAAAAATGCTTGAGCACGTTTTGGAAATTGAAAGGCTCGATCCTTATTTCCTTGAATTTTGTTCTATATGCCGGGATAAGAAAATCGATATAAAAATCGTCTCCGACGGATTCGACTTCTACATCAATGCAGTTCTGGAGAAATACAATCTTCAGGAAATTGAATATTATTCGAACCGGGCCTTATTCGGCGAGAATGAATCTTTTTCCGTCGAGTTTCCCGAGCGCAATGATTTTTGCGGCCGTTGCGGGACGTGCAAGAGCCGCATTCTGGATTCCTATCGCCTGATTTATGACAAGATTATTTATATCGGAGACGGTTATTCCGATTTCTGCCCGTCCAAATATGCCGATCTGGTATTTGCCAAAAAGCTTTTATATCAACGCTGTGAGAAGGAAGGAACTCCCTGCCTGCCTTTTGACAGCTTCAGCGAGATCAATGAATATATCGTAAAAAATTACTAAAGAAAAATTGAAGAGGTTTTATAATGTCTGTTTCCAAAAAAATTAAAGCAGCTGGTTCCAATTCATCCATGATCCGAAAAATGTTCGAACAAGGCGCCATCCTTAAAAAGAAATTCGGCGCTGATAAAGTATATGATTTCAGTCTCGGCAATCCGAATGTTGATCCACCCAAGGAGTTCGAAAGAGAACTGGTGAAACTGGCTCAAGAAGTTATTCCCTACAAACATGGATATATGCCCAATGCCGGATATCCCGAAACAAGGCAGGCCATCGCCGACAAGATGAATAAAACATACGGCCTTAAGCTCAATGCCGATAATTTGGTTATGTCCTGCGGCGCCGGCGGCGCGTTAAACGTGATTCTAAAATCAATCCTTGATCCACAGGATGAAGTTATCGTTCCGGTGCCTTTCTTTATGGAATACACGCCCTACGTTGAAAACTACGGCGGCGTTCTGAAAAGAGTGAAAACAAAAGAAGACTTTTCGCTTGACGTGGAAGCTATGGAGAGAGCGGTTAATGAAAAAACCAAAGCTCTCATAATCAATTCACCGAACAACCCGACAGGAAAAGTATACAGTGAAAAGAACATTGCCGAGTTATCATTAATGCTCACGAAAAAAAGCAATGAACTGAAAACCACCATCTACCTTATTGCCGATGAACCTTACCGGGAAATAGTCTATGACGATGTCGCAGTGCCTTGTACCTTTAAAACATATAAAAACAGTATTATTGCTTATTCCTATTCGAAAACATTGTCGCTGCCCGGAGAAAGAATCGGCTATATCGCCGTCAACCCGGAAATTGAAGAAGCCGCCGAATTGATCGCCGCCTTAATCTTATGTACACGGATTTCCGGTTTCGTGAATGCGCCGTCGCTCATGCAACGGATTATTGCCCGATTGCAGGATGTTAAAGTTGATGTTGAAGTTTACAAGAGAAAACGGGATCTGCTCTGCGCCGGGCTATCCGAGGCCGGTTATAAATTTGAAAAGCCGCTCGGCGCGTTTTATCTATTCCCGCAAAGCCCGATTCCCGATGACGTAGCCTTTGTCCAGATGCTCTTGAAGAAAAATATCCTGGCCGTCCCCGGCAGCGCCTTCGGCAGCCCCGGCTACTTCCGCATCGCCTACTGCGTCGATGATGCAACGATCATAAATTCCATAGCCGGGTTTAAGGAAGCGATTGAGGAATGCAGGTAAACGAGCCGCCTGGAAGCGTTGAGCGGAGATCGCGCCGGTCAAAAGCGTCGCTGCGATTATAAGCATAAACGGCTTTGTATCTGGATTCTTAATCTTCGATGTTCTTGCCGGACAAGTTATGTCCATGTAAGTAATTTTCTATGCTGAAAATCGTATCTTCAAGGCAGAACCGAAGAATTCTTCGGTTCTGCCTTGTGAAGTCGATGAAAAACGCCAACAATGGCGAGGGCTGCCCCCAGGCCAATAGCGCCGACATACGAACTGGTGAAGTATTGCGGCGAACGGGCGGTTTTTTTCAGAAAACTTGTAGAGGGCGGTGATTTTCCCGCACTACGAAGTTCTCCCTGCCGGCGTAGACGTATTGTGACACCATGGAATTGAAGGCGTAAAATTTACCGGCAAGAGAGAGTTTCGTTCTTGGCCAAAGCTAAAGTTCCAAACTCATTGGAAGCAAGCCGGATATCGACTTTATCTTTGAACAGTTCGAATTTTGCCATCATTTTTCCAGGTATGGTTCCCCCTCTGAGGGTTTTTACGGAAAGCGGGTTTACAGGCTTATTATCGACGCGCATTTCATAATGCAGATGAGGACCTGTTGCCAAACCGGTTGCTCCCACATTTCCTATCAACTGCCCCTGCTCGACATTTGTTCCCTTCCGAATGTCTTTAGCGATCGTTGATAAGTGTCCATAGTAGGTTTTAAAATTGTTGCGGTGTTTAACGACCACGAGATTTCCGAACTGTCCATTACAGCCGGAAAATATAATTTTGCCGTCGCCGGACGCGGAAACAGGCGTACCGGTCGGAGCAGCGTAGTCAATGCCGTAATGATGGCGATGGATTTTCAGTATCGGATGCTGTCTCGAACCGGAGAAAAAGGAACTTATCCGCCTGAATGTTAACGGAGCCTTCAGAAAGACCTTCTTCAAAGATCTTCCTTCTTCATCATAATAATCGGTTTTTCCGTCTATAATGTATCGATAAGCCCGAATGGCCCGCCCGTTGTTTACTATTTCCGCAGCAATTATGTCACCGTATTTTTTTAGTTTTCCATCCAGGTAAAGACCCTTTACAATAACTTTGTAGGTGTCGTTGTTTCTGGTATCGGTCAGAAAATCAATATCCCAGGCAAAAATATCCGATAATTCAAGAGCCATCGGTAAGCCGCCGTTTTCCTCTCCGATGGAAGAAACAAGATTATCCTTAATTACGCCACCTATGTATTCAATCCTTTCTTCATATTGAATAACGGTCTTTTTGGCGCAAAAACCTTCGTCAGTATTCGTTATGTTAAGAACGGTATCATCGTCAATCCAATAACTGAATGAATTAATCTGATTATTGTCATCAAGAACTATTTTGTAGGGTTGGCCAGGTAATAAATTTCGTACTTTATGCAGACTGGCTGAAGCTTCTCTTATTTTGAAAAGGTCTTCCGCTTTGAGTTTATACTTCCTGAAGATGCCTGAAAGGGTGTCCCCTTTTTTTATATCGCCGGTTATTTCCTTATGTTCGCGATATTTGGATGCCTTTATCTCAGGCAAGTAATTTTTTTCCCGGGTATTATCACCGAAAAAATAGAAGCAGCTCAATATTGTAATTACAATGAAAGTTAGAGACACGACGTAAATCTTCTTCAAAATTCCTCCTTCACGATTATAGTAACAGTTTGAATATGATTAAGTACTGCCGAGTCAAAGCGAGATGGAACAGGTTATTAAAGAAAAAAAAGAAACGACGAGTACTTTAGTAATTATTTCCTTGTCGGAGACAACTCATACAATATTTAACAATGTATGTCAAATTTAGCGGGCGGTCGAACCAAGCCTTGTCATTCCTGTCTCTGCCAATGTTAGACAAAAGAGAACTTCCACTGCAATTAAAAAAGAAGTAAACGGGCAAGTATAACGTTGTCATACATCTCAAGTCGAGCGAGCCATTTATTGCAAAATGTGCTAAAAATCGATCCATTACAAAGTTTAATACTAACGGCACGGACAGATTTATTTTTTATAATTTTTTTCAGTGTGATTAATAACTATTTGTAATCTTAGGCAGAATTGGAGATGGCCACTAATTGCATAATGTCGGTTTTACTTCTAAAATTGGCGGATTTAAAACCAGGGCTCAGCTTAATCATGACGCCCAAGCGAACTTGCCCACATCCGGGCCAAGGAGAAGGTTGGAAGGCGCGGATTGATTTGGCGTCTGTCAGGATAGACGTGCAGTATTAATCTGATTATTTCTCCCTAATCATTGCCACCACTTGCAACCAGTTCTTCCTTGTCCATTCCAGACATAAAAACGAAACTATAAAAATGCCGGCGAAAACTTGACAGATAAAGCGCTGTATGCAAACAATTTGAAAGTAGGATGCTCTGCTCGCGCTATTGAAGGGTCTTTATGAAAATGAATATCGAGAACCGCGATTTTATCAATGCCTGCTGTAAGAAGGTGAGAAAAGCAGCGAGACTTTGGTATCCTCGAGACCGTGAGGATTTGTAAATGAAATCTAAACACATCACCAATACTGTTTCGGAAAAAAGGAGCACGAATGGGCTTCAGCAATGTTTTTGTAAAAATCGAACCGACCCGTGACGATATCGACGCGCTTCGCGGGCCCACGGTTCTGGAATTTGGCACGAATTGGTGCGGTTATTGTGAAGATGCGCAACCACTCATCGCGCAGGCATTCGCGACGCATCCGAACATCGCACATATCAAGATTGAAGATGGCCGTGGTCGGCCGCTTGGGCGCTCCTTTGGGGTCAAATTGTGGCCCACCTTGCTGTTTCTGAAGGACGGACAGGAAGTCGCGCGTTTAGTACGCCCGCAAAACATGCATGTCATCGTGAGGGCAATGAGAAGGATTGAAAGATAAAGGCATGATAAAACCACTTCATATATTAATTTTTAATGGATGAAGAATGCGCAACGAATAAACAAAAAAAGTTCTCAGAGGATGTGAACCGTCAGTAGATCAGCTCCGGCCAAAAGCAATAAGAATTTAATAGTCTTTTATGCTCAGATCGACAAATACAGGATCAATTTCTTCCGGAGTCAATGGCCATAAGATTTTTAATTTATTTGGTGTTTTTTCAGCCATATAATAAAGCAGCAATATAACTGGTTGCTGGTAAAGGAAATTGAGGTCATATTTCAATTTTATAAGCTCAGTGACAAATTTATTTTGTAGAAAGAACGCATGTACATCATCTAAATCTATATTTTCTAATTCTCCTAATAGAGAATCCGCAATAGCCGAATTATACCGATCTTCCGATTGTCGTCCAATAACAAGAGAAAACAGTTCTTTTAATTCGTAATATTTGTTTGTTATTCCTTTAAAATAATCAATATTTTGGAGCATATTTTTAACCTATCATTCACGTAATCTTCTTTATGTGAAAGCACGCTGTCCAATGCTTTCCTTTAAAACCGGTAAAAATATTTAAATCATGATGATGATAAAGTCATCCTTATTTTGCCTTAAGGAAAAGGCTTATTTGAATCAGGTATAAATTTCTGAACTAATCTTATAAATCAGGACAGGCAGGTATATCTCGCTGGCCGCACTACACTAAAAATAGCATATGCATCGGGCTTTCCGCTATGTGAATATCTCATATCATTAAATGGAAAGGGCCTGTTACTGCCAAGACGGCTCTGCTTTTCGGTAAGGCCTTCGATCAGATTCCTCGTACAGGGGATTAACCTTCAAACCTCAATGATCTCAAAACAACCAAAAAGATGATTAGTCGTAGACTTGCTGGAACTCATAAACTTGCGTCACAACCAGTTCCGGCGAAGCCACCAGTGATACTTCAGCCCTTGTCAAGTGACACTGCCGCTTTGCCTAACAACATTCGGGCAAGGATCTGGCCGGTACCTGACTGATCGACAATGCGAAATCAACGTCGGCCACATGGATGCATTCGACGTTTTCCTGACGGTACACGTGCGCAATCACAGGTACATACGGTTCTGACTGATGCTGGAAAGAATGTTCCTGAGATCGGGTACGGCCAGGCGGAACGAGTTTATATCGCCGGCTGCATAGAAGAAGGGGATGAATTTCGCTTTGGGCTTTTCGGCCAATGTTCCGCAATGATGTTTCCCATGCAGGAATGATCTCTAAAAAACATCGGTACAGCCCGGAATGACTGAGAATCATCCAAAGGCTGAGAAAATTTAATTCGTTTAATATATGAACCGGTGTTGACTTTCGGGGAAAATTGAAGATACAATTTATATTACTGCTCCTCTCATAAGGGGCATGTTTTTTTTAAAAAACTGTTAAAAAAAGGCTGTCCATGAAAGGGAATCCCCTCAAAATAGAAAACTTCAAAGAACCCGAAAACCAGCAAAAGGAGATCCGCATCCTGTTGCTGGAAGACAATCCGGTCGATGCCGAGCTGATCGAGTACGAACTGAGCGATGCGGAACTCTCCTTCACCCTGAAACGGGTTGAAACGGAAGAAACCTTCGAGCAGGCCCTCGGAGAATTCGCGCCTGATCTCATCCTTTCCGATTACGATCTTCCTACCTACAGCGGCATCCAGGCTCTTGCCTATGCAAGAAAGAAGCATCCTGAAATCCCATTCATCCTCGTAACAGGCGCAGTAACGGAAGACCGGGCTATTGAGGTCCTTACCAGCGGGGCGAGAGACTATGTTCTTAAGCATAAGCTCTCAAGACTGATCCCGGCTGTTGAGCGGGTCTTGGAAGAGGCGGAAGAGCACAAAAAGCGCATAGCAGCTGAGGCGGAAAGAGACCTGCTCTTAAAGGATTTGGAGTCTCGTGTCCAGGAACGTACAGCCGAATTGCAACAAGAGATAGCGGAGCGTAAGAAGGCCGAGGAAGCATTGAGTAAGAGTGAGGAAAAGTTCTCCCGCGCTTTTGCCAATAATCCCGCTGCCATTGCCCTGACCCGTTTAGAGGATGGGCTCTTCCTGGAAGTAAATAATACCTGGGTAGCTCTGAACGGATATAGCCGGGATGAGGCAATTGGCCATTCTGCCAGGGAGATGAACATGTGGCCTACGTCCGAAGACGCAGCTCGTTTCGTTCAAGAGCTGAGGGAGAAAGGTTCTGTTGATGGATGGGAGCAGGAGTTCCGAAAAAAGTCGGGCGAACGCTTTATGGCACAACTGTCGGCACAGGTCCTGAACGTAAAAGATGAAAATGTGATTCTTGTTACTCTGGTGGATATTACCGAACGCAAGCGGGCGGAGCAGGCGCTGAGGGAGAGCGAGCAGCGCTTCCGGGTGGCGCAAGAGCTTTCTCCGGATGGCTTCACCATCCTCGAACCGGTGCGCGATAAAAAAGGGCGTGTTGTCGACTTTATCTGGCTTTATGAAAATCTAGCCATTGCCCGCCTGAACGGAACCAATCCCGGCGAGATTATTGGAAGACGTTTGCTGGACCTCTTCCCCGGCTACCGTGGGACCCGTATTTTCGAAACCTATGTTAAGGTTGCCGAAACCGGCACGCCGGCTATCGTTGAAGAGATGTATGAGGGAGAGATGGTCGCCCCGAAATGGTTCCGGCTGGCCGTTGTTCCTATGCGGGATTCTATAGCCATCCTGTCCGAGGATATCACAGAAAAAAAACTGGCGGAAGAAAACCTTCAGATTGTTATGCAGCGCTTTTATAACGTTCTGTCCAACATGTTCTGTGCGGTTTTGCTTGTAACAAATGAAGGGGTGGTCGAATTTGCCAACAAGGCCTTTTGCGAAATGTTTCATTTGAAAGAATCACCTGAAGAATTGAATGGTTTGACTGCGGAAGAGATGCTCTCCAAAATCAGAAATAATTATATGAAACCGGATAAAGCCATCGCTCGTATACAAGAAATCATTAGTCATGGACGGCCCGTGAGAGGCGAGGAAGTCGCCATGTCTGATGGGAGGACTTGCCTTCGGGATTACATCCACATCGCTGTAAATGGAAAAAATTATGGCCGGTTCTGGTATTTCTTTGACATTACGGAACTCAAAAGAGTGGAAATAGCACTGAGGGAAACTGATGAACATTTCCGCCTGGCTCTGAGGAATGCGCCGGTATCGGTTGCCGTTCAGGATCGTGATCTCCGGTACATCTGGGCTTACAATCAGAGGACTTCGTTTCTGGAGGAGATCATCGGCAAGCGAGACGATGAAATTTTCACGCCGGAAGAGGCGGCGCATATCACGGCATTCAAGAAAAGAGTACTGGCTGAAGATATCGAGCTTCGGGAACAGATGTGGTTCAACAGACCGAGCGGCCGGATCTTCCTCGATGTCTACTGGGAGCCTGTTCATGATGAGAAAGGAAACGTTATCGGTGTAGGCTCGACAACAGTCAATCTGACTGCGGTCAAAATGGCTGAAGATGCCTTGAAAAGAAGCGAAGAGCAATTACGGGAGATGGCCGACGCCATGCCCCAACTTGTCTGGACCTCTACTCCCGAAGGCCTGATTTATTATTTCAATAAACGCCGGGATGAATTTCCTGACTTGATCCGGCAAGATTCGGGATACTGGGACTGGCATGCCGTCATCCATCCGGAAGATATTGCGGCGACTCTGGATATCTGGCGAAAAGCGATTGAATCCGGCGCAGAGAATCAAATCGAGCATCGTCTCAAGCACAGAGATGGATCGTTCCGCTGGAATTTAAGCCGCGGCGTTCCTATCAGGGATGATGAGGGGAAGCTTATAAAATGGATCGGGACAACCACTGATATTCACGACCTGAAGCAGGCCGAGCAGGAATCGAAATGGCGCAGTTTGCAAATGGAGGACGCCAACAAGGAACTTGAAAGCTTCAGCTATTCCGTATCCCACGATCTTCGAGCGCCCCTGCGGGCGATTAATGGTTTTTCCCGGATGCTCCTGAAAAGCGAGCAGGCTCTTGATCATGAAACGAATCGGAGGATTCAGGTCATTCGGGAGAATGCCGTAAAGATGGACCGGCTGATCAATGACATTCTCAGCTTTTCCAGGTCCGGCCGCGTCTCCGTTTCCTTTAAAAAAATCAATATGGGCCAGGTAGTGAAAGATGTCTGGCAGGAACAGCTCATTATCAACCCTGATAGGAAACTGGAATTGAGGATGGAAGATCTTCCCGGAGCACAGGGCGATCCTTTGCTGATCGGGCAGGTTTTGTCCAATCTTCTGGCCAATGCCGTCAAATTCACGAGACACCGTAAAAAGGCGGTAATCGAAGTTGGAGGAGAAGTGAAGGGCAAAGAGAGCATTTATTATGTCCGGGATAACGGAACCGGCTTCGATATGAAGTATTATGACAAGCTCTTCGGCGTTTTCCAGCGGCTTCACTCTGAAAGCGAATACGAAGGTACCGGGGTCGGGCTCGCAATCGTCCAGCGAATTATCCATAGGCACGGCGGCCGGGTCTGGGCGGAAGGGGAGGTCGGAAAGGGAGCCACCTTCTATTTCTCGCTTCCGGTAAACTGATGAACAGCCTTAAAAAAATGATCTATAAATAATGCTTACAGGAGGAGATAACCTGATAAAAAATTTGCATATTTTCCCAAATGAAAATTTAAAGTGCTTGACTCTGTTTTGCTCCCTTTTCCTAAAGCAAACACCCATTCAGGCAATCCTCATTATAAATTTCATCACACGGTTCCACATGAATGGTTAACGCTGGTGCTCTTTTTTTTCGCGCCGATGTCCTCTTAATGCTGAAACAACAAGGTCGCCTTCAGTCGAAAACAATCATAACCCGGCATTTTGGGTGGGTGCATGTTGTAGGGGCTTCTTTCTGAGCAGTCAGAAGTGCAGTGCGTTACTCAAATCCTCAATATTTTGCAAATCTGCAACATGTTGAGAGCTTTTCTTTGTCCATATGCACCAATATCATCACTTTATTCCAAATTATTCTCTAATATTAATTACTTGCACTTTGCCAGGGGACTATACCATCTGGGATATTTTTTGCGTTCACTCTCGTTTGATTGGCAAATCTGCTTTTTTTCGTGCGGAAGTAAGCCGAAAAGAAGGTAGGACCACCGCATTTGTGAAACTGCGCGATGTCAACTACCCTGATTCGACCTACGACCTGCAATACGATAAGGCAACTGACCGGTTGAAGGTACTTACTTCCAGGTAATGGAGAAACAAACCTTTAACATCGAGTTTGTAAGAATCAAGTAGCTGCCGGGTTATTTATCCAGGATCGAGGTGTGACGAGTTGAGATAGTGAAGAATAAGGAGTAAGAAATTATCATGCCTTCATTGAAAACCCTGACTACAACGACACCTGGCATATTTCTCTGGGTGTCCAGTACCGTTAGTCGCCGGTATGGACCTTCTCCGGTGGTGTCGCCTATGACAGCTCTGCCGTCGATGATGATAAGCGCAGCGTGATCCTTCCCACGGGAGAGTCCTGGCGTTTCGGCCTGGGGTGCCAGTATGCCATTAATCCGAATCTTATACTTGGGGCATCATATGAGTTTTTATGGAGAGGGGATATGTCCATTAACCAGACTCGCTTGGCAGACAGGTTGTCCGGCGATTATAAGAATTCAAACTTCAACTTTTTTGCGCTTAACCTGATCTGGAAATTTTAAAATAGCGATCATCGCGTATGCGGCAACGGCGCCATACAGCTTGTTCGCGGTCATTTCATCACGGCGAAGCACATAATTATCATAACAATTTCCTTGGCATATTTTTACAAAGTCATCCATGACCCCACCGGTTAAAACGAATAATGAAAATGGGTTAATTATGTTTTGATGGATCGTTCCCGGTTCAATCCGAAGCCGTTAATTGTCAAGCTTGCTCCCTTTATAAGTTGTAATGGCATGAATTATGATTTGAAAGGTTCAATGCGACGTTCACCAACTAATCGGTTGGATTGCCCATGGGACGTTCCATGAATGATCCGGAATGCCTGAAATCATCCAAAGACTGAGAAAATTTAATTTATTGCGCATGTAAACCAGCGTTGACTTTCGGGAAAAATTGCAGATACAATTTAGCTTGCCGCTGCTAAACTCATAAGAGGAGGTTTTTTTCAAAAAAACTGTTCAAAAGAGGCCATCCATGAAGGGGAAAGCTCTCAGAATAGAAAATTTCAAAGAACCTGAAAACCGGCAAAAGGAGATACGTATTTTGTTGCTGGAAGACAATCCGGTCGATGCCGAGCTAATCGAGTATGAGCTGAGGGAGGCGGAACTATCCTTCTCCCTGAAGAGAGTCGATAAGGAAGAAGTTTTCGAGCAGGCCCTCACAGAATTTGCACCCGATCTCATCCTTTCCGACTATGACCTTCCCACATACAACGGTGCCTTGGCGCTTGCTGAGGCGAAAAAAAGGCGTCCCGATACACCTTTCATTCTCGTAACAGGCGCTGTGACTGAAGACCGTGCCATAGAAATCCTCACCCAGGGTGCAAAGGATTACGTCCTGAAGAACCGGCTCCAACAGCGGCTGGTGCCCGCCGTCCGAAGAGCCCTTGCGGAAGCGGAGGAACACCGGGTGCGGCGGCAGGCGGAGATCGACCTACGTGAAGCCCACAAGACGCTGGAAGAGAAAGTGAAGGCAAGGACTGCGGAACTGGAAGCCGAGATAGCGGCCCGGAAGGAGATGGAAGAAGCGCTCCGGGTAAGCGAGACCAACTACAGGGAGCTTGTCGAGAACGCGAACAGCATAATCATAAAAATGGATCAAAATGGCATATTGACCTTCGTGAATGATTTTGCGCAAAAATTCTTCGGTTATGCCCGGGAAGAATACATTGGCATGAACATGATGACCCTTATCCCTCCTTCCGAATGCACTGGACGGAATCTGCAAGAAATGGCCGATGCAATTCGGAGAAATCCTGATGATTACATCGAAAACATCAATCAGAATATTCGGAAAAATGGAGAACGGGTCTGGATTTCATGGAGAAACAAGGGGATCAGAGATTCTCACGGAAATATCGTAGGGAATCTTGGCATTGGACAAGACATCACCGAACTTAAGCGGGCCGAGGAGTCACTGCGGGAAAGCGAGGCGCGGTTCCGTGTTGCCCAGGATATGTCTCCGGATGGCTTTACCATCCTCGAACCCGTGCGCGACAAAAAAGGGCTTATCGTCGACTTCATCTGGCTTTATGAAAATGCAGCCATTGCCCGCCTGAATGGGACCGATCCCGACGCGGTTATTGGAAAACGCCTGCTTAACCTGTTTCCCGGCATTCGGGGAACCCGTATCTTCGAAACCTATGTTGAGGTTGCTGAAACCGGCAAGCCGGTCGTCATTGAAGAGATGCGCAAGGGTGAGACTCTTGCCCCGACATGGTTGCGGCTGGCCGTTGTTCCGATGAGGAATTCAATAGCTATCCTGACCGAGGATATCACAGAGAAAAAGCTGGAAGCAGAGAACGTCAAGATAGTTATGCAGCGCTTTTATAGCGTTCTGTCCAACATGTTCGGTGCCGTTTTGCTTGTAACAAATGAAGGGGTGATCGAATTCGCCAATCAGGCCTTTAGCGAAATGTTTCATTTAAAAGAATCGCCTGATGAGTTGAATGATCTGACTGCGGAAGAGATGCTCTCCAAAATCAGAGACAATTATCCGAAATCAGATGAAGCCATCGCTCGCATACGGGAAATCATCAGTCATGGACAGCCCGTGAGAGGCGAAGAGGTCGCTATGTCCCACGGGAGAACCAGCCTTCGGGATTACATTCCCATCGCTGTCAACGGCAAAAATTATGGTCGATTCTGGCATTTTTCCGACATTACGGAAATCAAAAGAACGGAAAAAGCACTGAGGGAAACTGAGGCACATTTCCGCCTGGCTTTGAGGAATGCGCCGGTATCGGTTGCCATTCAGGATCGCGATCTCCGGTACACCTGGGTTTACAATCAGAGGAATGCGCTTCTGGAGGTAATCGTCGGTAAGCGAGACAATGAAATTTTTACGCCGGAAGAGGCAACGCATATTACGGCACTAAAAAAACGAGTACTGGATGAAGATATCGAGCTTCGGGAACAGATGTGGTTCAACAGGCCGGGCGGTCGGATCTTCCTTGATGTCTACTGGGAGCCTGTTCATGATGAGAAAGGAAAAGTTATCGGCGTAGGCCAGACAACAGTCAATATGACTGCGATCAAAATG
This sequence comes from uncultured Smithella sp., assembly GCA_964632255.1. GTDB lineage: Bacteria > Desulfobacterota > Syntrophia > Syntrophales > Smithellaceae > MVRV01. The sequence goes on along the minus strand of CAZWCA010000009.1, from coordinate 14,709 downwards.
GCTGAAGAAGCTTTGAAAAGAAGCGAAAAGGATCTACGGGAGATTGCCGATGCCATGCCCCAGCTTATCTGGATATCTACCCCCGAAGGCCGGACCTATTATCTCAATAAACGTCGGGAAGAATTTCCTGACTTGATTCTGCAAGATTCAGGATACTGGGATTGGCATGCCGTCGTCCATCCGGAAGACATTGCGGCGAGTGAGATTGCCCGGCAGAAAGCAATTACATACGGAACATTGAATCAAGTCGAGCATCGATTCAAGCAAAGGGATGGATCATACCGCTGGAAATTAAGCAGGGGTGTTCCTATCAAGGATGATGAGGGGAAGGTTATAAAATGGATCGGGACGACCACCGATATCAACGATCTGAAGCAGGCCGAGCAGGAATCGAAATTGCACAGTATGCAACTGGAGGATGCCAACAGAGAGCTTGAGAGCTTCAGCTACTCTGTGTCCCACGATCTGAGAGCGCCCCTGCGGGCGATCGATGGTTTTTCCCGGATGCTTCTGAAAAGTGAGCAGAATCTTGATCAGGAAACGAGTCGGAGAATTCAGGTTATTCGGGAGAATGCCGTAAAGATGGACCGGCTGATTACCGATCTGCTCTATTTGTCGAGGTCCAGCCGGGCGCCCCTTGCAAAGAATCGAATCGATATGGACCGTCTCGTGAAAGAAATCTGGAAGGAACAGGTTTCGGCCAACCCGGACCGGAACATGGAATTGAAGATGGTTGAGCTTCCAGGTGCTGTTGGAGATGAGGCCCTTGTACGGCAGGTTCTTTCCAATCTTCTGGCCAATGCCGTTAAATTCACGAGGCACCGTAAAAAGGCAATAATCGAAGTGGGGGAAGAGGCGAAGGCCAAAGAAAACATTTACTATGTCAGAGATAATGGAACCGGCTTCGATATGAAATATTATGACAAGCTTTTCGGCGTTTTCCAGCGGCTCCATGCTGAAAGCGAATACGAAGGCACGGGGGTCGGGCTTGCAATCGTCCAGCGAATTATCCATAGGCATAGTGGCCGGATTTGGGCGGAAGGAGAAGTTGGAAAGGGCGCTGCCTTCTATTTCTCACTTCCGGTAAGCTGATGAATAGCGATGGATAGAGCCTATTAATCTATGTTCCTTTTGGGAATGATCTTAAAAAGAAACATAGCCCGGAATTCCTGAAAATCATCCAAAGACTGAGAGAAATTTAGTTTGTTGGTACGTATGACGACGTTGTCTTTCATGGAAAATTGATGATAAAATTTAATTTATTGTTGCTCTTCTTATAAGGGCATGGTTTTCTAAACTGTTCAAAAAAGGATGTCCATGAATGGGAAGGCCCTCAGAATAAATAACTTTAAAGAATCGGAAAACCGGCAAAAGGAGATCCGCATCCTGTTGCTGGAAGACAATCCCGTCGATGCAGAGCTGATCGACTTCGAACTGAGGGAAGCGGAAATATCCTTCATTCTGAAGCGGGTCGAAACGGAAGAGACTTTCGAGCAGGCCCTGAGAGGATTCGCACCCAATCTTATCCTTTCCGATTACGATCTTCCTACCTACAGCGGCATTCAGGCCCTCATACTGGCTAAAAAAATATGTCCCCATGTTCCTTTCATATTAGTGACCGGGGCCGTAACCGAAGACCGTGCCATCGAGGTGCTTACCAGTGGCGCACGGGATTACGTGCTCAAGCACCGCCTGAGCCGGCTTGTTCCCGCGGTGCGGCGCGCCCTGGCTGAGGCGGAAGAACACAGGGCAAGACACCGGGCGGAAAGGGAGCTGCAGAAATCATACGCCCTGCTGGAAAGGAGGGTCGCCGAACGAACGGCCGAGCTGGAGAAGGCCCGTCTTGAAGCTGAACATGAGAAGGGCCGCTTGGAGGCCATGTTGCAGACGCTTCCAATTGGAACGGCTATTACGGATGCAGACGGGAAAATTATCCAGTCCAACAAAGCTTTCGATCAGATCTGGGATGGTGATACTCCGATTTATAATATTGACCGATACCATTCCCAAAAAGCCTGCTGGGTCGATACAGGAGATCCTGTTCATCTGGACCAGTGGGCCTCGATCATTGCTATCCAAAAAGGCAAGCCTATTTACAGCCAGCTTATGGAAATCGAGCGTTTTGACGGAGGTCGAGCAATCATCATGAACAGTGCCTCTCCCGTGCGGGACCCAGAGGGAAAAATTACGGGATCTATAATAGCCATACAGGATGTTACATGGCTTCACCGTGCCAAAGATGCCCTGGCGGAAAAAGAAGAACAGTTCCGGGCTCTGGTAATGGCCAGTTCGGATGTGCTGTACCATATGAGCCCGGACTGGAGCGAGATGCGCCGGCTCAACAGCAGAGGGTTTCTCGCCGATATGCCGGAACCGAGCCGAGGATGGTTGGATAAATATATTTTTTCCGAGGACCAGCCGCAAATCCTTGCCGCCATTCACAAGGTCATCAGCACCAAGAGCGTTTTCGAACTGGAACACCGGGTCCGCCGGGCGGATGGCAGCGCCGGATGGGTATTTTCCCGCGCTGTGCCTTTACTCAATAAGAATGGCGAGATCCGTGAATGGTTCGGGACGGCAACAGAAATTACTAACCGCAAGCAGGCTGAGGAAGAGCGAAAGAAGCTCTTGGAAAGATTGAATGAAGCCCAGCAGGTGGGCATGATTGGAAGCTGGGAGTGGAATTTGAAAACCGATCAGGTATGGTGGTCAGATGAGACTTACCGGATTTTCGGCGTAACGCAAAAGGATTTTGTCCCTAGTTTTAAGGCCAAAAGAAAATTCATTCACCCGGATGACCTTACCTTTTATGATAAGTTATTTGAGCATAGCCTGCAAACAGGCGAACCGCTGGATTTCGATGTCAGGCTGGTCACCAGGGATGGGGTTCTTAAGTACTGTAATGCCAAAGGCCATGTCGTATATAATGAAGCCGGTCAACCGTTTTACTTCATCGGAACGATTCTGGATATCACCGAGCGCAAGCGGGCTGAAGAAGCATTGCGGGAAGCCAAGGAAAAGCTTGAGGAAAGGGTGCGCGAACGTACAGCGATTCTGCGGGCGGAAATAGCCGAACGAAAGCGGATCGAGGAAGAAAAAAACATGCTCATAAAAGACCTTGACAAAGAGCGCAGCCGTCTCAAAGCCATTGTCGATTCCCTGCCGGGATTGTGGGTGGCGGATTCCAATAACAAATGACAAGTGATGACTTTGGAAGGCAAGATCATCGGCAGCGTGTCCGTAGTACAAGATATAACTGAGTAAAAACAGAGAAGAGCGTCTCAGGTCTGATCTCAATGCCCTCAACCGAGGAATACATTACTTGAGTGTAAGAACAGTATAGCATGAAGAGCTCAAATCGCTGCTCCAGGACAATCCGGATGGAAGTTGATGCATTTCTACCCCTTGATGAACTCAAGTAAATCTTTGTTTACCTCATCTTTATGTGTAGTGCACAGACCGTGCGGAGCGCCTTTATAAACTTTCATCGTTCCATTCTTGACCAGCTTAACGGCGAGCATTGCCGAGTCGGCGATCGGCACAATCTGATCATCATCACCGTGGATGAATAAAGTCGGAATGTCCATCTTCTTCAGGTCCGGGGTGAGATCCGTTTCCGAAAACGCCTTTATACAGAAGTAAGCACCGGGAAAGCCGCACATCATTCCCTGCAGCCAGAATGATTCACGCACGCCTTCTGAAACCTTTGCCCCCGGCCGGTTGTATCCGTAAAATTGCATGCTGAGATCCTTCCAGAACTTCGAGCGGTCAGAAAGGACATTGGCACGGATACCATCAAAAACCTCTTTCGGCAGGCCGTCCGGATTAGCGGGAGTTTTCAGCATCAGTGGCGTAATCGAACCAATCAAAACAGCCTTCGCCACGCGGTCTGTGCCGTGGCGGCCGATATAGCGTGCGACTTCACCGCCGCCTGTCGAGTGACCGACATGGATAGCGTTCTTTATGTGAAGTTGATCTACCAATTCTGCCAGATCATCGGCGTATGTATCCATGTCGTTGCCATTCCAGGGCTGGCTGGACCGGCCATGGCCCCGGCGATCATGGGCGATGCATCGATATCCTTGGGAAGCCAGAAAGAACATCTGGTCTTCCCATGCATCCGAACTCAGCGGCCAGCCATGACTAAAAACTACAGGCTGTCCACTTCCCCAATCCTTGTAATAAATTCGCGTTCCATCTTTGGTTATGATTGCACTCATGAAGCATTCTCCTTCAAAATTTATTTTGCAGGGGGCATTTGCCCGGTGTTCCCGCTATTAATATTTCGCTCCTACGGAGCTTGGTTATTTTTCAGGTTTGCCTTGATCTATTAACATAACGCTGCTCTGCCGCTGCATTTTAAAGCGCTGGAGGCGCGCGATGTTAGTATGTGGAGCAATCAGACTGATTGTTCCAGCCTCAGCTTTTTAAAGAAATTTTTTGTTATGTTAAATCTACAGGTTAAACGAAGGTGAATCTATCGGTTCTGCGCTGATTTACGAGTAAAAAATCTGAGCAATTTTCCGGAGAAAATTCCTACTCCTGGATAAGAATATTTTAGCTTGATCATTCGGCGTTGATTCATGGATAATAATATGTACTTTGCGTGATGCGATCATGGGAAGGCAAAATAAAATCTATGCGTTTACTGTTGTTATTCGGTGAAACTTTCCAAATTCGGGAAGGCATAGGATCAACAATATGGTGATTGATGAAAAATTAATACCTGTTCATGGCGGTTACCGAAAACTCAAAAGCTTTCAGGTGGCTCAGCTTGTTTTTGATGTCACGGTACGTTTTTGCGACCGTTATATCGATAAACGCAGCCGCACTCATGATCAGATGGTTCAAGCGGCGCGGTCGGGGGTGCAGAATATCGCCGAAGGTAGCCAGGCATCGGGAACTTCGAAAAAAACGGAACTTAAACTAACCAACGTAGCACGGGCCAGTCTGGAAGAGTTGCGGCTTGACTATGAAGATTTCCTGCGTCAACGCGGTCTGCCGCTCTGGGATCGCGCCGATCATCGCAGGCAGGAACTTATTGATCGCAGATGCGTTACTGTCGATGATGTGGCGGTGTGGATCAAAAAAGTGCATGATTGTGGAATAAGTGGACGTAGTGGACAGAGTGGACAAAAATTGTTCTCCACCTTTACGGAAATTGCAGCCAACGCGGCGCTGGTGCTATTGTCGGTGGCATGCAGTTTACTTGACCGCCAGCTCGCCTCTCAGACTCATGTATTTGAAATCGAGGGTGGCTTTACCGAACGCCTTTACCGGGTGCGTTCTCAAAAACGGTCAAGGCAACAACCGTCCACGTGGTCCACAAAGTCCACTAAAGTTAAGGAATAGCCAATGCAATCTAAACAAGTCACCATCGAAATTTCGGAAAAGGAATCCATATCGGCGATACTTTTCATTCCGGATCGATTCGAATCAGGAACGGCGGTAATTGTTGCTCATGGTGCGGGAAACGATATGAATAACCCTTTGCTGGTTTCCTTCTGCGAGCATCTGGCGCAGGCGGGATATCTTGCGGTCAGATTCAATTTTCCTTATATGGAGCATGGGCGCAAAACACCGGACAGACAGCCTCTTCTTGAAAAAACGTGGCAAAAGGTTCTTCATTTTGTAAAGGACCAATCGGGCTATTCTCTTCAAAAAATAATTGTGGCGGGTAAATCCATGGGTGGCAGAGTGGCCGCTGAAATGCTGGCCAAGGGAAGTTTGACCGCTGATGGAATCATCTTCCTTGGCTATCCGCTTCATCCTGCAGGAAACAAGGAGAAGCTCAAAGATGCGCATTTATATCGGATTTCGTGCCCCATGCTCTTCTTCGAGGGCACCCGCGACACTCTGTGCGATCTGGATATTTTAAATGTTGTTCTTAAACGTTTAGGGCCTCGGGCGGAACTGGAGGTTATCGAAGGCGGCGATCATTCGTTTAATGTGCCGAAGAGATTCTCCCTTACTATGCAGGATGTCTATGAGAAAATTGCGGCAAGAAGTATTAAATGGATACGTGAGAAAATCTAAAATTATAAGGAGATCAGTTATTCAAGTACATCGTTTACAATCTCTCGACGTTTTTCGCGGCATGACCATAGCGCTAATGATTCTGGTCAACACGCCCGGAAGCTGGTCTTTTGTTTATGTTCCTTTGATGCATGCCAGCTGGCATGGTTGCACGCTGACAGATCTGGTCTTTCCTTTTTTTCTTTTTGTCATGGGCGCTGCCATGTCATATTCTTTCCGGCGGTTTGATCATTTCAATTTACAATCAAGCAGTGCCTTTGCGGGTAAAGACTGTCCTGAAGGCCGGAATCCCGGTTCTTCCAGGAATAAAAAGACTGCACCCGTAATAACTTTTCTAAGATGCATCGGTATTTTTCTTAAAATAAAATGGGATTATAAACCGGCCCCCGCTATTACAAAAAAAATTTTAAAAAGAGTCTCATTGATATTTCTAACCGGACTCCTACTTAACTATTTTCCTTTTCAAGCAGATTTAACCAATCTGCGCATCATGGGTGTATTGCAGCGAATCGCCATTACCTATGGCATTGCCGCCTTTCTTTGTCTTTGGCTGAACAGGACAAAGCTTTTCTTTATTTCGTGGCTTATTTTGATTTGCTATTGGATTCTGCTTGCTGCCTTTGGTAATGGATCGCCCTATTCACTGGAAGATAACCTGGTCCGGTTCATCGATCTTGCTATTATTGGTGAGAGCAATATGTGGCACAGAGGGATAATTGCATTTGATCCCGAAGGATTGCTGAGTACGCTTCCTGCAGTGGTTACCGTGCTTTCGGGTTATCTAACCGGATCTTATATTCAAGCGCAACCAAACCTGAAACAGGCGGTTCACAAACTAACCCTGGCGGGCATTGCGGCCATTATCACCGGGCTGGCGTGGGGATTGATTTTCCCGGTTAATAAATATCTCTGGACAAGTTCGTTTGTACTGTACACCTCTGGTTTGGCAATGGTTGTCCTTGCTCTTTGTCTTTATGTTATTGATGTTAAAGGGTATCGGAAGTGGAGTGTGCCATTTCAGGTATTTGGCTGGAATCCATTATTTGTGTACATTCTTTCCATTATCTGGGTAAAAATTCTGCTGTACCTGATAAAAATCACAAAGTCTGATGGAGCCGTGGTCAATGGCTATAATTGGATTTTCAATGAATGGTTTTTGCCTGCAGCCGGGGATTATAATGGTTCTCTGTTATTTGCATTAGCACATGTTCTTTTATTCTGGTTGATTGCGCTTGTTTTGTATAAGAAAAAAATACAGGTAAAAATTTAATAATACAGTAATAATAACAATAAATTACAATGCTTAAAATAAGTGTGAATTATCTATGTTAACCAAGATTTCAACAGCGGAACCAGATATACAATCTGCATACAGGAGCCTGAGTATCAGGGAGAACTTGCCAATTTTATAATAAACCGGAATAATTAAGGCTAAAGATAATTTCCTGATAATTACATGAATTTTATAGAGAAATCACGAAAACTACCTGAATAATGCTCTTCTTTTGCAGTAACCTTTGTCACTTGGGCTAATCGCGGGCCAACCTTGCACCAGGCAATCATTCTTTCCACATCCTCATCTGCTCCTTCAAGAACGGCTTCCACCCGGCCGTCTTCCATATTACGCACCCAGCCGCTAATGTTTAAATTGGCTGCCGCTCTCTTTGTTGCTGCTCGAAATGAAACTCCCTGAACCATACCGCTGATATAAACGTGGACTCTCTTCATAATGTATAATCACTCGTTTTCTTTAGCCGGCTTTGCTAGAGCATCAATATTTATTTGCCCACTAGTTTTAAAAATTCTTCCTCGCTCAGAATTGTTATTCCTAATGCTCTGGCCTTATCCAGTTTAGAACCGGGTTCACTGCCGGCAACAACATAGGTTGTTTTACCGGTCGTGGAAGAATGCACAGTGCCGCCCATAGCTTCGATAATTGCTTTTGCTTCACTGCGTGGCATACTTTCCAATGTTCCCGTAAAGACAAATGATTTTCCCTGCAAAGGAGAATCTTTTGTTACTGATTCAACTTTTTGCGGGATTACCCCGGCTTTGTGGAATTTCTCCATGACTATTATATTTCTGGGCTCATGAAAGAACTGAACTATACTTTTGGCTATTTCCGGACCTATTTCATTTATCGCCGTCAAATCTTCAACCTTGGCTTTCATTAAGTTTTCTATTGTGCCGAATTCTTTAGCCAAAATTTTAGCAAGGTGTTCTCCGACATTTCTTATACCCAGTGCATAAATAAATCTGTCCAGCGGCGGATTTTTGGAACGCTGCAAGGCATCAATCAGGTTTTGAGCTGATTTTTTTCCGTGCCGTTCCAATTCCAGTAATTGTTCTTCCGTTAAATAATAAAGGTCCGCAGGATCGGAAATCAGACGGACTTCGAAAAGCTGGGCGGAAATTTTTTCTCCCAATCCCTCAATGTCGAGTCCGCCGCGCGAAGCAAAATGCCTTATTTTTTCCTTGATTTGCGCAGGGCAGGCCAGATTGATGCAGCGATGGGCTGCCTCTCCTTCAAGACGCACTACATCCGAACCGCATTCCGGGCACTTGACCGGCATTTTAAATTCCTTTTCTTGACCGGTCCTTTTGGATAACACAACTTTGACGACTTCCGGAATCACATCTCCGGCCCGTTGAATGATCACGGTGTCGCCGATGTGAACATCTTTTCTCAATACCTCATCTTCATTATGCAGCGTTGCCCTGCTGACGGTAACGCCCCCCACATTCACCGGCTCCATCATGGCTACGGGTGTAAGAGTGCCGGTACGGCCGACATTAACAATTATATCCTTGACTCTGGTTGTTGCCTGAGTGGGCGGGAATTTACAGGCCAGCGCCCAGCGGGGATTCCGGGAAACAGCGCCGAGATAAGATTGCAGATTAAGATCATTTACCTTCAAAACAACGCCGTCAATCTCATACGGCAAGCTTTCCCTTTTACCGCCCATTTTTTCGAAATATTGAATGCATTCTTTAACGTCATTTGCCTGTTCGATTAGGGAATTAACAGGAAATCCCCATGACCGAAGAGCCTGCAAAACTTCCCAATGCCTGGAAAAAGCAATGCCTTCCACAGTGCCTACGGCATAAAGAAAAATTTTTAGAGGCCGGCGGGCGGTTATCTTTGGATCAAGCTGGCGAATAGAGCCGGCAGCCGCGTTGCGTGGGTTGGCAAATGGCTCTGCTCCTTCATCCAGACGGCGGCGGTTTAATTTCTGCAGATATTCAATTTCCATATAGACTTCACCGCGGATTTCAACAAAATCTGGTATTGGAAAAGAGGGTGATTTTTTTATTTGCAGGGGCAGGGCAGAGATAGTCTTTAAATTTTGAGTTACATCTTCACCGGTAAAGCCGTCACCGCGGGTTGCGCCGCGAACTAACCGGCCGTTTTCGTAAAGAAGGTTGATCGCCAGGCCATCCACCTTTGGTTCAACGACATATGAAATATTGTCCCTACCGGCCAGTTTTTTAACGCGGGTATCAAAGTCGATGATTTCTTCTTCCGAAAAGGCATTGGCCAGACTGAGCATTGGGGAAAGATGCTTAACGGATGCAAATTTAGCCAGAGGTGCGGCGCCAATGCGCTGGCTCGGGGATGAGGCAAGATTTTCATCAGGATAAAGTTTTTCGAGCTCCTGAAGCTCCTGCATCAGGCGGTCATATTCACTGTCGGATATTTCCGGGTTATCCTGCTGATAATAAAGCCTGTTGTGATACTCTATAACGCTTCTGAGCTGGTTAATTCTTTCCAGAGCCGCATCTTTGTCCATTATTTAACCAGTTTTAAGTTCGGCTTGCCATTGGGTCGTTTGGGTGTCTTTGCTTCTGAAGCTGACTGTTGCTTGAAGAGCTGTTCATTAAAAATGGCATTTTTAACTCTGACTGCGTTTATAATGGAAAAAATTATGACAGATTTCTCCCACTGTGGCGTAAAGGAAAATTGTTCCATTTTTTCCTTGTATTTATCCCAGAGATTATCCAGTGAAGCTTCATCCATGTATAAGATGTTTTCAGCAATTTTGTCTAAAGTTTTTTCAATAGTATTCATGGTCTACATAGTAACTTTACTTTTATATAAAGTCAAATTAAAAGCTTTTTATTGAGGATGAGAGGCCCAAATAAAACTTGTTTTTTTTAAGCCTTGCCGTTAATAATTTATGTTCATGGAAATAAAAAAGATAAAAATAGGTGTTATTTCAGATACTCATTTACCCGGTTATGATGAAAGATTAAGCAAAATCATCTCCGGGCATTTTAGCGGGGTGGATTTCATTATCCATGCGGGAGATTTAGTCGATCTGCGTGTTTTGGATATGTTTGCCGGACATGAAGTTAAAGCGGTCTGCGGCAACATGGATTATCCTTCCGTTAAAGAAAAATTGCCCGAGCAATTGTTTTTTGAAATGCGGGGATTTAAGTTTGGAGTTGCTCATGGGTGGGGTTCGCCTTCCGGAATTGAGGAAAGAATATTGGCAAGAACCGGTAAACTCGATTGTATTGTTTATGGACATACTCATCATCCGGCCTGCCATAAAAAAAACGGTGTATTCTTTTTCAATCCCGGATCGCCGACAGATAAACGCTTTGCAGCGCATAGAACAATCGGCATATTAGAAATTGACAAAGATATAACAGGTAGGATAATTAACCTTTAGCAAGGTGTTGAAACCTCCTTTTTTGCAGACTGTTCAAAAAGGTTCAGATGTGAGGCATCGCAAAAACCGAATCGCGAAGCATATATAGAAATACGTTGAGCGATGAGGTTTGTAGCGTAACGCAGCAGATGGGCCTTTTTCAACAGCCTGTTAGCAGACTATATAAGGATTTATTTCATCTTTGTTCGATTTCCCGGTATTGCCGGATATTAGTGAGTGAATTTTTTATGGATACAATTTTTGCGCCATGGCGGATAGAATATATCAAAGGCGAAAAGCCCGAAGGCTGTGTCTTTTGCAAAAATTCAATTAGATGCGATGATTATGTGGTTCATGAAGGAAAATATTGTTTTGTCATGATGAACCGGTATCCGTATGCGAATGGCCATTTAATGGTAATACCCATTCGCCATATTGATCAAATTGAAGACTTGACGATTGAAGAAAGAAGCGAAATTTTCGCTTTCCTGGATATAAGTGTGAGAGTACTGAAAGAATCAATGAATCCGGCTGGCTTTAATATCGGCATAAATATCGGCAAAGCAGCCGGAGCGGGTATTGACGAACATCTTCACTTACATGTAATACCGCGTTGGGAAGGCGATACAAACTTTATAAGTGTTGTAAGTAATGTGAGGGTTATACCTGAAGATATGATATCTACAGCAGCAAAACTTGCCCTTCTTTTTAAGAAATATCGTCAGGAGGATTAATACATGAAGATTTTATCTTTAATTTTACTTATAATTTTTGCTTTTTTCATCGTTACTTTTTCTTTGGAAAACGCCGCACCCGTTCATCTGAAATATTATAAATTTTTTGAAGTGTATGTTCCCTTATATATACTTTTCTTTATCGCTCTTTTACTGGGGATAATTATAACCGGTTTTATCGGGGCCGTTGAACGATTTCGTTTAAGCCGTTCTATTAATCGCTTGAACAAAACCATTCGTGATTTGCGCAAAGAACTTCGCGCCAACGAACCTCCCCCCATTATTGAGCAACCAAAAGCTCCAACATAATTAATGTCTGAAAATTATAAGTTTCTTACAGACGGTTCCCTTGGAAAATTGGCCAAATGGCTGCGGCTGATGGGCTATGATACAGTTGTTTACCCGCATACTATTAACAGGGAAATACTGAATCAAGCTTATGGCGAAAAAAGAGTTGTTCTCACTCGCAGGCTGGACATGCTCTGGCGCCGGTTCACCGGCCAAATATACATTATCGAAGGCAGGGAAACAGGAGAGCAGCTCAAAGAAGTGATTGCCAGGTTCTCTTTAAAAATAGAGAAAGATAGATTATTCAGTATTTGTCTTAAGTGTAACAAAAGGTTGTTCCCGGTGCCGAAAGAAGAAGTCTATAATCTGGTGCCATCCTATGTTTTTACCAACTGCGACCACTATAACAGATGTCCGGGCTGCAAACGCATTTACTGGAGTGGAACCCATGAAAGAAATGCATTACAATTCTTAGAAAAACTGGTGAATATTCCTAATAAAAATCTTTTCTAAAGCAAGACAACATAAAAAAGCTATTTATTTTATCTGTTCAAGCTTAACATTTCTTAATGTTGGCCTTATTTTGTCTAATCAACAGAAGAGAAGCCATGTATGGAAGTTAACTGATTTTAATTTGAATGATCTGTATCTCAATGCTTGGGAAGTGAGGAATAGACGGCTTCTGCCCTGCCTTCAGTTTTCAACCGTTGGCCGTTGCTTTAAAAAATTTAATAGGGAATTGCAGGCCCTAAGTTTGCTTATCTGCTGAAATTCCATCAAAAATTATATCCAGAATTCTTTCCAGGCTTTTTTGATTAAACTCCACCGAAACGCTGAAACAGAGTTCCTCTGCAGCCACATGTAAAGCGCCCCGTAGGATCAAAGTCATATCATCAGCATTTCCTGAGCGGAATTCACCGTTGCTCACACCTTCAATTATGAGTGATTTTATAAATCCTAGGAGCCTTCGTTGATATGATCCAAAGTCAAATATGGGAGCAGATTGAGGAGGTCCATACGTTATAATACGCATCAGGCGGATAAATTCAACATCTTTGATCATTATGCAATAAATCGAAATGAAAAGAGATTTAATTCTCTCACGAACACTTCCCGTTTTGGGTTGCTTCTCTATCACCGAATCAAGAATGGAAAAGTGAACCCGCATCAATTCTTGATATAGTCCCTCCTTACTTCCGAAGTAATAATAAATTGATGGCAATGTCGTTCCGGAATCTTTTGCTATTTCACGGATAGAGGCTAAAGCGAATCCTTTCTGACTAAAGATTTTTAAGGCCGACTTCAACAATCGATCTCGCGTTATAGAAGACGGGTCTTTTTTTCTTGACCCCATTTTTTCTTTACCTGTTTCTGATTAAGATATGATTATATTTGTTTTTATTTGTATAATTATATGTTCGATTTGTCAATAAAAAGGCCGATCCGAGAAGCTTACCATTTAAGTAAAGAACGATTTGTTTAACGAAAAAATTAATTTTTTAAATCTTTTTTTCTTTACCTGCAAAAATAAACATGCTATCAATCGATAGCTATAAATTGCGATCTCTTGTCTAATGAATTCAGGAAATGGCTATGCTAATAGAGTGTAGCCATTTTAAAAGATTTCTAATTATATCTTACGATAGATAGAATATGAACAGCAAGCGCGATAAAATCATCAAGGCCACGCTGGAGCTGATTGCAGAAAATGGATTTCAGGGCACATCGATGGCAAGAATCTGTGAAAGAGCTTCCATAGGCGTGGGTACCATTTATCAATATTTCCAGGATAAGGGTACTTTGATTTCCGAAGTGAAAGCTGAAATCAAAAAACAACTCTTTATCTCTTTGATAGAAGGATATCCGACTACCGGATCCATCCGGGAACAATATCTTCATTTACATCAAAGGCTTCTTAGGTTTTGTATTGCTCAGCCACAACAATTCCTGTTCCTTGATCAATATACCGATACTTCGCGAAGTTTTGGCTTATTGAAAAAAATTTTTTATGAAGGAGGCGTCGAAGAAACGCTCTTTAATGAGCTTTTCCAGCGGGGGATTGAATCTGGTTTATTGAAAGACTTTCCCATGGCTTTTTATTTTGCTCTTACATTTGCTCCAATATTCGATCTGGCTCGTGATCATATACATGGTCTGATTCAAATTGAAAAAAATCAAATTAAGAAAGTGGGAGAAGCATGCTGGCGCGCTATTACATTTCCTTGATTTTGCGTTTCATTAAAAATCCATTCGCATTGTGCACCAAAGATATTTTGGCGGTTCTCTCCTCGATAGTGCTCCTGGACAGGCCCGACATCCTGGCTGCAGAGCACCAGCTCAGGGTGGCCAACGCCGATATCGGGGCTGCTCGGGCAGCGTTTTTTCAGAGCGTATCGCTGACAGCCGCTTTTGGAACGGTGAGCGCCGATCTCTCGGGGATCTTCAAGTCCGGCTTCGGATCCTGGACCTTTACTCCTTCTCCGATCATGCCGATCTTCGATACCCGGGGTCTGGCCGGTTTATGACGTGACGAAGGCCGATAAGCAACGCTCCCTTTACGGTGCCCGGCAGGGGATGATTGGACTGCAATCTTACGGGTTTCGAACCTCATCAGTATATATTCGCTTCTATGTGGAGGCACGGATTATTAATGAACAGCTGCGATTTGGAAGCTCGACAGAATTTCGGGCATGAGCTGAGGAGAAAATATCTATGGAGTGTCAGGGATGAATTTTCATCCTGTATTTCCTGGTTCAGAACCGATAATGCCCTTTACGGAAGCGTTAATGGTCATACTGAGGCAATCAGACACGGCAACTGGAAAGGACGAAAAAGTGAGTACCTCACAGAGGAGGAAACCCATAATATCCTCTCTTGTTTTTTTTCAAGAAGAGAAGAATGTTTTTTTCTGCTGTCCGTCAGTGATTACAAAGATACATATCTAGGAAAAAACCTGATATCCGGCGGTCGGGACGTCTACCTAAAATTCTATCGCG
>CAZWCA010000008.1:62177-74762 GCA_964632255.1 uncultured Smithella sp. | reverse complement strand
TCTACAATTAACCATTTTCATGTTTCGTTGTGACCCGCAGGGTCATGGGCGACTCCTTCGAAATAGATTCTAAAACACTAAAATTTATAATATCCCGGACACTTAGAAAAATGATTTGGAAATCCATAACTTATGTAATGCCCGCGGAGGCGGGCATCGGGACTATGCGTGGGAACGAGTTAAAGCGGCGTCTAGCCGCCGCACTCCAAAGCTCCCGAATGATGCCCCCTTCGAACTGTTCGGGGAACAGTCCCTACAATGATTACCTCTAACCTCTAACCCCTAACCCCTCAGCCTTCTTCGCCTCGCGGAGTAATTGTTGTACTTCTTCATCCGTATTTTGCGGGAAATCTTCATACCATTCGCCGACCGCATGGAAATAGGCAGGCGTCATTGCACAAACCAGGTCATCCACTTTTGATCTGAAATCTGCGCAGGTTTCCGGTGATGCTACCGGAACGGCGATGATGATTTTCCGGGGATGCTTTTTATGCAGGGCGGATACGGCGGCTCGCATTGTCGCTCCCGTTGCCAAGCCGTCATCGATCAAAATTATGGTTTTTGACTTCAGTTCAAGGGCAGGCCGGTTTTCCCGGTAAGCCTTTTCCCGCCGTTCAAGTTCTTTCTCTTCCCTTTTTACGGCGGCTTCTATTTTGTCTTGAGAAATATTGATCATTCTCAGTACATCCTCGTTCATAACCCGCACTCCGCCGGAGGCAATTGCCCCCATTGCCAGTTCTTCATAACCCGGCACCCCCAGTTTTCTGACCACAAAAATATCGAGCGGCAATTGAAGTTTCCTGGCTACCTCGAAAGCAACGACAACTCCCCCACGGGGAAGTCCCAAAACAACAGCATCCGGATCATTTGCGTACTGCTGCAGCCTTTCTGCAAGGTACTTGCCTGCCTGAACCCGGTCTTGGTAACGGAACATGCTTTCCTCCTTAAATAAATGTTTCTTTTATAAGCGGTTCACGAACGCAGAACAAAAAATAATATCAGATGAAATTTTAAACGTGACAATATGAGATAAAAGTAAGGTTACTGACGGTCACAAACTTACTTAGTTTTTTACTTTATGTTGAATTACTGCTGGAATGGAAAAGTTACGGGCTGTTGAAATCGCCGCTTCAAAACAGCAAAGTCGATAAATTGCATGCAGCAGAAATGAACGATGGCCGCAACTAACATAATATTATTATTTTTCTCCCATTGAAATCTGTCTATGTTAACGTTAATTTTAAATAAAATACGCTTCTTATCCTGATCCGGATCTTCTCGATAAAAAATAATCACGTTGAAACATTCTGGAAAAACATTATCCGAACAGGATCAATAATATCCTGGTAAAGGAAAAGAGGCGGGCAAGAAAGGAGAAAAATTATGGTTCATGTAGAAGTTCATCAAAAAGTAAAAGATTATCCAGCCTGGAAGGAGGTGTTTGAAGAACAATCGAAAGTCCGGCGGGAATCGGGTTCTAAAGGAGCGCGCATATTCCGGGACGAAAAAGATCCTAACAATGTTGCCGTTCATTTTGAATGGGATGAAATAAGCAAAGCGCGGACTTTTTTTGAGTCCGGATTCATGCTGCATTCAGCGGAACGTGCCGGAGTGATCGGTGTGCCGGAAATATTATTTGAAGTGGAAAAGGCAGATGCTTAAGTTAACGATATTATTTTCTTTATCATTAAAATGAAGGGAGAATGCAAAATGAAGCGAAAGGCAACGGCAATTTGGCGGGGAGGCCTGAAAGATGGCCATGGAACTATTTCCACCGAAAGCGGGGTTCTTTCCGATACTCAATACTCCTTTGCCACACGTTTTGAAAATGGCATCGGCACAAATCCCGAAGAATTAATAGCCGCCGCTCATGCGGGTTGTTTTTCCATGGCTCTATCCGGTGAATTACAAAAAGCAGGCCTTACCGTTGAAAGTATCAAAACTACTGCAGCGGTGACTATAGAAAAGGAAGGGGCGGGTTTTACAATCTCATCCATTCATCTTAATGTTGCGGCTAATATACCCGGAGCCGATGCCAAAGTATTTAATGAGGCCGCCACAAGTGCCAAGGAAAATTGTCCCGTATCCAAATTGGTAAAGGGGGCGAAGATAACCATGGAGGCAACACTGGAATAATAAATTACGTCCGGTCCCGTTTAGTATTTTGATTATTGAAAGATGTAATGTTATTGGAAAACCGAAGTAAAGACAGTCATTATTATCTTGCTCTTAAAATGTATCTACAATCTTCTTTTTCGGAATTTTTTCATACCCGATTGCTTAGTTGAAGATAAACTTTTATAATTCTTTTTATATTTCCTTTAATGAATTCTTCTCCTTGACCGATCTATAATCAAAACAGGTATTGAAAATACCGGCAGGAATTGCTATCAAGAAGCAATATGGAGGAGATTGTTGCGTATTCTTGGTGTGGATTACGGTGAAAAAAGAATCGGCGTCGCTGTTTGTGATGAATTGGGTCTTACCGCGCAAGGCTTGCCGACAATAATCAGAAAGACGAAAAAGCATGATTTGGAAATTTTCTCCAATTTGATTAAAAATTATCAAATCGAGAAGATTGTAATCGGTTACCCGCTCCGTATCGATGGGTCGGAAGGTATCCAGTGCGAAAAAGTCAACCGGTTTGCTGCGCTTCTTTCTGAAAAGTTTTCTTTATGTATAGTTAAATGGCCCGAGACTTTTTCCACCAAGGATGCCGAGGAAATACTGATTAATTCCGGCGTTAGTTGGAAAAAAAGAAAAAAAGAAGTAGATAAACTGGCTGCCTGTCTTATTCTTCAAAGCTACCTGGATTCATCCCCCGGCAGCATTAACTAATCCAATAAAAATCAAATATTATGAAGAAAATACCTAAAAAAATATATTATGCTGTTTTTTTGCTTATTATTGGTTTTATTACATATTTTTCATTCCTGGTTAAATATGCCAAAAGCCCGGTCGATAAGACTAATACCCAGATCTTGGTCCAGATACCCGCAGGTTCCAGTTTTCTAAAGATTACCGAGATCTTAAACGAAGCCGGCGTAGTAAAAAGCCGCCTGTTGTTTTATGGACTGGCAATAAGCAAAAATGCTTTAAGATCAATTCGTGCAGGAGAATATGAGTTCAATACTTTGATGACTCCCTCCGAAATCCTCTCTAAACTGCTCCGGAGTGAAATAAAAATTTATCATGTTACCATTCCTGAAGATTTATCGATGACGGAGATAGCCGGACGGCTTAAGGAATACAAATTAATTGATGAAGAGACCTTTTTTGAACTGGCCGAGGATGAAGAATTTTTAAAGTCGGCAGGTATCAATGCCCGTTCTGTGGAGGGATATCTTTTTCCGGATACGTATAATTTCGACCGGTCAATGAGTACAAGACAGATTATGCTCATTATGGTGAATCAGTTTTGGAAAAAAGTCACACCGGCAATGCTGGATAGAGCACGCAAACTGGGGTTCAGCATTCAACAATATGTAACTCTGGCCTCGATGATCGGTAAAGAATCTGGAAATAATGATGAAAAATCAATGGTATCGGCTGTTTTTCATAATAGATTGAAAAGGAAAATGCGGCTGCAGAGTGATCCGACTGCCGTATACGATCTGGAAGACTTCGAAGGCGCGGTAAGGAGCAGTCATCTGAAAAGAAATTCACCGTATAATACATACCTTATCAACGGCCTGCCGCCTGGACCAATTGCCAATCCGGGGCTGGATTCACTGAAAGCCGCCATTTATCCGGCCCGTCTTAATTATCTTTATTTTGTCTCCCAAGGAGATGGTTCTCACTTCTTTTCTTCTTCCCTGGAATCTCACAACCAGGGTATCGCCCGTTATCGGCAAATTAAAAATAAAAAATAACTGCTACTTGCCTTCCTTTGCTTATATAAAATTTATAAATTTTATATTACCTGATTGTCATAAATAATCAGCGTTCGAATTTGATTGGCCCGTCAAAGTTTTGTCACAGATAATTCATTGATTTTCTTAGTAAATTTAAATCAGAAAGAGTTAATAAATAAGGAAAAGGCTTAGTAATTTTTGCTTGACAAAGCCAAGGGCCCCCTTTATAGTCAAATAATGTGGAGTGAAGTGGCTCACTGTGGAGGATTAAGTGGCGGATTTTCGCGGTCAGTACCATCACAGCATCGATGAAAAGGGAAGGATTATTTTCCCGTCCAAGTTCCGGGAAATTTTTTCCCAGAAGTACGACAACCGGATGGTCATTACCAACTGGGACGGATATCTGATCGTCTTTCCCTTTGCCGAATGGCGCCTCATCGAAGAAAAAGTATCACAAAAACCTATTTTAAACAAAGGGTTTCGTGATTTTCAGCGATTCTTCATGTCCGGAGCTGTTGACTGCAATCTGGATAGCCAGGGGCGCGTTCTTATTCCACCTGTGCTGCGCGAATATGCAAAATTGGAGAAAGATATTGTTTTGGCGGGAATGCTGAAAAATATTGAAATTTGGCCGAAAGACCGTTTCGAAGAAAAAATGCGGCTGTCAAGCAGCGAAATTGATAAAGACAATGAGATTGCACTTGATCTGGGAATATAACGGATGAATGCCGACTTTTATCACAAGCCGGTATTGCTTCAAGAAGTCATTGATTGGTTGTGTGTTAAAAAAAACGGGGTTTATGTAGACGGTACTGTCGGGGGCGCAGGCCATGCGTTCGAGATACTTAAGGTAACGGGCGGTTTTTTGGTCGGCATAGACTGTGATGATGAAGCCCTGCAGGCGGCGGAAGTGCGGTTGGCTGAATTCGGATCGCGAAAGGTTCTTGTAAAATCCAATTTTGCTCGGCTTGGTGCGGTTCTGGAAAAGCTGAATATAAAAAAGGTCGATGGTGTTCTGCTGGACTTGGGAGTTTCTTCACATCAACTGGATCAAGCAGAAAGAGGCTTCAGCTTCAATCAACCGGCGCCGCTCGACATGCGAATGGATCGTAGTTTAAAGCAGAGCGCATACGATATTGTCAACAGCTTTGCCCAAAAAGATTTGGAAAAAATTATTCGAACTTTCGGGGAAGAAAAAATGGCCGCAAGAATTGCAAAGGCAATATCACAAAAAAGACGGTTATCTCCGCTTTCAACGACTGCGGAGCTTGCCGCTGTTGTTGCCTCCGCCATGCCGGCCAATTTACGCCGGCAAAAAATTCATCCTGCCACGAGAACTTTTCAAGCAATCCGGATCGCCGTTAATAGTGAATTGGACAGCATCAAGCCGGCGATTGATTCGGCTGTGAAGGTTTTAAACAGCGGCGGCCGCATTGCCGTCATCTCTTTTCATTCATTGGAAGATAGAATTGTTAAAAATGAATTTCGCGACCTTACAGGAGCTTGCATCTGTCCCAAAGATGTACCGGTTTGTATATGCCGCCGTGAGCCGAAACTTAAAATCCTGACCAAAAAGGCGGTGGTTCCTGACGCTCGTGAAATGGAAGACAATCCGCGTTCCCGCAGCGCTAAATTGCGGGTGGCTGAGAGGATTTAATGGAACAGACAGTCAGTGCGCAGGCGATACCTCATATTCCGGAAGAAAAAAAAGAATCTTCCCATATTAAGTTTCCAACTTTTATTATTGCAGCCATATTATTGATGCTGGTGGCATTAATTTACGTTGGTTCACACATTCACATGACTGAATTGGAATATAAAATTGCTGCGGAATTAAGTGCCCACGAACAATTGTTGGAAGAGCAGAAAAAACTGAAGCTGGAATATGCAATGCTTAAGTCACCGCAACGGCTGGAGAATATAGCAACGAATCAGTTGCAAATGTCTTATCCTGAAAGAGATCAAGTAATTGCCTTGAAAAAATCCGGAGAATGATATGGCCGGCGATACAAAAAATTGGCTCAAATTCAGAATTGTTTTTATCCTATTAATTTTCCTTGTGTTTTTTATTGCCTTGCTTTCCCGCGCTTTCCAATTGCAGATATTGTCCGGTCAGAAACTAAAAATTTTGGCGCAGAAACAGCAGACGATGACTTTACAACTGCAGCCGGAAAGAGGGATGATATACGACCGCAACGGTGAGAAGCTGGCGGCATCGGTCCTGGCGGATTCCGTATGTGCCGATCCATCCAAAATTGCCGATCCGGTGCGGGCATCCCGGCAAATATCGGAAATTCTCCATTTGGATAAAGATACTGTTTTCAAAAAAATATCAGAACCGAGAAGCTTTTGCTGGCTGGCCAGAAGGATTTCGCCGGAGCAGGCGGTAAATATTGGAAATGCAAATATTGAAGGCCTGGTGCTGGTAAAGGAGCCGAAACGTTTTTATCCTAATGGTGAGCTTGCCGCGCATATGCTGGGTTTTGTCGGTGCTGATGCCACGGGTTTGGAAGGCATCGAAAAGAAGTACAATGACGTTCTTAAGGGTAAACCGGCAAAATTGGCCTGGGCGCGCGACGCTAAAGGCAAGAAAATATTTTTGCGGGCGGAGCAGAGCGAAACAAAGAAAGATGAAAACATCAATCTTATTCTGACAATCGACAGTCGTATCCAATATCTGGCGGAAACTCACTTGAAAGAAGCTGTTTTGGATAAGGGAGCAAAAGGCGGGCTGGCAATTGTGATGGATCCCAAAACCGGGGAAATTCTGGCACTGGCCAATGAAGGCAGATTTAATCCCAATAATGTTGAAGGACTGAGTCCGGACAAATGGCGAAATCGCGCAATTACCGATTGTTTTGATCCCGGTTCAACCTTCAAGCCGTTTCTGGTAGCTGCTGCGCTCGAGGAAAAAGCCATTAAAGAGACCGATAGATTCTTCTGTGAATACGGGGCTTATAAGATTGCCGACCGGACCATTCATGAAGCGAATCATGGGCGTCATGGAGTCTTGACCGTGCCGGAAATTTTAAAATACTCGAGCAATATAGGCTCGGCAAAAATCGGCCAAAAACTGGGTAAAGAAAAGTTTCATGACTTTATTGAACAATTCGGGTTCGGCGCAAAAACAGGGATAGATCTGCCGGGCGAATCAACAGGTTTGCTAAGGCCGGCGCAAAAATGGACGAAAGTTGACGCCGCAACCATTGCGTTTGGTCAGGGCATTTCGGTTACTGCCATCCAACTTATAACGGCTTTATCGGCTATCGCCAATAACGGGGTGATGATGAAGCCTTATATCGTGCGCGGATTTTCCGATAAAGACAACCATCCCATCAAGATGTACACCCCGACAGTAGTGCGGCAGGTTATATCTCCGGCTACGGCGAAGAAATTAACCCATATGCTTACCGAAGTAGTCGGGGCCGTCGACGGCACCGGTAAAAACGCCCGGCTTGTCAATGTAGCTGTTGCCGGTAAAACCGGAACTTCACAGAAATTTGATTTTGCCCGTAGAGTCTATTCTTCTGAAAGAGTGCGGACTTCATTTATGGGCTTTTTCCCGGCTGATAATCCGCAGGTTTCCATTTTGGTGATTCTGGATGAGCCGCAACGTGACAAGTGGGGCGGCGTGGCTTCCGCACCCGTCTTTAAAAATATCGCCGAACAGATACTGAATTGTTTTAAAACAAATATCCGGGAGGCGCCGGTATTTGATCAGGAAAAACCAAATAAAGTACAGCTTGTTTCGACTCAAAACACCTTAACATCTGAAAATACTGCCCTGAATGATGAGTCGGTTATGCCTGATTTTACAAATTTAACGATCCGGGAAGCACTGAAAAAAGCAAAAGCCAGATCAATAGAATTGAAAATATCCGGTAATGGCTGGGCATCAGGCCAAAATCCCAAAGCCGGTACGCCTCTGGGTGAAGAACGGGTTTGCAGCGTTACCTTTGCATTAACTCATTAACCCTGCTAAAGCCGGTATGGGAAATATCGAAAAAAATAAATTGTATGAATCCCGAAAACAGATTTTTCGGGATTTCGGTAACTAAATATTGAGGCGGCAATGAAACTGCGGCAACTGCTTGAAGGAATAGATATTATTAACATTTCCGGTAACTTGGAAGGAGAAGTTACCGCCGTTTATTATTCGGCTGGTGAATGCCGGGAAGATTCCCTGTTTGTTGCAATTCCGGGCCTGGTGCATGACGGTCACGATTTTATTCAGGATGCAATCGACCGCGGTGCAAAATACATCGTGCATGAAAAAGATATCCGGTTAGCTGATGGAATTACAACAATTAAAGTTAACAACAGCCGCCGGTCTTTAGGAATTTTAGCCAGAAATTATTTCGGCAATCCTTCGGCTGATCTTGCTTTGATTGCCGTTGTCGGAACAAATGGAAAAACAACAATTACCTACCTGTTGGAATCTATTTTAAAGACGGCAGGCTTTAAATGCGGTGTTTTGGGAACGGTCAATTACCGTTTTAACGATAAAATATTTCCTGCTCCGAACACAACTCCCGAATCTTTCGAAATGCAGAAAATTCTCCGTCAGATGGCTGATGACGGCGTAACCCACGTTATTGCCGAGGTGTCCTCACATGCCATTGATTTAAAGAGAATCGATGATTGCGATTTCGACCTGGGTATTTTTACCAACCTTACCCGCGATCACCTCGATTACCACAAAACAATGGAAAATTATTTTCAAGTCAAAAAAAGATTTTTTTCCGAGGTACTGCCGCAAAGCGGAAAAATCCACCCACAGAAAATGGTAATCAACAGCGATGATCCATGGGGACAAAAAATTCTGAAAGAAGTGCCTTTTCCGGCATTGACCTACGGCATCGAAGGCGATAGCAATGTAAAAGCAGTCGATTTTGAGCTTTCGCTTTCCGGAATAGCAGCAAGTATTAATATTGCCGGGAAATCAATTTCCGTCAATTCCCCCCTTATCGGTAAATTCAATCTTTATAATATCCTGGCGGCAATTTCCGCTTCATTCATTCTCCAGGTTCCGGAGGCATTGATAAAATCCGGTATAGAGAACATGCGCTGTGTGCCCGGACGGCTGGAAAACGTTCCTGCAAATTCGGGGTTGCATGTTTTTGTTGATTATGCACACACTGATGACGCCTTAAGGCGAGTATTGCAGAACTTAACGGTGCTTAAAAAGAAACGAATAATCACAGTCTTTGGCTGCGGCGGCAACCGTGACCGCGGTAAACGGCCATTGATGGGTGAAGCTGCAACAAGTTACAGTGACCTGACTATCGTAACCTCGGACAATCCCCGCCTGGAAGATCCCCTGGAAATTATTGGGGAAATAGAAACTGGAATTGATCAAAAGAAAATTAAAAAAGTGGAAAGCAGCCATTTGGAAGTAAATAATGGCGCTCATTCATATACTGTAATTCCCGAACGGGAAAAAGCAATTAAAACGGCAATCAGTATAGCGGATGCAGGCGATATTGTTTTAATCGCCGGTAAAGGTCACGAGGATTATCAGATCCTGGGCACAAAGAAAATCTTCTTTGATGATCGCGTTATTGCTGCTCAAGCTTTGAGTATGAAGGGTTAAATAAATTATGACCGACAATACACCTGTGTTTACTGCAGAGCAAGTATTGAAAGCAACTGACGGCATTTTACTTTCCGGAAAGGAGACGGATTTATTTTCCGGCATAACCACCGACTCCCGAAATATTAAGGAAGGAAATTTGTTTGTAGCGCTTGAAGGCGAAAAATTCGACGGCCATGATTTTATAGGGTTGGCCTTGGAGCAGGGAGCCGCTGGTTGTCTCGTGCGTAATGAAAACAAATTAATGATCGATCAGGAGAAAAATGCGGCTGTAATCAAGGTTGCCGATACATTAAAAGCGCTCGGTGATTTGGCGCATGATTACAGAATGCGCTTCTCTCTTCCAGTGATCGGATTAACCGGTTCTTCGGGAAAGACAACAACTAAAGAAATGCTGGCGGCAATTACCGGTCTAAAGAAAAAAACTTTAACTACGGAAGGTAATTTAAATAATCTTATCGGACTGCCGCAGACGATATTCCGCTTAAAGGAAGATCATGAATTGGCCATACTGGAAATGGGCACAAATACACGCGGCGAGATTAAAAGGTTGACCGAGATCGCCGCACCGGATATCGGTCTGATCACCAATATCGGGCCGGCGCATCTGGCCGGGTTCGGTTCTGTCGATGTCGTCTGTGAAGAAAAAGGTGATTTGTTTGCCAATATGTCATCTTCAGGGACCGCTATCGTTAATTTAGATGATGAAGCCGTGAAAATTATCGCTCACCGATGGCAGGGAAAGCGTATAACTTTCGGTTTAAGTTCCGATGCCGATGTTACGGCAAAAGACATAGAAAAACATGGTGCCCGTGGAATACGCTTTAAACTGGTGATCGGCGACAGGATTCATAAAGTGGAAATGAAGATAATCGGTATCCATCATGTATATAATGCGCTGGCGGCAGCGGCTACAGCCTGGGCGGCAGGTATTGATGAAAAATCCATTGCCGAAGGACTGGCTCGCTTTAAACCGGTTTCCGGACGCATGCAGATAATTAAATTGCAGAACTGTGCCTATGTCATAGATGATTCATATAATGCCAATCCATCATCTGTGCGGGAAGCACTGATGACTTTGAAAGATTTAAAAAACCATCACAATGTTTATGTGTTTTTGGGTGATATGCTGGAATTGGGTGAGAAAACGTCTGAAATGCATCGGAAAATCGGCATTTTGATGGCGACGATCGGCGTTAACGCGGTTTTTTTACGTGGAGACTTTGCGCACATCACGGCCGCCGGAGCGATGGAAGGTGGCATGCCGCCGCAAAACATTTTCTTTTTATCCCAAAATGAAAATAGTATGCCTTTTTTGAAAAAGAATTTAAGGAAAGGCGACTGGATCCTGGTAAAGGGTTCACGCCGGATGAAAATGGAAGAAATTGTTGCTCAAATATGCGATCTCTTTGGCAAAGCTACTGATGGAGCAAAGACCGTTACACAAGCTCATTTGCCGGGAGTGAATGAAAATTGATTTACTATTTATTATATCCCTTACATACGATCTTTTCGTCGTTTAATGTATTTCGTTACATTACATTCAGAACAATTTATGCCTCGATTACCGCGCTAGTAATCTGTTTTGTTGTCGGTCCCTGGCTTATCCGGAAATTACAAAGCATGCAGATCGGCCAGCAAATCCGGGAAGACGGCCCGCAAAGCCATCTGGTCAAAAAAGGTACCCCCACCATGGGAGGTATACTGGTAATTTTTGCAGTTGTAATTTCTACATTGCTCTGGGCGAATCTTGCCAATGATTATATCTGGTTGGTATTAATGGTAACTGTTGGATACGGCTTGATTGGATTCATTGATGATTACTGTAAATTTTCCGGAAAAAATTCCAAAGGCGTACCGGGAAAAACCAGGCTTGCTGCGGAAATATTGATTGCTTTATTTGTAAGCATCATTCTATTTCTGAAACCGGGCTTCAATTCTCAGGTTACCATCCCGTTTTTTAAGACCGTTCTGCCCAATCTTGGTTGGGGGTATGTTTTGCTCTCGACATTTATCATTGTCGGCGCGGCCAACGCAGTTAACCTCACCGATGGACTGGACGGACTGGCTATCGGACCCGCCGCGATCTGCTTCGGCACTTACGTGATGTTCGCTTATTTTGCCGGTAACGTGAAAGTCGCCACATATCTGCAAATTCCTTATGTTCCCGGTGCCGGCGAACTGGCCGTATTTTGCGGGGCTCTGGTCGGCGCCTCCCTGGGATTTCTCTGGTTTAATTCCTATCCGGCGGAAATTTTTATGGGTGATGTCGGTTCATTGTCGTTAGGCGGCGCCCTGGGAATGATCGCCGTTATCACTAAACAGGAAATTCTGTTGGTCATTGTCGGCGGAATCTTTGTAGTGGAAACTTTTTCCGTCATTTTTCAAGTAGGCTATTTCAAATTGACAAAAGGAAAGCGCATCTTCCGGATGGCTCCACTGCATCATCATTTTGAATTAAAAGGCTGGGCGGAACCGAAAGTAATCGTGCGTTTTTGGGTCATTTCCATACTGCTGGCCTTGATGGCGATAAGTACATTGAAGTTACGTTAGAGGAAACATGGATTTACAAGGCAAAAAAATTGTTGTTATCGGTATGGGCAAGACAGGAGTTGCAACTGCCCGGTTTTTAGGTTTCAAAGGGTGCCGGGTTGTGGTTACCGATGAAAAAACTCCCGAGTTTTGGGATGAGCAATATAAATATATTACCGATGAAAAATGGCTGGAAGCAGGGCCATACAATACAGGTATTTTGCACGGAGCGGATATGGTTGTTCCGTCGCCGGGAATTCCTCCCGTGAACGGGATTCTGACGGCGGCGGTACGGGAAAAAATTCCGGTTATCAGTGAGATTGAACTGGCTTACCGGTTTTTAAAAAAGCCGCTGATTGCCGTGACCGGCACTAACGGCAAAACTACGACAACGACCCTTTTGGGCGAAATTTTTAAAAGGGCGGGTAAAAAAGTATTTGTCGGAGGCAATATCGGCAATCCGCTGATTGAATATACAGACACCACACAGGAAGAAGATTTTGTTATTGCCGAAATCAGCAGCTTCCAATTGCAATGGATAGAAAAATTCAGGCCTTTTGTGGCCATGATCCTGAATATAACCTGCGATCATATTAACTATCATGG
>CAZWCA010000008.1:60125-62077 GCA_964632255.1 uncultured Smithella sp. | reverse complement strand
AGCATGATAAAAATTCCCGGTTTGCATAATGTGGAAAATATAATGGCCGCCGTAATGGCGGCACGTTTTTGCGGATGCAGTAAAGACGGCATCATGGCTGCCGTTGCCGGTTTCCGGGGGTTAGCGCACCGGATTGAATATGCCGGTGAAAAAAAAGGAGTTAAGTTTTTTGACGATTCCAAAGGAACAAATGTCGGCTCAGTAATCAGGGCGCTGGATACCTTTTCCGCACCGGTTATACTGCTTTTGGGCGGACGTGACAAGGACGGAGATTTTGATGCGCTGCAGCCCATTCTGAAGGAAAAAGCCAAAAAAGTGGTGCTGTTCGGCGAAGCTAGAGACCGCATCGAGTCGTTGATCGGTAACGATGTATCCGTGGAGAAAAAAGAGACTTTGCGTGAAGCGGTGGTGAGCGCTTATGAAAATGGAAATGCAGGCGATGTGGTATTGCTTTCTCCCGGTTGCGCCAGTTTTGATGAATTTAAAAATTATAAAGAGCGGGGCAATTTTTTTAAAGAAGTGGTCGGGAATCTGTAAATGGATGCCGTGTTGAAAAACGAAAATAGTACGCCGGACATAATTTTACTCCTGGTTACTTTAATATTGGTAACTGTGGGTACGGCGATGATTTATTCATCGAGCTCAATTATTGCATTGGAAAAATATAAAGATGCTCAGTATTTTTTAAAAAAGCAGCTTTTGTTTGTTTCTATGGGTCTTGTCGCTATGGTTGTAATGAGTAAGATTCCTTATACTTCATTAAAAAAAGTTGCTTATCCTGGCGTAGGTATCTCCTTGATTTTGCTGATTTTGCTTCTGATTCCACATGTCGGTCTCAAGCGCGGCGGAGCAATACGCTGGCTGAATCTGGGTTTTTTTTCTTTCCAGGTAACGGAGATGGTCAAAATTGCGATGGTAGTTTTTCTTGCTCATTTATTAACCCGCAAAGTTCATCTTTTGAAGAATTTTACCCGCGGCGTTCTTGTTCCATTATCTATTACCGGGGTGGTTGTTTTGCTGATATTACTGGAGCCGGATTTCGGAACAGCCGTTATTATATTGGCAATTATGCTTTTAATGATGTGTCTGGCCGGCACACAGATTAAACATTTATTAATCCTGGCGGCGGCTTTCATTCCCGTTGGTGTGTTTCTTATCTGGCATAAAGGATACCGGCTGGCACGGCTCACCGCTTTTTTAGACCCCTGGAAGGATGCTGATAATACAGGTTTTCAAATAGTTCAATCTCTCTTGTCATTCGGGTCGGGCGGTACGTTCGGCGTGGGAATCGGCGACGGTATGCAGAAATTGTTTTACCTGCCGGAGCCTCATACCGACTTCATCCTTTCCATCATTGCTGAAGAAAGCGGTTTTATCGGGGTAGCCATAGTTATCGTCATGTTTATGCTCTTTGTCTTACGCGGTTTTATGATTTCCATCAAAGCGCCGGATCTTTTCGGCACACTGCTGGCCGCGGGGTTGACAATGGTTATTGCACTGGAATCCTTTATTAATATTGCCGGGGTCATGGGCATTATTCCCCTGAAGGGACTGGCCCTGCCTTTTTTAAGCTATGGCGGAACCTCATTTATCATGAGCATGGCCGCGGTAGGAATTCTATTAAATATATCGACACAAAGAGTATGAACCGAGTGAGAATTATATGCGCATAGTGATTGCCGGAGGAGGAACAGGCGGGCATTTATTCCCCGGCATTGCGATAGCCGAGGAATTTATTAAAAGGGAAAAGCGGGCAAAAGTACTTTTTATTGGAACGCAAAGAGGTATTGAAAGCAGGATACTTGGCCGTGCCGGATATGAACTTTCTACTATTGATGTTGAAGGTATAAAGGGACGGGGGATAACGGCTCTGCTGAAAGGTCTTTATCAGATTCCGCAAAGCATGTGGCAGTCGAGAAAGATCCTTAAACAGTTCGGTCCGGATATGGTTA
>CAZWCA010000008.1:41874-60025 GCA_964632255.1 uncultured Smithella sp. | reverse complement strand
CAAAGCATGTGGCAGTCGAGAAAGATCCTTAAACAGTTCGGTCCGGATATGGTTATCGGCGTGGGCGGTTACGCTTCGGGACCGGCAGTGATGGCCGCGTATTTTATGGGAGTTCCGACGGCAATTGCCGAACAAAATGCCGTACCGGGCATGACCAACAAAATACTGGGAAAGTTTGTCGATAAAATATTTTTAACTTATACGGATACGACAAAGACATTTTCACCGGCAAAGGTAATTGTTTCCGGTAACCCCGTGCGGGCGGCATTCAAAGGTGTACGTAATTTGCCCAAAAAGAAAAATAATCGCCGCCTGCTCTTGATTTTCGGCGGCTCCCAGGGCGCGGCGGCAATCAATAAAAATGTTGTGGAAATGTTGCCCTTGTTACAAAACATGAAAGATAAATTACATGTTTTACATCAGACCGGAGCCAGGGAAATGGAATCTGTCCGGGCTGAGTATGACCGTTTTGGAATTTCAGCTGATGTTACGGACTTTATTATGGATATGGCCGATGCCTACCGGCAGGCGGATTTAATTATCTGCCGGGCGGGAGCGACATCACTGGCGGAGATAACGGCAGCGGGAAAAGCGCCGATATTAATTCCTTTCCCCTATGCAATATATGATCATCAAACAAAAAATGCACGGGTGCTGGCCGATGCCGGAGCGGCAATACTGATTAACGAGAAAGAACTCACCGGTAATAAATTATTTGAAGCGGTAGAAGAATTATTGAACAGCCCGGAAAAATTGCATTTGATGGAAGAAAACTCGGCGAAACTCGGAAAAATTAATGCAGCGGCAACGATTGCCGAAGCCTGTCTGAAATTGATGGTGAAAAAAAATTAATGGTTTTGAATTTTCAAACCTGAAAGAGGAATAATTGTTAAATGAGAATAGATAAAGAAACCGGATTAATGCAGCGCAAAATAAAATGCATCCATTTTGTAGGAATCGGCGGCATCGGAATGAGTGGAATTGCCGAAGTTCTGCTCAATCTCGGCTATAAAATCAGTGGTTCCGATGTCCAGCAGTCGGAGTCGACATTGCGTCTCCAGAAACTTGGTGCAAAAGTTGCCATCGGGCATAGTGCGCAAAATATCGACGATGCCGATGTGGTGGTGACTTCTACCGCGGTTAAGGCGGCAAATCCTGAAGTTGTGGAAGCCCGCCTGCGCAATATCCCGGTAATTCCGCGGGCGGAGATGCTGGCCGAGCTTCTGAAGATGAAATTTTCCGTTGCCGTTTCGGGCAGTCATGGCAAGACAACGACAACGTCCATGGTTTCCACAATCTTGGCGGAAGGCGGATTGGATCCCACGATGGTCATTGGCGGAAGGCTGGCCAGTATCGGCAGTAATGCCCGTCTGGGCGACGGCGAGATAATTGTTGCCGAAGCGGATGAAAGTGACGGTTCATTTCTGAAGCTGTCCCCGACAATTGCTGTCATTACCAATATCGACCGTGAACATTTGGACTACTATTCGGGCATTGCCGAGATCAAAGATGCCTTTCTTAAATTTGCTAATATCGTTCCTTTCTACGGCTGTACGGTGGTGTGCAATGATAACCAGCATGTAAGAGAAATTATTACGCAAATTAAGCGCCGGACAATAACATACGGCATTGAACAACCGGCGGATTACCGGGCGGAGGGCATTGAATTCCACGGAAGAAAAACAATTTATCGCCTGTGTTACAAGGGAGACATGGTGGATGAAATTGAACTTAATGTTCCGGGTATGTTTAATGTTTATAATTCTCTGGCAACGATCGCCGTCGGCCGTGAACTGGAACTTGATCTTCCGTCAATTAAAAAAGGATTGCTGAGCTTTAATGGAGTGCAACGCAGGCTGGAAATTAAGGGTCAGATAAACGGCATAACCGTTGTTGATGATTACGGCCATCATCCTACGGAAGTTAAAGAAACACTGGCTGCCGCCAGCAACATATGGAAGGAACGGCGCATTGTTGTTTTTCAGCCGCATCGCTTTACCCGGACAAAGGCGCTTTTTGATGAGTTTACTCATGCCTTTGCCGATGCCGACGTGCTTATTCTGAACGATATTTACCCCGCCAGCGAGGAGCCCATTGCCGGAGTTAATTCCGAAGCTTTATGCTCGGCAATTAAGAAGACCGGCCATCCCAATGTGCTGTATATACCAAAGGCGGAAGAGACCATTGAGTATATAATGAAAATAGCCAGGCCCAATGATGCGGTATTCACTCTGGGCGCTGGAAGCGTCTATAAAATAGGCGAAGCTTTTTTAAAGCAACTGGCAGAAGCAAAATAAAATGGGCGTTAATAAAAAGATTGCAGCGGTGTTGAGTGCGGGCTGCGGAAAAATATCTTATAACGAGCCAATGGCGCAGCATACTTCGCTCAAGGTCGGCGGCAATGCCGATGCCCTGGTTTTAATTGAAAGTGAAGAGCAACTCGCACGAATTGTCAGGAAACTGGAAGAAGCCCGAATAGATTATTTACCTGTGGGAAACCTGACCAATATTATTGTTCGGGATGGCGGATACCATGGAGCAATCTTAATGATGAGCGGACTGAATAAAACAGAATACCGTCAGGTGCCGGATGGAGGGCATCTTATCTCAGCCCAGGCCGGCGCCCGGCTCAATTCTCTGGTAGGACTTTCAGTTGTCCACGAGTTGACCGGTCTTGAATTTTGTACCGGTATTCCCGGCAGCGTAGGCGGAGCCGTGCGGATGAATGCCGGTGCGTTCGGTAAGGAAATTAAGGATGTTATAACGGAGGTAACTCTGCTTGATGTTCGCGGCGAAAAAAAGACTCTATTGAGGAATGAGATAGTTTTCAGATACCGCCGGACAATTTTACCGGAAAAAACAATAGTTCTCGATGCCCGGTTTAAACTGGAAAAAGGAGAACGCGGGCATATCCAGCAAAAGATAAGAGAAATTACGCAGCTGCGTCAGGAAAAGCATCCGCTGTCCTATCCCAGCGCCGGATCTATTTTTAAAAATTTGCCGCAATTGCCGGCCGGCCGGATTATTGAGGAATTAGGTCTTAAAGGCGAACGTTGCAATGATGCGGAAGTGTCAGTCAAACATGCCAACTTTATTGTAAACAAAGGTGAGGCTACAGCAACTGATGTTCTGACATTGATCAAATTAATCACTAATCGTGCGAAAAAAGAAAAAGGTATTGACTTGGAGACGGAAGTAATCGTTATTGGAGAAAATTAGTGTCAAGAAAGTTAAGGACAAAGATAACCGCTAAAAAACACCGCCTGCGCCGCCGCCTCGCCCATGGCCTTGGTGAATTTGCGGCTGCTTCCGCCTTATTGCTTTCTATCACCGTACTCTGCCTGCTCTTTATTTATTCTTACAGCTATGTGTTAAGCATGCCTTATTTTGAAATTAAAGAAATAAGTGTACGCGGTTTAAAGGAGTTGACGGAAAAAGACATTTTAACACAGGCGGCGATTGGGCCACGCCAGAATTTGCTTGCCGTAAATATTGATACTTTAAAAAAACGGATTTCCGCCAACCCCTGGATAAAAAATGTTTTTGTGGGCCGGGAATTGCCGAACAGACTTATTTTGGAAGTCCAGGAAAGAAGCCCGGTGGCTATAGTTAAGCAGGCTGCTGATTTTTATTTCATGGATAATGAAGGAGTAATTTTTAAAAAAATGGGGAAGGGTGATGAAGTGGATCTACCCATTTTTACAGGAGTAGATGGTAAAGAAAGGGAGAAATCAAAGCTTCTGCCGTGTGCGCTTAATTTGTTGAAGACGATGGCCGCTTCCAACCGGTATAACCATCTCGGTGCAATATCAGAAGTTAATATTGATGAGATTTTTGGAATTTCTTTGTTAACCGATACCGGTCTTTACCTGAAGCTGGGCACGGATAATTTTGAAAATAAATTGAATCAATTAAATGTGGTTTTGGTGGATGTGGAGAAAAGGGGCTTGCGCAAGGGTTTTATCTTTGTTGATTTATGCGACATTTCAAAAATAACCATCCAGCATAAAAATGTTTCCGGCGAGCGGGAACCTTCGAAAAAAGGGCAACAATACAGGACATGAAAAGCAGCCGGGAGGCTGCATATTTTAAAAGGTGGAGAAGAAGTGATGGGCAGAAGAAGCAATGTTCTGGTAGGGATCGATATTGGAACAACCAAGACGACTGCGATTGTGGGTGAGGTTACCGATACCGGCATCGATATAATCGGTTTCGGCACATCACCCGCCAAAGAATTAAGAAAAGGAGTTGTCGTCAATATTGAAAGCACAGTGGAAGCTATAAAAAAAGCTATTGATGAAGCTGAGCATATGTCGGGATGCCGCATAAATTCAGCTTATGTCGGTATAGCCGGAAGCCATATTAAGGGTCAGAATTCACTGGGTATTGTTGCCGTTAAGGGCCGGGAAGTAGACGAAGAGGATGTACAAAGAGCCATCGATGCTTCCAAGGCGATAGCTATTCCCGTGGATAGAGAAATTCTGCATTCACTGCCGCAAAATTACGTAGTCGACGGACAGGATGGAGTCAGGGATCCGGTGGGAATGTCCGGTGTGCGTCTTGAGGCTAAAGTCCATATCGTTACCGGAGCTGCCGCCGCAATCCAAAACATTGTTAAATCGGTCAATCGTGTCGGGCTGGAAATTGAAGATCTGGTGTTGGAGCAATTTGCCGCCAGTGAAGCGGTGCTCAGTCCTGATGAAAAGGATCTGGGAGTAGTGATGATTGACATCGGCGGTTCTAATACCGGCATCGCTATTTTTTCCGAAGGAAGCATAAAACATACGGCCATATTGCCTGTCGGCGGCAATTATCTGACATCCGATATTGCGACCGGATTGCGCACACCCTTTAATGAAGCGGAAAAAATTAAAATTAAATATGGCTGCGCCTTAACCTCAATGATCGCCAAAGAAGATATTATTGAGGTACCCAGTGTCGGAGGCCGGGAAGCCAGGGAAGTATCCCGCCAGATATTAGGCCGCATTATTGAACCGCGGATGGAAGAAATCCTGAGTATGGTATCAAAAGAAATCGTTCGTTCCGGGTTTGAGGATCTTTTGGCGGCGGGTGTAGTGCTTACCGGCGGTACCTCGCTATTGAACGGTATCAATGAATTGGCCGAACAGGTATTTGATATGCCGGTGCGCAGTGGAATCCCCATGGGAATGGGCGGACTCGCCGATGTTGTGAATTCTCCGGCTTATGCAACCGGTGTGGGGCTTATTGTTTACGGCAGCAAGCAGTCGTCAAGTGATTCGGTTTACAGAAAAACCGGAAATATATTCGAGAATATGATCAAAACAATAAAAAAATGGTTTTTAGAATTTTTTTGAAAGGAAGGAAAACCCATGTTTGAATTGACGGAAGTTTGTAATGAAAATTCGGCAAAAATCAAGGTGATTGGGATTGGTGGAGGCGGTGGCAATGCTGTAAACACGATGATTTCATGTTCACTGCGCGGAGTGGACTTTATGGTTGCTAATACGGACGTGCAGGCATTGGGAGCATCGACTTCACCGGTTAAAATTCAAATCGGCTCAGATATAACAAAAGGTCTGGGTGCCGGTTCAAACCCGGAAATCGGTAAAAAAGCGGCGATGGAATCCCGCGATCAATTAAGAGAATATCTCGACGGAGCGGATATGATTTTTTTAACCGCCGGATTGGGCGGCGGTACGGGAACGGGCGCAGCTCCGATCATTGCCGAGATTGCCCGTGAATGTAATGCATTGACGGTCGCCGTTGTTACGAAGCCCTTCCAGTTTGAAGGCAAAAAACGCAACATGCAGGCGGAAGAAGGAATAGCTCTCCTGCGCGATACCGTGGATACATTGATCGTTGTTCCCAATCAGCGCCTGCTTTCCCTTGGCGGCCGTAACCTGTCGCTCTTGGAAGCCTTCAAGAAAGCGGATGATATTCTTTATCAGGCGGTCAAAGGCATTTCTGATTTAATTATTGTTCCGGGCCTTATTAATCTGGACTTTGCAGATGTAAAAAATGTTATGAGCAATATGGGCATGGCTTTAATGGGCACGGGCGTTGCTTCCGGTGAAAACCGTGCAGTGGAAGCAGCACAAAAAGCAATTTCTTCACCGCTTCTGGAAGATAATACGATTCAGGGCGCACATGGTATCCTGCTCAGCATAACGGGCGGACCGGATATGAGTCTTTACGAAGTCAATGAAGCTTCATCAATGATTCAGTCGGAAGCTCATGAAGACGCCAATATTATTTTCGGTACCGTTATCGACGAAAATATGGCTGAAGAAATTCGCATCACCGTTATCGCCACCGGATTTGACGATGCGATGAAAAATCATGGTTCGGATAATATTTCTCATCTGGGCGGCTTCCGGCGGGAAGATTTGTCGACACCGACATTTATGCGCCGGGGAACCCGCGATAATGGCAATGTCGTTACTATGGGTATCAACGATGATATCGACAGCGTAGATATTGAAATTCCTACATTCCTAAGGCGGCAAGCCGATTAAGGATGAAAATTAAAGCAATCCGGCCTTTTTTAGGGCGGAAAATGCTGTTAAAAGTAAATGAATTGGAAATTAAGGAAAAGATATACAGCCCTTTTAGAACTTGAAAGAGGCTATATAAAAAAAAATTGGGGTACAAGTTATACAGTTTGTCTTGCCTATCCCCATTATTACCGGACAGGCATGGCCAATCTGGGCTTTCAAACAATTTATAAAATAGTCAACGAACAACCTTCCTTCCTTTGTGAGAGAGTATTTCTGCCTGCGCCCGGTGCCGACGCCGAATTCGTCACCGGGCAACGGGGAGATTTTGTAAGTATCGAGAACCAAAAGCCGGTTGCCGAATTTGACATTCTGGCTTTTTCCTTATCCTTTGAAAATGATTATCCCAACATTTTGACCATGCTGGAAATGGCGGGTATTCCACTTCTTGCTCAAGAACGCCCGGAAAGTCACCCGCTGGTAATCGGCGGCGGCATTGCCGCAACTTTGAATCCGGAACCAATCGCCGAATTTTTTGATTTATTCATTCTGGGGGAGGCTGAAGAGTCATTACCTCAATTTATGCGCATTTATGAGGATGCCCGCCGTGAGAAACTGGGCCGCCGGGAAATGCTGATAAAAATACAAAAAACACTTCCGCAGGCCTATGTTCCGGATCTTTATAATGTAAAATATTTGCCGGACAGCACGATTGAAGCTTTCGAACCGTTGTTGACGGGGCTGCCGGAAAAAATAAAAATCAATCCAATCAAAAATATCGACTCTTTTTGCACTGAAGAAGTAATCAGTGCGCCCGCTACGGAAATGGAAGATATGTATCTTGTCGAAGTCAACCGCGGATGCGCCCGCAGTTGCCGGTTTTGTGCGGCAAGCTTTATTTACCGTCCTGTCCGTTTCCGCAGTTATGAGAAGGCGGTTGAATCAATCAATCGCGGGCTTATTAGGAAAAAGAAGGTCGGTCTGGTGGGCACGGCCGTATCGGATCATCCTGAGCTTGCCAAAATTTGTGAATATATCCTGGCCAAAGGCGGTCAGGCCGGGATCGGTTCACTGAGAATCGATCAAATTAATGAAACAGTTGCCGGTCTTCTTAAAGCCAACGGCATTGAGACCGTCGCACTGGCGCCCGAAGCCGGAAGTCAAAGGCTGCGTGATTTGCTGCGCAAAGGAATTACTGAAGAGGATATTCTGCATTCAGCCGAGCTTTTGATAAAAAATGAAATATCAAACTTGCGGCTGTACTTTATGATCGGTTTACCCACGGAAACCCAAAAAGATATTGATGCAATTATTGATCTTACCAAAAAAATTCAGCATCACGTCTTGAAATTTTCCTCAGGCAAAAGAAAATTCCGGAGTGTAACTCTCAGCATTAATCAGTTTATTCCAAAACCGTCGACTCCTCTGCAATGGTGTGCGCTTGAAAATGTCAATTCTGCGGGTAAAAAAATCAAGAAGATCGTCAGCGCTTTCGGCTCCGACCGGCAAATCAAAGTTATTCACGATGTGCCGAAATGGAATTATGTTCAGGCACTGCTATCTCTGGGTGACCGTAAAGTGAGCAGGATTTTATTGGCCGTTCATCGCCGCCGCGGCAACTGGGCCCAGGCGCTCAAGGAAGTGAATGTAAACGCGGACTTTTATGTTTACCGCCGGAAAAAGTTTGACGAAACCCTGCCCTGGGATATAATTGACTCAGGCAGGGCAAAGAAAATACTTGTGGGAGAATGCAAAAAAGCATTGGAAGATAAAAATTAACATAGTTCCGCGAGCTAACCGGATAAATTTTTACAGGATTTGAAAAATGGCTTTTTTTACCAAACGGAAACAGTTTTCTGAAAGAATGACCTGGCGGGAGTACCAAAAACATCTCAATCAGCAATCCAACCATAGACGGCGCAAAAAGGGTAATCTACTAAAATTAATGCCGATTTTGCTGATGGTGCCGGCAATTGGTTATGGACTGATGCACCGGCCGATCCCGTCTGTGCCGCCCGCCCAGTCACCCGTAATAGAACAGCCAGTAAATAAAACCAATTTATCCAGTGTAAACAAAGTAAAAAATAATCTGCTGGGCGGCCTCGATGGAAAAGCTTTCCTGAATTTACGTGAACCCGTTTTCACAGCGCAAATTGAAGGCAAGGTTTACCGGGTGGAAACAAGTATCGATCACCGTTTACAGGAATCGCTCCTTTCCAAAGTGGAAGAAATGATGAGCAAGGAAAGGTATCAGTCGCGATCCATAGGTATTGTCGTAATGTCGGCCGACACGGGCAAAATTTTATCCATGGTTAGTTTTGACAGGCAGGATCCGATGCACAATACCTGCGTGGAAGGTCAGTTTCCGGCGGCCAGTATTTTCAAGATTATCACCGCCGCCGCGGCTATTGATACACAGGGGCTTACCGAAAATTCATCCATAAGTTACAGCGGACAAAAACATACTCTGTACCGGGGCCAGTTAAAGGAAGCGGCCAAACGCTATTCTCATACTCTTTCTTTGAGAGACTCCTTTGCCCAATCAGTAAATCCGGTTTTCGGTAAACTTGGCTCCCAAATGCTGGGAAAGGAGAAAATAGAGAATTATGCAGTCCGTTTTGGATTCAACAAACCCATTGATTTCGACATTATGGTAGAGCCGAGTCACCTGGCCACGGGAGACGATCCGTTTCGCTTGGCTGAAATTGCCAGCGGATTCAATACGCAAACCACAATTTCTCCTCTCCATGGGGCTATGATCGCCACCACTGTTTTGAATAACGGCAAAATGATCAATCCAACGGTGGTTGACCGCATTATCGGACCGGACAACCAGGTTGTTTACGAGCGTAAAGACCGACAGCCGCAACAGGTAATTTCGGAAAAAACATCAAGAGAGCTGCACCGGATGATGCAGGCGACAGTTTCCAGCGGGACGGCGCACAAAGTATTCAAAAGCTTGAATCATAATGCAGTGTTGAAAGATCTCAATGTTGGAGGTAAGACCGGCTCCATCAATAACAATCCGAGGTATGACTGGTTTATCGGCTTTGCTGAAGATCCCAGAACACGCCAGGCAATCATTGTATCAGCGGTGGTTGCCCACGGACAATATATCGGGGAGAAAGCAGGTCAATATGCCAAGCTGGCCATGGAAACATTTTTCTCTAAAGACCTGGCAATAATGACCGCCCCTACCGATAGTTCTCTGCGCAGTCAGGCAACCGTCGGCAATAAAACAGCCTCCGGTTGATCCATCACTTTTTTATAGTTTCAACGGTGGGTGTGCTTCCTGGATGGGAATCTCTCCAATAGTTGAAACATCGCTTTTTTTACCCAGTTTCAACCCATTTTTGAGTTTTTCGATCATCGCCTCTTCTTCTTTGGTATACTTGCCGTCAATAAGGCAAAGCCTCCGGGCAAGTCCCAGCGCATCCAGCCGGTCATCCTTGTTCTTGAGAAGAATCGGCAGGGCATTGATTGCCGCATCTTCATCCGCCTGAAGGATCGCCGCCTGTTCTTTCAAAATTTTCTTAAACTTGGAAGGCCGAATCTTCGTCAATACTTTATGAGTCGCGGCGATTTCCTGGAAGTAATCAAAATAACGGCGGTTTATGCCATGACTGGTTCTACCCACGGCCATAAATGTGCGGATCAGACCTTCTGCTACACCGCCCGTTTCCAACGCCCGCATTCTTCTGTCAAAGTCTTCCCGATCAATGTCGGGTTTTTCTTTTGGCGTTTCATTCCCGGTTGGTGGGAAGAAAGTTCTAAGCAACGGATTGCTGTATATCAACCTAAAAATTTGTTCCTGTTGCCGATCACGATAGTCACGGTAAATATCCAGGACATTTCCAATGTAGTCGGAAAAGTTCTTTTCCATGGCGACAAAAGGATTATCAGGAGAAGCGGGTTTCCTGTCATGACGAGCCATAGAAGCTATGCTTCCACATGATCGCATCATCGGGTTTAGGTTGGAAAACATGTAGCGCTGTATTCTTAAGGGATGGAGATTACGCATAATTTCTGCAGAGAGCTGAGTTGTCCATGATTGAACCCAGGGACGAAGCATCAGCCGGTACATATTGTCATTAAATTCGGAGACTTTCGCAACAACGCTGAAATCACTTTCATCGTGCACTCCATCATCATAGGCTGCAATATCAGCAAATGTGCGTTCTTCATACCTGCTGGTAAAATTATCGGTTGTCACATCGCCTTCGATAATCATTTCGTAGAGACCGGGCGGCATAAAATCAACCATGTCGAAATTGGAAATAATCTCATGATGTTCTTTCTTAGCTATGGAACTGGCGACAAATATTCCCAGATGACCGATCTGCTTATGGATAATATAAATAATAACCTGACCATGTTTCTTAATGTCATCAACAGAGCTGTAGACACGGGGAATCCAGTTCAGTGCCTGCTGGGCGGGAGTTATATTGTCACCCAGGGAGGCAAAGACAAGAATCGGGTTTTCAATATTCTTGAGGTTGATTTTTTCTCCTTCCCGCAGTTCCAGCTCGCCGCGCTCCAGTTTATTGCCGATAAAAAGATTACTGACAATATAGTGAATTTCAGCAGTATTCATCATGAAGAAGCCGCCCCACCATTTTTCAAAAGACAGGTAACGTTCTTCTTCGGTATCGATTTCCGAATAAACTTTATATTGTTTTTTCCAGAGAGTGTTGGCCGGATTTAAATTTTCAAAATTGGCTACGAGATTAGCCCCGTCAAAAACACCATTGCCCAGATCGCTTAAAAAAGAGTTAAGCCATACTCCGCCAAGGAGGCCGCCTTCGTAACGCATCGGGTTCTCGCCTTCCACACCACTCCAGTAGGACAAAGGAGCGCCGTTCAATACCAGTGGTCCGGTAACATCGGGGCGATCCGCGCAAAGCATTGCCGCCGCCCATCCGGCCTGACAGTTGCCCATTACTGCCGGAGCATCCGAATAGGGGTGCAGTTCGGCTATTTTTTCCATAAACTTAGCCATTGCCTCTTCCACGTGAGCGAAAGTTTGTCCGGGGACAGGTTCGGTGAAAAAAAGAATGAAATAAACAGCATGGCCATTATTCAGCGCCATTCCGATTTCCGAATTTCTTTTGGAACCGCCAATGCCCGGGCCGTGACCGGCGCGGGGGTCGATAATGACAATGGGACGCCGGGGAATTGCCGGAGGAAGCTTGCTTCCGGGGTGGCGGCGGTTATCCCGGTACGGTTCATCTTTTTTACGGCGGTCGGTAATTCTCACCAGCGCATAATTGGTTGGATGAGGCAGATCTCTGCCGTTCATAATTATTTCGTAATTGAAAACGAGCACCGGCGGTTGCCCACTGCGGATATGCTGAATATAGTTATTTCCCCTTTTACGCATAGTATCGGTAAAGAGTATCGATCTTTGTGTCGAATCAACCAAATATTCGCTCAAATTGTGCAGCCAATCCGACCATAGTTTGGATTGCTGGTTGTTAAAAAAATTGTTCATTTTTTTCTCTCCTTCGTTTCATTAACAAAACAACAAATTGAGAACCGGTTGCCTTCGTTATTAAATAATTAAAGAATTTTGGGAAAGGTAAATGCCCGACTGTTTCTTTTTGGTAATTTTTGTTCTGCATACTTTATTGTTCTATTATGCAATTAATGAAGTTTATTTATATTTTATATTTTTATTAATGTAAAGGAAAATATAGGCTGAGCTATTCTCTTAGAAGATAAGAAAAAAGTTATAATGAATATACAAAATAAATCTCTGCTTTTTAAGTTAAAGCCTGATTATATTTCAGAATTTTTTCTGCTTCCCTGATATAATTCATATTCCAGCAGGCGGCATTCGATGTCGCCGTTGTACATAATTATTCTCCTTTTTGTTCGTAAACCGATCTTTTTGATCATTTCCAGATTGCCGGTAAAGATATAACCGCGATAGCCGCCGCCGGCCTTTTTGAAGAAATCTCCGAGACCTTGGTAAAGAATCTCCAGTCGTTTCTGAGTGTCCAAGGCACCCATTCTTTTGTCTGGTCCGCCCGCGGTTTTCCGTACGATAATTTTTTTACCTTTGGCAAATTCCTCTCTGCTGCGGGGTCGATTTTTGTTTATAAATGTATCCATACGTTCTCCATAAGGCGGATTTACAATGATCACTCCGCCGCCCTCCGGAAGAAATGTTTTTTCATAAGAGCAGGCATTAAATTCAATCAGGTGATCTACTCCGGCCGTCTGCGCATTTTGTTTAGCGGCAAGCACGGCTTCCCGGTCAATATCTGTTGCAACAATTCTTCCGGATAAACTTTTTTGGGCTGCGTTTCGGGCCTTTCTACGCATTTCCTGCCATAGCGTTTCCGGGAATCCTTGGATATGCATAAAACCGAAGTTGCTTCGCAAAAGCCCCGGTGCACGGTTTGTTGCGATCATTGCCGCTTCAATTGCCAATGTTCCACTCCCGCACATCGGGTTAATAAAAGATTCCTTTCCTCCCCAGCTGGAAGCGAGAATTACCGCAGCCGCCAGGGTTTCCTGCATGGGTGCAGCGAGCGGAATCTTCCTGTAACCGCGAAGTGCCAATCGTTCCCCCGAAGTATCCAGATAAATGGCTGCTTCATTATTATTCCAGTAAACATGAACAACTGCTTTGTCCTTATCCGGACCGGAATCTGGCCGCAATCCGCATTTGTCACGAATTCTATCCACAATGGCATCTTTTACTTTAACGTTGACAAACCGGGAATCGTTAATGAGCGGATTATCGACAATGGAAGTTACACAAAAGTAGGCGGATTTGCCGGATGCAGAGATTAACTTTTCCCATGGAAAATCCCTGAGTTTGCCGTATAGGGCACCTGGTGTGCCTGCGTTAAAAGTCTCGAGCAGGTATAATACCCGTGAAGCGGTGCGCAGGTGAAGATTCAACTGCAGCGTATCTTCGAGAGAGCCTGCAGACCGGACGGCCGTATCGAATTGGGTTGACACGGGAAACCCCAATGCTGCTACTTCCTTATGCAAGTAAGGTGCGACGCCCTTTGGACAGGTAATAAGAATAGTGCTTTTCTTTTTCCAGACATTCATGGCTTCCTTTAACACAGTGGAAGGCTTTTGATAAGGACTATCTGCCGGCAGGTGGAAGCCAAAGCCGGCTTGGCGGCCAGTGTCGCCGCATGTACAACTAA
The DNA here is from genome assembly GCA_964632255.1 of uncultured Smithella sp. Taxonomy (GTDB): domain Bacteria; phylum Desulfobacterota; class Syntrophia; order Syntrophales; family Smithellaceae; genus MVRV01. Next base: position 46,380 of record CAZWCA010000008.1, on the reverse strand, counting down.
CAATCATGCCGTAGATTTAATTTGCGAGCAGCAAAGTTTAGGTTTGTATTTTAAAAAAAAATTTTCCCTTTAATTTAAGTCCAAATAGATTAAAATTATACAAAAAGAAAAAACCAGCCTGAAAAAAACTCAAACTAAGAATTCTTTTTTTGTTCCCTAATTTTCTGATTTTAACCCAAATAAACAGGCTGATTTTATGGGGAAATGGCAATGATCCGGATTATCTTCGCTTTCCCGCTGCTTTTCCTGGTATTTATAACTTTAGCTCTTCCAGTCAGCGCAACAGTTAATGAGAACGGTATGGGAGCAGTCGCTACGTCTGAAGCTGAATTCGAGACGGCTCCGGTTGAGATTGACGGCCGCGTGCTGTTTCGTGTTCGTGGGGCGTCATCATATCCTGCCCGGCAACGTGCCGCCCGAATCAAGAGCCGCATCGAATCAGTCGCCGAAGACACTTCAATTCGCAGCGATCAACTGCGCGCCGTTGACTCGGATTACTATACTACAATCCTTGCCGATGACCAGCTGATCATGATAGTGGCGAATGCTGATGCCAAGATGGAGCATTTGAGCCGGGCCTATCTTGTCAAAGCCCACCTGAAAAGAATCCGCCGGGCAATTGACGACTATCGCCATATGCGCAGTCGTGATGTGCTGTTGCAGGGCTTCCTATATACAGCAACGGCCACGGTCCTTTTTGTCCTGGGGATCGCGCTTCTCATCCGGCTTGTCCGTCGACTGTCCGAATTTTTAGAAAGAAGCGTTAAGAGCCGGGTTCGTTCACTCGGTATTCAATCCTTCGTGGTCGTTCGCGCAGAACATATATGGGCGGTGATCCATGGCATACTATACACCTTTCGCTTGGCTGTTATTGTGATCGTGTCCTTTACCTACCTGCATTTTGTCCTTGCCCTTTTTCCCTGGACGCGTGGTCTTGCCAACCGTCTGCTGGATCTCATCGCAACCCCGCTGGCTCAACTGGGCAGAGCAGTAGTGTACACAATCCCCAATATACTTATTCTTGTATTTTTTTATTTTTTCTTTCGTTTTATCCTCAAACTTCTCCACCTTTTTTTTGATGCCGTTTCCCGGGAAAAAGTCAAGCTTGAAGGATTTGACACGGATTGGGCCTTTCCGACTTACAAGATCATCCGCTTCCTGCTTATAGCTTTCGGTATAATCGTGGCCTATCCTTTTATCCCGGGCTCGGAGTCTGATGCTTTCAAGGGAATTTCCATCTTTGTCGGTGTGGTTTTTTCCTTTGGCTCCACTTCGCTGGTGTCTAATATCATTGCCGGCTGCATGTTGACTTATCGTCGTGCGTTCAAAGTCGGTGATCGTGTTAAGATCGGAGAGATAATGGGCGATGTGGCCCAGATACGACTGCAGGTAACACATCTGCGTACCATCAAAAACGAAGAAGTAAGTATCCCAAATTCACAGATTCTGAATGGCAACGTTATAAACTACAGTTCCCTTGCCCGCACACATGGTCTGATCCTGCATACTACAGTAGGAATAGGCTATGAGATTCCCTGGCGGCAGGTGGAGGCAATGCTGCTCCTGGCGGCAGAGCGAACTCCGGGATTGTTGAAGAATCCCTCACCGTTCGTCCTGCAAAAGGAACTAAAAGATTTTGCAATCCTCTATGAACTTAACGTCTATATCGACAATCCCTGGGAGATGATCAAGCTTTACGCCAACCTGCATCGGCAGATATTGGATGTCTTCAATGAATATGGGGTCCAGATTATGACCCCTGTTTATCAGTCTGATACGCCGGAGCCCAAGATCGTGCCGCAAAACCAATGGTATGCACCACCTGCAGAAATGCCTCATAAACCTGCCGGTATTCAGGATTGAAGCGGGCCGGAGAAAGTTCAGCAGGCCGTTCTGTTTCCTGAAAAATTTCAAATACTGCCTCTGGGAAGAGCATCTTCGACTATATTGTATATCCGCCGGTTTTTCTCTAATATGCAAGTCCACTCCGGAACTTTGTCCGTGTATTCCGCGCCGATTCTCCTGTTTAAATAAGCAATTCCCCGATACTAAAACATTTCTTTTTTTATTAATTTGATACTTAATTCCTCTTGAAAATTTTCTGTCAGATAGATTCAGGGTAACGAGTTTCAGATACATAACGAAGGCAAACAATACAGTATCAGAGCAGGAGTTCCTATGATAGAAAAACAGAATATCAAAAAACCCAAGGTTGCGATTGCCTGTCAGGGAGGCGGGAGCCAGACGGCCTTTACTGCCGGTGTTCTGAAAGCGCTTTTCAAAAATAATATTCAGGACCATTTTAATATTGTCAGTATGAGCGGTACTTCGGGAGGGGCCATTTGTGCTTTCTTTATCTGGTATGCGCTTAAAAAAGGTGATGATTGTGTATGGAAACGCATGATCGATTTCTGGATGGACAATAGCGCACAAACCTTTCAGGAGCGTTTTTTTAATTATTTTGCAATCAGCATGATGGAAATGACCAGTCGGGGTACGATACCTCAATTCAATCTCAGCCCTTCTTCTCCTCTATTGAAAGCATGGCTTTCCTTTGCTACATTAGGTGCACGGAGCCGGTTCACCGACTTGAAGGAAATGCTGGAGTATCACATTGATCCCACAGAATTGGCGTCTTGGGATACCCAGCCGGAGCCACCGATTCTGATCCTGGGTGCCTGTAACATTCTCACCGGAAAATTACGTAAATTCAACTCCCATCTGGAGCCGATCAGGATCGAACATCTTCTCGCCTCTGCTTGCATTCCCAATATTTTCCCGGCGGTCCTCATCGATGACATGGCCTATTGGGATGGCATCTTCTCTGACAATCCTCCCATTAAATCTTTCCTTATGCCGAGCTTGGTCGGCGTGGCCAATATTCCCCAGGAAATATGGGTCATCAAGATCAATCCTACGGAGAGAGATAAAATACCTGATACACCTTCCGATATTGCCGATCGCCGTAATGAACTGGAAGGGAATGTCTCGCTTTTTCAAAACCTTCGGGCTATAGAGGATCTCAAATCATTATATTTGCGGGAAGCATTCCGGGACGAATTCCTGACTGAGCTTGATATGAAAGAACCTGTCAAATTTCCCAAATCGTTTTCGGAAGATCCCGATCTGCCTTACCACATTCCCATGATAGAAATGTCTGAAGATGTGGCCCAAAGTATAAATTATATAAGCAAGCTGGATCGCTCGCCTGAACACATTCAGCGGCTTATCCAGGATGGTGAAATACAGGGGCAAAAATTTATCAAAGCCAGGTTATCCCAAGGTGATGCCTAAGATGCCGTTTCATTCAGGCTGTTAGATCACCTGTAACGTTCAATTCCATCAATGCATCGAGATATGCTTAGCGCGGCCTCTGTTTGAAATTCATTCGAGCAGCATAAAACAGCATGAGGAAAAAAATGACAGAACATTTCGACCTCGGATCTTTAATTGTCATGATAATCACATTTGTTTTGTTTGTTGCAGCATTGTTCACGAAGGGTTCTATTCATGATTTATTGCTCGAGGCTGGTGTATTTCTCGTCTCCGTGAAATTAATCCAAATGACATACAAAAATAGCGTAGCTTCAAAAGAACTGCTAAGCCATCTCGAAGCAATTAAAAAGAAGCTTGGAATCGAATAATCAATCCCGAACCAATCATCCTTCCTTAGATCAAAAAAGGCAAAAAAGGGGACGGTTCTATTTATTGACACTGATGATAAACTTTGATAATAGAATTCCAGGCAAAAAAGGGGACGGTTCTATTTATTGACACTGATGATAAACTTTGATAATAGAATTCCATGCCCAGAACAGCCAGAATAGCTCCTAAAGAATTTGTCTACCACGTTCTGACCCGGGGAAATAACAAGCAGGATGTGTTTAAAGACGATGAAGATTTCGGAAAGTATATCGAGATACTTCGGCAATATAAAACGCGGTACAAATATAAACTGTACCACTACGCCTTAATGTCCAACCATGTCCATCTGGTGATAGAAACCACAAAAGAAGGCGGTGAATTGTCTCAGATCATGAAAGGAATCAACCTGTCATATGCACAGCATTACAAGAAAAAATACAAGCATGAAGGGCATTTCTGGCAAGACAGATATAAGAGCATTCTTATTTCCAAAGACGAGTACCTTCTGGCGTGCGGAAGCTACGTTGAACTGAATCCTGTCCGGGCAGGCATGGTGAAAGAACCAAAGGAATATCCCTGGAGCAGCTATCGGGTCAATGCTTACGGCAGGACGGATGGTTTAGTCGATAAGCACATTATATTTGATAAACTTTCTACGGATGAATCGGTAAGCAGGGAATATCGTTCATTTGTCCGGCAAATGCAGCTAAAGCATGAATCGATGCACGGAGAAATGGACAGGCGGACTATCTATGGCGGCAGTGCGTTCATCGAGAATGTTCATAAACAATACAAACTTGATGCCGTAATAAGGAAGCGAGGCCGCCCGAAGAAGGAACAATCGGAACTTAAAAATAAATA
>CAZWCA010000008.1:36897-41774 GCA_964632255.1 uncultured Smithella sp. | reverse complement strand
GGAACAATCGGAACTTAAAAATAAATAAAATAAATAGAACCGTCCCCTTTTACCACTTTTACCAGGAAAGCCTCGGCTTTCCTTTTTCCTTCCTCCTAAAAATTTTCCAAAAATCAAATTGGCTTTTGCTCTTATTTATTGTGAAATACCAAACGATTTTTTTCGATAAGCTTGTTTTTAAAGGATTATTTCCTTTTCTTTCTAAAGTAAATAGAGTAACATTACATGAAAAATAGGAAACTCAATCAAGTGTATTAATAGCTTAGCGGATAGACAGAAGGGTTCAATCATGGTCATTGAAGCAATTCTCTGGCGCCGCTTGGATACCCCCGGGCACGATGCCTGCCAACTTGAGCAGACAGGCAGTGGCTGGAAACTGGATGGCGCGGCTATCTTCCTGAATGAGGATGTGCCTGCGTGCCTCGCATACAGAGTGACGTGCGATCCTGAGTGGCGCACGCGGGAAGGGATTTTGCAGGGTTGGGTAGGCAATTCCCCTGTTAGCTGTCGCTTTGCGCGGACAGGTAATGGTATCTGGATGCTAAACGGAGAAGTCTTGCCGAACCTGGAAGGCTGTCTTGATTTGGATTTCGACTTCACTCCTGCCACGAACCTGTTCCAGTTACGGCGTATCGCTCTCCAGGTTGGTCAGAAAGTAGAAGTACCCGTTGCATGGTGGGACATGTCTATGGAAAAGCTCAATGTGCTGTACCAGCTTTATGAGCGGTGTGCCGAAGGGATATACCGTTATGAATCCCCCCGGTTCGGCTATGCTGCGCTTCTCGAAGTCCGACAGGTTGGTTTTGTTCAGCGGTATCCAGGCCTGTGGGAGGCAGAATCCTCGTCAAGGCTGGATTCGTAGCCTGCCGACTAATCCGGCGGACGGCTTGACAGCCGCTGCTGATGCGAGTTCCACGTTTATATGAAACTGAAAACGATAATATTCTCTCTTATCTGTGTCATTCTTTGGGGAACGATTGGCTGTTCGGCTATTGAAAGAAGTCTGCTGTTCTACCCTACTCACAGGCCTCATGGTAACGGCCTGACACCATGGGTCCGAAACGGCGAAGTGATTGGTTATTCCCGAAAAGTAGAATCGCCCAAGAATGTGTGGCTTATGCTTCACGGAAATGCCGGTCAGGCTTCTGACCGTTTGTACGCAATACCCTGTTTTTCACCTGATGACTCTGTTTACATTCTCGAATATCCCGGATACGGCAATCGCCAAGGTATCCCGTCGAGAGAATCCTTCAATAGCGCAGCCAAAGAGGCGTATGAGTTTCTGAGAGAGACACACCCTCATATTCCTGTATGTGTTGTGTCTGAGTCCATAGGGTCGGGTCCGGCCTCGCCGCTTTCCAGTCTGGCTTACCCGCCGGACAAATTCGTTCTCATTGTTCCTTTCGACAAGCTTACCCTTGTTGCCGAGGATCATTTCCCGTCATTTCTTGTTCGCCTGCTGCTTACAGACAAACACAACTGGGATAACATAAGAGCCCTTGCCAATTACAAAGGGCCGGTAGAAATTATCGGCGCGAAAGCGGACACAGTCATCCCGGTAAAGCATGCCAAAGCTCTTGCCGGGGCCGTCTCCGGGGCGAAACTGAGAATTATCAATGGCGGCCATAATGACTGGTCTTATTTGGGCCGGGTAAAAATAAGGAATTCGTGAAGTTTTTGAAACTGGTCGAGCAAGCGTTCCATTGGATTGCTTCGAATTCTTGGAATTAAAAAAGGAGAAATTACTTGAGTACAATGGTCATAAAAAAAATTCAGGAGATGATTAATATCGAAACCAGGAGTTGGGATACAAAGAATCCGGAACTCTTTCTATCCATGATTCACCCTGATATGGCTTGGCCATGGCCGCCAACAGCCGATGCCCATGATCCCATTGACTGGATCTTTGTGATGGGGCGATTTGACAGAGAACGGTGGCGAAAGAACTGGCAGGACCTTTTCGATACTCATGACCTGATCCATAATCATCGCAATACCGTGAAGATTGAGATCTCCCGGGAGCAAGATGCGGCATTCGCCGTGGTTGACATCGACACTCTTTGGAGACATAAAATTACCAGAGGAGAGTCTCATTGGAAGGGCCGTGTTTGTAAAATATACACAAAACTATCAACCGGTGAGTGGAAATTTTATTATCAAACAGGGGCTCTTAATTTTCCCCCGAAAAAGGAAACCTAATCCAAATCGAACAAGGGGGAAATCAGAAGATTATAAGTTGGTATATCGGAATGTTTGAGACCCTTGAAGGGCTTGAAAATTCGAAGAAGGCTATTGAAATGGCTGTTTATATGAAAAATAAATTCCTTTTCCAGGGAGTACAAAAGCCTTCCCTGGATAAAATAATTAAGCCGTACCCGACGTGACAAACAAGTGCTATACGCTGTCACGTTCTGTCGTGCATAATTCAATCATGAGAGAAGATGAATGAGCTTCACAAATATCGGCCATTTTCTTGGTGACTCAAAAACAGGATTATTTGGTACAGGCAATCTCGGGAGAGCAATTGCCAAAGGACTTCTGACTGCCGGTTTTCCAAGAGGTAAACTCGGCATCTGTTATCGTGGCTCTGATGAGACAAGTCGGGAACTTGCTGTTGCCGGCCTTACCGACCTAGTTGCACCTTGTGACTTAGTTGTCCGCGAATCCCGAATACTGCTTTATCTTGTTCGTCCCCAGAACTTACAGGCAATCCAAGATTATAACTTGCAGGAAGATTGCATCTTCTTCTCTTTTTTGGCCGGGGTTCCGTTAAATAACTTGCCTGTTCATCTTCCCACCGCTCAATGTATCCGTGTTATGACAAGTGCGCCTGATACTTTGCGGGACCGTAACGGAATCGCTGCCTTATATCCTGCTGATAATGCGTTGGCATTGGAGTTGATTAACTCACTTGGGTTACGGACTATAAATCTCCGGCAGGAATCGGATATTCATGCTTTCACGGCGCTTGGGCCCTGTTTGCCGATTGCGCTGACCTACTGGGAAAGTGTCGGGCGTAATATAGATGATCAGGAATTGCTTGAGACAGCGGAGAAATGCGGTTTACCTGACTACCATGAAATCCTTCAATGGGCTCACAACGTCAGGCCCAAAGAGCTTTCTCATGAAGAAATAAAACATTATCTTGCTCAAGCAACAACACCGGGCGGAGTAACCGCTGCCATATTGACGGCAATGAAAGCCGGCATGAGCCTGTCAGCCTCGCTTAAGAGAGGAATTGAGCGTAGTCAGGAGTTGGCGGCAACGCAACGTAATTGAGGGCAGGCACCGTTGACCAAACAGCCCCGAATCAAGCATTAATTAATGAAGAAGAGAAAAGCCCATATCAATTGTACTGAGTGGAGGTGTAGCCATGGATTACTGCAAAGGGAAAATCGCGAAGCTTTTAATTGATTACTTCGGAAATGATTTTCGAAGAATAAACCATGCATTGGAAGTCTTGAAATATGCTGAAAATATCATGGAGAACTCAGAAAACTGCGATTACGAAGTTCTTGTCGCATCCGCTCTGTTGCATGATGTCGGCATAAAGAAATCTGAAGAATTGTTTGGATTCAATAATGGAAAAACCCAGGAAGAATACGGGCCGCCGATAGCTGCCAGTCTTCTTGAAAGCATAAGCTTTCCACCGGAAAAAACACAAAAGGTTTGTGAGATAATCGGGAATCACCATTCCCGCTCACGCTATGATTACGTAGAATTAAAAATTCTTAAGGAAGCCGACCGGATTGTAAATAAGCTGGAAGGCGACTGAGAATGCTTATAAGGAAGCATAAATGAGTTAATGAAGCCGAACGGTAAACAAAGCCAAAGCCTTTCGCAGGCTCGTGCCGGCACTCATCTTACAATTGTTTTCAGGAGGACAGTAAATGCCAAGGATATTTAAATCAGGAAATATGGAAAGAAAGAAAATGATTCTTTGAACAAGTATCATCAATATCACTCTCAACATTTAATAAATCCACAGCATATTGAGGGCATTTCTTTATCAACCACCTCCAAATTACATTGTCATTCAAATAAAAGAGATCGAAATATCAAATACTTACATCATATGTGAAGGATTATAATCTTCTGGAATACTTTTTGTATCGTGTACTTAGTTCCAGGAACTGACCCTTGGCAGCAGCGGCGATGCATTCCCATGAAAAGGAAAGTAATTCCATGATCCAAAACTCATCCCCGCTTTCGATTCGTGTTTGGCGCGGAAAGCCCGTCCGCCGCATGCATGTTATGGTGAAGCCGATCGGATCACTATGCAATCTCAACTGCGCATACTGCTATTATCTTTCCAAACAGGAGCTTCTTGGAAATCAAACAGAACGGTATATCTCTGATGAAGTATTGGAGACTTTCATCCGGCAGTACTTCGAAGGCCAGAATTTCAAGGAGGTCGTGTTCTCCTGGCAGGGCGGTGAACCGACTCTTCTCGGCATCGACTTTTTCAGGAAAGTTGTGGAACTTGAAAAAAAATACTGCCCGCCCCACGTTCGTTGCGAAAATGATTTACAGACGAACGCCACAATCCTCGACGATGCGTGGTGCAAGTTTCTGCACGAAGAAAACTTCCTTGTCGGTCTATCCATCGATGGACCAAAACATTTGCATGATGCCTATCGCCGGGACAGGATCGGACAGGGAAGCTTTGATCAGGTGTTTAGGGCCGCAAGGATTTTGAAAAGACACAAGGTCAACTTTGCAACCCTTAGCTGTGTAAACCGGGTTACCGCAAAGCAAGCTCTCCAAGTATACCGCTTTTTGCGCGATGAGATCGGCTCAAAGCGCATGCAGTTCATTCCCATTGTGGAACCTGTTGGTTTCCGTCAATGTCCTCCTCAACATTGGAATCCGAGATT
>CAZWCA010000008.1:20734-36797 GCA_964632255.1 uncultured Smithella sp. | reverse complement strand
TTGTGGAACCTGTTGGTTTCCGTCAATGTCCTCCTCAACATTGGAATCCGAGATTCATGCCGACGTTTGGCGATTCCGATACCCATCCCGCAAATGCCGCCTCTTTTGTTGAAGAATGGAGTGTCGATCCCGACGACTGGGGGACCTTCCTCTGCCGGGTCTTCGATGAATGGTACCGCAGGGACCTGGGGAAGGTGTATGTGAACTATTTCGAGGCGGCCGTCGAGACCTGGATGGGGCACGCATCACCTTTGTGCACTCAAGGGCCGATGTGCGGCAAGGGGCTGGCCCTGGAAAGAGACGGTTCGGTCTATGCCTGCGATCATTACGTCTATCCGGAATTTCGAATCGGCAACATTCTGGAAATGCCCCTGGAAAAGATGGCCTATTCTAAACGGCAGGAAAGCTTCGGCAGGGTCAAGGAAGGGCTCCTTCCCGACTACTGCCGCCGGTGCGAGTATCAGTTCACCTGTTTCGGCGAATGTCCCAAAAACCGTTTTCTCAAGACGCCGGATGGAGAGGGAGGATTAAACTATCTCTGCCTGGGCTGGAAAAAATTCTTCTCACATATAGACAAACCAATCCAGCAGATACTGCGAAGTCTGGGAGAACCTGTGATCAAAGAGGTGCAAACCCGTTCAGCGGAAAACTGGAAGCCGGAAAGGAGGTGACGGAAGGGATGAAGATCAGCCCATTGGCGGATGAGGGAAAAAGAAGAGTATTTCAGATCGAGATTCCCTGGGCTGAGATTGCGGACGACTATGAGGCTCTTATTGCCCGGTATTCCCATGTCCGCCTTCCGGGCTTTCGCCAGGGAAGGATACCTCAGGCGATCATCGAACAGCGTTTCGCCAGGAAACTTTGTGATGATTTATCAACGTGCATTGTTCAGCGCCTCGGCCGGGAAGCTGTTCTGACAATGGGAATTGAACCTCTTGGGCCGCTGGAGGCCTTCGCGATCGAATGTAAAAGAGATCGGCCCTTTCGCGCTCAAATTCGGTTTTTACCTTTACCCGATTTTAAGGTTCCTGCCTTGACGGACCTCACAACGGAAAAGGGCCGCCCAAATGATCTGGACAGCATCTCGTGCCGACTGCTCGAATTGATCCCTTTTGAGATTCCCGGGGAGTTAGTGCGCCAGGAGCTGGAGCTGGATGGTCTCGGGGAGACTCCTGCCGACAGTGAGGATTGGAAAGCGGCTTCCAGGCGGATTCGTCTCTTAATTATCCTGAAAAGGATTGCCCGAGAGCAGGGAATCGAGGTGGAGGAATCTGATGTTAACCGTCGCATCATTGAAAAAGCTCAGGAGTTCGATACATCCGCAGAAATGCTTATGGCTGAGCTTGTGAAAGGAGGTGGAATGATCCGTTTGCAGGAAATGCTTCTGGCGGAGCGCACGCTGGAGTATTTGCTGGAGATAATCCGGTAGAAACAAAAATCGTCCGTAGGAGGAAGTATGAATCATAAACCCGATCCAATAAAAAACAAGGCGCGGAGGTGGGCGGCAGTAGGCAGCATTCTGGCAGCCACTGTGCTGATGACCACTGCAGCCTCTGCGGCAAGGGCTGCGGATCCTCCCAAACAACAAAAACAGCCTAACATCCTGGTCATCTGGGGCGATGATATTGGTGTCCATAATATCAGCGCTTACAATCACGGAATAATGGGTTACAAAACGCCAAACATCGATCGCCTCGCGCAGCAAGGGGCTCTCTTTACTGACGCCTATGGCCAGCAGAGCTGCACGGCAGGACGGGCCTCATTCATCCTTGGTCAGCATCCGTTTCGAACAGGCCTTCTTACCATCGGCATGCCCGGCTCTCCGCACGGGATCCCGACCTGGACCCCGACTATTGCTGATTTACTGAAAGGAAGAGGTTACGCAACCGGCCAGTTCGGCAAGAATCACTTGGGTGATCGCGATGAGCATCTGCCGACGCTCCACGGTTTCGACGAGTTCTTCGGCAACCTTTATCACGTGAATGCCGAGGAAGAGCCGGAAACCTATTATTATCCAAAAGATCCCGAATTTAAAAAGAAGTATGGTCCGCGTGGTGTGCTCCATTGTTACGCCGATGGCAAAGGCAGCCAGAGGTGTGAAGACACAGGTCCGCTTAACGTCAAACGGATGGAGACTATCGATGAAGAATTCTACGATGCAGCTGTCGAATTTATTGACAAGTCCGTTCAGGAAAAAAAGCCTTTCTTTGTCTGGTTTAACACTACCCGTATGCATGTTTGGACCCATTTAAAAAAGGAGTCGAAAGGAGTGACCGGCATCGGACTTTATCCTGACGGTATGGTGGAACACGACAAAATGGTCGGGGAACTACTGAAGAAGTTGAAAGATCTGGGCATCGAAGACAATACGATTGTTATTTACGGGACCGACAACGGGGCGGAAACAGTAACATGGCCGGACGGTGGCATAACCCCGTTCCATGGTGAGAAGGGGACAACCTGGGAAGGCGGCTTACGCGTGCCGATGATTGTCCGCTGGCCCGGTGTCATTGAGCCTGCTTCAAAGCACAATGAGATTTTCTCTCAGGAAGACTGGATGCCTACCCTGCTGGCTGCGGCAGGTGAAGCGAATCTCGTGGAAAAGCTGAAAAAGGGCTATAAAGCCAATGGCAAAACTTTCAAGATCCATGCAGACGGTTATAATTTCCTCCCTTACTTCAAAGGGGAAGTCAAGAAGGCCCCCCGTGAAGAAATTCTCTATTTTGGCCAGGGCGGTGAATTGAACGCTGTACGCTGGAATGATTGGAAAGTGAACTTTGCCGGTGTTGAGGGAAATATCGCCACCGGCACGCGGAAAGTCACCAGTTGGCCGCTGATCGTTAATCTGAAGGCCGATCCATATGAAAAGATGCCTTTTGAATCGATGATGTATTTGCGCTGGTATGCAGATAACCTGTGGCTCTTTGTCCCTGTGCAGCAGAAAGTCAAGGAATTCCTTAAGACTATTCCACAGTACCCGTTCCAGGAAGGCGCCAGCCTGAATGCCGCAAACATCAATTATATGACCCTAAAGGCGGCTCAGGCCCTCAAAAGGCTCGAACAGGTGGAAAGTCTGGGAAGTCCGAGCAACTAGAGATATTTTGTCAGTTGATTAGGGTATTTGTTACGCCGGCAGCTCGAAAGGGCAGCCGGCAGCCACTCATTAGGAAGGAATGATAATGGAAAAAACACTGAGAAGAGTTGTTCTCTGCAGTTTATTGATGTTCATTCTGGTTTCCGCCGTGACGTCGGCTCGTGCAGCCGACCCTCTCCCCTCATGGAACGATGGTTCCGCCAAGAAGAAAATTATCGAGTTTGTCAGCAAGGTAACGACAGCCGGTTCGCCGGACTTTGTACCCGTTGCCGAACGTATTGCCGCTTTTGATAACGACGGCACACTCTGGGCGGAGCAGCCCATGTATGTCCAAATGGTCTTTGCACTTGACCGGGTGAAAGCACTCGCACCAGACCATCCTGAATGGAAGGAGAGGGAGCCCTTTGCCTCATTGCTCAAAGGAGATGTGAAGAAGGTACTGGCTGGTGGTGAAAAAGCCATGCTCGAAATCATCATGTCCACTCATGCCGGCATGACCACGGAGGAATTCGAAAGGATTGTCAAGGATTGGATTGATACAGCAAGGCATCCGAAGACAGGAAGACTCTATACGGAAATGGTCTATCAGCCCATGCTTGAGCTTCTTGCATATCTGCGTGAAAACAACTTCAAAAACTACATCGTCTCCGGTGGAGGCATTGAGTTCATGCGCCCATGGACGGAAAAAGTGTACGGTATCCCGCCGGAACAGGTCATCGGAAGCAGCATAAAAATGAAGTACGAAATTCGCGATGACGGGAAGCCTGTGCTCACGCGTTTGCCCGAACTTAACTTCATAGACGACAAAGAGGGCAAACCTATAGCCATTCAGATGTACATCGGCCGCCGGCCCATAGCAGCTTTCGGCAATTCTGACGGGGACCTGCAGATGCTCCAGTGGACTGCCGCCGGTAAGGGAACGCGCCTGTGCATCTATGTACATCATACCGATGCCACCCGTGAGTGGGCCTACGACCGGCAATCTTCTGTGGGAAAATTCGACAAAGGCCTTGATGAAGCTAAAAAAAAGGGATGGATGATAATAGACATGAAGAATGATTGGAACAAGATTTTTCCATTTGAATAAATAAAATGAAAGAGGTTAGAGATGAAGCGACTGACCATAACTGAAATATTCAGTGTCTTAATTCTTACGGCTCTTTTTTTTGCAAGTGGGCGGGCATTTGCCGGAGGAATTGCTCTTTATGAGTTCGGCACTCCAGATGTGGGTCTGGCTGCAGCCGGTTGTGCCGCCCGCGCTCAGGAAGCATCAACCGTTTTCACAAATCCGGCTGGGATGAGCCGGCTTGACAAGTCCCAGCTTCTGGGCGGACTTCAGGTTTTGAATGGCAATGTGGAATTCACATCCAACTCGAACACGACTACGTCAGGTGACAATGGCGGAAATGCGATCGGGTGGATACCAGGGGGAAGTCTATTCTTTGTCCAAAAGCTGAGTTCGGACTGGAATATCGGCTTTGGCGTCCTTTCCTATTTTGGCCTGAGCGAGGAGTACAATAACAACTGGGTGGGCCGCTACTATGTTCAGAAGGCGACCTTGATTGGAGCAACGCTCATGCCCGCCGTCAGCTACCGGGTGAATAACTGGCTCTCGATCGGTGCAGGGCTCAATGCCATGTACGGGTATTTGGACAACCGCGTGGCCATCAACAACATTGGAAACGGGCTTCCGGATGGAGAGCTGAAATACAATGATGGAGAATGGGGCTACGGCGGAAACTTCGGCATCCTTGTGGAACCGAGGCCGGGAACACGTTTCGGGCTCACTTATCTGACCGAGGTCAAACTGGATTTCTCAGCCGTACCCGAATTCAATAACCTTGGCCCTGGACTGCAAACAGTGCTTACAAGTCGGGGGCTCACGACAAACAATCTGGATCTGAGCATGACGGTGCCGCAAATGGTTATGTTCAGCGCCTATCACGAACTGAATTCAAAATGGGCTGTCATGGGAAATCTGGGATGGCAAAACTGGTCTCAGTTCGGCAAGGTTGACGTCCAGATTAATTCCAATGATCCGAAAAGCCTGACTGTGAGTAATGACTATAATGATACGTGGCATGTAGCCGTGGGAGTTCAGTACCGTTACTCGCCGGCATGGACCTTTTCCGGCGGCATTGCTTATGACAGTTCCGCAGTCGATGATGATAAACGCTCCGTTGTTCTTCCCGTAGGAGAGGATTGGCGATTTGCCCTGGGCGTTCAGTATGCCGTCTCCCCGACCTTGACGCTCGGGGCAGCCTATGAGTTCATGTGGATCGGCAACATGCCGGTCAACCAGGAGCGCGGCCCATTGGCCGGAAGGGTAGCGGGTGAATACAGCAGCGCAAATTTCAGTTTCATCACGCTCAACCTTATTTGGAAATATTAGATCAGGACAGAAGGTGAAAGGTACACTTTTAAGTAGAATGCACCCGATATTACTTCATCCGGGCAAACAGGATGCTGCCCAGCCCGAGCATGATCGCCGCAAACAGGATAATAACACTGAAATCAATATAAAGGGGGAAAACATTCATGGAAAGCAATGCGCCTCTTGCACCGTCCACAGCATAGGTCAGCGGATTGAGTTTTACCAGTCCCTGCAGCCAGCCGGGAAGTCTGTTGTCAATCGGAAAGAGCGCGCCGGAAAGAAAAAAGAGCGGAAAAATTAAAAACGATGAAATAACCTGAAACCCCTCCAGGCTTTCCATGAGCGAGCCCAAGGCAAGCCCCAGTGAAACAAGTGCAATCGAGGTTAGGAGCAGGAGAAGAAATGCCAGCGGAATACCCCAGATGTGAATGGATGGAAATAAAAATGAGAACAGGAAAAGGATTATAATCTGCAGCATGACATCCGTGCAGCCGCCGAGAACTTTACCAAAAAATATGCTGATGCGCGATACGGGTGCCACAAGCACGGCCTTCAGGACATCCAGTTTGCGATCCCAGACTATGTAAAGACCGAAGAAGACTGATCCGAAAAGCACCGACATGGAAAGTATTCCGGGATAAATATAGTCCCGGTAATTGAGATTGCCGATATTGACTCCTGCTCCGATTCCGGTGCCGAACAGGAAAAGCCACATCAGCGGCTGAACAATGCTGGAGATAACTCTGCTTTTTTCCCGTTTGAAAATTTTAATTTCCCGCCACCAGACGGCGTAAATGCCGCTCAATTCTCTTTGCAGATTTCCTTCGTACACTTTTAATTTCCTCTCTGGCGGTATCTGGCCACCGAGTCAATCCAACTGCCGGAATCTTCTACATATTCTTCCCTGATGTCGCGGCCGGTAAGCCGGATGAACACGTCGTTCAGCGTGGGTACTCTTGTTTCCACGCATTTGATATCAGGGATTATAGAAACGATTTCGGCCAGATGGGAGTGCGCTTCTTTGACCGTTATTTTTATTGCGCTTTCCGTGGTTTGCACTTTAGTCACGTAAGGCAGGGCCTTTATTTTTTCCAGAGGCGGTTCTTTTGCCCTGATTATGACCAGATCGCCGCCCATTGATTCCCGGAGATTGTCCGGAGTATCGAGGACGATGATCTGGCCGTGATCAATGATGCCCACCCGGTCGCAAACCCGTTCCGCCTCCTCCATATAATGGGTGGTGAGGACAACGGTTGTTTGTTCTTTTTCGGCCATTTTCTTGATGTAATCCCAAATGCGCTCCCTTGTCTGCGGATCGAGGCCGAGCGTCGGCTCGTCAAGAAAGAGTGCAGCAGGCTTGTGCAGAAGGCCGCGCGCCAATTCCAGCCTGCGGCGCATTCCTCCGGAGTAGGTGCGGGTCAAATCATTGCTGCGCTCGGCAAGATCGACAAGTTCCAGCATTTCCCTGATTCTCTTTTCCCGGTCGGCGGCCGGGATGCCGTAGAGGCGGGCGTGAAGTTCCAGATTTTCACGTCCGGTGAGAATAGTATCCAGCGTCGGGTCCTGAAAAACAATACCCACGTTGCGCCGGACATTGGTCGGATTGTGCATTATGTCGAAACCGGCAATGGAGGCACTGCCCGAAGTCGGATGGATGATTGTGCAAAGCATGCCGATTGTTGTAGTCTTTCCCGCACCGTTTGGGCCGAGCATTCCGAATATCTCGCCCTGTTCAATATTCAGATTTATTCCGCGGACAGCCTGTATCCGGCCATAGGTTTTGGTTAATGCCTTAGTCTCAATAATGGACATATCTGAGCCTTTGAATTATCATTCGAAGTTAGGTTTAAGCTTGCTGTAATTTTTAATTGCTGGTACGAGGTACTCGTTATTGCGGTCATTCCAGGAATTACTTTATAATCTTTTATTTCAAGAGGTCTAATTAATCTATCTTGTTTCCGATCCTCCATTTTTATTTTCGGATAGCTAAGAAATGTCCGTTTGAAAAAAATTTCTTATTAGTTTATATCATGATTTTCAAATATTAGATGCTTTTTCCTGCCTCAATTTGTTAATTTCCGTTCGGTCAAAGATATTTAAAATACTTCTTGACAAAGGTCTGGAGCAAGGGTAATTAATTACTATTAAAATACTAGTATATAATTCCGGTTTTAAATAAGTGCTGTCTTTGTTGATGTCGATTGGCTTTCTTAATGATTAAGTCTTGTCTTCTCCTTCCAGCCGCCGCGACATTATCATCGATTTTAAATGAAATAAACTGAGAAATAGAAATTCAATGAAATTGTCCACAAGATCAAGATACGGGGTACGAATGATGGCCGATCTGGCCGATCATTATGGGAAAGCCCCCGTATTCTTAAAAGATATTGCCAAAAGAGAAGACATATCGGAAAAATATCTGAGCCTGATCGTCATTCCCCTGCGCAGCGCCGGTTTGATTCAATCGATGCGCGGCGCCCATGGCGGCTATATTCTGTCCAGGTTACCGGAAGAAATCACCATCCGGGATATTTACGGAGCACTGGAAGGGGAAATTTGTCTGGTGGATTGCATCAAAAATCCCGAAGACTGCTCCCGCGCCGGCATTTGCCCCACCAGGGATGTCTGGTCGTACTTGGGGGAAAAAATTAAAGAAGCCCTTGATTCCATTACATTGGCTGATCTGGTCAGGGCAAGACGGAAGAAGGCGGAAAATATTTTAATGAGCGATATTTAAGGCCGCATAAAGTTATGAACAAGATGACTGTTTACGAGGCCTGTATTTTAACTGGAAACAAGTATTATGAATTCACCTGTCAATTTTGAAGGTAAAAAAGTTTTAGTCGCCATGAGCGGCGGAGTTGATTCTTCGGCGGCGGCTTTGCTGCTCAAGGAGGCTGGTTATAAAGTAACCGGTATAACCATGTGTCTGGGCATCCGGGAAGATGGCGACCGCACACGTTGTTGCGGTCTTGATGCTATCGATGATGCCAAACGCGTCTGTGATCAATTGCAGATTCCTCATTTTGTTTTTGATTATGCCGGCGAAATGGAAGAGCGGGTTATCGGCAAATTTATCGCCGAATACCGGCGCGGCCGGACGCCGAATCCCTGCATCGACTGCAACCGCTATTTAAAATTCGGAACACTTTTGCGTAAGGCCCGAGGTATGGGGTTTGATTTTTTAGCTACCGGCCATTATGCGCGGATAGAAAAACAGGATGAGGAATGGAGTTTGCTGCGGCCGGCGGACAGAAATAAAGACCAGACATATTTTCTTTATCCGGTTGCGGCGGAAGATCTGACTTCAATTCTTTTTCCTTTGGGAAATTTGAATAAAGAAGAGGTTCGCGCCTTAACTCGAAAAGCCGGTCTGCACGTGGCCGGGAAGGCGGAAAGCCAGGATATCTGTTTTGTAACTCATGGAAATTACGGTCAGTTTTTCCAGGAGCGAAATGTACCTGCCATAGCCGGTGACATTGTGGATAAATCCGGACGGATTTTAGGAAAACACAGGGGAATTGTCTATTACACAATCGGACAGCGCGGCGGTTTGGGCATCAGCGCTAAAGCTCCGCTCTATGTGGTTGAAATTGACGCCGTAGAAAACACAATCGTCGTAGGTGAAAAAAAAGATTTGTATTCAAGGGGGCTTATCGCCGGGGATGTTAATTTGCTGACAACTGAACTGCCGCGTAATGTGGAAGCGAAAATCCGCTACCGGAAAAAACCGGCGAGCTGCGAAGTAACAATGGAAGATGACAAACTAAAAGTAATTTTTCAGGATGCGCAGGAGTCAATTACGCCGGGGCAGGCGGTTGTCCTTTATGCCGAAGACCGGGTATTGGGAGGCGGAGTGATTGAAGAAGTTTTGCGGACGTAGACTGAGCGATAATTGCCTATAAAAGCGCAGTTATTTAACAGGTTGAAATTATAGACATTTGTGAGAAAATATACCCGGAGGATCTGTCTGCGGCTCTCCATTGTAAGATACTGCCGCTGAAAAATAAATCGCCGGAATGACGGCTGGTTTTATCAAGATCAGAAGCAGAACCACAAATCAGTTGAATTGAAAAGAGATGGAAAATGAGTAAGATAGATAATCAATTAAGCATCGAAACTTTGGCTTTGCATGGTGGTCAGGAAGCTGATCCGGCAACGGGTTCCCGCGCCGTTCCCATTTATCAGACCACGTCCTATCAGTTTAAGGATACCGATCATGCGGCGGCGCTTTTCGGTCTCACCGAGTTCGGCAATATTTACACGCGGCTCATGAACCCGACCACCGATGTGCTGGAAAAGAGAATCGCCCTTCTGGAAGGCGGAGTCGGCGCGCTGGCTGTAGCCAGCGGGCAGTCGGCGATTACCCTTTCTCTCTTGAATATCGCCCGGGCGGGCGATGAAATCGTTTCGGCCGACAATCTTTACGGCGGCACATATACCCTTTTTCACAATACATTTTCCCGGATGGGGATAAAGGTAAATTTTGTCAAGTCCAACGATCTGCCGGCGCTGGAAAAGGCAATTAATGAAAAGACAAAAGCCGTTTATGCCGAATCCATCGGTAATCCCAAGCTGGATGTCGCCGATCTGGAAGGCATTGCCTCCGTTGCGCACAAGCACGGCATTCCCTTTGTTTTGGATAATACCGTTTCTCCGTATCTTCTGCGTCCTTTCGATTATGGCGTGGATATTACCGTCTATTCAGCAACGAAATTTATCGGCGGACACGGGACATCGCTGGGAGGCCTGATTGTCGATTCCGGGAAGTTTGATTGGACCAGCGGCAAGTTTCCGCTCATTGCCGATCCGGATCCCAGCTATCATGGACTGAACTTTGTCGAGGCTTTAAAGCCTCTGGGCAACATTGCCTACATCATCAAAGCGCGGGTAACCCTGCTGCGTGACTTGGGACCGGCGCTGTCGCCGTTTAATTCGTTTCTGCTTTTGCAGGGACTGGAAACTTTGCATTTACGGATGCCGCGCCATTGTGAAAATGCATTGGCGGTAGCCCGGTATCTGGAAAAACATCTGCAGGTAAACTGGGTGAATTATCCGGGATTATCTTCCAGCCCGGAAAAATCAAGAGCTGACAAATATCTGTCGAAAGGGGCCGGAGCGATCATCGGTTTCGGCATCAAAGGTGGAGCGAAAGCAGGCAGTAAGTTTGTTAATTCGTTGCAACTGATTTCTCATCTGGCCAATGTGGGCGATGCCAAGTCCCTGGCTATCCACCCGGCGACAACCACTCATCAGCAGTTGTCAGCCGAAGAACAGCTGGCTACCGGTGTTACGCCGGACTTTATCCGCTTGTCCATCGGCATTGAGCATGTTAATGATATTATAGCGGATATTGAGCAGGCTCTGGCGCAAACGTGAAAAAAGTCTATAATAATTTATTAACGTTGTTTGCAGACTTTTGGAAACCAAATACTGGCTTCCCGCCTTTCGAGGCTGTGTCATAATTCATTTTATGTCATTTCGAAGCAAAAGCGGGAAATCTTTGTTTAGTAAATTCTAAAGATTAAGATTCCTACCTACATTCGGAATGACAAATGTTATCAGGAGGAGTAAACCATGGCAAAAATATATGCAGATAATTCACAGTCTATCGGCAATACGCCCCTGGTGAGACTGAACAGGATAACCAAAGGGGCAAAGGCCACCGTTCTGGCCAAAATTGAAGGACGCAATCCATCCTACTCAGTCAAGTGCCGCATCGGCGCTTCCATGATCTGGGATGCCGAAAAAAGGGGCCTACTCAAGCCCGGTGTGGCAATAATCGAGCCCACCAGCGGTAATACGGGTATCGCGCTTGCTTATGTTGCGGCGGCGCGCGGCTATGACCTGACGCTCACCATGCCGGAGACGATGAGCATCGAACGCCGGCGGGTGCTGGCTCAGTTCGGGGCAAATCTTGTTCTGACTCCCGGCTTGCAGGGAATGAAAGGCGCTATTGACCGCGCCGAAGAAATTGCCGCCTCAGATCCGAAAAAGTATTTCCTGCCGCAGCAGTTTAAGAATCCGGCTAACCCGGCGATTCACGAAAAGACAACCGGCCCGGAAATATGGAATGATACCGATGGAGCGGTGGATGTATTTATCGCGGGAGTCGGCACCGGTGGAACAATAACCGGAGTGTCGCGCTATATAAAAAATAAAAAGAAAAAGAAGATAATTTCTGTTGCCGTAGAGCCTAAAGAAAGCCCGGTTATTACTCAAAAATTGGCCGGTGAAGAACTGAAGCCGTCACCGCATAAGATTCAGGGTATTGGCGCCGGGTTTATTCCCGATAACTTGGATTTATCCATGATTGACCGTGCGGAAGCAGTGGACAGCATGGAGGCGGTGGAGTATGCCCGCAGATTGGCCAGAGAAGAAGGGATTTTATCGGGCATTTCCAGCGGGGCCGCTGCTGCAGTGGCCGTTCGTTTAGCCAAACTCGATGAGTTTGCGGGCAAAAACATCATCGTCATTTTACCTGATGCCGGTGAGCGCTATCTCTCAACCGTATTGTTTGAAGGAGTCGGGGTTTAGCGAGGCGGAAATTTCAAAAAAAATAGTTATCCCCGGTCAATCCATCACCGTTCTTCGATTTCAGTGATTTTCTTTTTGAATTCATTAATTTCCTCTCTTAATGCGGGGCGTTTATCTGTTTGCAGCTCGACCTCGAGCTTTTTCCTTTTGCCAAGACATGGATATCATAAGCAAATTTTGGGCGTTGATTATATGGGGTGTTCAAAATTCAAAATTAACAAGCCGGTACTTACATTTTTTACCGGCCGATGCTTATTTTTTCATAATTTTACTTGTAACAATTTTAAGATGGGACATAATAATTTACGGGTATGAAGAGCCGTCTGTGCAGCAGCATGAGGATTTGAAATTTAAAGATTTTGAGACTGATCAAAGTCGGAACGAAGCAGATAACGTGATTTTATTAAGTATAAATAAACATTTATCTTTTCCGGGCGCCGTTTATAAAAATCATTTGCTTCTGCCTTTTATGTTATTTGACCTGAAAAAGAATATATGGTAAACATCTTCACGATATTTAGAAAGCAGAATTACTAAGACGTTAATTTTATTCTTTTTCCGACATCGAACTGACATTTTTGTTGTCAAAATAGAAGGTGTGAAATAGATGCGACCGGAAGTTCTTATAAGTGAAGTTGCTTCCAGGGTAGAGGGTAAATTTCTGCATCAGGGAAATAGAAAATTTGTTAGATGGATTGTTGCATCCAGTCTGATGAGTGATATTTTGACGACGGATGAGGAAGAAATTCTTCTGCTTAGCAATCTCAATACTGCGCAGGTCGTGCGCACCGCAGACATGATCGGCGCCCATGCTATTATGATCGCCTGCGGAAAACCTGTTCCGCAGGATACACTTGATCTTGCCCGCAAACTGGATATATCACTCATCTGTACAGATTACCCCGTTTTCGAAACGTGCTTTCGTCTTTCTTCATTATTTTTCTTAGAAAAGAAGTAATTTAGCTATGTTACGTTTCCACGGAAAAGAAACGCCGACCACCATTCAGGAAGTCGTCCTGCGTCTTAAGGTAAAGGACGCCTCGAAAAAGCGGGTCTTCACGGCCAGGAAGACTGATTCTCTCCGTTATATATCGAACGTAATGCGGGAGAACAATATCTCCGCGGTTCCCATACTCGAGGATGACCTGCTTGTCGGCATGATCAGTTTGAAAGATATTATAATCGCCCTCGATAAATCTTATGTTGACGATGCGGCGGAAAAGCACATGGCCAAATCTCTGATTATCCTCGAAGACGATATGCCTCTCTCTTACGCAATTCCTTTCTTTAATAAATACTCTTATCACAGGTTTCCGGTAGTCGATAAGGATAAGCGGCTTTCCGGCATTCTCTCCAGCCGCGATATTTTAGTAGCTTTATTGCATGAATTGAATAATGAAATCATCGAGCTGGAAAAAATGATCAACGCCGAACCCACCGATCAATTGAACATAATCAAACGGGAGTTCATCGTTAAGAAATTCGACTTTGAAAATGCCGGCCGTGCATCGTTTGAGTTGAAAAAAGTTTTAAAAGACATCAATGCTCCGCGGCAAACCATCCGGAAAGCGTCCGTTGCCGCCTATGAACTGGAAATTAATATAGCGATCCATTCACACGGCGGCATCCTTACATTTGAAATCGACGACAGGGATATTGTCATAACCGCCAGAGACAAAGGCCCGGGAATAGAAGATGTCGATCTTGCTCTCCAGCCTGGTTATTCGACGGCAAGCGACTGGATTCGTTCAATGGGGTTCGGTGCGGGCATGGGGCTGGCAAACACCAAAAAAGTTTCCGACCGTTTCCTCATTGAATCCAGTTTGGAAACCGGTTCGATGATACAATCAACCATTCATTTGAGTCCTAAGGAAGAACTGACCGCCGCTACGGGATAAATTGCGCAAAGGCGTGTTTGTAAATCATTCTAAATATTAATCACAATTTGCTGAATAATTCCGGTAAAATTTTATTTTATTGAGAGAGTTTCTCCTTGATTTGAGCCCGGTTTGTGCCGGATTTGGTTTTTGTTTATCTTGGAACCGCTAGGCCGGATCGAAAGAAGCCGGTAAACAATCAAACCTTTTTTGTTTTTATACTGAGTAGGGAAGGCAATGACAACAACGAATTTTCAATATAATCTGCCGGTAAATTTAATTTTCGGATGCGGCCAAATAAGACAGGCAGGTCTGCAGACCGCCAAATATGGCAAAAAAGCGCTTGTCGTTACAGGAAAAAACAGTGCAAAGAAATCCGGTCTTCTGGATAAGGCTACCGGCTTTTTGCATGAAGCGGGCGTTGATACGGAAGTGTTTGATCAGGTCGAGCAAAATCCGCTTACTACAACCGCATATGAGGGAGCGAAGATCGCTGAAGAAAAAGGTTGTGATGTTATTCTGGGTCTCGGCGGCGGAAGCGCAATGGATACGGCAAAAGCCATTGCCTTTATCGCGGTTAATGAAGGTGATATAAGCGACTATATCTTTGCAAAAAAGACTTCGGATAAAGCGCTTCCCATAATCCTTATCACTACTACATGCGGTACGGGCAGCGAAGGAAACGGCTTTTCCGTTTTATCCAACCCGGTAAATAACGATAAAAAATCGCTAAGATGCAACGCAATAGTTGCAAAAGCTTCCATTATCGATCCGGAACTGATGATGACAATGCCGAAGGATATTCTGGCAAGCGTCGGTTTCGATGCCCTGTGTCACAATATGGAGGCTTACCTTTCCTCTGCAGGACAGCCGCTGACGGATATTATGGCGCTGGAAGGGATCAGACTTCTCGGTAAATACCTGCCCAGGGTTTATGATAATTATTCTGATATTGAAGCATGGGAAAAAGTATGCTGGGGAAGTACTCTTGGAGGCATGGTAATCAATACTGCGGGTGTCACAGCTCCGCATGGAATGGAGCATCCGGCAAGCGGGCTGCGAAATATCGTGCACGGCAAAGGTCTTGCCGCCTTGACACCTGTCATTTATGAAGAATCAATAAATAATAATCCTTATAAATTTTCAATGATATCCAAATTTTTAGGCGGCCGGGATCAGAATGACTGTGTCCGGAAGATTTGTGAACTGCTTGAAAAACTGAATTTACGAACTACCCTGGGTCAGCAGGGAATAAAAAAAGAGGATATTGACTGGATGGCGGAAAATTGTATGAAGGTTTCGGCCGCCGGCATAGCAAACCATCCTGTTGTATTCAGCATAAAAAATCTAAAGATGATTTATGAAAAGGCGTTATGATGCTATCTTAAGATTAGTCTTATTAATTGGCAAACCGAAAGATACGGAGGCAGAATTCGTGAAAAAAGTCCTGATAAGTTTTTTGATATGTATATTGATGACGGGGATGGTTTATGCAAAGGAGGATGCAAAGATGAACGATACGTTTACTGTAATCCATGCAAGGAAAAGCGTCCGCAATTATACCGGCGCACCGGTAAACAAGGCCGATCTGGATAAAATCATCAGAGCCGGAATGGCTGCGCCCACGGCGGTTAACATGCAGCCATGGTCTTTTGTTGTGATAACCGAAAGAAATATTCTGGATAAGCTTTCTGCCGGTCTGCCTTATGCAAAAATGTTGACCAAGGCGGGGGCCGCCATAATTGTCTGCACAGAACCCGAGAAGGCATATAATAAGAGTAAAGATTTAGCGATAATAGATGCATCTCTTGCCGGCGAAAACATTTTATTGGCCATTGAATCTCTTGGCCTCGGCGGCGTGTGGACGGCTGCATATCCATATGCCGACAGGGTGAAACATGTGCGGGCTGTTCTGCATATCCCTCAGGAAGTTATTCCTTTAAACGTTATTGTTGTAGGCGTTCCCACCGGGCAGGACAAACCTATTGATAAATACAGGAAGGAAAAAATTCACTGGGAGCATTGGTAAACCCGTCAAGGCTCAGTAAAATATGGTAATGAAAAATTACAATCCATCAAATTATGCAGCGGAATCCGGACCTATGGGTGCTATCGGGGAGTCCGGATCGCTTATGCTCCGGGTTAACCGCAACTGCCCCTGGAATCGCTGTTTGTTTTGTC
>CAZWCA010000008.1:7965-20634 GCA_964632255.1 uncultured Smithella sp. | reverse complement strand
CCTTTCCTGCTATCGACACTATTACCTGCTATGCGCGTTCAAGAAGTTGTGCGCATCGTTCAATCGGGGAACTTGCTGCACTTAGAAGCGCCGGGCTTACCTGGTGCTTTATCGGCGTCGAGTCCGGATGTGACGCGGTTCTTGATTACATGAAAAAGGGCGCTACCGGGAAGAATCATATCGAAGCCGGCAGTAAACTTCGTCAGGCCGGTATCAATGTGGCTGCGTTTGTAATGCCGGGACTTGCCGGCTGCGAACAATCGTTATCTGAAAAACATATTGCCGATACGATCTTTGTTTTAAACGCAATGCAACCCCAGGAGATCCGCGTGCGCAGTTTAGCCGTATTGCAGCAGGCGCCTCTTTATCAGAGGTGGAAATCGGGCGGGTTTGCTGCTCCCACCGAAGACAGCCTTGCCGGGGAAATGAGGAAGCTTTTAGAGGGAATCGAGGTCGAATGCGTAATTGAAACATTGCAAATGACGAATCCCGTAATCTGCTTTAAAGGGCCGATCAATACGAGGAGAGAATTTGCGCTAAAAGAACTTGGCCATTACCTGGGGCTGAATATTAATGAGCGTGCACGCTTTAACCTTCTACGCTATTGCGAAGGCGGCTATATTCGCTTTGTAGAAGAATGGGGTGGACTCGATGCCGAATTGGAGAGGCTGATTGATGAAGCATATTCAAGTATCGAGATCAATGCACCCGATGCGCCGGAGCAAGTGGAAAGAGCTCTCTTTGCCCTTAAATCAATAGGTATTCCCTGATTTTCGCAGTTAATCAGGAGCAGACCAATTTGAAAAATGTTAAACAAATATTAACAATCAATCATCTTCTCCGGGACCGGCTTTCCTCTGTAAAATAATGATTTTTCAATAATTTAAGTTATATTGAAATTAATTATTATACGTGTATTACAAACTGAGAATCTCTTTTTTTCATAAAAAAATATTTTTCGATGACTTTAACAAGGTCCTGAATAACTTTTGGTTATGGAAAAATTTTGAATTGTAAACAAATGTAAAGTTTATGTTTTTTTAATAAAGTATAATTTTTTTCGTAGTATTCAATAGATTTATCTTAGGCAACTAGTAGTTCACATACGCCATTGACACAGGAACATCCCCCTAGTACATTTTTTGTGATAAATTTTTTTTCCATTAACAGATTTGGCTTCGCCTGTATTACGAAATTTTTACGCTTCAGAACAACAAAAGGAGTCTCTTATGTTAAGCCTATTGAAACGGAGCTACTATTGCGTAAAACCCTTAGTCCCTGAGAGTTTGAAAATCTCTTTACGTAGGAGCTATTTAAATTACCTGCGAAGTCGCTGCGGCGATGTCTGGCCTATTGACAAAGGGGCGGGTTTTTCACCTCCCGGATGGCAGGGATGGCCGGACGGCAAGAAATTTGCCGTGGTTCTGACGCATGATGTTGAAGGAGAAGCCGGGGTAAAAAAATGCCGCCAATTACTCGAACTTGAAATGGAGCTTGGTTTTCGATCCTGCTTTAATTTTGTAGCAAAGGATTATAAGCAGGATGACGCCTTGATGCAATTCCTTGTTGATAACGGTTTTGAAATTGGTCTGCACGGATTAAATCATCGGGGAAATTTGTTTGCATCCAGAAAGACCTTCCTTGATCAACGGCCTGTAATAAACAAGCAATTGAAGGACTGGAAAGCCGTTGGTTTTCGGGCGCCCTCGATGTACCATAATCTGGAATGGATACATGAATTGGAACTTGAATATGATTGTTCTACTTTTGATACAGATCCTTTCGAACCACAGCCGGATGGAATAGGAACAATCTTCCCATGCTGGATTCATAATGGACAACCTGATAAAGGGTATGTCGAGCTTCCCTACACGCTGCCGCAAGACTTTGCCTTATTTGTCCTTATGCAGGAAAAAGACGACCGGATATGGCGGAAAAAACTGGATTGGATCGTGCAATGCGGAGGTATGGCGCTGGTTATCGTACATCCGGATTACATGAGCTTTAACGGAAATAAACCGGCGATTAATCAATTTCCGGCAAGCTATTATCGTGACTTTTTAACTTATATAAAAGAAAACTATAAAGATCAATACTATCATGTTTTGCCGAAAGACATGGCCCGATTTTGGGCGAAAAACTATGGCAGGAAGAATGAAGCCATTCTTCCTGAAACAGTTAAGCAGCCTCAAGCTAAAGCTAAAACAACCTATCAAATCTCTCTCATAGATCCAGTCAGCGATCCCCGCTGGGATGTATTTGTGCAAGACCATCCCAATGGATGGATTACACATCTTTCCGGATGGAAGAAAGTTCTCGAAAATACCTTCCCGCATATGCGGGGGCATTATTTCGCGCTGATCGATAAAGATACCAACGTCATCAAAGCCGGATTGCCCATATATGAAATACACAGCTGGCTCACCGGCAACCGGTTAGTCAGCGTTCCGTTTGCAACTCTGTGTGATCCCTTAACATCAAGTGAAGAGCAAAGTGATGCACTGATCACAAAAGCCACTGAACTTATGGTTCATCTTAAATGCGCTCATATTGAAATCAGAACACATACCAACAATTCATTTTTTTTTAATAAACCCTTTGGCGTTAACGGGGACTATAAATATCACTATCTTGATCTATCCAAAGGTGAAGAGGTGCTGTGGAAAAACACAAGCTATAAATCCATCCGCTACCTGATCAACAAAGCCGGCAAGCACAACCTGCAGGTTAAATATGCTCAAAACGATGATGATATTTTAATATTTTACAAACTTTACACCGACACCAGGAAAAGATTAGGACTGCCTGCGCAACCGTATGCCTTTTTTAAAGGAGTCTTTGATCAATTCAAAGGTTCCGGGCAAGTCAGGATACTTTTGGCTTGCCTGGATGATAGAATAATTACCGGGCATTTTCATCTTAACTTCAACGGCCGTACATCTGTCGAAGCTATGGGTGAAGACAACGCTTTTCGCAACATCGGTGCCAACCAGTTTCTATACTGGCAAGGCATACGGACAGCATGCGCCGAAGGTTATAGAATATTTGATTTCGGAAGAACATCCATACATAATCAAAAATTGATTGATTTCAAAAAAAGATGGGGCACTGTGGAAACAAATCTTAATACCTATTTTTACGTTGAGGGGCAAAAGCAAATCGTCGTATCCAGCGAAAAGAGCCCGTCTTATAAATTATTACGAAATCTATGCAGGAATTCACCGGCTCGAGTTTATCCACTCCTGAGTCGTTTTTGTTATCATCATTTAGGATAATAACTTTAGCAATTCAGTCTTTCAAAATCAGTCATGTGAGATAGACATTTGGATAGTTGCAATTTGTGAAAGGCATTGAAATGTTGATCGATGTAAGCCGGAATTCTACATACATAAAAGTAAAATCCATGGACACGCCACAAGGCACCCTGACCGCATGGCATTGCCCGGAAACGGATAATCCTGCTTGGGATAAATTTCTTAATACTACGGCATTTGGACATTTTTATCAAAGCAGTGTGTGGGCACAGGTCAGAACCATTGATGGCTGGCAGCCGTTGATTACAATTGTCACACTGAATGACCAGCTTATCGGCGGCTTTCAAATCTTACTGCGTTCTAAATCATATCTGGGTAAAATCGGTCTTCTATTGAAGGGACCGATTGTTGATTCCGATGATCCAATGATAATAAGTTTTGTCATTTCCATATTAAAGAAAACTGCCCAATCATACAAAATAAGGGCTTTGATAGGTCAGCCGCCTGATAACGACAAAAAAATACATAGCATGCTGATGAAATCTGATTTTTCTCCCAACCAACTTGAACACGCCATTAAGAATAACACCCTTGTTATTGATTTGCAGAAAAATTTAGATGAAATTTTCTCGGCTATTAGAAAGAGTAGAAGAACAAATATCAACAAAGCAATCCGCACGGGCGTGTCAGTGAGTGAAGGTGATAGAAATGATCTAAGTACTTTTTTCCATTACATGCTCGAAACATGTAAAAGGCAGCAAGTCAGCCCGAGCCCATCCAGTGAAAATTTCCTTACGCAGATGTGGGATATTTTTTCACGTAACGGCAATATAAAATTATTCTTTTCTGAATTTGCCGGCAAATATATTTCAGCAAATCTTGTCGTGCTATTCGGCAATACGGCGTATTTATGGAAATTCGGCTGGTCAGGCAATCTCGCGAATAATCATCCTAATGAGATGCTTAACTGGGAGATTATCAAGTGGGCTAAGGCCAATGGATTCAGCTATGCAGATATGGGCGCGATAGACACAAAACTTGCAGATATACTATGGCATGGAGAAACAATTACTGGGGAGTTTTTAAATTCATATTCCTATTTTAAAGTTAGTTTCGGTGGTGAAGTATTGCAATTACAAACCGGCTATACTTATATTTACAATCCTTTTTTGAGATGGGCATATAATTTTTTTGTACCATATATTAATGCGCAACCTTCTTTGAAAAAGAGGATAATGTTTTAGTGACAAGTAACAAGAAATCAGAACATGATTTTTTAATGAAGACGCTTGAAATTATCTAATGGCGCTGAATCGATCGTTTTTGTGGAGAATATAATAGTGTTATATCTTTTCCCGTCAAGAACTCTTAAGAATGAGGTTCCCGCATGAAAATTGATACGAGCCAGTCTCAAATATATGTAAAATCGGACACGCTTGAAACGCATCATGGCACGCTGGCGGCATGGCATTGCCCAAAAACGGATAATCCCGCCTGGGATGCGTTTCTTAACTCTACACCGCGTGGACAGTATCAGCAAACAAGCATGTGGGCACAGGTAAGATCAATGGATGGTTGGCAGCCGTTAATTACAATCATCACGCTTAATGATCATATTATCGGTGGCTTTCAAATCCTTTATCGTTCCAAATCCTTCATCGGTAAAATTGGGTACGTTTTAAAAGGCCCTGTGATTGCTTCCGATGATTCTAAAATTTTGACTTTTGTAATTAACACGTTCAAGAAAACCGCAAGTCGTTTAAATTTCCGTGTACTTGTCATCCAAACACCGGACAAACATCAGGAATTAACAGATTTACTTAAACAGTCCGGCTTCTTAAATAACCTCGATGACTTCATAATGATGAATAATACTCTCCTTGTCGACCTGCACGGCAGCGAAGAAGAAGTCTTCAAAAAAATTAAACGCCAGAAAAGGCAAAATATTAATACAGCTAAAAAAAACGGTGTTACCGTTCGGGAAGGAAATAGAGAGGATATAAAAACTTTTTTCAATTACATGCTTGAGACATGTAAACGACAGCAGTGTGCACCAAGACCATCAAATGAAAATTTTTTTCTAAAATTATGGGATTTATTTGCTCCATCAGGACACATGAAATTATTTATGGCGCAATGTGAAGGCACGGATGTTACAGGTTTGGTTGTGCTCCCTTTTAGCGATACCGCATATATGTGGAAATTCGGCTGGTCAGGCAATTACGGGAATTACCGCCCCAATGAAATGCTGTACTGGGAAATATTCAAGTGGGCGATTAAGCACGGCTATCTTTACGCGGACATTGGCGCGGTAGGCACAATGTTTTCACCGGCATCTGTACAAAACTCTGGAGATTCATTGAATACGTTTTCTCATTTTAAAAATGAGTTCGGCGGCGAGGTTGTAGCTCTTTCCAATGGTTTTATTTACATACCTAATCCGCTCATTCGGGGGGCATATAATCTTCTTATGCCTTATATTAATTCCCGGCCTTCATTAAAAAAGAAGATGCTGTTTAGCGGGGAATGAGGAAACCGAGGGCAGAGCATAGCTGCGCGAAGGATGCGGTAGCCGGATCTGATATCATAAGACGAGGTCGTAATGCATAATAAATCAAACAAAGGATTGTCTCATGCATGATGAAAAATGCCAAATAATGTCATTACCTAATCTAACGGAAAAGCCGACATTCCTTCAAATAGTGTGGCAGAAGAAGATTAAGCCCCTCAAGTGGACACTCGGCCGGAGGATAATTTTTTTACGAAGTTGGATTATGGAAGTTACAGGGGAAAAAGAAGAACATCCCAAAAGTTCTAAAGAGCAGAGTATATTTTTAACGCTAAAACCCGGCGATTTAGTGAAAGTGAAATCGGACAAAGAAATTCGGAAAACCTTGGATAGAAGGAATAAGTTGAAGGGCTGTGGAATAATGGATGGCATGTGGAAATATTGTGGTACCGAGCAAAGAGTATTAAAAGTGGTAAGACAGTTTCTGGATGAGCGGGATTACCTCATGAAGAAATGCAAAGGGATTGTGATATTGGATGAAGTTATTTGTGAAGGGACAATATGGTGGGGTAAGTGTGATCGTTCCTGCTATTATTTTTGGCGCGAGGAATGGCTGGAAAAGGTCGATTCCGAATGACGATTTGTTGGATGCTTTCATCTGTAAAAATAACACTATTATTTCGCCGGTAAGAAATACCCCGGTAATTTTGATAATCAATAATCTCTCCGCAGATAAAAAGCCGTGGAAATCTGCTTAAGCCTCTTTACCCTTCATAAAAGCTTCCCCACCTAAAGACTTTTGTAAAACGTATTTATATGTCTTGGCGATAAAGCGACGTGGCAATCTTTATAGAACAAGGGGTTGCAACCCCTTGTTCTAACCTTATGAGATTGCTTCACTGTGTTCGCAATGACAACGAGGGTATTTTGCCAAGGTCTGACCTATTGAATTTTGATCGTGCCTACTAAAAAAACTCTTGACAAGAAGAGCGTTTTTAAATACTAGTAAATTAATAGATTTTATAGAGAATAGTACCGGTCATTTACACTTTAAAAAAGGAGGCGAAGAAGTAATGATAAATACATTGAGATATCAAAGCCATAACTTGAAGAAACGTCACCCTGCCAACATAATAATGCCGGCTTCTGCTTGTCTCATGACCATGTGTTGTTGCCGGGAAGGGGGATGTTCAATGAAGTAATCGTCAATTAACGATCATCAAGAATTGAAGAACCTGATGCCCGGTGAGAGAAGGAGCGATCATCGGGTTTTTATTTATCTACTTATTAAAACTAAGGAGAAATATTATGACAACACAAAGATTGGCAAATAGGGGCCTGACCGGACTGATAAAAAACTACACTGGGCAGGGCGCGAGAAAAGTACACGGAAGGCTGAAAATCACGCTGATCATCCTGGCGGCGCTGGCAATTTCAAGCATGGGATCATTGCCGGTATTGGCCGCGGATACGCCCGGCCTTCTCAATGTCTCTTACGACCCTACCCGTGAACTTTACCAGGATTACAATACGGCCTTTACCCGTTACTGGCAGAAGAAAACGGGACAAAATATCACTATTAAACAGTCCCACGGCGGTTCCGGAAAACAGGCCCGTTCCGTGATTGACGGTTTGGAGGCCGATGTCGTGACCCTCGCCCTGGCTTATGACATCGACGAGATTCAGAAAAAAGGCCTGATTAATGCGGGCTGGCAGAAACGGCTGCCCAACAACAGCGCTCCTTACACCTCCACCATCGTCTTTCTTGTCCGGAAGGGCAATCCCAAAAATATCCATGACTGGAACGATCTGGTGCGGCCGGGCGTAACGGTCATCACCCCCAATCCGAAAACCTCGGGCGGCGCCCGCTGGAACTATCTGGCGGCGTGGGGATATGCCCTGCGGCAAAAAGGAGGAAGTGAGGCTTCCGCCAGGGCGTTTGTCAGCCGGCTTTTCCAAAATGTCCCGATCCTTGACTCCGGCGCCCGTGGCTCCACGACAACGTTTGTGCAGCGCGGCATCGGCGATGTTCTTTTAGCCTGGGAAAACGAGGCCTTTCTCGCCATTAACGAACTGGGACCGGATAAGTTCGAGATCATTACACCATCGGTCAGTATCCTGGCCGAGCCCCCGGTGGCCGTTGTGGACAAGGTTGTCTCAAAACACAAGACCCGCACCGTTGCGGAGGCTTATCTGAAGTATCTTTACAGCGATGAAGGGCAGAAGATTGCGGCGAAACATTTCTACCGGCCGATCAATAAGAAGATTGCGGCGGCCGCCTCCAGGCTGCCGAAACTAAAGCTTTTTACCATCAATGAAGTATTCGGCGACTGGCCGAAGGCGCAAAAGACCCATTTCAGCGACGGCGGCGTCTTTGATCAAATATACGCCAAAAAATAATGAGTGAAGGCAGGAAGGTTCGGCCATGAATTTTGTGCACCGGAAAAGAAATGTCCTGCCCGGCTTCGGCCCGACATTCGGTTATACGATTTTTTATCTCAGCCTGATTGTGCTTATTCCCCTTTCGGCGCTGGTATTCGAGACCTCCGGCATGACCTGGGAGGCCTTTGTGGGAACGGTTACTTCGCCCCGGGTGATGGCCTCCTACCGCGTCACTTTCGGGACAGCCTTTATCGCCGCCCTGATCAATGCGGTGTTCGGCACACTGGTGGCCTGGGTGCTTGTCCGGTATGAGTTTCCGGGCAAAAAAATTATGGATGCCCTGGTGGACCTTCCTTTTGCCCTGCCGACGGCCGTGGTCGGCATTACCCTGGCCACGGTTTATTCGGCCAATGGCTGGATCGGTTCATTGCTGGAGCCGCACGGCATCAGGATTGCCTATACGCCCGCCGGAATTGTGGTGGCCATGACCGTTATCGGCCTGCCCTTCGTGGTCAGGACACTCCAGCCGGTCATTGAAGATATCGAGCGGGAAACCGAGGAAGCGGCCGTTTGCCTCGGGGCAAACCGCCGGCAGACGTTACGCTACGTCCTTTTTCCGGTCATACTGCCCTCGGTTCTCACGGGGTTTGCGCTGGCCTTTGCCCGGGCGGTAGGCGAATACGGCTCGGTCATTTTTATCGCCGGCAACATGCCCATGGTCTCGGAGATTACGTCGCTGATGATCATTACCAAGCTGGAGCAGTACGATTACAGCGGGGCCACGGCCATTGCTCTGGTGATGCTGATTGCTTCTTTTGTCATGCTGCTCGTGATCAACATATTGCAGCACTGGAGCAGGAAAATAAATCCGGAATAAACCGGGAGACAGCCATGGCGCATTACTCATTTCTAACTTTTGAAAAAGCAGGCGGTACGCACAAAGAATTGACCGAACCGGCTTATGTCCGGTGGTTGCTGACGGCCGTTGCCCTGCTTTTTCTCGGCTTGTTTCTTGTATTGCCTTTGTTTGCCCTTTTTGCCCAGGCTTTGGAAAAAGGGACGGCCGTCTATTTCGCCTCTTTAAAGGAGCCGAATGCTCTGGCCGCCGTCCGGCTGACCCTGCTTACGGCGGCGATCAGCGTGCCGCTCAATCTGGTGTTCGGTTTGACCGCTGCCTGGGCGATAACAAAATTCCGGTTTCCGGGAAAAAACTTTTTGATTACTTTGATCGATCTGCCCTTTTCCGTTTCCCCGGTCATCTCGGGATTGATCTTTGTCCTTATCTTCGGATTACAGGGATGGCTGGGACCGTGGCTGGACACGCATCAGATCAAAATCATCTTTGCCGCTCCGGGTATTATTCTGGCGACGATATTCGTCACCTTTCCCTTTGTGGCCCGGGAGCTTATCCCCCTTATGGAGGCTCAGGGAAAAGAGGAGGAAGAGGCCGCTTTGGTCCTGGGAGCAACGGGTTTGCAGACCTTTTTCAAAGTGACTGTTCCCAACATCAAATGGGGCATTATCTATGGCGTGATCCTCTGCAACGCCCGGGCCATGGGTGAATTCGGCGCTGTATCGGTTGTTTCCGGCCATATCCGCGGGGCGACCAATACAATTCCGCTGCACGTGGAAATTCTCTACAATGAATACAACTTTGCGGCGGCCTTTGCCGTGGCCTCGCTTTTGGCCGTGCTGGCCCTGGTCACTCTGATAGTCAAGACATTTGTGGAATGGAAAATACGGCAACAATTGTCCAGGAAGACATAAAGAAATATTTATGAGTATTGAAATTCAAAACATTACAAAAAAATTCGGCAGCTTTCGAGCGCTTGCGGACGTGAGCCTGGATATTCCCGCCGGGGAACTGATGGCCCTGCTCGGTCCTTCCGGTTCCGGCAAGACGACCCTGTTAAGAGTCATTGCCGGGTTGGAAACGCCCGACAGCGGAATCATCCGTTTCAACGGCGAAGATACGACAAGCCGCCATGTCCGGGAACGCCGGGTCGGCTTTGTCTTTCAGCATTATGCATTGTTCCGGCATATGACGGTTTTCGAAAATGTGGCCTTCGGCCTGCGCGTGAAACCGCGGCGTCTGCGTCCGGGAAGTAAAGAGATAAGGGAAAAAGTAATGGGGTTGCTGCAACTGGTGCAACTCGAAGGATTGGCGGATCGCCGTCCTTCACAGCTTTCGGGCGGGCAGCGTCAACGGATCGCTTTGGCGCGGGCGCTGGCCGTGGAGCCGCAGATCCTTTTGCTTGATGAACCTTTCGGGGCTCTGGATGCCCGGGTCCGGTCGGAGCTGCGCCGCTGGCTCAGGCACCTGCATGATGAAATACATGTAACGAGTGTTTTTGTCACGCACGATCAGGAGGAAGCCTTGGAAGTGGCGGATCGCGTGGTGGTGATGAATGAAGGAAGAATCGAGCAGGCGGGGACACCCGATGAAGTCTACGAACATCCCGCGAGTCCTTTTATCCTGAATTTTCTGGGCAACGTAAACCTGTTCCATGGCCGCGTTCATCAGGGAACGGCGCGTCTGGGCGGTATTGAACTGGCCGTACCGCAGTACGCCCAGGCCCTTGACGCTCCGGCTGTAGGTTATGTCCGCTCGCATGATATTGCCGTGGAGAGGTCTCCTTCCGACCGGGAAAGCCTGCCTGCGGAAATCCGGCATATTCATGCCATCGGTTCCATTGTCCGGATAACCCTGGCTTTGACAGGAAGTAATGTGGCCGTGGAGGCGGAGTTGACCCGTAATATTTTTCAGCGGCTTGCCCTGAAAGAAGGGGAAAAGGTTTTTATCAGGCCCCGCCATGTGCGGGTGTTTACGGAAGATTACCAGATTTGATTCCAATTCCAAATCAAGCGCTACCTTTGTTGGCACAGCCTGCCCCGGTGCAGGCCGGGGTCGTCGGCTTCCTCAACGTATGTATAATACGCCTCGTCGCCTCCTCCTGGCCGCCGCGGTATCATCTATGATTTGGAAATGGAATAATCTATCAGGAGGTTGAAATGAGTATTAAATTGCTAATCAACGGAAAGGAAACCGAAGCTTCCGGCACCGTAACCGTCAGGGAGCTTCTTGCGGAAAAGAACGTCGAATCCCCGGACATGGTTTCCGTTGAGTTAAACGGAACAATTCTGGCACGGGAGGATTTCGATAAATTACGCATCCAGGAGAATGACGAAGTGGAATTTCTCTACTTCATGGGCGGAGGATCGCTACTGTGAAAGCGGCGGGTTTTACAACAAAGGCGATTCACGGTACAGGGCCGCATAAAGATGCGCATCAGGCTTTGCGATTTCCCGTCTATGACGGCGTTGCCTTTGATTTTGCATCCGCCGAAGCAATGGCGGACGCCTTTTCCGGGCGCACGGCTGTTCATGCCTATTCGCGGATTTCCAATCCAACCGTGGAGGCTTTCGAGCGGCGCATAACGCTTCTCGAACAGGGGCTGGCAACGGTGGCCGTTTCCTCGGGGATGGCCGCAATCTCCATAACTTTACTGAATCTGCTGAATGCGGGAGATAATATCGTTGCCGCCTCGTCCCTCTTCGGGGGAACTTATTCCCTGCTGAAAAACGTCCTTGGTCCGCTCGGCATCGCAACACGCTTTGTTCCGGCTGATGACCCGCAGTCCGTCGCCGCGGCAATGGATGACCGCACGCGGGTGATCTTCCTGGAAACGATCTCCAATCCCTGCATGATCGTTCCCGATTTCGAAGCCATTTCCGCCATCGCCCGCAAGCATCGGGCCGTCGTTGTCGCGGACAGTACCGTAACCACGCCTTATCTTTTTTCCGCCGGAAAGTTTGGAGTAAACGTTGTCGTTCATTCCACGACCAAATATGTCTCGGGCGGTGCAACCAGCATGGGCGGTGTCATCGTTGATCTGGGAAATTACGACTGGCCGGCCATTCCGGCGCTGCAGGATTTTCACCGGCTCAGGCAATGGGCTTTCATCGCGCGCCTTAGGAAACAGGTCTACCGGGAAACAGGCGGTTGCCTGTCTCCGCATAATGCCTATCTGCAAAATCTGGGGACGGAGACACTGGCGCTACGCATGGACAGAATCTGCCGCAATACCCAAACCATTGCCGGATTTCTGGAAACGCAAGCAGCAGTCCGGTCTGTTCTCTATCCGGGCCTGGCCTCGTCGCCGTTTCATGATTTGGCCAAGCGGCAGTACAACGGATTGTTCGGCGGCATCCTGTCTTTCCATTTGCCGGACTGTGCAGCCTGCTTCCATTTTTTGAATACCCTCTCCCTGATCAAACGGGCGACGAATCTGGGGGACAACAAGACTCTGGCCCTGCACCCGGCATCAACCATATTTACCGGTTTTACGGCCGGGGAAATGAAAAGCCTGGGTGTGGATGATACGCTGATCCGGCTCTCCGTCGGCATTGAGGATCCGGACGACCTGCTTGCCGACATCGGGCAGGCGTTGAAAGGAATAACACCATGAATGAAGAACAAATCGAACGTTACAGCAGAAACATCATCCTGAAGGAGATCGGCGG
>CAZWCA010000008.1:0-7865 GCA_964632255.1 uncultured Smithella sp. | reverse complement strand
ATTATCGACGGTACGGATAATTTTCCGGCGAAATTCCTGATTAACGACGCCTGCGTGCTGTACGGGAAGCCTTATTCTCACGCCGGTATCCTGCGGTTTGACGGGCAGACGATGACGGTTTTGCCGGGGCGGACCGCCTGTTACCGCTGTGTGTTTAACGCTCCGCCTCCTGTAGGTGTTGTTCCGGGCTGCAGCGAGGCAGGGGTGCTGGGCGGCATGGCGGGCATCATCGGCACTATTCAGGCAGTGGAAGCATTGAAGTATCTTCTCGGCGCAGGGGAACTGCTGACCGACCGCATCCTCGTTTTCGATGCGCTCGCCATGCGTTTCCGGGAAGTCAGCGTGAAAAGGAATCCGGGCTGTCCCGTTTGTGGAGAAAATCCGTCCATTACCAGGTTGCTCGACTACGAACAGAAAGCATGTGATTTAAGAAAATGATTATTTTAAAAAATATTATCGAAGGCATTTATGCTCAGGCGCAGTCGGCCGCTCCGATTGAGGCCTGCGGTTATCTGGCGGGCTCTTCTGAGCGCGTGACCAGCTATTATCCTTTAACCAATGTGGACAACAGGGAAGACCACTTTTCCTTTGATCCCCGGGAACAGTTTGCCGCCCAAAAATCCGCGCGGCGCGACGGGTTGCAGATTACCGGTGTCTATCACAGCCATCCCGTGACAGAGGCAAGGCCTTCGGCGGAAGACATCAAACTGGCCTATGATCCGGACGTTATCTACGTCATCGTTTCTCTTCAAGACAGTTTTCCCGTGGTTAAAGGGTTCC
Source organism: uncultured Smithella sp. (assembly GCA_964632255.1). Lineage (GTDB taxonomy): Bacteria > Desulfobacterota > Syntrophia > Syntrophales > Smithellaceae > MVRV01. The sequence continues at coordinate 7,085 of CAZWCA010000008.1, read as the reverse complement.
GCATCCGGCAGGGAATAGTCGAGGAAGAGATCATCACCATAGAAGAGGTTTAGTATGAATGACAACCGTTTTGATCCTGCAGCTTTAAAAAAAGTCGGGATGATTCAACAGAAGCAAAAAGATTTTTTCGCGTTGCGGCTGCATGCCGTAGGCGGTGATTTCACCTCCGGACAGTTGAAGAAAGTGGCCGAGGTTGCGGAAAAATTCGGCCGGGGGCAGCTTCATCTTTCCACCCGGCAGGGCATCGAGATTCACTTCGTTCATCAGGACAATCTGGAGCAGGCCCGGAAAGAACTGGAAGCAGCCGGTATCGCCATGGGCGCCTGCGGACCGCGGATCAGAATCGTCGTTGCCTGCCCCGGTGAAGCCACCTGCCGGTGGGGCATCATCGAGACAAAGGAGATCGCCCGCGAGCTGGATGCAAAATACTTTCGCCGGGAAACCCCGTATAAATTCAAGCTGTCGGTTACCGGCTGCCCCCATAACTGCGCCAAGGCTACGGAAAACGATATCGGTGTTATGGGGGGAATTTTGCCGGTCTGGAACAAAGATTTGTGCAACGATTGCGGACTGTGCCTGAATATCTGCCCCACGGGAGCCATCGCTCAGGCAGATGACGGCTATGTTCTGAATGAAGAAAAGTGCATTAACTGCAGCATTTGTACGGCCGGTTGCCCCGCCGATGCGTGGCAGGCCGCCCAAAAAGGCTTCATCCTCTGGCTTGGCGGAACTATGGGAAAACTTCCCCGGCTGGCCACCCGTTTGCCGGGATTGATCGAATCGCAGGAAAAGCTTTACAAACTCATCGCCAGGGCAATCGAGTCTTATCAGCGTTACGGCCGGAAGAAAGAACGTTTCGGCCATACGATTGACCGGATCGGGGTTGAAAAAATTATGGAGGAAATACTTCATGGAAAATGAAATCAAACAAAAACTAAATCTGCAGGGAGTCGTCTGTCCCCTGAACTTTGTCAAAACGAAGCTTGCTCTGGAGGATTTGGAGGCGGGAGAATATTTGGAAGTAATCCTCGACGAGGGAGACGCCATCCTGAACGTTCCCCGCAGCCTGAAAGAAGAAGGGCACAAAATCGTTAAGGTAGAGCCGTTAGGCGAAACCTTCCGGGTTATTGTGGAGAGAGGATGAATCATGGATAAGGCGGATTTTTTAAATTTGGCCGGTTCGCTGAAGGACCATTCTGTTGAAGAATACATACGGTATTTTTTGCTGACTTACGGCGCCAATACCGCATCCGGAAGGGCCAAAGACCGCATTGCCCTTGCTTCCAGCCTCAGTGCGGAAGATCAGGTGCTCACGCACATGGTTTTATCAATTAATCCGGCAGCGCGCATCTTTATTCTGGATACGGGAAGGCTGCCCGTGGAGACCTACGATCTGATCGAGGCCACAATGCAGCGCTACGGCATGCACTACGAGATACTGTTTCCGGAAGCGGCGGATGTGGAAGAGATGACGAGCCGGCACGGGCCCAATAGTTTTTACCAAAGCATTGAACAGCGCAAAGCCTGCTGCTTTGTCCGGAAAGTCAAACCGCTCCGGCGGGTGCTTTCCACTCTGGATGTCTGGATTACCGGCCTGCGTAAAGAACAGGCTCTGACCCGCGGCGATTTGGAAATAATCCAGTGGGACGAAGCTAATGGTCTCGTTAAACTCAATCCGCTGGCGGATTGGACGCATCAGCAGGTCTGGGATTATATCCATCGAAACTCCCTACCGTATAATAAGCTGCACGATCAGGGCTATCCGAGTATCGGCTGTGCGCCCTGCACCCGGGCCGTTAAGGCCGGTGAAGATATCCGGGCCGGCCGCTGGTGGTGGGAAACGCCTGAGCAGAAGGAATGCGGGCTGCATCTTGTGGATGGCAAGCTTGCCGGCGGGAGTAAATAAAATGGATTATCTGGATAAACTGGAAGCACAAAGTGTTTATATCTTTCGGGAAGCCTACCGGGAATTTAAAAATCTGGTCATGCTGTGGTCCATCGGCAAGGACAGCACGGTCTTGCTTTGGCTGGCCCGCAAAGCCTTCTTCGGCCATGTGCCGATGCCGCTTTTGCATATCGATACTCATTTCAAGATACCGGAAATGACTGCCTACCGCGATCAACTGGCGGCCCGGTGGCGGCTGAATATTGTTTACGGGGAAAATGCCGGCGCGCTTGCCGGAAAGCAAACCTACCCGGACGGCGCCTGCGACCGGATCACCTGCTGCCGGAATTTAAAGAGTGAGGCTCTGAAATACACCCTGTCCGGGGAATGGCCAAGATATCGTTTTGATCATCAACTGGGACGGTATGTTCAGGATGAAAATACGGAACAGTACACCGGTGTCATTGTCGGTGTACGGGCGGATGAAGAAGGAAGCCGCTCCAAGGAACGCTATTTTTCACCGCGGGACAGGGAGAACGACTGGGATGTGGGCGACCAGCCGCCGGAGCTTTGGAACCAGTTCAAAACGGACTTTGCGCCGGGCACCCATGTGCGGGTGCATCCCCTGCTGGACTGGACGGAACTCAATATCTGGGAGTACATCGACCGGGAGAATATCCCGCTGGTTTCGCTTTATTTCAACCAAGGGGACGGCAAGCGTTACCGCTCTTTAGGCTGCTATCCCTGCACCTCTCCCGTCAACTCGGAAGCCCGGACGGTAAAGGAAATCATCGCTGAGCTGCGGGACGGGAAATTCGCCGATATCGCCGAGCGCTCCGGCCGCGAACAGGACAAGGAGGACGGCGGCGGCCTGGAAACCCTGCGCCGGGAAGGGTATATGTAATTCCATTTCAAAATCAAGCGCTATCTTTGTTGGCCCCTTCGACAAGCTCAGGCAGGTTATATAATGATATCGGTTGGTGAGCTTGTCGAACCACGCCTCGTGCCTCTGTCCCCCGCCGGCGGGGACAGGGGTGGATGGGTACAAATTGACAGTTCCTGATCCACCTCCGTCGCTTTGCGACACCTCCGCCAGCGGAGGATATGAAACAACATTATCTGATTCAGAAACGGAATATTGAAAGGTAAAAAAAGAAAGAATATAGCGATTGGGGATACTATGAATTTGGAAAACTACGATAACGCGGTAAGCGGCCGCGAGCAGATTAACATCGTCGTCGTCGGCCACGTCGATCATGGCAAGAGCACGGTGATCGGCCGGCTCCTGGCCGATACGGGATCGCTTCCCGAAGGTAAGCTGGAAGACGTAAAGGCGCTTTGCGCCAAAAACGCCAAACCTTTTGAATATGCTTTTCTTCTGGATGCTCTGAAGGACGAAAGAAGCCAAGGGATTACGATTGACAGCGCCCGCTGCTTCTTTAAAACACCGAAAAGGGATTATATCGTCATTGACGCGCCCGGCCACATTGAGTTTTTGAAAAACATGATAACCGGAGCGGCCCGCGCCGAAGCAGCGCTCCTGGTGATCGGCGCCGACGAAGGAATCCGGGAAAACAGCAAACGCCACGGCTATCTTGTCTCCATGCTGGGCATCCGCCAGGTGGTCATTCTGCTGAACAAAATGGACTTAGTGGGTTATGACCGCGCCACCTACGATTCGCTGTCCGCCGAATACACGGCTTTTTTGAAAAACCTGCACGTTTCGCCCATCGCGTTCATTCCCGTCAGCGCCCGGGAAGGCGAAAATATTGCCGCCTCTTCCCAACTGATGCCGTGGTATCAAGGGCCGACAGTCCTCGAACAACTGGATGCTTTTGAAAAGCAACACGGCAAAGGACATCTCCCCCTGCGTTTTCCGGTCCAGGATATCTACAAATTTACGGAAGAAGGCGATGACCGCAGAATTCTGGCCGGAACTATTGCCGCCGGACAGCTCCGAACCGGTGAAAATGTTGTTTTCCTGCCTTCCAACAAAAAATCCCGCATTCAGAGCATTGAAGCCTTCAATGTTCCTTCGAAACAGGAGGCCGCGGCGGGAGAAGCAATCGGTGTTACCCTCGATACGCAAATCTATATCAAGCCGGGTGAAGTCATGGCCGGAGCTGACGATGCCCAGCCGCTGGTTAACTCCCGTTTTCTGGCCCATGTCTTCTGGATGGGCCGCTCGCCGCTCATCAAGGATAAGGTTTACAAGCTGAAGTTGGCGGCGTCGCGCGTATCCGTAACCGTGGCGGATATCCTCCGTGTTCTGGACGCCGACAATCTTCATATGACTCAACATAAGCAGCAGCTCGACCGTCATGACGTGGGCGAGGTTATTCTGGAGACGGCCAAGCCGGTTGCCTTTGATCCCGCCGCGGTCAGTGAAGAAATGGGGCGGTTTGTAATTGTCGATCATTACGAGATTGCCGGCGGCGGCATCATTCTGGAAGAGACGAAAGGCGGGAAAACTCTTCTGGAAGGCCACATCCGTGAAAGGGAAATCGCCTGGGACAAGGGCTATGTAACACCTGACGACCGCTGCCGCCGGAACCGCCACCGGGCCAAATTTATCGTGATCACCGGCGAAGAATCCGCCCGTGTCGGCGAATTGGCCAAGGAACTGGAAAAAATCCTGTTTCAGGACAATTTCAGTGCTTACTATTTGGGGCCGAACAACATGCTTTCCAGCCCTGACGCCGGTTCCGGCCGGACAACGGGGGAGGCGGGCGACGCCGTGAGAAGGCTTGGAGAACTGGCCCGGATTCTGACGGATTCCGGCCAGATCTTCATTACCGCCCTTTCCGGGATTGACGACTACGATCTGGAAATGCTGAAGATGCTCAATACGCCGGCGGAAATCCTGGTGGTTTGCGTGGGTTCCAACCTTTTTACCCGGTTTGCACTGGATCTCGTTATCCCGGCTCACGTTTCCGTGAATGAAGCCGTCTCCCGGATCTATGATCTTCTGCGGCAAAAAGAGGTTATCGTCGAGTATTACATTTGAAAAGAAACCTTTGCAAAAACGTATTCGTATGGCTTTACAAGAAACGAAGCGGCGCGAGAACAAGAGGTTGCAACCCCTTGTTCTATTCACTTCGTTCGCAATGACTGCGAGGGTGTTTTGCAAAGGTCTTGAAAAAAATATTCCTGTTGTAAAGAATGAGCCGGTATGTAAAATGCCCTTCATGCTTTGTTGATGAAAAGTTTCTTGAGAGGGCGCTGGTATGAAAAAATTTGCTGTCCCCCTCCGGCTCTTCGTGATTTTCGGGGGGATTGCCGGAATCAGTTATCTTCATTATTTCACCCCCCTTTCTCAGCCGTTCCTCCACGATATATTTCAGCGGCTCTATTACCTGCCGATCATTCTGGCCGCCTTCTGGTTCGGCTTTCCGGGCGGGGTGGGAACGGCGATGGTCGTCAGTATTATTTATGTCCCCCATATCTTCTTTCAGTGGGGGACTCACCCGGCGATGGGGATAGACAGATACCTGGAAATTCTGATCTACAATCTGGTGGGCGGCGTGACCGGCTTTCTTTCCCAGCAGGACAAACAGCGCGGCAAACAACTGGAACAGACAGCCGCCGGGCTTGCGGAATCTTACCGGACCTTGCAGCAGCAGTCCGAATTGATTATTCGCATGGAAGAGCGGCTGCGGCGCGCCGAACGATTGTCCGTGCTTGGTGAACTCGCGGCGGTGCTGGCCCACGAGATTCGCAATCCTCTAGGTTCTATCCGTGGCACGGCCGAGATTCTGAAAGATGACTACCGGCCCGGAGATAAGAAATATGAATTTCTGGAAATCCTGTTGAAAGAGTCGGATCGCCTCAATCGCGTCGTTGAAGATTTTCTGAGACTGAGCAGGCCCCAGCCTCTGACCATCGTGCCGTGCAATCTCGGCGAGGAGCTTGACAGCCTGGTCATGCTTTTTACGGGAGAAGCAAAGGAGCGGGGGATTCATCTGGAATTGCGGGCAAACCGGTCTCTGGAAATCCGGGCGGACAAAGATAAGCTCCGTCAGGCTTTCCTGAATATCATCATGAACGCGATCCAGTCCATGCCCGCCGGCGGCTCCCTGACCATTGACGCCGGTTGGCAGGATGAGAGCGGCAAAGACCATTCCGCAGTCCGCGTCATATTTCAGGACACGGGAACCGGCATTCCGGAAGATATCCGGACAAAAATATTTGAGCCTTTCTTTACCACCAAGCAGGAAGGAACCGGTTTGGGGCTGGCTATCACCAAAAGAATTATCGAGGCCCACAACGGCCGGATTGCAGCAGCGGGGAGTCCGCAGGGTTCCGTTTTTACCGTTTATCTGCCCGCCGGTCTGGAAAGCGGCTCTGATTCAATATAAAAAACACGGGGAAAATAAATGAAGAAGAGAATTCTGGTTATTGATGACGACAATTCATTCCGGCGCATATTGGAATACAACCTTGAGGAGGAGGGATATGATGTCGTCTCCGCTTCATCCGGCGAGGAAGGCATTACCCTTTTTGCCGCACAGCCGGCCGATCTGGTCATCACGGATATGAAAATGGCCGGAATGAGCGGCCTGGATGTGCTCGCCGCCGTAAAAAAAGAATCGCCCGCCGCCCTGGTGATCATTATCACCGCCTTCGGCACCGTTGATAAGGCTGTGGAAGCCATGAAGCTCGGTGCTTACGACTATATTACAAAACCGGTAAACCGCGATGAGTTAAAGCTGGTGGTTCAAAAGGCCCTGGAACTGAACAACCTCTCTTCCGAAAACAAAAATTTGCGGGAGAGGCTGGAAAACCGTGACGAGTTTAAACAAATCATCGGCGCATCCGAAGCCATGGCGGAGGTTTTTTCCCTGGTGCGGAAGGTGGCCGATACCGAGGCGTCAATCCTGATTACGGGTGAGTCGGGGACAGGCAAAGAACTGGTGGCGCGGGCCATCCACGAACAGAGTTCCCGGCGCGCCTCCCGTTTCGTCGCCGTCAATTGCGCCGCTATTCCCCGCGAGCTTCTGGAAAGCGAACTCTTCGGCCACCGGAAAGGCGCTTTTACCGGAGCAATCAGGGATCAACAGGGTAAGTTTCAGCAGGCAGACGGCGGAACGATCTTCCTCGACGAGATCACCGAACTGCCTCTCGCCATGCAGCCGAAGCTGCTGCGTGTTCTTCAGGAAAAGGAAGTCGAACCGGTCGGGGCGGAAAAGATTCAAAAAAT
>CAZWCA010000007.1:62405-78074 GCA_964632255.1 uncultured Smithella sp. | reverse complement strand
GGATCCATGAAGAGTTCGCCTACTCCTTGTGCTATTACATCCACAGTCTGTTACCCCCTTCTTGTATTTTTCTCCTCTAACCTAAGTACTGCTTATAAAACCCAAATTCACCCGTAAATACGGGAACTTGCCCGACAGCCGGCACTCGGGCCGGTTTAATGTGCTACAAAGAAATTCATACCACACTACAATTCTGTTAATTTTTCATAGACCAGCGCATAAATCTGAATCAAGCATGTCCTCTATGAGGATACTACAAGAACACTATCCCGAATCAGGAATAATGATTTACTCGAAAAAAAGCACCGTAGGCTCTAGCATAATAATTAAATATGTCAAGTCGAAAATATATTATGCAAATTAATTCAATGACATACATGATTGGCATTGGCGGGCAGAAAACAACCTGATCTGAAACTTTACAGAAAAGTTTAGATATACATGAATAACCAACTTGAGAGAATTTCAGGAAGGTATTAGTTACTCAAGCGGCAAAGCGGTATTTAGATTTTACGTTTTTTTCTTACTAACTAATCTTTTATATTCCAGTAAAAACAAGATGTTTTATTATACTACAGCACATTTATAACGGGCTGTGGTTTGGGATTTAACGTTTCCTCATTGGCAAAATCGCAAAAAGATAATTGGTTAATTATGCCGTCAAAATGAGAAAATTCCTCCTTCAACAAATTTATAAACATTTTGACTGTAATAGAAAAACATACGCGATCGGAATAATCATATGATTTGGTACAACTGGAGATATCAGAAATGATTTGTTGAAGAATTATCTTTGAAATCAAGTCCTTGTTATGGCTAACGATAAGGCCGATCATACTCAAAGCCAGCACCTTTACATGAAAGCTAAGTGCCCCTCCCCGTTCCTCCCTGTAATCCGGATGATCGACAAGAAATAACCTATCTTTCAAAAAGTCGATATTAGGAGGAATATAGCTGATCGATTTTTTCATATACCAGTGATCAAATGAAGGTAATAAAGAGTCATATACCGCTTTTCCATATTTTCCAAAACCGGCAATATCGATACCGGCATAATAATAGCGGTATTTCAGATACCGCTCCTCTATTCTTTTTCGTACACCATTCTCAGCAATTGAAAGCCTAATATTTTGATCCAAGTAAGAGCCTCAAATTGTGCAACAGCTTATTTAGAAAATAATAGAATTTGAATAATCACGTTACTGAGTTGGATTCGCTAAAAAATTTTGCCTCTTCATTTTTCTACAAGGGAGCGGCGTCTAATAAAACCGCTCCCTTGCATTGTTTAAACTATCTTAAAATTAACCCAGATAAAAACCACTTGGATCAATATTTCTGAGAATCTTAAGTTCGTCGTCGGTTGGCGACGCGCATTCTATTACATTGGGGGATACCTTAAGATCCCAGGAGCAGGCAGCTTTGACTTTTTCCACCGATTGCCCCGGGAAGTACTCAGCCAGGTACATTTCCTTGGTTGATTCATCAAATCTGTAAACGCCCATAGTGCTGACAACGCAGTCCGGTCCCTTACCGATCATGCCGCATTTTTCACGTTCTCCCGGGCCGCCAAGGTAGCCGGGTGTTGTACAGTAGTCGACTTTCTCGACAAACTTCGTGATATCCTGAGGAATAATGGCAAGAGTTCTTTTACCTGAAGTAGCCATGTCATTTGCGCCACCGCTGCCGGCAAAGTAAACGAAGCTTTCTTTTTTGCCCCAATCACCAACTCCTGTAGAATTGATATTGCCGAATTTATCGATCTGTGCACCGCCAATAAAAGCAACGTCAACTTCGCCACGCTGTAATGAAGCCATGGTGGCCAGCATTCCAAACGTTGCATCACCTTCAACAAAAGCAGCGGGATCATCTATTGTAATTGCCAGAGCACGCGGAGGGGTTGCCCGGATAGCGCCGCCTTCGGTAAACATAATCATGTTTGGGGCATGTGTGGCAAAAGCAAATGCAGCCACAACAAGAGGTAAGCCTACGCCCACGAATACAACTTCACCGTCTGCAATTTCTTTTGCGCAGCGAACTACCATAAGTTCAGTCAATTTATAATTAGACATATTTTTTACCCCCTTCTTTCCGGTTTCTTCGCAGCTAGCGCTTCTTCATAAGCCTTCAGCCGATCATCATTATATAAGGGTACACCTTTCCAACATGCCGGATCATGATATCCGTAATCTATATCCATTTTCGGTTTGAAACCCAGTACGGGTTTCAATCGATCAAGACCTTCCTGACCGAACTTTTCTTTGTATTTCTCAATGTACGCAGCATGATCTTCACAGCCAAAAACCCATTCATCGAGGAAGGCAGGCAAAATTTCTCCATGCCGTTCATATTTGCCCAAATACTGAGCAAAGCGAATGTCCAAACCATAATATCCACGACAGGCTGATGGATGTGCACCATACGGGCAATGAACCACAGCCAATGTCTTGAAATAAGGAACTACTGTGCGGTCAGGATCGCTTCTGATTTCTTCCGGTTCAACAATTTCCTCAGCGGTAACAATAACACCGCGCTTTGCTCCATTGGCGCCGAATTCGTCAGTAACACCGCGTGTTCCCCAAGCGGCCACATTACCAAGCCGGTCGGCTTTCTGTGCATGAATAATCGCCACATCGGCCCGCCATGCGCGAACAACTGTTGTCTTCTCACCGGTGAAAGGATCATCTATTACTCTGAGATCGGCTTTGTTGTATTTCATCATATCCGTACCGATATTCCCTTTTATCGGCATAAAAGGAACACCCATGAAGCCTGCTATCATGGCAGTAGTCGCACCAAAATTGGAGATGTCATACCTTTTAAGGTGGCCATTCTGGTATGCCCTGCGCATGGAATAAACGGCTTTTACATACCAATTCATGGTCCAGGCGGTGTGCATTTCATTAATGCAACCCGCGCCCACTAAAAGATCAAGACCGCCTACATCCGTGGATGCCTGTAATGTAGTCAGGTGTCTCTTTTTTTGTCTGATGATCTCGTAAGTTATAGCCATGGGAACCATTATCTGGAAGCCCCCGTAATATACTGAATCGCCATCATGGATGAATTTTGCTACTGCTTCCTTGAGCGTCATCCTCTTGTCGATATCCATGCAATCCTCCTTTTAAGTTAATAAAATAAATTTAGTAGTGCGAGTAAATTGGAAAAGTAGCTTCCACCTCCTTCCTAGGGTTCTATAAACCCTCTTTTGATTCGTTCCTCATAACAGGGACGGCAGAGATAATATACGCGTATATTTCCACAGCCGGTACCGTAGAGCTGCAAGAGAAATGTGCATTCAGGGCAAGCCGGCAGCATGCACCTGCTTTCACAAAAGCTGAATTCTTCTTCAGGCTGACCACATTCATCGCAAACATGTGGAAAAATACTCATTTTTTTCTCCGCGAAAGGTCATTTTTGTTGAAACAATCACGGAATTAACAAAGAAAAAAATCTTTTCTGATTCCAATGTTGTTTTATAAACAGTGCTCTTATTGCTCAAATTCTCTAAAAAATTTATTAAGTACTATTTGAAGTGGAGTGTAATGCAAAATCTTGATTTTTTTAGAATAGTCTATTCAGGAATGCAATACTAATATAATAGTAGGTAAATATTAGGTATTACCTAATATTTTATCAAGAAAAAGAAAGAAGATATGATCTTAAGTTGGCGTTTTTATTCTTCAATCCTAATTTTTCCCTTATATTATTTCTGTGAAAATCTACAGCTCCCTGTGAGGAATTCAATATTTCAGCTATTTCTTTAGTTGTCTTTCCTTCTTTGATTAGATCAATAATTTGAATTTCCCGGGGAGTGAGATTAGGATATTTGGAGGTTAAATTATGTTGAAAAGGAGAAATAATATTATTTAAATGTGTTTCTATAACGTTTATATATGCCACTCGATCAATATCAGCCCGCGTTTTTTTCAATTTTTCCAGGTATGGTTCGACCAGTTTTCTTACATTTGTCAAAACTTTCTCGCCAAGTTCGGCTTTGTCTTCCTCTCTTTGTTTAAGCAGCACCTTTAATGCAATATTAACTTCTTCGAGGTTGCGGGATTTGGCTTCCAGTTCCCGTTCTCTTTTTTTCAATTCATCTGCCGCCCGCTTACGGTCGCTGATGTCACGCGAAATTCCCGCAGTTCCGACAATTTCATTGTTATTATTAAAAATTGGAGTTTTAACTGTTTCTACCCATATTTTCGTTCCATCGTTCAGTACCAGCGGTTCTTCAACTTGCTTCCTCCTGCCGCATTCAATAACTTTTTTTTCATCTTCTCTATATTTTTGGGCTAAATCCAGCGGCCAAATATCAAAATCTGTAAGGCCGATAATCTCTTCCCTTTTTCGGCCGGATGCTTTGCTGAAGGCTTCGTTAACGGCAACAAACCTACTGTTCTTATCTTTCAACCAGGCAATATCTGGAATATTATCAAGAATCGCTTTTTGCTGAAGCTGGATTTCACGCACGGATTTTTCCGCCATTTTGCTCTGGGTGATATTTGTGGCAATTTCCAGCCGGACCATGCGTCCGTCTATCCATTCTATGGCTTGAACCTGATTCAGAAACCACATTTCTAATGCTGTATTGTAATGCTCCCAGGTGTGAATGCCTGCAGGCAAATCATCGGATGTTAATAATTGTTCATTTATGCATAAATTACATGGACTTATCTTATTATGAATGCTCTGCCAGCAAATTTTGCCGGTAATATCTCCGAATAGATCTTTCATGTATCTGTTAATATAGAGCACTTCATATGTTTTAATATCGATCACGTACACGGTAGCGTTAAGACCGTCCAGGACTCTGAGAAGGCGTGCGTGGGTCTCTTTGAGCTGTTCTTCGGCATGCTTTCTTTCAAGGAATTCCTGTTGAAGCAAAGATGTCGTTTTTAATAGCTCACTTGTCCGTTCTTCCACCAGCTTTTCCAGTTGTGTTTCGTACTCACGCAAAGACTCCTCAGCCCGTTTTCTTTCAGTTGTATCCGAATAGGTAACAATGATCATTCTGTCCTGCAGGCTTCCACCTATTCTTGAAGAACTCATAAGGCAGAAGATATCATGGCCCGCCTTATGCCGGCAGGGAAATTCATTACTGTAGGTACGCTTTTTTTCCAGAGCCGGATAAACATATTGGGCAATTTTTTCATATTCATCATCGCTTCGATAAAAAATCCTGGTGCTTTTTCCAATAACTTCTTCCGGTTTCCATCCGAATACGGATTCAACTGCATGGTTTGCAAAGACAATACTGCGGTCCTTTAACCCTATTACCGCATGCGGAATTGAATCCAGAATAGATGATAAAATGTCTTTGAGATTATTATCCTGATTATAGATGTTTTCACCCTGCTCTTTCATAGCATTCTCAAAGGCTGCCCCCTTCAGAATTGAAAAAAATCTGATCCAGGAGAAGATCCTGACCATGAATCTTTTAAAATTCGAGCCCCAGATTTACTTGAGGCTCAATTAGTTTAAGTGTTTCGGTTGCCATATCATGCGAAGGATTTTGTAGTAAGGAAGCCGCTCGGGAAAATTTTCCATCATAACGTCTCGATTGCATTTCATCATAAGGCAGCATAAAAGAAGAGATGGTGGAAAAGGAGACCTTGATTTTACTTAGGACAGACTTATCAGCCGTTGCATCGTGAGAACTATCAATTAATCTCAGATTATTATTCAGCAATAAGTCATCGCTTATTAAATTTTTTGATATTTCCCGATAAATTTTTGAATATTCCAGAATTTTTTTATTATGATTATGTATATTACGAAAATCCTTGACAACAAAAGGCTGCCAGTCAAATACGATACCGTTGGAATCGGCAAAAGCAATTTCCGGCAATAAAATAATAAAGACAATAATTAAACAAAATAATCTATTAACCCAAAGCATAATTTATAACTGCCTAGTATAATCTGGCTACTGAGGCAGTCTTATTCTTTTCCCCCATAATAAAGGATCAGTATCCTTCATGTGGTTGAGCTTGCGCAATTCATCTACCGTAATCGAATTACTCTTTGCCAAGGAGAAAAAGGTATCCCCTTTCTTGACCTTATAGACTCTGGATATTCTCCGAGTATTATTAACTTTTTTTGTTATTTTCTTTGCACGGGGAGTAACTGTTGTTGTATTCTCCTCAACGGCATCGTCATTTTGAGCAATTGATGCGGTACCCGATAGATATTCCGTTGTTGAAGAGACTATGGCTTGCGCCAGACTTTTCCTGAAAGTGCTGCTTTTCAATAGCCGCTCTTCTTCTTCATTGGAAATATATGCTGTTTCAATCAATACTGCTGGTATATCCGGCAATTTTAAAACTCGAAATGCTGCTTCCTGAACATTCTCATGCTTCAAGCAATTAACTTTATTTAAGTTTTGCATCAAATAAGAAGCATAAGTTTTAGACATGTTAATCGTATTAGTCTGGAACATATTTAAGATAATATTATCAGAATCAGTTTCACCTTCACCATTGGGAACGCCACCTATGATATCGGCTAAGTTTTCATTTTTGGCCAGTAGTTTGGCCGCTTCATTGCTGGCGCCTCGTGTAGAAAGGCAATAAACTGAGCTTCCCCTGGCCTGGCGATTTAAAGCTGCATCGGCATGAATGCTGATGAAAAGGCTGGCCTTCAAATCTTTGGCGATTTGCAGTCTTTTGCTGAAGGATACATAATAATCACCATCGCGGGTCAGAACCGCCCGGTATCCGGGAACTTTATTTACAGCTTTTTTGATTTCCTGACCTATTGCCAAAACTATATTCTTTTCATAAGTTCCTTTTTTCCCAATGGCACCCGGATCATCACCGCCGTGACCGGGATCAATAACAATAATTTTTTTCTTTTTACTTTTTGCAATCGGTTCTCTAATTATTTCTTTCAAAGGTACTTCCTGCAAAAAAATATCAACCACGACGCGGTTCGGTTTATCCTGGAATTTTTTTAATTTAAAAACCTGGGTTCTTGAATATTTATCGAGGATTATCTCGACTTTAACGGACCCCTCAACTTCGGTATTAAGAACAACTTTTTTGATCCCCGGTTTGTTAATCAAAATTTCGTCAGGCAAGTTATCAGAACATAATCCGTCTTTAAAATTTAAAATTAGATTTTTTTTACCTTCCTGAATTTCAAAGGAAGGTTCATCTTCAACGTCGATCACTACCCGTGTATGATCCGGTGCCGCCCAGTAACGGACATTTGTTATCTCGGCCGCACCACAAAAAGTTGCAGACATGAAAAATATGCTAAGGATGATCAGCACATATCTTTTCATAAATAACCAAGCTTTCCTTCAATTTGCTGAAGAAATAGCAAATTTATTCATGATCCGCAACCATTTGCCGCAATAATTTAATAGAAGAGATTCTTTTTTGTAAATAATATTTATTGAGTATTATTTCAGTCTATAGTAAAAAATGCGCCGCAGGGCGATTAGCTCAGTTGGATAGAGTACTGGCCTCCGAAGCCAGGGGTCGTGAGTTCGAATCTCACATCGCCCACCAAGATATAGTTTCATACAGTACAAAGAAGTACAAAAACCCGTTGGAAATAGCGGGTTTTTTATTGTCAATAGCACAGTGATTTATCAAAATCCGGTGCTTTTGAAACTTTATTACAAATTCAGAAAAAAAAGCGAAGTCCATTGACCTCGCCTTTTTTTCTGTACCTAATTATTTATATTTTAGCATTTTTGAAACTTCCTTCTTATTCCTGCCAAGCTGAGAAAACCAAGGCCAAGAAGAAGTATGGTGCCCGGTTCGGGAACTTTGGCAGCATTTCCGCCGGCAATATTCTGGTTAGCAGCACTTATAACATTCCCACCGGTGGCAGTCCCGCCAGTAGAAGCAGTGCTCGCTGTGGTTGTTCCTGTGGTAGCCTCAGGAGTGCCGGTAGTGCTCGCTGTGCTGGTCCCACTGGGGGTCACATTGGTCGCCCCGGTAACGATTCCGGTTGTAGGCCCTACTGGGTTCACAGCGATATTTCCAATAGGAGTCGCCAATGTAGTGATACTCGAAATATTGTTCCCATCCATGGTAGTCGGGACCTGAATTTGGTCTGCCGTAGTCAAATTGCCAACAAACCAAAAAGCGCTCTCGCTACTACCAAAATTTGCAATAACGAACTGATTTGAATCAACAGGAAGCAGCGGTCCCGATGTGGTGTTGGTTAAGGTCGCGGTAAGTCCGTTAGGAGCTGGAAAATTACCACTGGACAAATCACTGCGATTAAAAGTGAAAGCCGTAGTTGGTGTAGAAATTCCGGTAATAGTCGCAGTAGCAGAAGTATTTCCAGTCATCGATAATAACTGACTAAGGGACAGAGACTGAGCTGCAACATTATTTGGGACTCCTGGAGTTACAGTACCCACCAAGAAATCAGCATTTGTACTATTAAAATCTAGATTCATTGTAGCCGCCTGGGTATTAGCAACACCCCACGCAATTCCCAACACACATAAAATCGTAATTAAGATCTTTTTCATACTTTTACCTCCTTTTTTAACTTTTTCTATAACAAAAACAGCAAGATCAAAGCCAAGATCATAAGTTGCTGTTTTCCTCTTTATTTTTTACGAAGCAAAAAATATTCAGAAAATAATTTTGTAAAAAAAATCCACAATGGAAGGGAAAGAAGATAAAAAAAACGTAAAAAGCAAAATACTTAATAATATCAAAATAGTTTGCTTTTTTTATAAATTTTCATGTATAAATTTCCGACATGTTATAAAAAGAAGCCTGAAGTTTTACAGACATTGTGCGTTCATTTACAAGAAATATGAAATCACTAGTACAGGGTATTTTTTTATGATAGGAAAGCAAAAATAAAGTTTTATTCTCTAAAGATAAAAAAGCCATAATCCGAAGTATGGTGCTTTCTGGAAACCTGCAAAAGCAATGCATAATAGATATTTTAGTTTTTAATGTTTGTGCTTTCAGTTTGGTAGTCACATCAACCATAATCAATAACTCGCATATGCAATATTTTCGGTGTCCCTAGAATGTCCGTAAACAATTTTAAAGAAGCATTATTGAATCCCACCGTGTTTCCTGTTACCTGTGAACTGGTGCCGGGTCGAGGTGCCCGGGAAACAGCCCAGGAAAAGATAATTACCCTGGCCGGACAGGCTGCTCGCGGAGGGAATATTAATGCCCTGACTTTGACGGACAATCCGGGAGGTGCACCGGCAATGTCCGCCGATTTTATGGGCAGTGAAATTCTCACGCTGGGCATCGAACCAATCGTACATTTCACTTGCAAAGACAAGAACCGAAATTCAATAGAGAGCGAACTTTATGCTCTCGACCGGGCCGGGATCAGAAATCTCCTGGTTATGAGCGGTGATTATCCTGTATCCGGTTTCCAGGGAAGACCTGCTCCCGTATTTGATCTGGACCCGATCCATATTCTGCAACTTATTACGAATATGAACCGGGGGTTGGAATATCCGGGAATCAAGGGAACTATTCGTCACACCCCATCCGACTTTTTTCCGGGAGCCGTAGTTTCACCATTCAAGGCAACCGAAGCGGAACAAATGGCTCAGTATTATAAACTGAAAAAGAAAATCGAGGCCGGAGCCCGATTCATCGTCACGCAACTGGGCTACGATGCCCGTAAATTCCATGAAGTGCTTCTCTTTATGAAGCAGAGCGGTTTCAACATTCCGCTAATTGGAAATATTTACGTTCTTCCTTTTGGTGCAGCCAAAATGATGAACCGCAACGACCTTCCCGGTTCAGTTGTTACGGATAAACTTCTGGCGGAGCTGGATCACGAACGTAACGATCCCGACAAGGGAGAAAGCGCGAGAATTTTGCGCGCCGCCCGGATGTACGCGATCATGAAGGGTATGGGGTTTGCCGGCGTCCATATCGGCGGACACAATATAAAATATGAACAAGTACAAGATATTATCCGTCAGGGCGAAGCATTGCTTCCTCAATGGAAGGACCTTATCAGGTATTTTGATTATCCTATCCCCGGCGGCTTCTATTACTTTGAACACGATTCGGAAACAGGTCTCAACCGCAAGCAAATCTCGGAAAGAAAAATCAAACCGCTCGATGCCGAAGTTGAATGTATCTACGGGTTTTCCCGGTTTGTTCACAACCTTTTTTTGGAACCGGGAAAAAACCTTTATGGAGTCATGAAGAATATCTGCCGCAGCATAGAAGGGACGAAAACGGAACGCGTTTTTCATAAACTGGAACGAATGACCAAAATATTGCTCTATGATTGTAAAGATTGCGGTGATTGTGCCCTGATTGATGTAGCTTACCTTTGTCCCATGTCGCAGTGCCCGAAACATCAGCGTAACGGAGCCTGTGGCGGGAGCTTCGAAGGATGGTGCGAAGTCTACCCGGGAAAAAAGAAATGCATCTATGTCCGGGCCTATGCCCGACTGAAGAAGCGCCGGCAGGAATCGCAATTAGGAATAAACTGCGTGCCCCCGTGTAACTGGGATTTATATCAAACTTCATCCTGGATCAATTATTACCTGGGGAAAGATCATACCGCAAAAAGCAACGGAGGCAATTCCTGCCGTACATGAGGAAGCTATAAACTGGTGCGCCGAAAGACAGTTAGTGACGTAATCCAGTCGGAGTAAAATTCCATATCAATAGTAATTCAAGGAGCGACGGTTAGACCGGAAAATAGCCAATAAAATCGACTTATACAAACATTCCCCGAACATAAATAAGGAGGAGCCATGGAATCAAAGGACAGTCTGGATGCCGTTTTTAAACCAAAGAGTGTAGCTATGATCGGTGCCTCCGGGTCACCTGGAAAGCTGGGCTATGATATATTGTATAACTTGATTAACGCCGGCTTTGAGGGACCGATCTATCCGGTAAACCCTAAAGCCGACCAGATTCTGGGATTACCGGTCTATAAGGACATCGCATCCACCCCATCTTCTCCGGAACTGGCGGTTATCGTCATCCCCTCCCGGATGGTGGCGGAAGCCATCGAAGAATGCGGAAAGGCAGGGGTGAAGGCAGCAATTATCATCACTGGAGGCTTTGCCGAAGCCGGACACGAAGGAGAAATACTTCAAGCAGAACTTGAACAAACTGCCCGTAAGGCGGGCGTACGCCTTATCGGCCCCAACTGTCAGGGAGTCAATTATCCCTACAGTAATCTTTGCGGATCATGGCCGTTAATTAAAACCCGGGGTAAAATAGCATTCCTCTCCCAAAGTGGAACTGTCGGTGCAGCTTTGATTGACTGGGCAAGTGAAGATCATCTTGGATTCAGCGTCTTTGTCAGCCTTGGCAACCGGGCTGATGTAGATGAATCGGACTGCATCGAATATTTCAACAATGATCCCAACACAAAGGTTATTGCGCTGTACATCGAGGGAATCAAGAGACCACGCATATTTCAGGAAGCACTCGCCCGCGCAACAAAACCGATAGTCATTCTGAAAGCGGGTCGAACCGAACGGGGAAGGATGGCAGCCCAAAGCCACACTAAATCCATGGCCGGAACAGATGCCGTTTACGATGCGATTTTCAAAAAACATAAGGTTTACCGGGCCGATAACCTTGAAGAGCTTTACGATTTTGCCAAGGCATTGGCCTACATGGAAAAGCCCTCAGGAAAGAGACTGCTCAATATTTCCAGTTCCGGAGGTGCGGCAATCCTGGCCATTGATGAAGCAGAAAAACTCGGATTTGAAAACCCGGCGCCGTCAAAGGCGCTTCAGGAGCGCTTACGAAAATTCCTGCCGCCTCACTGCGGAGTGGGGAACCCTATTGACCTCACCGGCGATGCAATGTCGGATCCCAGCCTTTATTCCAAGGTTATTACGGAAGCCAAATCGGATTACGATGCAAGTGTCGTTATTTTCGGCGATCCCATTCCCGGAGCTTCCGATACCGTTACCGGCAAGGGCGAGCTGATTATTTTCTGCGGTGGCGCCGATGTAGAAAGAAAAGAATCCAAGCTTATGCACGAAAAGGGAATTCCCGTCTATCCGACACCGGAACGGGGCATCAAAGCTCTCTACCAGCTTCTCCGCTTCGAACCGGAGAACCACACCAGGAAAAATCTTCACGAGCCATCAACAGCCACGGCGGCATTGACTCTGATGCCTGCCGAAGAGTCGGTCGCTCTTCTTCAAAAGTACAAAATCCCGGCTGTGGCTGCCCGCCTGACCACCTCGGCTTCGGAAGCCGTCACTTGGGCAAAAAAAATCAGCCAACCGGTTGTTCTCAAGATCGCCTCCGCCGACGTACCGCATAAGAGCGATGTCGGCGGAGTTTACCTGAATCTCGCGAAGCCTGCGGAAATACGCGAATCCTATGCCTCCATCCTCGGAAATGTAAAGAAAAAGCTCCCAAAGGCAAACATAGAAGGAATCACGGTATCCCCCATGGCAAGCCCTGGAGGGCTGGAAGTTATTCTCGGAGTCATCTCCGATCCGCAGTACGGCCCCACACTCATGTTCGGTCTGGGCGGCATCTTCACGGAAATATACAAGGATGTACAATTTTGCCTGCTTCCGGCATCGGAAAAAGAATTCCGGCAAATAATCCGCGCCATCAAAGGCTATCCGCTCATTTCCGGTGTGCGGGGGCGGAAACCAAAGGATGAAAAAGCCCTGACCGCGATTATGAAAGGAATTTCCCGCCTAATGAAGGATCATCCGGAAATTGACCAGATTGATCTCAATCCGGTACTGCTTTATGAAAAAGAGGCCGCTGTTGTTGATTACAGAATATATACGCGGTAATATCGGCTCATACAACTTAAGATATTATTCTCAACTTTAATATTGTCTTGAACAGCTTTCTTCTCTGGAATGCATAAAAAGTTATTATCCGTAAAAGTTTTTCTAAAAGGCATTTGTCCAATTACTTATGAAGGAGATAGCGAATAAATAATTAAATCCAAACTTTAAAGAAGATAACAATCAAAGCCGCGAGCCATGAAATCAACCGATATTAATACTTATGAAAAAAGAGGGCCATATGAATTGTTTATGCTTATTCTGTGTTTATATGCAATGGCTGCTCTTGCAGTTGAAGCGGCCTTTCCTCTTGATCATCAGACTAAACAAATTATCGATATGGCTGATAATTTCATTTGCATTCTCTTCTTTATAGATTTTCTGGTCAATATCATTAAAGCTCCAAATAGGTGGCAATATTTTTATAAGTGGGGATGGATAGACCTCTTATCCAGTATCCCCAATATTGATATATTAAGGCTTGGAAGAGCTGCTCGAATCATTCGCATATTCAGAGTTCTTCGAGCAGTTCGCGCCACAAAAATTATCGCGCATTTTATTCTTGAAAGACGAAAAGAAAGCACGTTCCTGGCAGCAGCTCTTATTTCCATCTTATTAATTATTTTTGGAAGTATCTCGGTTTTACATTTTGAAAAAAATATACAATCCGCCAATATCCAAACTGCCGAAGATGCAATATGGTGGTCCATCGTCACAATGACGACAGTCGGATTTGGGGATAAATATCCAATTACAATGGAAGGCCGTGCCGTTGCTGTTATATTAATGGGATGTGGTGTTGGTATGTTTGGAATGTTCTCTGGTTTTATTGCTTCCTGGTTTTTGTATCCGGAAAAGCTTAAAGAAGAAAACAAACTCGAAAAGCTGCATCAGGAAATTAAGGAAATAAGAAAATTATTAGATTCAAGGCCAGGTGAAAAATTATGAAGGAAATTGCCATGTCTTTATATGAAGAAATTGAAAATATTTTAAGTAAGTCAACCGGCAAGCTGTCGAAAGCGTTTACGGGATTAATATAGTTCAATAAAATCAATCAAAACTCATTTGATTATCTACAAAAGTAAACCTGCCCATTTTCCCAACCCTTAGTTATCTCATCCCCTTATTTAGATATATATCCTTGACAAACAAGACACGTCTCCTATACCGTCTGTATAATCTGATTACTGTGTTAGTTGGACTGAAAATTCCATGAGCAGTATGTTAAAAACCCCTATTAAAACCGCTGTTACGGATGGAATAGTACTGGATTAATAATTAAGCTGGAGGCGCTGGATGAGCAGAGCTGATGACGGTTTACCGTTTTTGCTGCATTATGAAAATGTGGCCCGTTATGAGGATGGCGTGGTATGGATTCTTGATCGAAGAAAATACCCGGCCGCTGAAGAATTTGTCCGTTGCGCGGACTACCGGCAAGTTGCCAAAGCCATTTCCGATATGGTCACTCAGAGCGGCGGACCATTACTTGCAGCATCTTTGGGGATGGTCAGCGCTGCAAGAGAGGTGCGCGGTGTCACAGCGGAAAAAGCAAAACAAAAGCTTCAACAAGCGGCAGATGTATTATCTATGGCTCGTCCGACAACTTCCGCCAACATGAAATCCCATATTCGTAAGGTTTTGAAAACGGCTTTAACCGCCGCTGATCAAAATGAAGATATTGAAGCCAAAACATATTCATATGTAATGGAGAACCTTGAAAACCGCTACCGGCTATCCCGTACGATGGCTGATTATGCTGTGGACCTTCTCCCCGGCGAGGCAACGATACTGACACAGTGCTATGCAGAAACTCTCATTGGTTTCATTTTGCTTGCATCCCATGAGCGAGGAAAAAAAATATCTTTAATTTGTCCGGAAACCCGACCTTACCTGCAGGGAGCAAGGCTTACGGCCAGCGTGGCCTGTGATATGGGCGTTCCCGTTACAGTCATTACCGACAATATGCCCGCTTACATTTTATCAAAAAAGATGGCCCAGGTTTATATTTCGGCCGCCGATGTGGTGACCATGGATGGACATGTTATAAACAAAATCGGGACATTTCAAATTGCTCTGGCTGCGCATTTTTATGGTATTCCTTACTATGCAATGTCAGCGCCTTCATTGAAACACCCGGACGTTTCCAGTGTGGTGATTGAGGAAAGATCACCGGAAGAAACAACACATATCATGGGAATCCGCACGGCAAAAGACGGCGTAAAAGGCTATTATCCAGCCTTTGATATCACCCCTCCCCATTTGGTGAGTGCCGTAATCACCCATAAAGGAATATTTTCCCCCTGGGATTTGAAGAGATATTTTGAGGAGTAAGCAGGAATGTATGAAGAAATAAGGAAAGAGCTGTTTGAGACAGTACTGAAGCTTTATCAAAAGGATATGATTCCGTTGAATTCGGGCAATGTCAGCGTGCGTGCTGATGATGCGCATTTTGTCATTACTCCGCGCGGCATCCCCTATGACCGGATGACCACAGATGACTTGATAGTTATCAGCCCCAATGGCGATGTCATTGAAGGTGAATACCAGCCATCTTCCGAAGCGCCTATGCACCTTGCTGTTTATAAACACCTGCCGAGAACGACCGCAGTAGTGCACACCCATTCCCCGCATGCCTTAGCCTTTGCCGTAGTGGGACGTTCTATTCCGATAATCTCTCTGGAAGGACTCGACGCCCGTGGACCGGTGCCGGTTGCCGAATACGCCTGTGCCGGCACGGAAGCCCTCGGACGAGCGGCCGTTAAAGCCCTGCAGGGCCCCCCGGCCGTAACCGGAACTCTGCTGAAAAACCATGGGGTTTTAACCTGCGGAAATACTTTGTTCGAAGCTTATGCAACAGCCTGCCGGATTGAAATTACAGCCAAAGTCTATTTTCTGGCTTTGCAAATCGGAACACCGGATGT
>CAZWCA010000007.1:31917-62305 GCA_964632255.1 uncultured Smithella sp. | reverse complement strand
TTGAAATTACAGCCAAAGTCTATTTTCTGGCTTTGCAAATCGGAACACCGGATGTGCTTACCCCGGAGCAGATCGAAGAAATCCGGGCTGTATATTCACCGGTAAAAAAATAAGAATTTCCATAGCATAAAATCCATAGGCCATCCGTTCAAACGCATGCATGCAAGAAAACCGACGAACCACAAAAAAATTGCATTTCCTTTATATCGTGCCCCGACATATTGCCAACAACGCTGAATCCATGATATAAAATACCAGTGGACATGTTTCTTCTTATATTGGAAATCTCGACAATTTCCTTTGGCCGTATGTCCGCTTTTTCAACTGTTAATATTGCATCAGCCGGATGAATCTTATAAATATCAATTACTTGTATAAAACCGCCAGTATATAACGGAGATGATAATGATAAGATTATTATCATTGTTAGTTGTTTTTTTATTCACCCTGCCTTTTATTTTACAAACTTATGCATTAAGACTGTTCATCGGGAAAAAAAGAGCAATTCGAATTGTGGGCAGGCAGTTGATATTGGCAGGGTCATTGGTAGCCAAGCTGATAGTTCCCCGGATAAATTCAAAACTGGATTTTCCAATTTTCAAGCAGAAGATTAAAAGGAATTTTTTATTTTTTAGAAAACTTTTGCATTTAAGAGTTGAAAATGAAACCCAGGATAGAATTGAATTTAAATTCAATTTTTGTCCAGTTGCAAAAATACTTATGGCATTTGGACTGTCGGAGCTATGCAAATACTCATGTGCGGGAGATTGGAAGCTTGCCAAGGAAAATAAAGAATATTGGATATTCGAAAGAGAACAAACTATTGGGACCGGCGGTCTCTATTGTAATCATACATATTCAAGAAGAAAATAATATTACTAAAAAAATTCTTAATTTCTATTTATGATCTGCAATCTTTTAGTAATAATATTGATTCTTAATTTACATTTACAAAAAAAACTTGACTTCAAACAAACGTTTGTTTTATAGGGAGCCGAACAAGAGGCCATATAGGCCGTAAAAGGGAAGACGGTGAGAAACCGTCGCGGACCCGCCGCCGTAACCGGGGATGAAAGCCGTACAAATGTCACTGTTCTGTAAAAGCAGAATGGGAAGGCACGGTAAGTAAGACGATCCGGAAGCCGGAAGACCTTCTTGCAGTTTACATAGATTTGTCCTCCGTGGTAAAGAGGCGGTCGCAGTCATTCATCGGATGAAAAACGGCATCCCCGAATCTGACATACATGTCAGATTCGGGGATTTTTTTTTGCTATGAACCCGGAATTTGAGAGTGAAGCATTGTAGTGTAGTCGCACTTTAATTTCTTTAACAAGAAGTGAGGTAAGGCACCTGTAATGAAAAAGTTGATAAAGAATAACCGGACCCTCTGCCTTGTAATCTTTCTTTTCTTATTTACAGGATGCAGCGGAAATTCATCTGCTCCACCCTCCAGTGAAAAGCTGACAGCCGCAAATTCCACTGATAAGCATCTTGCAGCGGCAGCAGCATCAAATCAATGCCGCATCCGATACGCCACGGGATTCACAGTATCATACCATGGAAGTTACAAGGTCGTCACGGTATTTGAGCCTGGCTATGCACCGGGTTCAAAACCAATGGCAACGTTCGTGCTGGTTCGCAGGGGGGCAAGGCAATCCCTGCCAGGTTTATCGGCTTATGGTACGGTCATCGAAATACCAGTCCGGCGCGTTGTTCTTCGTTCCTCCTCGCATGTTCCCTTCTTTTCCGCACTCGGCCTCGCAAAGAACATTGCCGGAATTGTCCAGGGAAAATACGTCAATGACCCGGAAGTGGCCGGTCTAATCCGCCGGGGTTCTATTTCCGAAGTCGGTCAGGGAGAGGGTATGACAGCTCAGTTCGACGTGGAAAAACTTATTGCGCTTCGTCCCGATCTTTCCTTTAGCTGGTGGACAAACAACCCGTCCTATGCCGGTCATGCCCAGGTGCAAAAGGCGGGATTGCCGGTTGCGCTTCTATCGGACTATGAGGAGAGCACGCCCCTGGCCAGGACGGAATGGATTAAGTTCGTCGCGGTTTTCTGTGATGCCGAGGCCAGGGCGGAAAGCTTTTTCAATAATGTGGAGCGGCGCTACCTCGCCCTAACCGAAAAGGCCAGGACCGCTTCATCACGGCCTACCGTGATGTACGGAAACTCTTATCACGGATCATGGTATATCGCGGGCGGAAAAAGCGCATTCGCCAACCTGGTGAAAGACGCGGGCGGCTCTTATCTTTGGGCTGCCGACACCTCTACGGGCAGCTACCCGATTAATGTAGAAACAGCGATGGTCCGGGGCAAGGAAGCCGCTTACTGGTTTACCCAGAATCAGAGTCATACATCGCTGGCTGTTCTTGCCGCCGATGATTCCCGGTATCGCCTCTTCAAGGCCTTCGCCATGAACCACGTATACTCGAACAACGGCAAAATTGGACCGGGCGGAGGGAACGATTATTATCAGGGTACAGCGATACGACCGGATCTCTTGCTGGCCGATATGATAGCTATTATTCATCCGGAATTACTTCCGGATCACCGGTTGATCTGGCACTTACATTTACCGCCAACCTTATCAGAGAAGGCGGACATCAGTGGAGCACGAAGAAAATGAACAGAACTGCTCAAAAGGAAAAAAGTATCGGTTTAAGACAAATTGCCATTTACGGAAAAGGAGGCATCGGCAAGTCCACAATATCGGCCAATCTCTCCGCAGCCATGGCTTTAACGGGCGCCCGCGTGCTCCAGATCGGCTGTGATCCGAAACAGGATTCTACTCGCCTGCTGCTTGCCGGAAGGCAAATAACAACGGTTCTGGATTACCTGCGCGCTACCAATCCTAATTGCCGTGAGTTGGACAAAATCGTTCATATCGGTTTCGCCGGAGTTGCCTGCGTGGAAGCGGGCGGACCTGAACCAGGTGTCGGCTGCGCGGGGCGTGGTATCCTGAGCGCCCTCGATCTCCTTGAGTCCCTCGGTATAGGCACACGCCACTATGATATTACTCTTTACGATGTGCTCGGAGATGTCGTGTGCGGCGGCTTTGCCGTTCCGTTGCGCAAGCAATACGCCGATGTAATCTATATCGTTACATCCGGCGAATTCATGTCCCTGTACGCAGCCAACAATATCCTGCGTGGTGTCCGGAACTTTGAGGAAGGAGGGCTGCGAATGGGTGGAATAATTTTCAACAGCCGCGAATTAACCGATGAAGAAGAGCGTGTGCGCAATTTCGCTGACAAGGTTCGCCTTCCTATAGTGGCCTCTTTTCCGCGCAGTCCGGACATCGGAACAGCAGAACAGTTGGGGGAAACAATACTGCAAGCCCTGCCGGAATCACCTCTGGCCGGCATTTTTTCAAGGATGGCCGAAGAGATGCTCAATTTAACATTACCTCTGCCGGCTTATCCCCTTTCTGCAGATGATTTGGAAGCCGTCGTTCTTAAACGATCTCAATACCCGTTTCATCGTTTGCCGCTGGAATCAATAGCCGAACCAGCCAATGAAAAACCATTGCCTGAAGTGGTTCCCGTTCCTCCGCAGGCGCGTCCCCGTTATTATCATTCCAAGAGTGTTAAACAACATGAGGTGCTCCACGGCTGCGCTTTCAATGGCGCCGCCCATACCATCATGCAAATCAAAGACGTATTGACTCTTGCTCATGGGCCACACAGTTGCGCATTCATCTCACACCATGGAATGGTTGCGGCTGCACGGCGCAACATGAACCGGTCGGGCGTGGCTATGGATAATATTCCTTGCCTGGAAAGTTCCGGAATGGATGAACGAATTGCTATCTTCGGCGGTAATGATCTGCTGGAGAAAAATTTGCACAAAGCGGCCGCAAACAATCCGGCAGGCATTTTCGTAATCACGACATGTGCATCAGGAATCATCGGTGATGATGTGAATGTGGCGATAGCAGCGGCGCGGGAGGTTTTTCATAAAGAGATACCCGTTGTTCCTCTAATTGTCGACGGCAACATTAACGGCGACTATATGCAGGGCATTATCGACGCTGTTATCGCCGTGGCGGATCGCTACATTGACCGGAACGTCATGCCCGATCCCGACGCGGTCAATATTGTCGCTGAAAAAAATCTCGCCGGGAATACGGAGACAAACTATGAAACAATCCGCAGCCTGCTTGCCGCACTTGGTATCGGAATTAATTGCCGGTTTGTCCGCAATTGCACGACCGGCCAGCTTTCCGGCTTCCTTCGGGGCCGTATTAATCTTCTTGCTGCCGCTGATCTTTGCGGCCGGACGATTCGCGACTATCTTGTTGATCGCTATGGCGTATCTTTTCTTTCCTCCGCCTTCCCGGTCGGTTTCCGGGCTACCGAGCAGTGGCTTCATGAGCTGGCCGGTCTTTTCGGCAAAGAAAAGGCGGCGGCGGACATTACTACCCGCTACCGGCTTCTATACGAAGAGGCTATTGGCGAGTTGCGTCCTTATCTGGAAAGGAAACGTTTATTTATAGTCACCCAAAGCTACCAGATCGATTGGGTTCTTGACCTTGCTTCCGACCTCGGCATGGAGATTGTGAAAGTCGGTATTCTGGCTTCATCCTGGGACGATGCATTTGTCAGCCGATATGAAGGAAAATTCCCTTTCGCGATTTCCTATACCCGCGTGCAACGTGACCAGGAAATCCGTTCGCTGTCTCCGGATCTGACGCTGACAAATGCAGTATGGAGCGGCCAGCCGGAGGATTTGCGGGTTGATGCCATACCCCTTGTTCCTGACGTTGGCTTTGTAAGCGGCCTGGCCGTGGCGGAGCGCTGGCGACGCCTCATGCAATTACCGCCAAAGGAGGGCTGGCGTCATGATCTGTAACAATCAAACAAAAAATGTCCAGGCAGATGGTTTTACCGGTGTTTTGCTGGCCTGCGAAAGTATCTTCGACGGTTCCGTCATTCTCCACGGTCCTACAGGGTGCCGGGGTCACCACAGCGCTTTTTCCGAGAGAGCTTTTCCCCGCGACAGCTCACCTGAAAAGTTAAATTTTTTTGAACCATTTTACTTCGGTCAACCACGTATTCCGACAACCTATCTTGACGGGGATGATTTTGTTTTTGGCGCCAGGGAAAAGCTCGTGCAGGCGATCAAGGAAGTCTTAAAGCGCAATCCTTCTTTAATTGCTGTTGTTAATTCGCCGGGAGCAGCCCTTATCGGCGACAATATTGTTCAATGCACAGCCGAAGCGGGAGTTCAGATACCATGTGCAGTTATAGAAATGCCGGCATTTTCCTGCCTGCTGGCCGAAGGATACCAGCAAGGGCTGATGGCCGTACTGCAGAGTCTTGGATTGCCTGCCCAACCGCATGCTGAGAAAACAGTAGCCCTGATTGGTTTGTCCATTGTTCACCGGCACTGGAGTGGCAGTATTGGAGAACTGCGCCGCCTTCTTGCCTTGTGCGGCATTGAGGTTGTCTGTGCTGTCGGTGCGGGAAGCGCTGTTGCCGATTATCTCCGGATTCCCCGGGCCTCCTGTTACGCCGTTGTTCACGATGAATACGCCGACAAAATTGTACCGTGGCTCGTCAAACAGTATGGTGGAAGAGCCGTGGCCGGCGCACTGGGTGCGCCCGTGGGATTTACCGCAACCGAAGCTTGGGTAAAGGCTGTGGCCGGCGCGCTCGATGCCGATCCGAATCCGGCGCTGGAGGATATCCGTATGCAAAGGCGCCATGTGTCACGCCTTATCAACCAAGTAACCGGTGCTGCAGCCCAGCTCAAAGGAATGAGTTTCGCCGTAAAGGCTGATCCATCCATAGCGCTGCCTCTTGTCCGTTGGCTTTATGAATACCTGGGAATGTATCCTGTTTCCGTTGAGATCATTGACTATCCGGCAACGACTCTTGCCATGCAATTGCGAACCTGGCTGGAAAGCATCGGCTGTGGCGATGCATGGCAAAAATCATGGCAGAATTCACAGCCCGATTTGCTTTTTGCGGAAGGAGAGGAATCCGCCCAAAGCCGTGTTACAGGTAGTTGTGGTGTTGTCGATTTGATGCTGCCGGTCGGACCGTGTTTGGACGTAGTTCCCAAAACCATGCTGGGTGTGGTTGGGAGCGCCTGGCTTATAGAATGGATTTTACGCGAACTGTCATCTTATTTCTGGGGATAAAAAGGGAATGGCGGAAATTAATTCTTTAACTCAGGACAAGGCGCAGATAGCGTCGATTAAACCGGAAACGGTTTCCCTGCATAATCTGCCTCGCACGGGTCTACTCATTTGGATGCCGATGCTGTTGGTGATCATTACGGCTTTTGCTCTGGAACTATCGCTGGGATCGGTTTGGATTCCCTTGAAATCCGTTGCGGCGATTCTGCTGGGGCAAAACGGCATGAGAGAAGAGTGGCGACAGATTATCCTTCTCTTCCGGCTTCCCAGGGCATTGACCGCCATGCTGGCCGGAGCCGCACTTGGCATGGCAGGGCTCAAAATGCAGACGCTTTTCCGGAACCCTCTGGCGGATCCCTTTGTCCTGGGAATCAGTTCCGGGGCGGGCCTCGGTGTTGCCCTGGTGGTCATGGCGGCAGGAGGGCTCAAATGGAGCATTTTTATGGAACAAAGCGGCCTTGCCGGGAATATTTCATTAGTATTGTCTTCTATACTTGGCGCAACAGCGGTGCTCGGCATAGTCCTCGGGGTCGCCCGCCGGGTGGAAAGTAACCTCACCCTTTTGATCATCGGTCTTATGTTCGGATATATTACCGGTTCCGCCGTGCAAGTCCTGATGCAGTTTTCATTGGAACATCAGATGAAGAACTACATTGCCTGGACATTCGGCTCCTTCGGGAGTGTAACCTGGGAACAAATGGTTGTTTTCGCACCTACCGTTGCCTGCGGTCTTGCCGTGTCCTCGATGCTGATCAAACCCCTCGACGCCCTGCTCCTTGGTGAGAAGTATGCGCGCAGCATGGGAGTGAATGTGCGATTTGTACGGTCATGGATTATCACGGGCGCTTCAGTGCTTGCAGGCACAGTAACAGCCTACTGCGGCCCCATCGGTTTCCTCGGAATCGCCGTGCCTCATCTGGCCAGGATTCTTCTCAAAACTTCCGAACACCGTTATCTCGTTCCCGCAGTCATGATGCTTGGCGCAATACTGGCTCTTTTTGCCGATCTCATTTCTCAGCTGCCCGGTACGCAAATGGCACTTCCTCTGAATGCCGTGACTGCCCTGATCGGTGCGCCGGTCGTGGTCAGCGTCATCCTGAAGCGTAAATATATGATGGAGGCGGAGTGATGAACGAAAAACCGCTGTTGGAAACAAGAGGACTGGCCATCGGTTACCGAAGCCACAGACTCCCGGTGCGTATTGTAGCTAAAAACATTGATGTCACCCTTCCGGCAGGAAAGTTTGTATGTCTTCTTGGACCCAATGGCGCGGGGAAGTCGACACTCATTCGAACGCTTGCCGGTATGCAGGTTTCGCTGGAAGGGATGATCTTTATAACCGGTGATCCCCTGTACAAACTTTCGGCGAGAATGCTGGCAAAGCGGATGAGCCTGGTTCTGACACAGCGCGTTGCTGTGGGTATGATGCCGGTTATATCGTTTGTCGCCATGGGACGCCATCCATACACCAACTGGACAGGAAGGCTTCGCAGTGAGGACGAGACGGCTGTAAGCCGGGCGATTACGGATGTGGGAATCGAGTCGCTCATCTACAGACCTGTATGCGAGCTCAGTGACGGAGAAAGGCAGAAGGTAAAGATCGCACGGGCTCTGGCTCAGGAACCGCGGGTAATGATTCTCGACGAGGCGACAGCCTTTCTTGATCTGCCCCATCGTGTAGAACTGATGAACTTGCTCAGGCATCTGGCCCACGAGAGCGGACGGGCCGTTCTCCTCACCACCCACGACCTTGATCTTGCCTTACGTTTGGCAGATCGTCTGTGGCTATTGTCACCGGGTGGTCCGCTCAGGGAGGGTATCCCGGAAGACCTTGTTCTGGATGATTCCTTTTCCGCGACATTTTCCGGGGGAGGGGTAACCTTTGATAAAAGCTCCGGCAATTTTGCATCGGCAAGCATTAAAAAAGGCGTGGTGGCTCTTCATGGAAATGGAATTTCAACCATATGGACTCACCGGGCTTTGGAACGTTCGGGATACACCGTGCTTCCGGGAGGTAGAGCGGACACCTGTGTGTGGGTTTTACCGGAAAAAGGAAGGACTTTATGGCGTATCGGCAATGAGGAAGATCGCGTATGCTCGTCCATTGAAGAAATACTGGCGGCCCTGAATGAACGGTTTCATACCAGACAAAAGGAGAATTATGGATAAACGATTGTTGATCGGGATGTTGCACCTGGACATCCAGCATGGCTATCCACGGGAAAACAGGGCAACGCTTCTTGCCCATGCTGAAGAAGCCGCTGTACAGGGAGCTCAAATAATTATAGCGCCGGAACTTGCTCTTTCGGGCTATAGTTTTGACAGCATGGATGAAATTGCGCCCTATACAGAACTGTTAACCGGAGAAACAGTGACAGCGCTTTCCGTTTTAGCCCGTCGTTATGGAGTATTTATAGGCACCGGAATTGCCGAGGCGGATGAAAGCACCGGTATTTTTTACAACAGTTCCGTTATGCTGGGTCCTCAAGGTAATATAGTAGCCCTTCATCGTAAGCACGTGGCTGAACGGCGCTGGTCATGTCCGGGACAGCCTTCCAAAACGAGTTTTTTTGATACGCCATGGGGCAGAGTGGGACTGCTCATCTGCGCCGATAGTTATTACGGTCTTTTACCCAGGGCGCAAGCCCTCTGGGGAGTTGACCTGGTGTTGATTTCCGCCAACTGGCCACCATCCGGCCTTGATCCTCGGGAGCTTTGGCGCGCCCGGGCTCTGGAAAACGGTGTCGGAGTCATTGCCGTCAACAGGACCGGCCGCGATCGCCAGATGGATTGCCGTAATGCGCCTTCTTACGCGGTGACGCCTGACGGCAAGGTCCTTCTTGATGAAACAAGCGAAACCTCTTGCGTCTTCTATGTCGAGTATCCTCTTGAAAGACATCACTTTCCTACAGCCGCCCGCCATAAAGTAACAGCCGCCCGCCGTCCGCAGAACTATAATGCCATTGCCCTGGATGCACCGGTTGCGGATTATTTCACGGCTGTCTGGGGGTTGCCGGACTCCGGTATTATCAACATTGAATGTTTCATCCCTGCTGCCGGAGATTCTTTCCGGGAATCCATTTTGACTAAACTACGGACAATGCAGGGAGAAAAGGGTCTTCTTGTTTTGCCCCGTATCGGGCAAGTCCTTACCCTTGAAGAAATAGCATTGTACGTGAACATGGCGGATGTCGCCGTGGCCACAGAGATATCTTCTTCTGCAGGTATACCGCTGCCCATTCTTATTAACGAGGGCCGTATAACATGCATGGATGCCTCCGCCGATTACATTATGACCGATTTCGCATCCGCCCGGATCGCTCTTGTGAGAAGTTCCGCGCTGCTTCATCCTGAAACGGCGGTGGCCCTCTCCAAACAGGGCTGCGATATTATCGTCTCTTCAGTCGATAACCTTGACAATGATTTACGTCTTCTCCTGGGAATTAAATGTCTTGAACGGGCGGTTGTTGTGATTGCCGGCTGCGACAGGGCGACCATATGCATACCTCCCGAAGGTCATGAACGTTGGCAGGAGACGATTCTTCAGGAGTCAGGCAGTTATTACCGGCTGCCTGTGGACACTAATCTGACCAGGAAGAAACACTTTCTCGACCGCGTTGATCTAAAGGTGCTGCTTAAACGATGAACCATTTACCCGTACGTTATCTTGTGCTTTGGCTGACCACTGCGTGCAATTTGCACTGTCTTTATTGTTACAGAAAAAAGGATGACCGTGCTGTAATGTCTAAAGAAGTGGCGCTCTCTGCGCTTTCTTTGGCTGCTCAATCCGGTCTGCCATTTCATATTCAGCTTGCCGGAGGAGAGCCGACCTTGGAGCCGGACATGATCGAATTTGTGGGTCGTACGGTGCGTGAGGCCCGCTGGCCTGCGACGCTTGCCGTACAGACAAACGGCACTATCCTGGACCGCAATATGGTTGGACTTTTCCGGCGCTATAATATCGCCGTCGGCGTCAGTCTTGACGGGCCGCCTGACGTGCAGGAAGCGCTTCGCGGAATGAGCGGAGCTACCTTTCGGAACTTGTCGATGTTGCAGAAAGAGGGCCTGCCGGTACGAGTCACAACGGTTCTTTCTTCCATCAATGCCCCCCGTCTCTATGATCTTGTTCTTACTATATCCGGATTCAATAACATAAGAGGAGTGGGGTTTGATCCTCTGGTGATGACGGGTAAAGCTCAAACAAGACCGGAGTTGCTTTTGCCGATGGAGTCTGTCCGTGCCTGCATTCAGGATTTCATGGAGGCGCTCGAACAAATAAAAGCCTGTCGTAACCTTTCCCTTGAGTGGCGTGAAATGCAAGTGATCCATCGGGCCCTTTCGGAGAAAATATTATTCCGGCCATACTGTCATGCCTGCCGGGGAGAGAGTCTGGCAGTGCATCCCAACGGCGAAGTTTACCCCTGCGGGCAGACAATAGGAGATCCTGAAATGGCCATGGGTACGGTCGATGCGGTCGACCGGAATAAGCTGGCTGCTTGTTATCAAGGAATGACTCTGCGTGGAGACTGTTCTTCATGCCCCCTGGAAAACCACTGTCCCGGTGATTGCCCTTCGCGGCTTCGCTACAATCAAAGCAGCCTCGTGCCAACTATGTGTACGTTGTACCGGACTGTTGCGGAAAAACTTATAAAAAAAACTTCTGAAAGGAGTGTGTCATGAATCAGCCCAGAATTTGTTACTTCAGCGCCACAGCTACAGAACTGCCTACGCTGAGCCGGGCCGTATCCAGAATCATTGAAAAAGGAGAATCCCTGAGCGTCGCGGCAAGAACACAGGCCCAGTTATTTGATCAGGCGAGGGTGAGAAATTTTGTTGATGACGCCCTGGAAGCGGATGTTGCGATTATTTCCCTGCACGGCGGCAAGGAATCCTGCCCAGCCTATAATCCACTCGTGACCGCCATCAAGGAGCGCCGTTCCCATGGATCGGCTACTCCCTACCTCCACATCCAGCCCAGCGGCGGCGATGAAGACGCTGTGCTGGCCGCGAAGGAGGATTCGGATGGGGTTGAAGACGGAACATGGAGAGGACTTTGCCTTCTTTTTGCTCACGGCGGTGTGGTAAATTTCCAGTCCGCCCTGGAATACCTTACCGCAAGCCTTGGAAACAAGGAGAAGAGCGTTCCCGAGGCGGTTTCCATCCCCCAGGAGGGAATATACCATCCGCTGCATGGATTTATCAGTGATGTCGAAGGCTATTGCCGGAACAATATTGATGAAACTAAACCGACTATCGGTGTCTGGTTTCATCAGACATACTGGG
Source organism: uncultured Smithella sp. (assembly GCA_964632255.1). Taxonomy (GTDB): domain Bacteria; phylum Desulfobacterota; class Syntrophia; order Syntrophales; family Smithellaceae; genus MVRV01. Next base: position 50,876 of record CAZWCA010000007.1, on the reverse strand, counting down.
TTAACGGGAATCTTGCTCACGTGGATGCACTTATTCGGGAGATAGAAAGACTGGGAGCCAATGTATTGCCTGTTTTCAGCAATCGCCTGAAGGATACCGCCTTGGGTAATCACGGATCAGACGAAGTAGTAGAAATATATTTCAAGAAACGGGATGGTCGCCCGCGCATTGATGCGCTGGCAAACATCATGGCGATGTCCATGACCATGACCAATCCCGGATTTACCTCGGTTCTGCCCAATCTCGATGTGCCCGTACTCCAGGGAATGACCTCTTCCGCCCCCTATGCAGTATGGAAGGAAAGTCTACAGGGAGTAAGCGTAATGGACGTGACTTTTCAGGCTGCCCAGCCCGAGTTTGACGGCAATCTTATCACTGTTCCCATAGCAACCAAAGAGGAAGACACTGTCGATCCTATCACAGGGGCGCTCTTGCCACGATTTGTACCCATTCCGGAGCGGATTGCAAAATTTGCCTCTCTCGCTCTGAATTGGGCAAGACTGCGCCGCATTGACAACAAGGATAAACGCGTCGCCATCATCTTTCATCATTATCCGCCCAGAAACGACCGCATTGGTTGCGCCGCCGGTCTCGACACATTCGAGAGCATCAAGAATCTGCTGAAAGTTATGGACGAGGCAGGATACAGCATCGATCATCTTTATGAGGACAATAAAGAGCTGAGCGATGCCATGCTGGAACGTATGACCTCCGACCGCCGCTGGCTGACCCCGGATCAAATGGCGGCGCGCGCCGGCGCTTCGGCGGGGCGGGATCTTTTCATGCCCTGGCATGAGGCCCTGCCTCCCGAAGTGAGGAAAAAGATGATCGAGAATTGGGGGGAAATGCCTGGTGAACTATTTACTTACGAGGACAAACTCAACTTTGCAGGTTTTGTCAACGGCAATGTCTTTCTCTCTATTCAGCCGCCGCGCGGATACCTTGAACATGCCGATGCCATACTCCATGATCTGTATCTTTCACCGCCCCATCACTATCTCGCCCAGTACCGCTGGATCAGAAATGTATTCAAGGCCGATGCCATTATTCATGTGGGAAAACATGGTTCTCTCGAATGGCTGCCGGGCAAGGCGCTCGGCCTTTCCGAATCGTGTTATCCCGATCTGGCGATCACGGATTTGCCGAACATTTATCCTTACATCATCAATGATCCCGGCGAGGGCACACAGGCCAAGCGCCGTTCTTATTGCTGTATCATTGATCATTTAACACCGGCTTTTACTAATGCCGACCTCTACGAAGACCTTGCCGGCGTGGAAAGGGCGCTGGCTGACTATACCGACGCCGTGCGTCAGGACCCGTCCAAGATACCTGTCGCCGCGGGACTTCTCTGGGAAGCTGTTGTGAAGGCCGATTTACAACACGACCTTGATCTTACGGAAGAGAAAGCACTCGGCGACTATGAAAAGTTCGTCTCCCTGCTTCACGCCTATCTCTCCGAATTAAGCGATACAATGATCAACGACGGTCTTCATACTTTGGGGCAACAACCCGAAGGAGATCGTCTGGTGGAATTCCTTGTTCAACTGACGCGGCTCAATAATGGCGATGTTCCTTCATTACGGGAAGAAATTGCCGCCGCTAGGGGATACAGCTATGATGACCTTGTGGCGCATCGCGGCGACATGCCGTCCCGGTTTGCCGGAAAGACGGGAGGCCGGATTATCGCCGAGGCTCACGAGAAGGCGGTGGTGCTGGTCCATAAACTGGCGGCTTCCTCTTACGATGTCTCCGTTGTCGACAATATTGTCCAGGATGAATTTAACGGTTCGGTGCCCCGCATTGCTCGCGTGCTCCGGTATATTACGGATAGTCTTCTTCCCAATATATACCATGCCCGGGATGAAATGGATGCGGCTATGGCCGCCCTCAGCGGCCGTTTTGTACGTCCGGGACCTTCGGGATCGCCCACCAGGGGGCAGGCTGATATTTTGCCTACTGGCCGTAACTTCTTTTCCGTCGATCCACGAGCCATTCCGAGTCAGGCCGCCTGGGAGGTAGGCAAAGCTTTGGGTGAAGCCCTGTTGGAACGCTACCTGAAAGAAGAGGGACGTTACCCTGAAAACGTGGGAATTATCGTTTACGGCTGTCCCACCATGCGTTCCAAGGGAGACGATATCGCTGAAGTCTTGTACCTGCTGGGGCTGAAACCTGTATGGCAAAAGAACGGCATTGTCTGCGGGCTGGAGGTTATCTCAACGAAAGAACTCGGCCGCCCCCGAATTGATGTCACTCCGCGTATTTCCGGTTTTTTCCGGGATTCGTTTCCCAACCTTGTCAACATGATTGACGAGGCTGTTTCCATGGTCGCCGTCCTCAATGAGGATCCGGAAACCAACTTCATCCGTGGTCATGTTATCGCTGACCAGGCAACATACCGCGCTGAAGGCCTTTCCGAAGAGGAGGCCTGGCGAATGGCGACATTTCGTGTCTTCGGCTGCCCGCCGGGAACCTACGGGGCCGGGGTGGCGGAAATGATCGAAGCGAAAGCCTGGGAAACACGGGAAGACCTGGCGAACAATTATATCAGATATTCATCCCATGCCTATGGATTGAGCAGCTACGGCACACAGCGGCCAGAGGTCTTTCGCCGGATGCTGTCGAGGATGGATGTAACCGTAAAGAATGAAGATTCCCGGGAGTACGATATGTATTCCTGTATAGATTATTACAATTATTACGGTGGACTGATCGCCGCTGCCGGAACCGTGCGGGGCGAAATGCCGCTGGCCATTGCCGGCGACAGTTCAGACCCGAAACGCGTTGTCACGCGGACTATGCAGGAAGAGACAAAACATATTCTCCGTTCACGGCTTCTCAATCCCAAGTGGCTGGAGGGAATGAAACGGCACGGCTACAAAGGGGCAGGCGACATTTCCAAGGTTATGGACATCATTCTCGGCTGGGACGCCACCGCCGATACTATGGAGGACTGGATGTATGAAAGAGTGGCGGAACGTTACGCCCTGGACCCTGCCATGCAGGAATGGTTTAAGCAAGTTAATCCTTATGCATTGCAGAACATCATCGATAAACTCCTCGAAACAGTTGATCGGAAAATGTGGAACACCACCGACGAGATGAAAAACAGGCTGCGTGATGCCTATCTCGATATCGAAGGGGAGATAGAAGACGCCGTGGAAGGTGTGCAGGCATGAATATCCACTCTTCAGATGCCGGCAGAATCCCGTTGAAGCGCCCCCTTTACCCGTTTTCGGCCATAGTAGGACAGGAGCGCATGAAAATGGCGCTGTTACTCAATGCAGTGTATCCGGTAATCGGCGGGGTTCTGATCCGGGGAGAAAAAGGAACCGCGAAGTCCACGGCGGCCAGGGCCCTGGCGGAACTTTTGCCGGAAATAGAAGTTCACCAAGATTGTACCTTTATATGTGATCCGGAAAGGCCCACGGAATGGTGCCCGAATTGCCGTGAAGCTGCATTACGGGATAGTCCGTCCGTTTCCCGGCGGCGGACAACCATTATTACTCTGCCGCTGAATGCGACGGAAGACATGCTGATCGGCGGTCTCGATTTCAGCGCCACTATGGCGGGTGGAAACCGGACGTTTCAACCCGGATTGCTAGCGAAAGCCCACCGCGGCATACTTTATATAGACGAGGTGAATCTTCTTGACGACCACCTGGCGGACTTGATTCTTGATGCCACCGAATCGGGATTTAATACCGTTGAAAGAGAAGGACTGTCGTTTCGTCATGCTGCACGGTTTGCCATCGTTGCAAGCATGAATCCCGAAGAAGGATCGTTGCGTCCGCAACTACTTGACCGTTTCGGTCTTTGCGTGGAGGTGGCCTCCGAGGCTGATCCTGCCGCACGTGTCGAACTGATAGAAAGGCGCGAAGCTTACGAAGCGAACCCTTTTGCCTTTTGCCATACGTATGCCGGTGAGGAACGCTCTTTGTCGAACCGTGTTCTTCTTGCCCGAAAACTTTTGCCGTCTGTCAGGCTTGCACCCCATCTACGTAAATATATCGGCGAATTGACAATGAGCCGTCATGTTGCAGGTCACCGGGCGGATTTGGCGATTGCCCGTGCGGCCGCAGCACACGCGGCTTTAAATGGCAGGGACACAGTAGATGTCAAGGATATACTTGATGTAGCGGAAATGGCTTTGCTCCATCGCAGCCGGGACACGGCGCCACCACCTCCTCCTCCGCCTCCGGATGATAATGCCGAAAATGATTCTCCGGACCGGACGCCACCCTCTTCATCACCTCCCGATAACAAGGATGAAGAAAATTCTCAGAATCATACACCGCCGGACAACAATCCGCAAAATGACAAAGATAGTTCAGATAGGCCTCCGGAAAATTCGCCTTTATCTCAGGCCGACAGAGATGAAGGCAATGAAGAGGCCAGGGGCGGACCAACCGATACCGATACATGCTTTGAAATTGGCGACGTTTTCAAGGTGAAACATTTGACACCAACGGAAGACCGTCTCGTGCGGCGAGGGTCGGGACGCCGCTCCCGGACGCGCACCGCCGACAAACAGGGGCGGTATGTAAGAAGCAGATATCGCCCGGATTGCAATGATGTGGCCATTGACGCCACCTTGCGCGCCGCTGCGCCTTACCAGGTTTCACGCCGGGCCGCTACGGGACGAGACGGTGTTGTCATTAACAAACGGGACTGGAGGGAAAAAGTACGGGAAAGGAGAATAGGCAGTCTTATTCTTTTTGTAGTAGACGGCAGCGGTTCCATGGGGGCAAGGGGACGCATGATAGCTTCCAAGGGGGCTGTAATGTCCCTTTTCCTCGACGCCTATCAGAAACGCGACCGCCTCGCCATGATCTGTTTTCGCCGCAGGGAAGCATCCCTTATGCTTCCTCCCACTTCATCCGTCGAGGTGGCGGGGAAGCTTCTCAGAGAAATGCCCATTGGCGGCAGGACCCCGCTTTCGGCGGCGCTGGCGAAGGCTCATGAGACGCTGAGGCCTCAGTTGATCAAGTATCCTAACCTGCGGCCCCTGGCCATTCTTATAACCGACGGCAAGGCCAATGTTTCTCTTGACGAAAGAAACCGGCCCACGGAGGAAGCTATCCGTCTTGCCAATCACCTAGGCACAGACAACCGTGTCCGCTGGATTGTCGTGGACACGGAAGAACGCCGGGGAGTCCGCTTCGGCCTCGCCAGGCACATCGCCGCCGGCCTCGGCGGTGAATATTATTCAATCGACAACCTTAGAGCAGCGCATCTTGTGGACGTCGTGAAAGGATTACAAACATGAAACACAAAAACATCTACCCTTTTGCCGCCATAGCCGGACAGGAACGCATGAAAACCGGAATCATGCTGACCGTTATCAATCCCACCCTTTCCGGCATTCTCATAAGAGGGGAAAAAGGAACGGCAAAATCGACAGCGGTAAGGGGTCTTGCCGAGATCCTGCCTTTTCTTGAAGTGGTCCGTGACTGCCCTTTTCATTTGGCGCCTGATGAATACGGTGATTGTTGCACGGAATGCAGTAATGGGAAATGCAGGGAAAAACACATAAACAGGGAACCGGTGGAGACGATAAAGAGAAAGATAGCCGTTGTCGAACTGCCTGTAGGCGCTACGGAAGACCGCGTTGTGGGCACCATCGATTTAGAGCAGGCGCTTCAACAGGGAGTAAAACACTTTGAGCCCGGTCTTCTTGCCGCCGCCCATAGAGGTATCCTGTATGTGGACGAGGTCAATCTGTTGGACGATCACGTCGTGGATGTGCTGCTTGACTCGGCGGCCATGGGAGTCAACACGGTGGAGCGGGAAGGCATTTCCTACACCCACCCTGCCCGTTTTACCCTCGTGGGAACGATGAATCCGGAAGAAGGCGAACTGCGGCCTCAATTGCTCGACCGCTTCGGTTTGTGTGTAAACGTTGAAGGTTCACGCGACGCGACCGAACGGGTGGAAATCATGGAACGTCGCGCGGCATTCGAGGAACAGCCCGATGCTTTTGCGGCCGGATGGGAAGAGGCGTCAAACAAGCTTGCCGCTTCTATCGTGGAAGCGATGAGATGCTATTCATCGGTTACGGTGGAGAGGAATCATCTTTTCGATATTGCCTCCTACTGCATCGATGTGGGCGTGGATGGACATCGCGGAGATATAATCATGCTGAAGACGGCCAAGACCCTTGCCGCCCTTCATGGCCGTACCGTTGTCACCCCGGAGGATATCGAAGAGGCCGCTCAGTACGTGTTACCGCACAGAGTGAGAAGACAACCCCTGCAGGATATAGTCCAGGATGTGAGTCAGGTTCGCCGGAATTCAAGAAAACAAAACATAAAAGGAGGAGAAGAAAAGAATGCTGCTGGGAAACTACTATGACGGTGTGGAGTTGCATCGTGAAGAGAAAATAGTCTATGCCCGGTTTCTCGTTCCTCACCGGATAATTTCAACCTGTCAGGTGGCGGGAGGTTTGCGGGACGATATCGAATATCTTTACAATCATCAGTCTTCGGAGCCGGCCGGCCATCATGCGGATTCGCATTCCACCATTATCCGCGACCCTCTTGCGTATCGTGAGCAGATTTGCCGGAGCCACCAATTGCCTCATGACCGGTGCGCCACCCTGGGCACGGCCGCCAACATGCGGTACGCCATCACGAAAGAGGTTCGTTTCCGGGACCTCATGGTGGTCGCAGTCTGTACAGGTGGAGTCGAAGGTAATGCGGGTCGTGCGGGTGATCCTGCCACGGTTTATGAACATGACGGAACCTTTGAACGGATCACCGGAAAAGAGCCTGTTCTTCACGGAACAATCAATACCATGCTCTTCATTAATCACGAGCTGACTCCCGGGGCCATGGTACGCACTGTCATGACCGCCACGGAGGCCAAGACGGCGGTTCTTCAGGAACTGGCCGTCAATTCCAGATATTCCAGTAATCCGGCCACCGGTACCGGCACCGATCAGATCGGCGTCGCCTCCCGCTTTGATACAGGCATCCCTTTGAAAAGCGCCGGCAAGCACTCGGTTCTGGGAGAACTTATCGGGAAGGCTGTCCATGATGCGATTCAGGAAACCCTGGGTCTTCAAAATGGACTGACTCCCGAAGGTCAGCGATCATCCATGCGACATATTGAACGCTTCGGTGCAACAAGTGACGATCTCATAAAAGCCGTCGCCGCCAATCTCGACGAAAAAAAAGCGACCCTGTTTACCGAGAACTTTACCGGCATCGAAAGAGATCCATTGGTGGTTGCAGCCGTAGCGGCTCTCGTCCATGTCCGCGACAAGGTAACCTGGGGCATCCTTCCTCGGAGTTGTGTTCCCGAACTATGGTCAACATACGGTGCTCAGATCGCCGCCGCGGTTTCCGGCAGCTATGCCTGCCTGCCCGCCTATCGTGACAGATTGGCTGCGTATCATTATGGCTTTGACGACCAAAACTTTCTCCGCCTCGTAGAACAGGCCCTGGCGATGGGATTTCAGGATAAATGGCCCGCTGAAACTTCGGCTGGAGACCGGCCCATGCTTTCCGTAATTGCGGCTGATGCATAAAGAAACAGAAGTCAACCAGAAAGGGTAATTTCGTGATTGTTATCAAAAATTTAAAGAAACATTACGGCAGCGTAATTGCGGTAGACGACCTGTCCATAAGTCTGCCCGGCGGAAATATCCATGCCGTACTCGGACCGAACGGTGCAGGCAAGACAACCACTGTACGCATCCTCTCCACATTGACCAGGCCCACATCAGGTAGCGCCTCGATAGGAGGATGCGATGTGAGCACACAACCGCTTCAGGTGAAGCAGCAAATCGGCGTAGTCCATCAGACACTTAACTTTGATCCCGAGCTAACAGGTGAAGAAAGCCTGCTGATCCATGGCCTGCTCTATGGCATGTCCCGCGCGAGCATTCGCCAGAGAATGAAAGACCTTCTCGAATTCGCTGATATCGTCGGCGCCGCCGGACGAATGGTAGCGACTTACTCGGGAGGTATGAAACGGCGCCTGTCCATTGCGCGGGCCATGATGCATCAACCCCGCGTAATTCTCCTCGATGAACCTACAGTCGGTCTCGATGCGCATACCCGGCGCAGAGTCTGGGATTTGATTCGACGGCTGCGTGATGAGGGCAGCACCATCGTGCTTACCACCCATTATATCGAAGAGGCCGAGGTGCTGGCCGATAACGTGGTCATCATCGACCAGGGACGTATAATCGCGGAGGGAAGCCCATCCGCATTAATAGCCGGAACAGGCGCAGTAGCCGTTGATCACTTCGGCTCCTCAGGAACACAAACGACGTTCTTTGAAACGCGCCATCAAGCCTCGGAGTTCATCTCGACACTGGATGCACGGGCAACGATCCGGCGCGCCAATCTGGAAGATATTTTTATTCGCTTGACCGGTCGCCGGGTCAATCCCAATGAATTGGAAGGAGGTGCCGGAAATGCCGCAAACCATGGCCATCATTCTACGCGAACTCATCATTCTTAAGAGAAAATTCTGGCGGTATTTTTTCTCCTTCAGCATTGCCCCTTTGCTGTATTTTATCACTTTCGGATGGGCCGGCAGCAAAGGTCTTTCGTCGTACGGCGCCGGCTATAGCGCCTTCCTGCTGCCGGGTCTTATAGCCATGAGTGCAATGACCAACAGCTTCGCCCTTTCCACGGAAATCAATGTAGCCCGTTTTTACTGGAAGACATTCGATGAAATCCGGACGGCGCCGGTAGCTGATTGGGCGTATGTAATTGGAGAAATTGTCAGCGGCACGATTCGCGGCTTTCTCGCATCGGTTGTCGTCATTATCATGGGACTGTTTTTCGGCGTGCAGGTGAATATGTCACCACAACTGATACTCGGTGTGTTTCTGACCGCGCTGACATTCTCCGCGCTCGCCATCAGCACGGCTTCTCTGGCCAAGTCCCACGCCGATCAGGGAATGCTGAGCAGCTTTGTCATCACCCCCATGGCCTTTCTCTGCGGCACATTTTTCCCTGTGGATACTTATCCGTCATGGCTGCAGTGGCTCATTGAGCTTATGCCGCTTACGCCTGCCTCCCATCTGGTTCGAGCAGCAGCGGCAGGCAAACCGCTGCCCATGGAATCGCTGGCTTACCTGACTGTTCTTTGCATGGCATTTATCATTACCGCGATTTTAATTATTCGCCGCACCCAGGATTAGAAAGGAGCCGGCCATGACCCTGCAAATCAAACCGGAATATGTAAATCAGTTGATTTTTGAATGTTCGTAGAGATTGTTCCTGAATAATCCCTACGTGGGTTGCCTTGGCGGCAAATCGCCATAAAGAATACATTATTTGAAGGAGATCAAGAGAAAATAATACATGAGTATTGGTTCCGCTGACTAAAATTATACTTTGAAAGAGATGCAGGGAAGAGGAGTGAAAATCTCCCGCTGTCCCGCAGCCGTGAAGGGAACGAAAGCCCACACCTTTAGACAAGCCACTGTCCGGCGTCACAGCCGGATGGGAAGGCGGGTGAGTAGGTGGCGACGAAATCGCCAATGCCCTCAAGTCGGAAGACCTATCTCGATCAAGTAAATTATAAATCTATCCCGAGGAGGAAAAAGATGAAAAAAAGGTTCAAGGTGGCACTTGCCATGTTTGTTTTAATTTCTTTTCCAGCGTTTTCACAGCCCGTTTTAGCTGAGGGAAATGCCGCCGGCAAGGAGATTGAACAGATTAAACAAGAAGAAAAGGAGAAAATAAAAAAGAAGGAGAAAGCCAAGAAAATACTTGAAATAGAGGATGTGGTTGTGACAGCGACGAAAATGGGCAAAAAGCAAAGCCAGATAACCGAGGCCGTGACAGTCATCGACGAGCAGGCGATCAAGGAGAGCGGAATAACTGACACAACCGATATTCTGCGCTACACGCCAGCAGTACAATTTAAACGGGGCGGCGGTCCCGGCCAGTATGTTTATACAAAGCTGCGTGGTTACGGTGACGGCAACTTCGTTGTACTCATCGACGGTATGAAGATAAATGAAAGCATGTCTGCCGGCACAGGGAACTTTTTCAGCAAGTTCGATCCGTACCTGATAGAGCGCACGGAGGTGCTTCGCGGTCCTCAATCAGTTCTCTACGGTGCGGATACAACCGCCGGCGTGTTTTCCTTTACCACAAAGGGGGGATTGCCTGAAACGGCCATGAATGTCAACGCCGAATACGGCACTTTTGACTGGAAGAAAGGTGCAGCCGGCGTGCGCGGCACTGAAGGCAATTTCCGTTATGCGGTGAATGTTATCGGCGTCGACAGCGGAGGGGTGCAGCGCTATGAAGATTTTAGCAACCTTTCTCCACAAATCAAGCTCGGGTGGGGTAAGAAAGACCTCTTCGACGCAGAGATTTCATTTATAGATATTCACAGCAAATGGAACTACGCCATGCTGATTGAACCCTATAACGTTCTCACCAGCAGGGACCAGTTGTGGTCCTTCCAGGTTCCTGATCCGTCGCGGTACAATATTGAAGACTACACCATAACTGCTCTCAATCTGAAACATCAAATCAGTGATGAGTTTCGGCACAAGCTCATGCTCGGCTGGTTCAAGAAGAAAACGGAGAGCAACAATCCAAATGACGGCCTGTTGGGCTATATCACCGCCCCCACTGACAACTTTACCGTCAATTATGTCAATTATTACAGCCAAGGACAGGCTGTACCGGTCTATGACGACGGCGATAATAAACCTTATTTCTATGAAAACCAAAACTACCAGGCGGACTATAACATTGTTTGGGACAAAAAAACTTCATGGTTCAAGAATACGGCTTTAGTGGGCTTAAACTGGATAGAGCAAAAAGGCAGTAAATGGGGAAAATACGGTAACGCCGATGGCAGCCAGAGAACAGGTGGAATTTACGCCAATGACCAAGTTCTGCTGGCTGACGATGCCCTGGTCCTTGATGTCGGAATCCGTTTTGATAAGAACTCGGCATTTGAAGATAAGGCTACCTGGAAAGTTGGCATCAGCTATACTGTCAAGCCGATCCAAACAACATTTTTCTCCAATTACGGCACCAGTTTCAGGCAGCCGACAATCACCAATCTCTATGATCCCCAGTATGGCAACCCGGATTTGCAGCCTGAAAGCGGATGGACCGTGCAAGGCGGGGCGAGACAAAAAATCTTGGACGGAAAAATTCAACTGGAAGCGGTTGCCTGGCACAGCAATTTAAATAATGTTATCGCCTTTGAATACATAACTTCTAATACCGGTCACTATGTCAACCGGGACGAACAAACGACCCAGGGTATTGAATTCGACTTTCAATGGTACTTCCTTAAAGATTTTACTCTTTTAGGCAACTATACTTATACCGAATCCGAAACGGAACAGCAAGGCGTCTCCTATCGGACCGTACAAATAGCCCGGAATGCGGGAAATGCCGGTCTTGAATACCACTTGGACAACGATTTGTTCCTGGGTATTTACGGTTACTATCAGGGTCCGAGACTGCGCTGGAAGGGAGATGTCGAAGGAGATGGCTACCTTCGTTGTGACCTTACCGGACGATATCAACTGCGCAAAGGGCTTAATATCTATACCCGGATCAACAATCTATTCAATGTGAAGTACACTGAAGATGCTTACGAAGCACCGGGGTTTAACATTATTGCCGGTTTGAGCTGGGACGTCAATTTCAGACAGTGACGAGGTGAGATAAAAACATGAAGCACAAATTATCAATAATTATTCAATCATTCGCGAGGGATAAAATAAAAAAATGAAAAGTAAGAAAAAGAAATTCGAAAATGCCGTAATGTTATTTGTTTTAATTTTATTTTTGATTTTTCCTTTCCACAGTCCCGCTGAAGAGCGTATCGCCGGCGATGAAGATACCAAGAAAAAAGAAGATAAGAAAGAACCAGTCAAGTTCGAACTTACAGAAACGGTGGTTACGGCCACCCGTATGGCGACGCCCTTAGAGGAGACAACCAAGAGCGTTGACATTGTTACTGCAAAAAAGATGGAAGAGCAGCAACAGTATTTTTTGCCTGAACTGATGAATAATGAACCTGGTGTTTTCCTTCGACAAACAGGAGGAATAGGACAATGGGCACCCATATCGATACGGGGCGCAAGTGACCGGCATACCGTGTTTCAATACAACGGAATGCCTCTGCGCGATTCCGCCGACACCCAGGGCGCCTTCTCATATTTTACAGAGGATATGTTCGGCACGAGCAACCTGGACCGGATTGAGATCCTCAAAGGAACCAACAGTACCTTGTATGGATCACAGGCCATGGGGGGTGTCATTAACATCATCCCTAGGAAGTGGCAGAAGGGCTTTGCCGGTGAATTACGCAGTGAGTATGGTTCTAATAATACCTATATTGAAAACGCCCGGCTCGCCTATGGTCAGGAAAAATATTACATAGATATAAACCCCGTTTATATCAAAACAGACGGGGAAAAATACGGCGGTAACAATGGTTTCTATTATAATAACAAAGGCCTGACATTCGGCGCAGGAATCAAGCCGTTCCAAAATACCGGTTTAGAGTTCAGCGCTCTGGTTTACGATACGGATTTAGCCCTCGGTAACTCACCTTCTCTGGATGCCAGCGGCAACCCCAAAGTACAGCAGGCCGATCCTAATAAGCACAGGGAAAGTCAACTCTATCAACTGAGCTTGATGTGGAATCACGAAATAGCAGCTTTCTGGGATTACTCCATCAAAGGATCTTATGGTTCAACGGAACGGCATTATTTCAATCTCAACACCATCGATCCCCGTGATCAGAGCAATTATGACGGAGAGACCACCTATTTAGAGATGCAGCATAACCTGCATCCTACGGACTGGCTGACAATCAATATCGGGGCTGATTACGACAAAGCAGTATTAAAAGAGGATGATCCCAGCAGTCCCTATACCGGAAACTATACCATGGTTCACCAGGAGCATAATTGGACAACCTACGATCTTTTCGCCCAACTTCAATTTGCACTGCTGGATCGAAGTATCTTTCTGACCATGGGCGCACGTTACAACCATCCTGAAGCCTTCGATAACAAAATCGTCTGGGAAACTTCCGGCGCCTATATCCTGAAAGCCACCAATACAAAATTTCATGCCCATGTGGGTACGGGATATCGCACACCGTCACTCTATGAAACCTATGGGGGATATGTTTGGAATGGCTCTTTAGTCGGCATCGGTAATCTGAACCTGAAGCCGGAAGAAAGCACGGGCTATGAGTTTGGAATAGATCAATCCTTTGCGGGCGGAAAGGTGGCTCTCGGTACGACCTATTTTCAGACCAATTTTGAGAATTGGATCGGCTTTGACTCTTTAGCTTATAAATACGTCAATGGAAAAGAGAAAAAATTATCCGGTTTGGAGGCCTATATCAGGACAAAACCTTTTGACTGGCTGAGATTGGATCTGGCCTATACTTACACGGACACCAGAAGCGAGGAGGATAATGGCAACTGGGTCCGCGGTACCTATCAACCATACAATAAATTTAACCTCATTACCACCCTTTCCCCGATCGATAAAATGACTGTCGTATGTGACGTCGGATACCTGGATAAAAAAATCATCCCTCTTTCTGATCCGTCCTGGAATACGGTGCAATGGGAAGAAAAATCCAGATGGCTGGTCGATATAGCGGCCACGTACAAACTGTTGAAGTTCATGGACCTGTTTGTCAGAGCCAAAAATCTGTTGGATGAGGATTATACGGAATCCGGTTACCATATGCCTGGAAGAACAGTCTATGGCGGAGTGAAGTTTCATTTCTAAGATAAGGAGTGCGGAAACGCCATGATGGAAGAGATCATGCTCACAGCCGCGTGGACGAAAAAAGCAGTGGAAGATACGCCGGGAAGATGCCGGTTTGCCGGGTTGACCTTGACATACTAAAGGAATGATAATGAAAGCTTTGGTTCACAACCTTTTTCTGGCCGGATGCCTCTTTTATCTTCCGGCCGTCGTTGCCGCCCTGTCGGGATGGAAAATACTGCGGAATCTGTTTTTTCTGGCCGCCGTTGTTTCCATGCTGCTGTCCGCTATCATCAGGATCCACTATAACTGGCCGCTGATGTGTCTCTTTCAGGAGCCTTATTTTATATCGCTTTTCGTTGCCCTTATCGCCGTTTACCTCTATGCAAGGAAAGATGAAACGTCCTGTATCACCATGGGTGTTTTTTCGGCAGCCCTCTCCGTCTTTACGTTCCTCTTTCCCGGCGACATTTACAGCTCGTTTGTAAAAACCAATTCCTTGTTTGCCCATTTTTTTTCCGTTTCCTCCTCCTTGGCAAGGGCGTTATACCTATCCTCCGGCGCCCTTGCCACACGGTGTCTGCTGGACCGCGTTCTGCCCGGCGGCATTGCGCAAGAGCCGCTGAACCGGGGGCTGATCAAGAATCTGGTCATTGCGGGCTTTGCCGCTCAATCCGTCGGTATCTTTTGCGGTGCGCTGTGGTCATATATCGGATGGGGCTTCCCGGTCCAATGGAAGTCCCATATCTTTCTGGGCATGGTCGGGGTCTGGTTCTATTACTCCTTCTTTCTGCATCTGCATCTTGAAGGCGGTGCGAGCCGTAAAGCCATTCTTTACGCAGCGTCCGCAGGGACTTTTATCACTCTTTTCTTCAGCTTCCTGCCGGACACAGGCATATTTAATTTCCGGGGGTTCATTCGATGACGATACCATACAAAATCTGGAATATTCTTGGCAGCATGAAGTTCGCAAAATGGTTGCTTTTGGGTGCTGCTGTCCTCTTGTTTGCAGGGAGCATCTGTTACAAACAAACTCCTGAAGTCTTCGTTTCTCTCAACTCGGCCATGCTCCTGGACTGGCTCGGAACCTTCGGTATGGAGAATATCGGGAGCGCCTGGTGGTTCTTTCTTCTTGTGAGTACTCTTTTTCTCCTGGGGATCAATACCGGAATTTGCACTATAGAGCGCATGGTCCGAATTATCGGACTGAGAAACCGCCGGTCTGTAAAGACCATGCTGTTTCTTCTCGCGCCCCACATTATGCACTTCGCCTTCCTGATCATTATGGCCGGCTATCTTGTGCTCTATACTTCCGGTATTAACTCCTATAACAACATTCTGAAGCCCGGTTTAACCAGACATCTTCCCGGATCTTCGGTTATGATGGAATTGCACGATCCATTATTCTTCACCGCCCGTAACCGGCATAACGAGTCTCTTGACGGCCTTTACGTGGATGCCCGGTATACGCTGCTGTTTCACGACGGCGGCAAGACCGACACAAGAAAGATCGGACTTAACTATCCCTGCCTCTACAAGGGATACAGCATTCATGTTATTGACTTTAATCCGCACAAAACCAAATCCATGACCGACGGTGTCTGGGTGAAGCTTACAATCATAAAAAATGTAGGCATTCCCGTTTTCATAGGCGGAGTCATTATCTTTGCCTTGGGAGTCGTTCTTTATACTTTATCGGCTTTTGCCAGCAGGCAGTAAGCAAATTCTTTAAGGAGGTATTATGCAAAAGATACTTGGTGCTTTACTCATTGTGTTTGTAATCTTCAGCATAGGGAGCTGCGGCTCTGGAAATTTCCAGTCGATCGGCCCTTTCACTGTAAAAAAACAGTCCGGTTATACGCTTGTAAGCGACGGTATCGGCAGAAAATTCATTCTTGTCCCCAGGGGGCAAAAGCCGCCTGAAAATATCGCCGATGCGACAGTCGTATACACTCCCGTAAAGAGGGTTGTTGCTTTTTCCACCTGCGATGTCTCCTTCCTCATCGGCTTTGGAATTTTGCAGGAGGTGCTTGTCGGAGTAACCCAGGAAAAGGGGAAGTGGACCAATGAATCCATCCGTCAGGCCATGGATGAAGGCAAGATTGTCTTTGTCGGTGATGCCTCCCGGATCAACTATGAACTGCTCAAATCAGTCAAGCCCGATGTCGTCTTTACCTGGAACGCCGATATTCTTCCTGTCCTCGACGACCTCAAAATACCGGCGGTTATTACAAATCCGGAAATGGCCATGGGATTGGAGGCGCAGATCAAATATGTAAAATTTGTAGCGCCTTTTTTCGGCAAGGAGAAAGACGGGGATATCTTTGTAAATCGGTTCCTGAAAGCAGTTGACCGGATTAAGACGGGACTGGCCGGGGTGAAAGAGAAACCCAGTGTAATCTGGGGGGATGTACACAATAAGAGGGTCCTCGTGGAGCCCAATAACTCCTGGGTTGCCCAGCTCATCAAACTTTCCGGCGGCAACTATGAACTCGACGATGTCCAGGGAGCATCTTGTCTGGAAATTACTCTTGAACGTTTTTTTCTCGCCGGAAAAAAGGCGGACATCATGTTTACCTATCGTTCCCCCAGGCTTGGCATTAACACGAAGAAACAACTTGCTATTGACAATCCTTTGATGGCCACTATTCGGCCCATGACGAATGGTCAGATATATACACCCAAACCGGTCTTCTATGAATCGTATCACCGGCTTGATGATGTAATGCTGGAAGTAGCCTCGATTCTCCAACCATCCGTTTACGGTCCTCCCCGGTACGAGTTCTTTCAGAAATTACAGTAGAGGTGATTATATATGGAAAGAAAAATTATCGAAAATAGAAGATATGTTTACTTATTTCCTGCATTTGCTTTTTTAATTCTCGCATCTGCGGCCATTAATCTCACCGTAGGAACGGCGCAGATAAAAATACCGGATATCCTGGAAATATTAACAGGCCGCATTCCCCATGATGCTGTGGAAAGTTTTATATTGTTCAAATTAAGAATCCCCCGTCTTACGGCATCCATTATCGGCGGCGGCTACCTTGCGGTATCCGGTCTGCTCATGCAGGTCTACTTTCGCAATCCCATTGTGGGGCCTTATATTCTGGGAATATCATCGGGCGCCACTCTGGCAGTCGGCATCGTTACGCTTTCATCCCTGAGCCTCGGCTTTGCCGGCGTAAGTCCTTATATGACGGTCTTTGCCGCTTTTACCGGTGCTCTCGCAGTGATGACCCTCGTCATCTTCGTCGCTTCCAGGATGAAAAGCGTCATTGCTCTTCTCCTTATCGGCATCATGGTTGGTTATGTTGCTTCGGCCATAACTGATATGCTGGTCGCCTTTGCCAACAAGGAAAAAATCAAAGGCTTCGTTCTTTGGGGAATGGGAAGCTTCTCCGGTTTCAGTTGGAACGAGATATCCATCCTGTTTGTTGTGGGCGGCGTCATGCTGGCCGGTGCCTATCTGATGAGCAAACATCTGAATGCATTTCTACTTGGAGAAGATTACGCCCAATCCATGGGCGTAAATATCCGGGGCTTCAGGATTCTGCTCGTCTTCCTGTCCTGCGGGCTGGCAGCCATCGTCACGGCGGGGGCCGGTCCGGTGGGATTCATCGGTCTTGCCGTTCCCCATATGACAAGAATTCTTTTCAAGACGCAAAACAACCGGATATTGATACCGGCCTGCATGCTTCTTGGAGGCATTGTCACCAGCATCTGTGATCTCATCGCCAGAACGGCTTTCTCCCCCGCGGAATTGCCCCTGAGTGCGATCACGGCCATTTTTGGCGCACCTATCGTGATTGGCCTTATCGCCAAAAGGAGATATTCCCTATGAATCAGAATATACCAAATACAGAGATTGTCGTCGCAATGAAGGATCTGGCCGTCGGCTACGGGCTCAGGAAAGTTCTCAGCGGAATCAGAGCCGACATATACAGGGGGCAGTTCTTATCTTTTCTCGGTCCCAATGGAGCCGGTAAAACCACGTTACTGCGAACCTTATCGAGCCACCTCCGGAAGCTTGAAGGATCTCTGTCTGTTAATGGAAAGGCAATTGAAAGTTACAGTCAGAAGGATCTCGCTACCGGCCTTGCCGTTGTCCTGACATCAAGACTGGATACGGAATTATTCACCGGTTTTGAATTTGCCGCTATGGGCAGACACCCGCATACAGGTCTAATGGGTACACTGAGTTCCAAGGACAAAGAAAAGGTATGGGAATCCCTGGAACTGGTAAATGCGGTCAATCTCGCGGACCGGATGATGAGTGAACTGAGCGACGGCGAAAAGCAAAAGCTTTTCATTGCCAGAGCCCTGGCCCAGGAACCGAAAATTATCATCCTGGACGAACCGACGGCGCATCTCGACTTGAAACATCAGATGGAAGTCATGGCCATTCTGCGGGACTCTTGCCGGGAAAAAGAGATTACCATCATTGCGTCCATGCACGACATCGGTATTGCCGCCCGGGTTTCCGATCAGGTGGCTCTTGTCAAAGATGGTGTCGTTGTCGCCTGGGGGCGTCCGGAAGATGTGCTCCACGGCACAAACGTGTCCGAACTATACGGCATCACGAGCGCCGTATACGACAGAACAATCGGAACGCTCGAAATGAGAGGCGGCTGCGGGACAAAAAAAGTATTCTGTGTCGCCGGGTCGGGAACGGGTGCTGTGCTTTACCGCTCTCTCGTCAGAAATGGGATTAATGTATCCACCGGCGTATTACATAAAAACGATATCGATTGTTATGTCGCAAAAGCCATCGGCATGGAAGTTATTGATGCACCGGCCTTCGAAACGGTTTCCGGCGACTTAACTATTCGGTGCACAAAGCTTATCAAAACGTCGGACTGCCTGATTGATACCGGTTTCCCCGTAGGAGAAATGAATCAGGAAAATCTGCGCTTACTGCAATACGCCCTGGAAATCGGCAAACCCGTTATTTCGCTCAGGAAACAAGAAGAATTTAATGCCCTTGCCCTTCCGAAATCCCGCGAAGCAGTGATTGTGCAAGGCGAGCATGCCGTTGTAGAAAGCATCAAAGGAAATGGTAAATTGTGCTGATCGAAGCGCTTCAGCAGAGCCTGCATATCGTGGAAGTCATTTGTATCCGCGCGATACCGGTGATCTTTATTGTTGCTCTGATGCAGGGATACGGCCTGCTGCGGTATGTCGAATTCTTAGCCGGTAAGGTGGTGAAACGCACCGCTT
>CAZWCA010000007.1:14942-31817 GCA_964632255.1 uncultured Smithella sp. | reverse complement strand
GGCCTGCTGCGGTATGTCGAATTCTTAGCCGGTAAGGTGGTGAAACGCACCGCTTTCGGCATTGAGACAGGACAGGCCTTTATCGCCAATGCGGGCTCTGCTTACGCGGGAGGGGGCATCCTCATGGACATGTACAAAAAGGGCGGTATTTCGCAGGTGAATCTCGTCTTGTCCGTAGTCTTCGCCAGCTTTCCGTCCTATGTGAGGATATTGCTCACGTCCATAGGCCCCGTTGCTTTTACACTGCTTGCCTTTCCCGTTGCCTTTTTCTATGTGTTCCTTTCTCTGGCCGCTGCGGCAGGCAACATGATGGTCGCAGGCTTCCTTTCTCACCGGTTCGTTAATACAGATGATCAGGTAAGCACAAAAAACATCGCCAGTCCAACCAAACTGCAAAAGATGCCGAAGAACCATCGCCGCATTGCGATGACAGCCCTGACGCAAAGCCTGCGCTATTCCGTGAAACTGGCTATTTACATGATCGTCGTAACCTCCATTGTCTTCTATTGCCAGAAGGCGGGCTTGTTTCAGAAATTGCCGCTGAGCGTGGACTTTTTGGGACTGTCCGAAAAATTCAACGTAGTGCTGTATGCCTATATGGGCAATTCCTATGCAGGTATGGGAATTATGGGCGAGTTGATGCGCAGCGGCGCATTATCAACGATCGAAGCCATCAAGCTGCTCACCTTTTGTATGCTGTGTTCCCGCCCTGTTGTGACCATTCTGGAGGCGCCGTCTTACTATTTCGGCTTTTTTGGATTTAAAAGCGGCCTGCTGATTATGCTCTTTACGCTTTCTATCTTCAGCCTCCTGGCAACGGCGGTTTTAGTCGGCATGCAGGTTCTCTATTAGCAATATGTAGAAATTCACAAAGGATGGACAGATCTTAAAATGGCTGGTAATTACAAAAATAATTACAATAACATGTAAGTGCAGGAGCAGTATCGGGAGAAATAGTCATGCAAGGAAATTTGATTCATTCGGTTTTTGCGGTGCCTCACTCTAAATCTTTTTGAACAGCCTGCCTAACAGGAGTTTTTCTACATCTTGTTGGGCATTCCTAAGTAAATTAATTTAGTCCATTGTTTTAAAATGGATTTTCTATTGATCTTGGCGGGGTTTGATTCTTTTAGCAATAATATTCTGATCTATTTCATAAGTATTCTCGTCAATAATATTTACTTTTCTTTTATCGGATGTTGAATAGAATTTCAAACCGGGAATTTCTTGTGGAGCGCATCCAAAAGTATTGCCTATGAAAAATTCCTGATGCACGAATATTTCAAATTTTTCTTCTGATTTTGTTACAACGGGGAAACTATCAATAAACTTAATAATTTTATAATTCATAAAAATTCACTTATCTCCAATTAAATATATTCTTTTAATTCAAAATGATATCAATTGCATTCTTCTATATCTAAATCTTTTAATCAAAAGAATTTGATACTGCAAACTTAAAAATTATTTGAAAATATTGGTTAAATTTTTGGTTGATAAATAAGCGATACTCGGGCAAAATCGCTTTTAAAAAATGCGGATGCAGAGGGTTTTCTATGTCGAAAAAGAAGATAATCACGGGAATTGCCCTGCAGGGCGGCGGTGCACTGGGTGCATACGAATTAGGAGCGTTAAAAGCCCTTTACCAGGTCAGGGGTGAGGAATTTCATCCACGGGTTGTTGCAGGTATATCTATCGGCGCAATCAACGGAGCCATCCTTGTAGGTGCCAAAAAGGATCCGATCGGCACCCTTGAAGAGGTATGGCGCGAGCGGTTTTCCCTGCGTAACCCGGTGAGGGAGGCTATGGCTATGTTTCACCCCTGGTACTCCAAATCCGCGCGGGCTTTTTTCAATCAGTTTGAGAAAAACCTTTCCTTTTACGGCAACCCCGGTATGTACCGGTTTAACGCCCAGGCTTTGTTTTCCCCGCTTACCTGTACCAGCATATATGATACTTGTTTTTTGAAAAAAACTTTTCAGGAATATATAGATATCGAGAAACTCAATCAGCCTGATAAAAGCCGGCTCATCGCAACGGCCATTAATGTTCGGACGGGAGAACAGCAGCTTTTTGACAACGGTGACAGGTCTCTTGATTTCCGGCACATCATGGCCAGCGGGAGTTTTCCGGTAACATTTCCTATGACTGATATTGACGGAGAAATATATTGGGACGGAGGTATTTTCATCAATACCCCCGCAGCTCCGGCAATCAATGCCCTGGAAATGATCGAGACGGACAACCCCGATGTCGAAAGGGAACTGATATACATCGAAGTGCATCGCAGGGTCGGAGAAATACCTTGCAATCTCAGGGAATCAATGGAGAAATGCTATGCCCTGATCTTTTCCGGAAAGTTTTCACTGGATGGCAAGCTGGCAAAAAAATTAAACAATCTAATGGATTTTTTTGATGAAATGGAAAGACTTCTTCCCCCGGACCATCCCTTGAGACAGCATGAAGTTTATAAAAATATCAGGATGCATCGAAGATTGAAGCGGCACATTACTATCGGCCAGTCCGGGCGGGGAGCGATCGGTTCGTCCCATGATTTTTCCCGTTCAACAATCGAGCGCCGTATCGAAGATGGGTTTAACGATGCAATGGAAATCCTCACCAAGACCGACTGAGCCATGTTCACGAAAGTTGGTCACTGAGATTACCATGCTTTTTTTGACCTCACTTTTCCAAGAAAATTCCGGCTGATCATATCCTGAGGAAATTTAATGTTGATTAATGAAAAACGAGTAGGAATCGAGCTCGGCATCAACAGCTTCAGGGTCAGGGTAATGATTGCTTTGACTCTTTCCATGATTTTCCTGGTCATCGTCAGTGGATTTCTGTTGAACAAAGCAGCTCATGAAGGACAACTCAAGCAGCTTCGAAACCAGGTAACGATAATTGCCAAGATTTCAGCTCTCTCAATCGATGCCGATCTTCTGCAACAAATTCCTCACGACCCTGACGGTATTAATACCATCCCTTACAGGCTCACAGAAAAACATTTACAAGAAATCCTTCGTACCAACAATATTGTGAAGGATATTTATATTCTAACCAAGACCGATAAGGAAGGCATATGGCAATTCATTGTGGATATTGATTCACCCGATACATCGAAAGACAGGCCTAAAGCCGCCTCACCCGGGGATCTTTATAATGCGGCACGTTTTCCCCAGATGTTAAAAGGGTATGAAGCTGCTACCGCTGATGAACAAATCGAGACAGATGAATGGGGAGTCTCATTGTCCGGTTATGCGCCCATCAAAAATCACCGGGGAAAAACTATTGCTGTCCTTGGAGTGGATATTACGGCTGATGTTCTTTCCGAAACCGGAAGAAATATCAGAATAACAATATGGATTATCCTTGCCATTGGATTGATTGCCTCCATCATCCTTGGATTATGGCTTTCTGCAAAAATTTCTCAACGGGTAATTAATCTTGTCGAGGGTACGCAGCATGTTGCAAACGGTGATATGAAATTTCGTGTCCAAATTAAAGGGAATGATGAAATCGGCCAACTGGCCAAGTCATTCAATTGGATGACGGAAAGCCTTCAGGATACGAGAAAAAAACTGAACGATTATTTCATCCGTATCGTGCAGTCGCTTGTTTTGTCTCTCGAAGCAAAAGATGTTTACACTGCCGGACATTCCGCTAGGGTTGCTGAATATGCAACACAAATCGCCGCAAGAATCGGCCTGCCCAAAGAAAAGATCGAAGAATTGAGAAAGGCGGCGCTGCTTCACGATATCGGCAAGCTGGGAATATCAGAAAATATTTTAAATAAGAATGGACCTCTTACTTCAACGGAGAGGATAGAAATTAATAACCATCCTGTTGTAGGTGGTAAAATTCTAAAGCCGGTATTCCTGGATGAAGAAATGCTGACAGCCATAACTGAACATCATGAACGTTATGATGGAACAGGCACTCCGTCCGGGCTGGCAGGAGAACAAATCAGTATTTATGCAAGGATTACAGCGGTAGCCGATACTTATGATGCAATGACCTCTACTCGAGCTTATCGATCAGGTATGGATAAAGAGTGGGCGATCAGCGAATTGGAAAGAGGCAAGAGTACTCAGTTTGATCCTTATATTGTCGATGTTTTTATAGAAATTTTACGGGAAGAATCCGAAAACGCCATGCCTCTTCAAATGATTTAAATTGAAATAAATAATTATATCTATTGCCATAAATATTTTTAGACCGGCCGGTAATTTCAAAGCTCAACAGACATTGCATTCCTCGCTTTGTTTTGTCCCTTCAATAAAGGCATGTCAGGAATAAAAAATTATAAATTAAAAAGAATTAATTTCATGGCCGGAACTGATAAAATCTTTGACTACATTTTAATTTATGGTAAAAAAAATAGTTAAAAAAATTAATAAATTGAAATTATATGTTCAATAAAACAAAACCCATAAAAATGAAAAGAGAAAGAGCATTGATCGTTTTTGGAGCAATATTGATCGCCATAGCGTTGCTCGGCAATGAATGGCTGCTGGCTATGTGGCTGTGCCCGGAGGGGCTTTTTGATAATCAAACCAGGCTTCATATCCGCATAATAGAAAGTATTCTTTTCATTATCGGGGCTGGCATCGTTATTTTCAGAAAGAAGGATCTAACGTTGAATCTGTCTCTTCTCCTGATAACGTGCATTATGCTTTTTGCCGGATTAGAAACCTTCTTCCATAATTTTCTTCCTCAAAAGACAGGCGTTTCGGAGCATGACAGGCTTTTCGAATATGACAGCATACTTGGCTGGCGATTGATACCGAATAAAACAGCCTATTTTGTATCAAGACATGAATTCCGGACAAGGATATCAATCAATTCCGCAGGTATGCGAGATAAAGAGTATAACGTTTCCAGAACAGAGGGTAAAAAAAGAATCATCATCATTGGAGACTCATTTACCAGCAGCTTCGGTGTTGGTGATAACGATGCTTTTGCCAAGGTTATGGAAGAAAAGCTTCTTACAGGCACGGAAGTGCTTAATTTCGGAGTAAATGGTTACGGGCCTGCTCAGGAATTGCTTCAGCTTCAAATAAAGGCTATCAAATATAAGCCGGATCTCGTTGTCATGGTGATCTATGTCGGCAATGATTTTGATGATATCGGGGGTGTTTCCGACTGGATTGACGGCTACATCAGGCCTAAAGCAGTAATCAATGCCACAGAGAAACTGCACTTTACGGGAATTCCCGTACCAATATCGGAAAAATACCTAAAGATGAGGCAGGCAAAGACATTATGCAGTCTGCCGCGTTCGCACTTTATTGACTTTATTGATAAATCAATTAAGCGCAAAGATTATTCCATAAATTTTATGCCATCGGAAATCAGGCTTTGTAAAAAGAGCTTTGAAGATAATACCGGGGCCACATTCCGGTTAATGGAAGCTATTATTAAAGAGACCAATGAATATTGCAGAAAGAAAGGTTCAAAATTTATGGTCGTTGTCGCGCCGACCATCGTTCAGGTTTATGAAAGCCGTTACTGGAATGAGATCAGAAAAAAATATAACCTGAATGACAACGATTATGATCTCATGCAACCAAACAAAATACTTGCCGATATCTGCAGCAAGGCCGGAATACCCCTCACAGACCTTACCCGTCCGCTTAAGTCCGCCATTGAGGCCGGGAATGACACTTACTATATTAAGAATCAGCATTGGAACAAGAACGGCGAACAAGTAGCGGCGGAAACCATCGCAAAATTTATTAAGGAAAAAAGACTGCTTTGATTAAACAAGATGGATGCCGCCTGAGCCGGAAACAGAAAATAGATTGTGCAAATTGCAAAGATTGTGATCACAGAATCACAAAGATCAAGTCTGCAGCGATAGTTATGGCACACCTTTTATCCAAACTTCAGCATGAAGCTTTTTTATAAATCCTGCCTGATTTTTCTGCTGAAGCTGTGGCCGGTTCATTTCATTGATGACTGGCCTGCCTTCTCCGGCTTCGAAGCGCTCAGTTCTTTTTTCAGGGCATGTGCATCGGCGATTTGCTGCGAGAGTAATTCATCGCCGAACTCGCCCTTTTCCGCCAAGGCTTTCCCGGCAATAGATAGAAATTCATCCAGCACCTTAACGGCCTTCTTATTTTTCCCAGCCATTTGCAGTGCGCGGGCCTCTCTCAAAAAGAATTGGATATCGTTCCCGCGGGCGGCGGCATCATAATCTGCAGCGGCAAGCTCCCAACGATCCTGCATTTCATAAATTTTTGCACGCTGTACAAGTGCAGAGCTCTTATAAATATTATCCGGCAGTGTCAAAACGGCAGTGAAATCCTTTTCCGCAAAAATCCGGTCCTGTTTTGCGCCTTTCTTATCACCATTCCAGCTCTTTTCATTGGCCCAGGCCCAGCTTGCCAATCCGCGTTCATACAAAACTCTGGCATTCTGGGGATCGGTGCGGAGAACTTCGGAAAAATCAGCAATAGCCTGCTCGAAATCCGGTTTTGCGCTGTACATATAAGTTAATCCTCGCTTCAGCCAGGCATCTGCTAGTTTACGGTCAAGTTCCAAGGCATGGCTGTATTGGACAACTGCTTCCGTAAATCTGGACCGGGCAAAGAGCCTTTCACCCTGCTTGAAGAACTGGTATGCGGACAGGGCCTCTTTAGATGGAAAGGGCCGGAAGATGCCTTTTGGCGTGCAAAACCCGATATCGGCGATGATTCCACCTACATATGTTATATTATCTCCTCCACCGTTAAGTTCGCAGGCTTTTATTCTGTCCTTTTCCGCTCCTTTTACATCTCCCGATTCATACAGAACCTGCGCTCGCCGCCAATAGACGAGGCCGGCATTTTTCAAAACAATCTCTGCTTCCTTGCTCCGTTCTATGAAGGCATTCCTCTCGTTTTCACTCATTTTTGCCGCATCAAGACCAAAAATCTCCCGGACGAGCCGGATGCCTTCCTTATCATTTTTGGGTTTAGCGGCAAAAAGTCTGATGAATTTTTTTGTATCCTCCGTCATATAAATGGGGCCGGTAATGATCGCGACCGCTTTGTCGAGGTCCCGAAGCGCCGCGTTCAGAAAATTTTCGCCGGCCGCGTTCAGGATGAATTCAGCCCGCTCCAGGTAGGCATTGGCGGCATTTAGAGGAAGGGCAACCGACGAAGCGAGCTCTACTGACCGGTCATATTCTTTTGCCGCCGATTCATAACGGTTTAGTGAAGTATAGAGCTTCCCCGCCATGTCAAAATAGGCAGGATTCTTAGGATCCATTGATTTAGCCTTTTCAAGGTCGGCAATAACATCCTTGCATCCGTCCGGCTTCTCCACAGAGCAGCCGCGGAATGCCAGAACGCGGGCGCGGACGGCGTAGAAGCGCGCATTTTGTGGTTCCAGAGCAATAGCCTGGTTGGCATCCTGCAATACAACCTCATGTTTTGTATCCCACAGGCCGGCCTCGGCCCTGGCGGCATAAGCCAGCGCCAAGTCCGGATTGAGTTCGATTGCTTTCGTGAGTACGTCGACTGCCCCGGGATTGTCCAACTGAGAAATTCTCCGCAATCCCTCTTCCAGAAAGACGGCAGCCCGGAACCGGTTTTCGTTCTCGCCGATCTTCCCCAACACCATCTTTTTCTTATCCACGGAAACATCGGAAAGCTGTTTTTTTAAATCAGCCAATAGCCGGTTTTGGCTATCGAATTCAGCCTTCAGCTTCTGATAATCCGTAACCGCCTGGCGTTCAGCGATGATTCGTTTCAAATTGGCTTCGATATCGGCATCTGATATCTCCGCCTTGATCTGGACAACAAAGCGAACGGCATCGCTAACCATTTCTCTCTTTTTGGAAAGTACCGTGATCTTCATGGCATGATCGGCTATTACCTCGATCACGTCTTCCTCAAGAGCCATGTTCCGGACTTTCGAGTAGCTTCGTACCAGCGTTCCAGCCTCCTCCGCAGCCTTTCGAGCCGCATTCATCCGTGCGCGTTCCTCTGAAACAGACATTGTTTCTCCGTCTCCCATGATGTATTCGCCCGAGGCAATGATCTCACGGGCTTCCAATGGACCGGAGGCGAAGATAAGCAGGGTAAAAATAAGGAACAGGATGTATAAGAAATATTTATCCTTCATAGAATGATAGATTCTCTCCTCCAAAGTATATCTCCGGTATTCTTCCCGCTAAGCAATATAATCCGGAAACTATGGATGACAAAAACTAATCGTTTCCGAATCGGAAAGGAAATATTTTTTGTTCCGGCAAGGAGATCAAAGGATTGCTGAAGGCAATACATAAGGATATTCATCATATAATTTTTGCAAACCTTAGCGACGGATGTTCAATGAAGCACTTATGGGTAACCTCATCTCTTGATAAGTGAAAAAGCTGGCAAGTCGCTAAGATCAAATATCTTTTATGAAATGTTGCCCGAAAAAATCAACGCCGCTGCAGGCTAAACAAGTTTCTTCCGCCGACAGCCGATAATCCGTTTCTTCCTCAAACAGTCTCCGCCATTGATATGAGGTCATATGATATTCCGTCCGCTTCCCGCGTGGTTGAGAAAGAAGAGAAATCACTTCCGCAAGAAGGAAGAGATCAACACATTTTAATGCAATATCCACCGGCGCATCATGAGCGAAGATCGCGTCGATAATTGCACCGTAAGACTGATAAACCGACAGCGAGAGTTCAGAACTGCCCAGTTCGTGCGTGTCATGATCCGCATCCATTTCAAACAGAAGAACTTCCCTGCTTCGTGAGGCTATATCCTTGACCAGGCCGGCCTTTACTTCCCATGGCATATGATGAATTGAAAGGGAACAAAGAGTAAAATCAATACCACTTGGAAATCTTGCGGAAATGTCCTGCGATAACCCGAGCATCGTCGTAATACGGGCTTTCGGAAAAACTTCTGTGGCGGTTTTTTCTGCAATTTCAAGCATTGACGGAAATGGATCTACAAGAATAATTTCTTGAACTTCCGGGATAATTTTCTTTTCCTGCAAAGATTGCAGCAACTCGATCCCCATGGTTCCATTTCCGCATCCGACATCCATAAACTTGACGGGCCGCTCATATGACGGCATTGTTCTGGAAGTAAAATCGCGGAATTTGTGGCGTGCGCCTTCGATTGCCGGAACTGTTGTAAAATGAATATATGGCCGTGGATCTTCAAAGACGGTAACGGGCATGGAAAAGGATGCATGCCGCTGTAAGAATCCGGCCATATAAGCGCAGGCCATATTTTCTTTTTCTTCCAGAGACCCGGCAGCCAACCAGGAAAGAGATGTTTTTGTATCACCCGCAACCGCAATGAGGGTGGCGGCATGAAAGCGAAAGGCTGGGCGAAGAGCTGGACGCAATTCCGTCAACTTGGCATCAGGATCAAGATTTCCCAGCCTTGCCCGATCTGTTAATTCAGTCCAAAGTATGGATTCATTACGTGTTAAGTGAATCATGAAAATATCCTTTCTTCCTAAATTGGGAGCAATCTTTATAATTTTGTTTTCATGCCTTCTTTTGATTGGTTGCGTGCTTTACCATTGCTAACCTCAATCGAAAGTGTTTATCATCCTGGCGAATCTTTCCGGATGATAGGCTGCGCTTGACCAGGGAATTCTCAAGCATTTCTTAAGATACAGGAACGGATTGCGTTTAACATATCTCACCGCCGTTATCAAATGATTCTCATTAAGTACGCTGCAGTCGAACCTTGCCTGTCATAAATGACATTTCCAGCCTTCATGAAAATTAATTCGTTAGCCGATGCGATAGGGATATTTGAGTTCCGCTAACATCGGTAACATCCATAACTTTAAAAAGAGGAGGATGTAGCGCTTAAGTCAACAACATTGAGATAATTGATCAGATTGACTCATCGAGCCGCCGGAATTAAAGCGCAACCGTACCCGCACATTATCAAAGGTTCGTAGTACGGCGGCAGGATGAAAGAAGTTTAGATAAAAGGCACTTTAATTAATAAAATTGCCAAATCATCTTAATAACTTAAATACTTAAGGGCGTTCCCTTTAGTTTCCCTATGGGGATAGATGGGACAGGGGGATATTTACCGTATTAAATTGACAATAATACGGAAAGTATCCCCCTGTTTATGCCACCTTGTCTGTTATCTTGTTCTCTTTTTTATAAGCTACGGCAGATCGGCAATCCAGGCCGGATCTGTAAACCACCGCCTCGTCATTTCGTCCAGTAACCCGCTTCCTCTAAAAGTCATTAACATGTTTTGCAAAAGGTTCGTCAGCAGAGGGTCGTCCTGACGGATGGCAATGCCGATAGGTTCGGCGCTGAAGGGAGGATTAGCCACAAATCCTTTATCCTTATATTTGAACGATGCCACGCTTGTATAAGGATAATCGGCCATTAGAGCCTTAACTTTCTTTTTTAGCAGTAAATCCAAAGTATCTTCCGTTGATCCGACAACAACCAACTTCGCCTTGGGTAACGTCGTTTTCGCAATCTTCTCTGTCGTCGTTCCTTTTGGCACGGCGATGCTGAAATCAGGCTTGTTGATGTCATCTATGCCGTTGATGTTGATAGCAATATCTTTAGTGGTCAGGATTGACTGTCCCGACATGAAGTACGGGCCGACATAGACCACGCGCAGGTTCCGTTCCGGCGTGATGGTCATACAGGAGATGATCATATCGATTTTGCCGCTTTCAAGGGCGGAAAGCAGCCGTTCGAAGGGCATCACTTCGATGCGCAGCTTTACATTCATCGCTGCGGCGATCATTCGACTGAGGTCGACATCGAATCCTTTGGGCTTGCCGTTTTTGGCCGCGAAAGCCATCGGGGGTAAGTTGGTGGACGTGCCTACAACGAGCTCTTTTTTCTTCAAAATCGAATCAATAGTCGGTCCGGCAAAAGCGAAAGAAACAAAACACATCAATAGAAACAAAACCATAGTCATCTGGAACAGCGATTTTCTCATGTTCTTACTCCTTTAAATAGATTGCATTATTTTTGTAATAACCCTGGTTTCCTGAAGCGAAGGTTATTCGCCGCGTTTATGGCACGCAACAGGCTTATTGTCAACAAATATCACATTATATCAATAACTTCGATGAAACAGTCCCACATCGGGGTTCATGTCAATCTGCAAAGCTGCGTGACCACATCGATATACAGTCTTTACTGGAGCAATCATGCTCAACCTATTCCCAAATAAATTTCGCAAAGATTATAAGGAGTGGATATATAAAATAACAATGCAAACTTGGAGAACAACCGCCTTAATGGTCACAGCATCTTATGAACGGTAGTTTGCCCGTCCACACGTTACGGTTAGCAATGGTAACGGCCATGGTCATCTGGAATATGGCTTGCCGCTTTATTCCTCTGACGATGCTGTGGTGAAGTGCCCCGGTACATCTATTCTGAGCTTAACGCGGCATGCTATGGCTAATAACAGCCAAGCGATTTAATTTCATGGACGTCCCCTTGTACCCCTTCTATGCTCTTTATAATTCTGTGTTTTCTTCCGGATATTCTGCTTTAGTCGTATACCTCTCCATCTCCTCATCTTCTTTCTTAGCCAACTGCTCCAGGACTTCGGGAAGGATATGTCTCTTGCTGGAGCGTAAGGTTGAAGCATATATGTGAATAATTCCGGGATCGTCTACAGAGCGATCGAGAAATTCCGATAATTGTTTTCTCTTGGCGATAAAATCATGAGAAATTTTGTTTTGTAGATTTTTATGAACGATAAATTTATGGCCTGCATCGACTAAACTAAATTTTGCTAATCCTTTTTTATCCAGATCCCTTAGTTCCTTCAACTCTTCAGAATCCACCGGTAACTCCTTTCTTAACACAATTTGATTTTTTTCTTTTGCTATTGTTGTTACCTTTACGGTTAACTCACTGATTTTACTATATAGGACTCTCGGATTGTAAGGCTTTTGTAAAAAATCGTCCATTCCTGCCTCCCAATATTTACTCATGGGCAACGACGTCCCTGACACAGCCATGATAGGAAAATATCTTATGCTACGGCGAATTTTTTTTGCTGCCTTCAAGCCATCTATGACGGGCATCTCCACGTCCATCAGGCAAAGGTCATATTGCCCAACATTCTTTTGGGCGAGTTCAACAGCCTTCTGGCCATTTGAAGCCAAGTCATAGTCATAGTGCCAGTTATTCATTAGAAACGAAATCAACATTTGCTGTTCTCGGTTATCTTCCGCAATTAGAATTTTCATAGATCAGCACCTTTCTCGTTAATTCTTTCAACTAGATACCATGATCTTCTCAACTGTTTGATCTTCTGTCCGGATGGCATTTTCCAACTCCTCCGGAGTAAAAATGTCTTTGTTGCATGAAGATTTGCTTTGTAAAGATGACATCTGCCCGGTTCACTTTCGGAACGATCGATGCATTTGAATAACTCTTTTCCTCTCCAACGATATCGTGAGAGATTTTGTTTTGAACGTTTTTATGAACTATAAATGTAGCTCCAGTCCCGACCAATTTGAGTTTTGTCAGGCCTTTCTTTTTGAGTTCCATTAGTTCCTGTAACTCTTCTCGGTCCATGGGGATCTCTTTTGCAATCTTAAGCTTTCCGTCTGTCACATAAATTTTTTCTATTTTAATTGTCAAGTTATTAATTTTACTATTAAGGTTTTCAAAAGAATAAGGTTTTTCCAAAAAATCGTCCATTCCTGCCGCCGAATATTCATCTTTGGCTCTTAAATTACCGGTCAACGCCATAATAGGGAAGTATTTCACCGTGCGGAGGATGATTTTTGCAGCTTCCAGCCCGTTCATTACAGGCATGTCAATATCCATGAGGTCGGCTTATTACAAGAGGAAGCCAAGGGACCCGGCCTCGCCCTGGGCAGTCTGTGCCGGCAAAGTTAGCCTGCGAGCGCGGATGGTATCAGACACCAGGGGGTTATCGCCTCTATACCGCACACGCCGAGTGGCGGCCGGGAAGCAGTTCCAACC
The DNA here is from genome assembly GCA_964632255.1 of uncultured Smithella sp. Taxonomy (GTDB): domain Bacteria; phylum Desulfobacterota; class Syntrophia; order Syntrophales; family Smithellaceae; genus MVRV01. Next base: position 18,871 of record CAZWCA010000007.1, on the reverse strand, counting down.
TGTATTTGCGGCGGGGAAGGTTTTGCAGCTCAAGTTTATTTTTGATTTCTTTTAAGGGCACGATAACGTTGCCTGATTCATAGGCATTATTGAGAAGTTTGCGGAATTTTTCGTTGAAGATGCCGCCTTCGACTTCCGCATGCACAGGCAGAACATGGATGCCGTCATCTCTAATTAAACTAGAAATGGCGGAAATGCCTTTTTCAGCGTCCAATTCTTCAAAGCATGGAAGATCGGAAGGTATTTCCAGGAGATTGGCATTTTCATGAATGAAAGGGGTTTTGGCTCTGGTGCAGCTTACATAATCAAAGTTATATTCTTTAATAATCTTCAGCACCCGATCATCGATTAACCAGGAAGGTGCGCCAAAGGCTGTCGGTTGATTACCGGTCAATTCAACAAAGCCGGAAATTCCCCCGTGAAACCATTCTTTAATCCACTCTTCCGATTTTTTCGCCAGTTCGTCCTGCCAGCGGCGATGATCCCAGGCATGAAATTGAACTTCATGTCCGGCATCGATAATTTCCCGGACGATATTGGGAAAGGATAGCGCGATCATTGGCGCGGGCAGGATTGTGCCGTAGAGCGGCGTTCTCCAGCCGTAGAGGGAAGCGGCCTTCGTCCGCATCATTTTTTGGAAAAAACGCGGATTCTTTATCAGTTGCAGGATTGCCCGACCGGAATTGTCCGGTCCGATACTCAGGAAGAATGTTCCTTTTAAATTGAACTCTTTTAATGTTTGTAACAAGCAGGGAACACCTTCCTTCATTCCCCAATAGGTATCAACATCAATTTTTAATCCGAGCATACCCATTACTTAACACCCAAAAATTAATTGCCCGGCCAAGCCGGGCAATGACAGGCTGTTGCTCAATGTCATTGACTTAAGCCTTACAGCTCTTCACTTTTCTAAAAATCCCCCTAAATCCCCCTTTACGAAAGGGGGACTTGGAAGGTACATTTCTTAATTCAATGACATTGGGCTGTTGCCTACTAAATCAAAACAAAAAAGCCGCTATATTGGAATGTCTTTATTTTCTTCCAGAAAAGAGTTGAGTGTCAGTTGCATTGATTCTTCCAGGCCGATTTTCGGCTCCCAGTTTAATAGTTTCCTGGCTTTTTCGATGCTGGGTTTACGGGTGTAAATATCCTGATAATTTTTTCCATAATAGTTATCCGCGGAAATATCCACGATTTCCGAATAGCTTTCATCGTTAGCGTGATCCGGATGCTGCATAAATAGTTTCTTTAAAATATCGGCCAGTTCCTTTACCGAGCATTCATTATCCGGGTTGCCGATATTTATAATCTGGTTCTTGCAGACATCATCTTTGTTTTCCAAAATTTTCATCAATGCGGATATGCCGTCATCAACATATGTAAAACATCTTTTCTGCATTCCGCCATCGACCAGGTTTATCGGCCGGCGCATCAGTAATTCGGCAATGAATTGGGTGACAACTCTTGAACTTCCTTCTTTGGCTGCAAAAAGTGAATCAAGCCGCGGACCGATCCAGTTGAATGGCCGGAAAAGCGTAAATTCCAGATAACCGCGGGTTCCATACCCATAAATCACTCGATCCAGAAGCTGTTTGCAGCATGAATAAATCCAGCGCTCTTTATTGATCGGGCCGACAACCAGAAAACTTTCATCTTCTTTAAATTCGGAATCAGAACAGGCGCCGTAAACCTCGGAAGTCGATGGAAAAACTACTCGCTTACGATATTTGACGCATTGTTTGATAATATTGACGTTCATTTCAAAATCGAGATTATAAACGGCAATCGGATCTTCAACGTACATTTTCGGGGTGGCAATCGCAACCAGTGGGATGACAACGTCACACTTCTTAATCTGCAATTCTATCCACTCTTTGTTAATGCCGATATCGCCTTCCATGAAATGGAAACGCGGGTCATTCAGCGATTGGCCCAGGCGGTCGGAACCAAGATCCATCCCGTAAACCGTCCAGTTCTTCTTTTCCGCCAGAATTCGATTAATTAAATGATGTCCGATAAAACCATTAACGCCGAGTATCAATATTTTCATTTTAAACTGGTCACCTTCCCGTTTTTAAAATAATCAATAATTTCCATGTCCATCATACATTTTCCGGCAATTTCGATATCCATGAGCTTTAGCGCATTTTTACCGGTTTGTACAAGAACTTCTTCCTCACGGATATTTACACTACCGGGTATGTCATCTGAGTTTCTTTCTATGGGCTCAACCCACCAGATTATCATCTTTTCGTTATTTTCCAAAAGCGCCAAGGCCCCCGGATATGGTCTGGTAACGGCACGAATTAAATTATAAATTTCCAATGCGGATTTCTTCCAGTCAATCCGCCCGTCTTCCGGCCGTCTGCCGCCGAAATAACTTCCCGATGCCAAATCCTGTTTAATGCGTGGAATTTGGCCTCTTTTGATCAGGGGCAGCAATTCATCTAATAATGCGGAAGCCTCCCTGCACAATTTGCCGTACAAAGTTTCCGCAGTATCTCTGAAATCAATTATAACACTTTTTTGTCCGACAATATCTCCGGCATCCGGCTTATCAACCATGTAATGCAGGGTAACACCGGTTTGCTTTTCGCCGTTAACTAAAACCCAGTTCACGGGACAGCGGCCACGATAATGCGGTAATAGTGAACCGTGCAGATTAAAAGAACCAACCTTTGGAATTTCAAGAATTTTGCGCGCAATCATTTTCCGGTAATAGAAAGAAAACATCACGTCCGGCTGCATCTGGCAAATTCTTTCTATCCATTGTTCCGAATTGACATCTTCAGTCGTATAAACCGGAATGCTGTGCTTTAATGCCCAGCTTTTTACGGAACCGAACCAGCAGTTTTCCTTGGGATCATCTTCATGAGTAAATACGGCGGCGATATCATAACCATGTCCGGTCAGGGCTTCCAACCCGGCCAGGCCCATGTTGTGATAGGCAAAGACAACTGTTTTCAATGTACTACTCTTTTCCTTTCGAGAAGTGGACGTTTTCAATAACATATTCCGGCCGCCGGCGAACTTCCGAATAAATCCGGCCAATGTATTCGCCAAGCACACCCAGGGCAAAAAACTGCATGCCGATAAACACAAATAAAATGGCAAACAACGTAAAGACACCTTCAGCCGCCCATCTTGCTCCATAGGCCAGGCGGGCGACAGCCAGTACGACACCAAAGCATACGCCTAATAAAGAAAGTAAAATTCCACCGTACATAATTAATTTGATTGGAAAATCGGAAAACGAAGCAACCAAATCAAATTGCAGATTAATTAGTTTGGGCAAAGGATAGTTTGTTGTGCCGCCATGTCTTTCTTCATGTCCTACCTCTATTTCCGCGGCATGCTTCGAGAAAAGAGTAGCCAGAGCAGGAATGAACGTTGAATGTTCGTGACATTGGATCATTCTTTCCACTACTGCGCGGCGATAAGCGCGCAGCATACATCCCCAGTCATGCATTTGGACACCGGTAATTTTCCGGGCGACCATATTAATTATTTTGGAGGGAAAGATTCTAAAGAAAGAATCCTGACGGCTCTTTCTGATCGTGCCGACAACATCATAACCGCCCTCTTCCATGATTTTTACCAGTCTGGGTATTTCTTCGGGCGGATTTTGTAAATCGGCATCCATGGTGACAACGATAGCACCGCTGCATATTGAAAAACCAGCCATGATGGCGGCATGCTGCCCGTAATTTTTGGTCAATTCCACAATTTTTACATGTTCAAATTTTGCAAATTTTTTTAATAAAACAAGAGAATTGTCAGCACTGCCATCGTCAATCAGTATTAGTTCGAAACTTTTCCCCGATCCCTGCATAACCGGCAAAAGCCTTTCCATCAAAAGCGGCAGGTTTTGTTCCTCGTTGTATACCGGAATGACAACCGATACCTCAACATTATCAGCCATGATTCAC